>JAIOHM010000025.1 GCA_019912965.1 Anaerolineae bacterium
GGCTAATGACTAACGACTAGCAACTAATGACTTAAAAACAAAAAGAGCCGACCAGGACGGTCGGCTCTTTCAAGCACTTAGGGAGTTTACGGCTGTTACTGACGCCGCACCATCGCCCGTCCTGGGAATCGCAAATTTCCACACATACACAGACAGCAGCACATGGTGGTGGGGATAGCGTTCTTCGGGGCGCGGTTAATTTCGTTCATGCCGGATAGACTATCATGCTTTGAATCAGATTGCAAGCAATTGGTCTGCTTGGTTTTATTAAAATTCATGACAGATTAATCAAATCTTGGATAGATTGTCATGGGCCTAACTGTTATACTGCTTTCAAACTATAGCGTTTTCTTTCTTGCCCGAAAGAGTTTTACCGCCTCAATGGCGGAACTGATCGAGCCTCAACTGCCCGCCCAACGGGTTTTTATTGAGTCTATTGGAATCAACATCCTCAAGGAGTATCGATTATGTCTGAACCGACTAAAAAAGGTCTCGAAGGTACAGTTGTTGCGGAAAGCCGCACCAGCTTGGTGAATGGTCAGGACGGCAAACTGGTTTATGATGGCTACAGCATCGAAACCCTCGCCGAAAATGCCTCGTTTGAAGAAGTTGCTTTTTTACTTTGGAATGAACGTCTGCCCAATCGCGCCGAACTCAATAACTTGGTTCAGGTTATTGCTTACGAGGCCACCCTGCCCGAAGGTCTTTTGGCGCAGTTAAAATCCTACCCGAAGAATGCCGACCCGATGGCTGTGTTGCGGACTGCCGTTTCTGCATTGGCGATGTTCGACCATGACAGCGAAGACAACAGTCAGGAAGCCAACCGCCGCAAGGCCATCCGCCTGACAGGGCAGATTACCACCATCTGCGCTGCTTGGGATCGCATCCGTAAAGGCAACGAACCCATTATCCCGCGCAAAGACCTGACTCTGGCACAAAACTTTATTTACATGCTGACCGGCAAAGACCCCGATCAAACCGCTAGTGCTGCGGTTGATACTTATTTGGTGCTGCTGGCTGAACATGGGATGAATGCCAGCACCTTTGCTACCCGTGTCACCGTCGCTACCGGCTCGGATATGCACAGTGGTATTGTCAGCGGTATTGGCACACTTAAGGGGCCGTCGCATGGCGGCGCGAATGCCGAAGCCATGCACATGTTCCTCGAAATTGGCGAACCGGAAAATGTCGAAACATGGTTCAAGAAGAACATTAAAGAGGGCGACCGTCGCATTATGGGCATCGGTCACCGCATTTATAAAGCCCTCGATCCCCGCGCCGCCATCCTGGAGCAGCGTGCCGAAGCCCTTGCCAAGAGCAGCGGCAACGAAAAATGGTTCCAGATTGCCAAGAAACTGGCCGATACCGCCCGTGCTGACTCGTACTTTATCGAGCGCAAACTGTACCCCAATGTCGATTATTACAGCGCCATCCTGCTGTACACCATTAACCTCGACGTTGATATGTTCCCGCCGCTGTTCGCCATGAGCCGTGTCGCGGGTTGGACGGCGCATATCATCGAGCAGTTCGCCAACAACCGCCTCATCCGCCCCGACCTCAATTACATCGGCCCGATGGGCTTGCAGTGGGTTCCCGTTGACCAACGCTAACCCCTGATTTTGCCGCTTTCTATCACCAATCTTGTTGATATTTCTTGCCTTTACCCCTCTCCAATTTGGAGAGGGGTAGGGGTGAGGTTCAAGGGTAGGGGCGCAGCATGTTGCGCCCATTTCTGCATTTCCTTTCGGTTAATCCCCTGTTTGTAAACAGTTCGTAATTCGCGTAATGTTACCTGATACCACCTGTTTATCAGGCGTAGAATCGATTGTGGCAAAAGTTCGTCAGCAACTTATCGCCAATCCATTCGTATAATGCTTATGAATCAACGCTAATCCGCTAACGGAGGCACTATGCTGCCCGTAAACACGCTGCATCCGGTTCGTAAAAAGGCCTATATCACTTATGGCCTGATTTTGTTGAACGCGATCGTCTTTTTGTGGGAAGTAGCGCAGCCGCCTGCCCAACTCAACATGGCCTTTCGTCAGTATGCAGCGGTCATGTGCGAAGTGGCGCAGAACCCAATCGCGCCCGATACCTTTGTTGATGTGGTACGCAGCATGTTCTTTCACGGCGGTTGGGCGCACCTTATCGGCAACATGACCTTTTTGTGGATATTTGGTCGCAATGTCGAGGAATATTTCGGACATCGCAACTTCCTGATTTTGTATCTGGTTTGGGGTTTCATCGCTGCCTTTGCCGAAACACTCATTAACTCCAACATCTGCGTCCCCATGATCGGGGCTAGCGGCGCAATTGCGGGCGTGCTTGGCAGTTATCTGGTGCTGTACCCCGGTTCACGGGTTCGAGTGCTGATAATCTTTTTCCGCTTTTTCCCGCGTTTCTATGACTTGCCCGCGTTGATCGTGTTGGGCTTTTGGTTCGTGATCCAGTTGTTCAACGGTGTAGCCGCCCTCAATGTCGATACATTAGCGGGAGGAGTGGCCTTCTTCGCCCATATCGGCGGTTTTGTCGGCGGTTTGCTGCTGGCCTTTATCTATACCATGTTCAATCCGCCGCCCGAACGAGTCACCTATATCGACTGATGGCGAAAGGCGACGCTGACCACGTCGCCTTTTTAATTCCAATGTGTGCGATCAACCTGTATTTTGTGGTCTAATAGCAGGATCAATTTAAAGGGCATCCCTACGTAGGATGCCCTTTAAATTTAGAAGTCAAACAGATCATCCAGAAAGGATTTGCGCCTTTTGGGTTTCTCGTATTCGTATTGACCTTCGCGGCGATAATCATCATCGTCATCATCGCGTCGATCATTGAGCTGCGTTGGCGCGACGGCCTGTACAGCCGAACGTTCGATAATTTTGTCAAGTTCGCCCCGGTCGAGCCATACTCCCCGGCATTGTGGGCAGTAGTCGATTTCGATGCCCTGTCGTTCACTGATCTTCAGTTCTGTACCATCCAGTGGACACTTCATTGGGTTTACAATACTCCTTTACACCTTGTGCATTACAGTTACATCCGTTTGCTTCGGTCATAGCGTGCTTCACGGCGCTTGTCACGACGGGACACATCCTTTTCCCATTCTTCCCATTCGCCCTCATGTCGTTTTACCCGTTTTATTCGGTGAGATTGCTCTGCATCGAGAAACGCTTCGTATTCATCCAGTACATCGTATACTGCGGCGTACCGGTGCGGCGGCTTGCGGATTCGGCGTTCTTCTTCGGGCAAAACGTCGAGCAAGTCGTCAAACATGTTCTTGATATCCTCCTGTCCACATAAATTTTCGATTGAATGCAGTAATCAGGACTGCATGAGCCTGGTTTTTATGACAGTATCCCACGTCGCATCAGCAGCTTCTCGATTTCCGCGCCCCAGAATACAATCGTGCTCAACACCAAACAGATTGTCAGTTGTTCCAGTGTCAGTGGCGTAGTATTGAAAATCTGATTGAAGAATGGGGTGTAAATCGTCAGCAGTTGCACAAAAACAGTCAACACCACTGCGCCGATCAAAATCCGGTTGCCGAGAAAGCCGATTTTGAAGGTGGATTCTCGGTGCGAACGCAGCCCCATCGCATGTCCCATCTGTGCGATGGTCAGGAATATGAACACCATCGTATTCCAGGTGTTTGCCTCATAGGTAGGCACGCCGCTTTTCCAGTTGTTAAATGCCCATATTGCCAGCAGCAGCCCTGTTCCACCCAGCAAGAAACCAACGATGATGATGTGCCGTGCCAGACCTCGCCCAAACAAACTCTCGTTCGGGGCATAAGGGGAGCGTTGCATTGCGCCGGGTTCAGAGTATTCCACCCCTAGTGCCAACGCCGGAATGCCGTCAGTAATCAGGTTCATCCACAGGATTTGTAGCGTAGTGAGTGGGATGCTCATTCCGGCTACCAATTGCGTGGTTAGCAGTACAAAAAGCTCACCTGTGTTGCTTGCCATCAGGTATTTGACGAAGCGCCGCACATTGTCATAAATGGTGCGGCCTTCTTCAACCGCGCTCACAATCGTGGCGAAGTTATCATCCACAATCACCATATCGGCAGCCTCTTTGGAGACAGCCGTTCCCGTGATGCCCATTGCTACACCAATATCAGCACGTTTCAGAGCCGGGGCGTCGTTCACACCGTCTCCGGTCATCGCTACGATATGTCCCTTATTCTGAAGTGCCTGCACTATTTGTAGCTTGTTTTCTGGTGAAACCCGCGCATAGACCGAGACTTTTTCAACCACATCTTCAAGTTCGGTCTGCGACATTTTAGTCAGTTCTTGTCCCGTTATCACCCGGTCGTTAATATCAGCGATGTGTAATTGGCGGGCGATGTTGAAAGCCGTGAGAGGATGGTCGCCTGTAATCATGACTGGGCGGATGCCTGCTGTACGGCAGGTTATCACCGCATCTCGTACCTCTGCACGGGGGGGATCAATGATGCCGACCATACCCATGAAGACCAATCCTTTTTCGACTGCTTCAGGTGTCCATTCGGTCGGAAGTTCCGGCCAGCGATGTACCGCTAATCCCAGAACGCGCAGTCCGTCCTGAGCCAGTTTGTTGTTCATTTCCACAATGCGCGCCCGATAATTTTCCGGGCCGTCCAATGATACGGTTTCCCCTTCAACATACACGCGGTCGCAAACTTCCAATAGACTGTCAACTGCGCCTTTGGTGACCGCAATGTAGGGGCGATTAACCTGCGACATCATTTTGACCAGATACAAGGAACCTATATCAGCTTTAGCGCTGGCATCAAATCGATGTACAGTGGTCATACGCTTGCGTTCGGATGAGAAAGGTACTTCGCCCACACGCGGGAAAACCAGATCGAGATTGGGTTTATAGATACCATAATTGGCGGCGGCGATCACCAGTGCGCCCTCAGTCGGGTCGCCAATAGCATGGAATTTACTGGCGTTCATCTCGTCGAATTCCAGCACCACATCGTTACACAATGCGTTCCCTGCCAGCACCAATGCTTGGGCAACATCTGTATGAGCAGCACGACCATTTGAGGAAACCAGTGCGCTCATGCCTTTAGTGATGATTTCTTTAATTGGCTCTGTTTTTCCAGCCACATCCAACACTGTGACCGTCATTTTGTTTTGGGTCAACGTTCCGGTTTTATCAGAACAAATCGTGGTCACGGAACCCAGTGTCTCGACGGCGGGCAGCTTGCGGATGAGCGCCTTGCGCCGCAGCATTCGCTGTGCTCCTAAGGCCAAGGCAATTGTGACAACAGCGGGTAGGCCTTCAGGCACAACTGCTACAGCGATAGCGACCGCACTCAGCATCACATCTTCCAGTGGATCGCCAGTCGTCAGGCCGATCACGAATGCAATGCCCATAACCACTAAAGCCACTGCCAGAAGCACTTTGCCCAACTCGTTCATGCGGCGTTGCAGTGGGGTTACTTCGCCATCCACCGATTGGATGAGTTCCGCGATGCGTCCGAGCTGGGTTTTCATCCCGGTTTCGACCACAACCGCTGCGCCGCGTCCATAGGTGACTGCCGTGCCCATATACAGCATATTGTGGCGGTCGCCCAATGGAATATCGGTTTCATACAGCACATCAACCGCCTTCTCAACCGGTTGGGATTCACCAGTTAGCGAGGCCTCCTGTACTTGCAAATTAGCCGACTCCACAACGCGTGAATCGGCCGGGATGACGCTTCCCGCTTCCAGCAGCACAATGTCACCCGGCACGAGGCTCCGGGATTCAACATCCAGTACCTTGCCACCGCGCCGCACACGCACGAGTGGTGCAGCCATCTTTTTGAGCGCGGCCATCGCCTGTTCAGCACGATATTCCTGCACCAATCCGAGGATGGCATTCAGGATAACAATTGCCATAATGGCGATGACGCTGTCAGCTTTTCCCAGAACCAGCGATATGGCCGCTGCCAATAGCAGCAGCAGTACCAATGGATTGGTAATCTGCTCCCAAAGAATCGCCCAGGGACTTTTGAGCCCTTTCTCGATCAGCTCATTGGTGCCATATTGGGCTAACCGCGTTTCAACGCTGGTTTCATCCAGCCCATGTTGGGTGTTTACAGCTAACTGATCCAGTACAACCTGGGTTTCCAGGGTGTGCCAGATTTTGGGATTTGTCACTTCGATTGTTTTTTCTGCCTGAGCCATGTTTTGTCCAATTAAATTAAAAGCCGACACCTTTACAGCCACTATGCTTTTGAGCCAGCATGGCGACGTAGAAATGTCGGCTTACATGATCAACCTGAAATTTGCCGAATGGGTTGTTCAGCTTGCCGAGATTGCTTTGAGTCAGTCTTCATCACCTGACTGGCCTCGGCACACAATGTAACATATCTGATGGTGTCTGTTGCACCCCTAATTTTTGGGGGGTATGCCGTGCAATCATGAGCCAGTTATGAGAGTTTTACGATGAGCGTGACAAAATACCTTTAAATCGAAATGTTGGGGCTGGGGGCAGCGGGATATGGGCTTGTTCTTCCGCATTTTTTGCATGGCGGCGTGCCAGTTCCAGCTTGAGACTTTCTTCGCCCATTCGCATCGCCCAATGATGATTGGCAGAAAATAGGGGTTTGAGCAGCCATGATAAACGGCGCAGCAGGGGTTTCCCGGCGCTGACCTTCCAGTCGTAAGCGATATTGACCCATTCCCCATCTTGTTCAAATGTCCAGATGCCATGCCCCACAAAATCGCCGGAGGCTTCCAGCGCGAATCCGTGCGGATTTCGGTTTTCCGTCACACAGAACTGCCACCGCAGCGTGTAGGGAAGCCAGCCTTTGGTGTACAGATCAATCACCTTGCCCAGGCCATTCGCATCACCGGATTCGAGTTCTTTGACTTCAAGATACACTGACGGCCACCAGCGCACCAGATCAGTCCCATTCCCCAGAATTTCGGTCACTTCCTGAACGGTGCTTTCCACGCGCCAATGAGTAATGAAATGATAATCATTGCTTGCCATCATCTGCTCCATATTGCTAAAGTTCCGGGAGGAGTCCAATACCGCGCAGCAGTCCGGCCACATCCCAGATATAGGATGCTTTGACAATCAGACTGTTGTGAATGGTCAGCAAAGACACACCGCGCACCGTCACTTTACGACCAGTAGGCGGAATGTGCATGAGCACACCCTGATGCGTTCCCTGTGCCTGCCAGACCAGTGCAATAGTGCTGCCCCGAATCAGAATGTCTTCGGCGATAAAGTGAATGTCGGGGAACGCCTGCAAATAACGATTGAGCGATTGGCGGGCGGCTTCCGTACCACGCACTTTTTCGGGTTGTCCAACGTCTACCCCTTCATAATTGGGTGCATAAAACGAAACCAGCCCCTCAATATTATGGGTGTTCCAGGCGTTGATTAAATTATTCGCAAGTGTGAGAAGTTGGCTGGTCTGGTCTCTGTCAACCATAAAACTGAGCCTGTAAATCGTTTCTATGAGCGTAGTATAGGGCGGGTGCGGGGTCGCCTCCAGATCAAACGCTGTTCAATTTTTGCTCAATTTCGACCCCGCTTATTTCCTGCGCCCATAAAATCTCAATCATCCGCATGACCCCGGATTTGAGATGGCGCCGAAAACTGCTGAAGGGTAGATCAAGCAGTTCAGCCGCCTGTTCTTGGGTAGGCGCAGGCTGAAAATAGGTGTGGTACAGCGGACGATAGAATTTGGCCTCGCGTGGGGACTGTTGCAGTGAATCGGCGGCCTCGCGCAGCAGCGTTCGCAGGGCGTTAATGCGTTCGGATTCAACCGCGTTCATGCCAACCTTTTCCATAACCAATCTGGAACGCAGCAGCGGATTGCCCCGAAGCAAATCCGGTCTTGGATAATCGCGTAGGGCTGCCTGTACCGCCGCATTAAATTCATTGACACTGAGCACAATCACCTGCTCAACAGCGGGCGGTGGAACAGTTTCTACATGAACGCCGATTTCACGTTCGCCCAATAATTCCAGCCATGCTAAAGGTGGCACGGCGCGCCAATCATGTCCATATACCCCATAACGCCGTTCACCAACCGTGAAATCAACTTGAGGCAGTCGGGCTAGATCGGCATATGCGAAGCCCTGCGCCCAGAAATCAGGTTCAGCGCATGGCAGCAGGGTATAGGCTAATCCGGGACTGGATAAGTAATGCCGCACTATGTTCACAAAAATCAGGCTTTGAACCGAAGAAACCTGCTGATAGGTGTCATGTGCCATCCAGAAACGAAACAGGGTAGCGATTTCGCCAGAACGCAAAGGGGCTTGATTTTGCAGGAATCCCCGTGCCATACGAATTGCCGGGTCAATTTCTGCGTCTGCCAGCGTTGTCCGGTGGATAGCGATCATACTCATAAAGCCCACAGGTTGCCGTTTTTCATCCCGAAAAACCAGCACACCATCCGGCTGGCGGGAAAACCAGTAGGAAGCCATTCGTGCCGCTTCTTCGCCCTCATGCCGCTGTACCATGTTGAGCAGGGCTGCCATATCCCCCGGCTCTTGCATCGAATCAGTGCTGAGGCTTCCGCTCAGTTTCCATTCAAACAGCGGCCTGACCAATAAATTGTCGCGGTGCAGGTAGATGTAATCCAGCAGGATGCGTTGTTGCGCCGAGCCAGAGGTTTGCTGAAGGCGTGCCATATAATGCTTGCGCGCCCGGCGGTGCAGTTCTGCGTACCATTCCGGGTTGCGCCAGCGCAGATCGGCAATCAATGCCTCGCGCGCCAGATCATGTGGGAATAATCCTTCTTGCCCGGTTTCGATGAATGACAGACTGTGTAACCAGTCGAACAATTCACGGGCTTCGTTGACCATCAACATTTCGGTCAATAAAGATTCGGTGCTTAACCGTACCAATGCACAGGCTTCCAGCGCGGCGCGGTGGGCTGGCCCCGGCACTTTTTGCACAAACTGTTCCAGCAAGGTTTTCACCACATTGGGCACGGCTTCTAGCTGAAAGTGGGTATCCTGTCGCTGGGCGAAGACATCCGCAACCAATGACAGCGCCAGTGGATGTCCATAAGTAAAACCCAGAACCGTCGTGTGTTGCTCAGGAGGAACTTGTCGCCGCACAAGATAATCTTTGCTTTCGTGTGGGTCGAGGTTGCGAAGTGAAAGACTGCGGGTAAGGCTTTGCCAGCCGGGGTCTGCCCGCCAAGCCGGATGAAGTGCATCCCGTCCCGCCAGAACAACCAGTGTATTTTCCGGCATTTGGGGCAAAAAAACTTCCCGCAGCCAGCTATCAAGTGGCGTCAGCGTTTCGTAGGTGTCGATCAGGATAACATAACGTTGGTATTGCCCGATGGACTCCGCAAAGGTTTGGTCAGCCTGTAAACCAATAGTCCGGTGCAGCGCATCGTTGAAAGATTCAGGGGTAGGGTCAACATTCCGCACATCAAGATAAACGAAGGGGATTTCAAGCCGCTGGCAGAGCAAACCGAATTCTTGCAACAGCGTTGTTTTACCAATGCCGCCCGGTCCGAAAATATGCAGGATAGCAAAAGGCAGTTCTTCTGCATTAAGCGCGGATTGAAACAGGTCTTTTTCGGCTGCTCGCCCGACAAAACGTGCATGACGCGCTGCACGCAATCGCTCACCTAACATCTGGAATGCCCCCAAAAAATTTATTCTTGAACGTGAGGATGAGCTACATTTTTCAAAGTTGTATTATAAACTATTACAGCATCGGGCGAAAGTTATGATAAAGATACGCCAAAAAAACAGGTTGCGGTTGTGCAACCTGTATAAAAAACTAATAAAACTTGGGATAGAAAAGGGTTAGTAGGTTTCCCAGACCGGTTCACCGCTGAGGATGCGGCGGATTTGTCGCGGGAAGCGTGAACGGCTGATCGGCTTGCCAATGAAGCCATCGAACCCAGCCGCTTTACAGCGCGGAATTTCGGTATCTGCGTCCTGTGCGGTGACGGCTACCACCAGCACATTTTTGAGTTTCTCGTCCGCGCGGATTTTCCGAAGCACTTCGTAACCCGTTGTGCGGGGCAGATTTAGATCGAGGAAGATGATGTCCGGGCGGGGTTTCATGGCGCGTGCCAGTTCAACCACGCTTTCGCCCGTCGTGTTCATGTAAGATTGCATCCCCATATAGCGCATCATCACACCGATGATCGCCATCCCGCCAGTATCATCTTCAACCGCCAGTGCACTGTATTTAGTGAAGTCAATTTCAGTCGTCCCGACCACGATTTGTCACTCCTCTGTCAGACAAGCCATCGCGGTTGTGCGAACGGCAATATACAACATGACAGAATTGTAACATCCCCAACCGTCTGTGCCAAATTGGTTTATGACCAGAAGATTGATTGGGCTATTGTGCTTTTAGCCTATTGTTGAGCTTATATTGCTGGAATTTCGCCGGGATAATGTTCGACAAATTCTTCGTCGTTCCCGCGTTTGCGATAACGACGAATCGGAATAACCGATACCTGATAGCCATTTTGTTCCGCCCACCGCGCCGTATCCCGAAGTTGTTTTAACCCTTCCTGCATGGCTGCCCCTTGGTCATATCCAAAGCGGTAAGTCAGGAAATGTTGATTGGTATTCGTCAAATAATCCAGCACCACATCTGCCGCATCGGCCAGTTGTTTAGGGTTATGTTCTTCGGGCAGATTTTGGAGAGCCTGAACAGGTAGTTTTAAATTGCGCGTAAACACGTCCAGTAGCAGCGGGCGATGAAAGAACTTGGAAAGCATTTCCGGCTTGGAAATCGCACGTTCTGTGGGCAGTTCAACGGCTGTCCCGTCTGCTTGCTCGATCTTCAATTGCAGTTCAAACCGTTCATCACGGATGCGATTCCAGCGGCGTTTGTCTTCATCCGGGACGAGTGCCTCAACCTGCTGCATAATCATCCGGGCGCCTTCTTCCAGCGCTTCTTTGCGGGATTTTTCGCCCACTTCCGCCCGGATAGGTGGGATGACTGTGCCAATATTCATCACCAGACGCGGACGTTTAAATTTGCTGATGGCTCCAATCGCGCCGTCGATGCCACCAAAACCGATGGGAACAAGCGGGGCATTCGACTGGTAACTTAACCATGAAACCCCTGTGCGCGCCTTTTTAGCCGAACTTTCCCAGATGCCACCTTCCGGGAAAATACCAACCACGCCACCTTGCTTGAGTACACCTACAGCCGTATTCAGGGCGTCACGATCCATCTCGCCGCGCCGAATGGGAATGTAACCGTAAGTGTGAATCAGCGGGGCATAGCGCGGGTCAAGTGGAATTTCACCCGTCCCGACGACCTCGATCAGCCAGGGCACATACAGCACCATCATCACGGCTTCCAGAAAAGCAACATGATTCCCAACCAGAATCAGCGGGCCGTTACGCGGCAGATTTTCGATGCCGTTGATTTCCGGTCGCGCCAGCAGGGACATCATTGTCCGTCCGGCGAACCGCATAACACCGCGCAGCAGCGGTTTGCGGGGATAAGGGATGGTAGCCATTTGTGTGGTCATGCAGGTTTAGTCCGAAATTTTGGTCAGAAGGACATCCGCACCATATGCGGTTGTATTCGCAGCGGTAGCAGTCGGCACAACATCCAGATCAACGTACAAACCACCAGCGACATTAATGTCATCCGGGTTTGGCCCTAACTGGAATACATGTACCCGAATTCGTAAACACTTATACAGTCCCGGAGTTACTGTGAAGGTGTCATGTGCCGCGTGGTTTTTCAATTGAAAATGGGCTTCTTGCGGACGTGCGGGTTCGCCATTAATCAGCGAAAGCCGGATTACAACATCGGCTGCATCATCGAGGAGTTGATTGCTGGTAGGGGTATTGAATCCCACATGCACCTCAGCCGGTTGCCCCGCAACCAGAGTTTGTGGCGTGACCACCACCAACCGCCGTTGGATTTGTTCAGCGGCGGGCTGATTGCGTTCAACTTTCATGGAAGGTGCAGCTTCATCATAAGCAGCTAATTCGTCAACGGCATCCTGTCCCTGATCCGAAAGTCGATAGGCCATATCGCCATCCATCTGAAGGTAACCTTTGGTCACCAACCGTCGGATGACTTTGCCGAAGAGTCGTTCGCTTAGACCAACGCCCTCGGTGATTTCATCCGCATGGGCGATAGGTAGGTCATTAATGCCAAAGAAGCGCAGCACATCCAATGCTTCCGGGGGCAGCGCCTTCAGGTGAAACGGTAGTTCCATGTTGCCACATCCTGCCGAGTAAGTTCTGATTTTAGCGACGGAATATTTCTAAGTATATGAGCAGAATGTTTTGTAAACAACCGCTGAAAATTAAGAGGGGCGAATAGTGCTGTTCGCCCCTGATATCTGCATTTAGAGGGGCACAACACGCGCTTTGCCTGTGCGCGGGGGCGTGGCATTACGGGTATCCACCAGCAGCTTGCTGTGGTCAAGGATGTGTTGGTAGTCAAAGCTGGTGTGGTCGGTGATGATGACCACACAGTCTGCATTTTCTAACAATTCCTGGCTGTAAGGTGTACTGGTCATCACAGCCGTGCCTTCCAGACGAACGCGCTCTACATAGGGGTCGTGATAAACCACCTGCGCCCCTTTCTCTTCCAGCAGCGTTAGAATATCCAGCGCGGGGCTTTCCCGTACATCATTCACATCGCGTTTGTACGCCACACCCAGCACCACAATCTTTGAATTGCGAACGGCTTTCCCATCATCGTTCAGGGCGTCCGTGATTTTGTCCATCACATACATCGGCATAGAAGTATTGATTTCACTGGCGAGTTCGATGAAACGGGCGGTGTAGTTGAGTGTCTTTAGCTTCCAGCTCAGGTAATGCGGATCAACCGGAATGCAGTGCCCGCCTAGTCCGGGGCCGGGATAGAACGGCATGAAACCAAACGGCTTGCTGGAAGCCGCCCGAATTACTTCCCATACATCAATATCCAGCTTGTCGCACATCAACGCCATCTCGTTCACCAGACCGATGTTGACAGCGCGAAATGTATTTTCCAGCAGCTTAACCATTTCGGCAGAAGTGGGCGAAGATACCGGAATAACTGTATCCACTGCCGTGCTGTACAGGGCTACTGTAACCTCAGTACAAGCCGGGGAAATTCCTCCGACCACTTTAGGGGTATTGCGTACCCCATATTGCGGATTGCTGGGGTCAATACGTTCTGGCGAGAAGGCTACAAAAACATTTTCGCCGACCCGGAAACCATTATGAGCCAGTTTGGGTACGATGATTTCTTCGGTTGTACCGGGGTAGGTCGTGCTTTCCAGCACAACCAGCATCCCCTCACGACAGATTTGCGCGATGGCATCCACCGAATTGATGATGTACGACATATCCGGGTCTTTGGTTTTGCGGAGGGGTGTTGGCACACAAATGCTGATGGTGTCAGCCTGTCGCAAATCCTCATAATCGGTCGTGGCGCAAAATCGACCACTATCTATCAGTGGTTTTAGTCGTTCTGCGGGAATATCGAGGATGTAGCTTTCACCCCGATTGAGCAGATCAACCTTGTCTTTGGCAATATCCAGCCCGATAACCGTGAATCCGGCCTCGGCAAACTCAACCGCCAGCGGGAGTCCGACGTAGCCCAGCCCAACAATACCGACTTTGGCTTGTCGATTATTCAGGCGGTCGAGAAGTTGTTGTTTAATACTCATGTGTTTGCTTTCTTCTACGGACGTAGCATTGGCATTATAATCCCGTGACCATATCCCCTTCAAGCGTGTGAAATACAATACACCCGGACATTATGCCGGGTGTATGTCGATCTTCAGGTGGAATGGCGGTTAGATATTAGGCTGTGTAGTCTGGATTTCCGGCTGAATCGGGAACTGGAAGCCATCGGGGCCAAAGAACTGATGACCGGGTTGACCATTGAAGAATGGCATCATCGGCATCATGTCTCGAATGGCTGGCTCATCCAATGTCACCTCAATTTGCAAGATTTCAGTACCACGCTGTATTTCCAGTGTGATGGTATCGCCTGCCTCGTAGGCAACCAGACGGTCGCGCAGCGTACGTTCCTCATCAACAGGTTCGCCATTCACTGCTGTGATGATGTCATCAGCTTGCAAACCAGCTTTTTCAGCCGCTGAATCTGCTGAAACGCTTGTCACCAAAGCACCCTCAGTCTGTTCCAGATTGCGTTCTTCTGCTACCTGCGCGTTCAGGGTGATGAATTCAACGCCCAACCGTCCTTGTCCGGTGATCTGGCTAAAGTCAAACGGGATACCCTCGAAGTTAAACTCCATTGGAGTCGATTCTAATGTGGCATTGACCGTCACAGTTTCACCGTCGCGTGTGACCTGAATTTCAACACTGTCACCGCTGTTCAGGGTTTGCACAGCTTCAACAGCCTCTTGTGCTTCGGTAATTTCGGTGTCGCCAATTTTCACCAGCACATCCCCGACTTGCAATCCGGCTTTTTCCGCTGCGGAATTAGGGCGCACTTCGCGGATGATGACCCCCTCATCGGTGTTTTCCAGTCGGACGCCGAGCACCAGACGTTGCATAAACTGGAACTCAGGATTTGGTTGTTCGGGGCGGGTTGCCAAAGTTGCGTTCAACTCCAGCGTTTCATCACCACGTTCAACATTGAGGATTACCGTGTCTCCCACTGCATAATCTCGAAGAATGTCCAAAACCGTGTCGGCTGTAACATCCTTGCCATCAATCTGGGTGATGATATCGCCAACCACCAAACCCGCTTCTTCTGCTGGACTGCCGGGAGTAATTTCTTTTACTTGGATTCCGTTGTCAGCAGCCTCCAAACCAATGCCGAGAAAAGGGGGTGTACCTTCATCTTGGGCAGCGGCAAATCCCCAGGCGGTAAGCGCTACAGCCAGCGCCATAATCGTGATGACTGAACGGAATACAAGGTTTCGCTTCGACATTTTGTTTCTCCTCCAAATAAGCCATCTATACGCTGCATTTGCTCATCATGTTTGCAGCATAGATTGACCATCTGAGGCGGTTATGAAATCAAGATAAGACTGATCTTAAATTTACATGTAGGTTTGATGAGTGTTATTTCGATTCCGAAATCACCAGATTAAGGTGTTGTAACCAGTTCGGGCTACTTCTCGCCGCCATTTTTGCCGCCCTGAAACCGTTTAGACAGGAAGTTGCCCATGAGTCCGCCCATAACCATGTTGCCCAATGTCAGTCCTTGCGACTCATCTTTGGATTCGTCATCCCAACGGGCATTATGACGGCGATTAACCCACTGGCTGTAAGTGTCGCTGGTTTCGACAAGTGCGGCTTCGAGGGCAGCCTGATCATTGCGGGCAAGTGTATCGCGGAATGATTTGAGGGATAGCAGTAAATCATCCAGTCTGCGTACCAGATTTTCGCGGTTGTTCAGCCATGTATCACGCAGATCGTCGGGATGCGTATCATACAGGGAACGGGTCAACCGCCCGAACGCCGGATTGGTCAGCCGTTGGGCGTCATGCCAGCCTGGACTCTTGCTCGTTGCATAGAAACTGGCGACACCCAATAAAGCCGGTAATCCTTCAATGAGTGCCATCAGACTGTCATGTTCTACGGGGTCAAAGAAATGTGGAGTTGCACCCAGCAGAGTCGAGAAATCAGCCGCCAGCTCTACAGCGTCTTTAATGCAGGTTGCTGTCGGCATCAATAGCATATTGCCATTGTCGAACAAATCAGCTTTGGCGTGTAGGGTGTCATCCAATCCATCAAATAGATAAGCTGGATTTAAAATTGGCGAAATACCAACCATGTGTACTTCTTTGGGTAGATATTTCGCCGCCCACTCCAGTGAAGGCTGTTTGAGTGGTGAAACATCCAGAACAACGGCCCCGGCTCGCAGTTCAGCGCCAATGCTTTTATAAGCCGATAGCACATCCGCATAGGGCAGCGCCAGCACAACCAAATCCTTGTTTTGTGCCGCGCGGAATAAATCGCGGTCAATTTTTTCTGCTACACCAACTTTTTGAGCTTCCTCGCGGATACCTCCACGCATATCTGCACAGACGATCTCAAACCGATGTTGAGCATCCTTTTTCTCGTTATAGCGTTTCAGCGCCAACCCGATAGACGCCCCTATGCGCCCCATACCAAGAATTGCTATTGATACCGTCGCCATACAGATTGACTCCTACAGAAACTTTCTACTTTTACCCGGATTATGTGAATTGGGTTCAACCGTGTCGATTAATTAGCGTTGTCGGCTTGTTGCAAACGCCGCAGCAGTGGCAAATAGGGATGTCCATCCCATTGGGCGGACGAATCAGCATGATGGGCAGCTAGCCAGACAGCAGCTTCAGATGCGTCTGCCTGCCTGAGCATATCTGCGCTCCACACTGGATGCTGAACATAAACCACGAAAGGGCGCTGCCACATATTAGCCGGATTGCCCATGCTCCACTTGTGGAACAGATTGGGTAACATCGCCCGAACAAGAACCGAAGCGGTTTTCTGCCAAACTGCCAACGGATAGCGTGATTTGCCAACATCGTGAAGCAGGGCAGCGATTGCTAAATCGTGCGGTGTGCTGCCCTGTGCCAGCACATCCTGTAGCACATTCAGGCTGTGTAACTGCTCGCTTCGTTTCATCTGACGAAAAAGCGACAGCAGTTTCGGTGATAGATATTGTGCCGCCAGTTCGAGATCAACCGTTTGCGAAAAAGCGAATAGGGCGCGAAATCCCTGCCTTAAACGTTGAACTGCTGCCATTTACCCCAATCCAAGCAGAAAGAATGTCAGTGAACTGGCAGGCTGGTTGATTAACAAACTCAGAATGTTCAAACCGGGTATGCGCAGGAAACTGAGCAAAATCAGGCCGAGCAGGATGTAATTGGTCGTCTGGGCATGTTTTTGCCACGTATGTGCCAGATCAGGCGGCAGCAAAGCCAGAACAATATGCCACCCATCAATCGGGAACACCGGCAGCAGATTGAAGATAAACAACAGCACATTCCAGAAAATAATCTGGCCGAAAAGCAGTGCCAAAGAGCTTGCAAAATCCCCGGTTCGACCGAGAAATACCGCACCGATCATCTCATTCTGGGTAACAGGCACAAACTTCAGCAGGATAGCAAAGATCACTGCCAGCCCTAGATTGGAAAGCGGCCCGGCAGCCACCGCGGCCAGGAAACCCCAGCGTGGATTACGCATCCGGTGTGCCGCAATCGGGGCGCTGCCCAGAATACCGAAGCCGATGAGTACAAACATCAGAAAGCCGAGGGGGTTAATATGCACCATCGGGTTGAGCGTCAGCCGTCCCTCGCGCGCCGGAACGGGATCGCCCATCAAATGGCCGACATAATTATGAGCAAATTCATGAACAGTCATGCCCAGCAGCACCGCGATCAACACCGCGATGAGCGTCTGTACGGTGAAGTCATTAAACAGTAACACCAGCGAACTCCAGTGGGTATTTGAAATCGCTAAACAGTATAGCACACTGCCTGTCTGCCCTGTAAGTTGTTCCGGCTGAGTAATGGATGAGATGCCAATACTGCCACCTTCGAGGTGTTTCTGCGTTATATATGGTAGCATGGTGCATCAAAATAAACGGAACACCACTGGTAGATATGCACAATCTTGATCTGGGCGTTCGGGTGCAGATGCGAAAAAAACATCCCTGCGGCAGTGATGAATGGGTTGTCGTTCGCGTAGGTGCCGATATTGGATTGCGCTGCACCGGATGCAGTCGGCGTGTGCTGCTGTCACAGGCGGATTTTTCGAAGCGGTTAAAAAAGGTGCTTTCGGCTCAATCGGATGAGCAGGAGGGAAAGCGGTCTCTATGAAACGTATTTTATTCTTGTTTTCAGATACAGGTGGCGGACACCGTGCAGCGGCGGAAGCCATCCGTGATGCGCTGCTGATTCGTTACCCGGAAGAAGCATCCATCGAGATGGTGGATGTATTCCGGGATTATTCACCATTTCCGTTTAAATATATGCCGGAAATGTACCCCTGGATTATCAGCCGCAGCAAATCCTCTTGGGCGTTAAGTTATCATCTGACCAACACCAATCGCAACGCCCGCATCATTACCAATGGTGTCTATGTCTCCATCGAGAAGGGCTTGCTGCGGATGTTTCGTGAGCATCCGTCCGATGTGGTGGTCTGTGTTCATTCGGTGTTGACTCAGCCCTCGCTTCAGGCACTCATGCATTTTGAGAACCGCCCGCCTTTTGTCAGTGTGGTTACAGATTTGGTTTCAACCCATCACTTCTGGTATGACCGGGGTGTTGAACGTTGCTTGGTGCCGACTAAACCCGCTTTGGAACGCGGGCTGCGGAGCGGATTAAAGCCCGAACAACTTCGCGTCACAGGTCTGCCAGTGCATCCACAATTCGCCCAGCAGTTAAAAGATAAAGCAGTGGCGCGGCAGGAACTGGGTTGGGATGCGGATTTGCCGACGATTTTGATGGTCGGCGGTGGCGAGGGGATGGGGCCGCTCTATAAGACAGCGCGTGCCATTAACGACCAACGCTTAAAGTGTCAGATTGTCATCATCGCCGGACGCAATCAGGCGCTTAAAGAAAAACTGGAAGAAAGCCACTGGAATCAGCCGACCCATATTTATCCGTTTGTGACCAATATGCCCGTCCTGATGGCTGCCGCTGATATGCTGGTGTCAAAGGCTGGCCCTGCCACCATCAGCGAAGCCTGCATTGCGGGTTTGCCGGTCATTCTCTACGATGCTATCCCGGGGCAGGAAACGGGTAATGTGGATTTTGTAGTCCAGAATGGGGCAGGTGTTTTTGCCCCGACTTCCCATGAAGTGACTGAGACAATCAGAGGGTGGCTGGCGGAAGGCCCACAAGGCTTGAAGCGCCGTTCGGATAATGCGCGCCGCTTGGGTCGCCCCAACGCTGTCTGGGATATTGCTGACGAAATATGGACATATGCCCAGCAGCCGCGCATCATCAACAAACGCCGTCCATCCATTACAGAATTGTATATGCGTGTACCGGTTAGATCACGGCGATTCTGATCTGGTCTATAATGGTAGCGTCGAGTTACTAAATCTATAACTAGGAGTAAGTTCATGCTGAATAAGCCGTTTATCCGCGCCAGCTTGGTGTTGGCGTTGGTATTCATCTTGGGCGCGTTTTCGATGACGCTAGCTCAGGATGCTGAAATTCCGCCCGCGACCATCGTCAATGACGAAGGTGGCCCGGTTTCCATTACCGGAGAAGTAGCCTATTCCAATGGCTTCTTCACCCTGGGCGTCGATGAACCGCTGATTATTTTGGAAGATCAGGCCGGATTTGTAGACCGTGACCGTGCTTTCTTGATGTCACCACAATCACAGGTGCTTGGCAAAATCACCTCCGATTTTTACTCATCTCCTTTCACCTATAGTGTCGAACTTCCCATTGTCCCCGCTGCTGAACTGCGCGATGTCGACAATGATGGCGGCGAAGACCCCGGTGTGATGATTTATGCCGTTGCCTACTGGACGAATATTTGGGGCGACTCATACCTTGAGGAACGTGATTTGCAGGGTGGTGGTTGGTCAGGCGCTTATGCTTCGACCCGGATCGATCAGAACCCCTCGGCAAAAGGCGAGTTAATCGGCGGAACCTATGTGGTCTACGCACCAGACGATCAGCAGGGCTTCCCCTCTGGCTTTGGCGAAGATGGCAAACTGTTCACCGAAGATGATCCAACCGTATTGCTGCCATCCGGTTACACCATGGTAAATATGGATAGCGAACCGTTCACTTTTGACCGTTCGCGCAATCCACAGATTGATCTTATTGAAGGCGAAGGTGTCGAGCAGGAAGATTTTTCGGCGCTGGGTTATACTGAAGCCTTCGATGGCATGATTGAAATGTTCCGCAAGAAGTATGCTTATACCGAGTTTAAAGGCATCGACTGGGATGCCAAAATCGCTGAATTCCGTCCGCGCTTTGAAGAAGCCGAAGCCAACAGCGATGTTGCTGCTTATGCGCTGGCGCTGCGTGATTTCATTTGGTCAATCCCGGATGGTCACCTGAGTGCCCCGGTTGATGATCAGCAGTTTGCGTTTGAAACAGGTGGCGGTTTGGGGTTGGCTATCCGTGAAGTGGATGATGGCCGTGTAATCGTCAACTTCCTGCTCGATGGTGGCCCCGCAGCCGAAGCCGGAATCGAACTCAGAGCGGAAATCACCGCGGTCAACGGCACACCGATTGGCGAAGCCATTACCGCAACCCAACCGTGGTCGCTGCCCTTCAGCTCGGAACACAATCTCCGCCTCCAACAACTGCGTTATGTAATTCGCTTCCCTGTAGATACCGAAGTTGAATTGACCTACAAGAACCCCGGCGAAACCGAAGAACAAACTGTTTCGCTGACGACCATTGCTGAACGTACCAGCTTCAGTTTCTCGTCGTTCAATGTCGGCCTGACCGGTTTTGAACAGCCGATTGAATACCGGGTGCTGGATAATGGTTATGGCTATGTCAAGATTTACAGTTTCTCGGATAGCGACCGTCTGACTATTCAACTCTGGGAACGCATGATCCGCACCCTCAATGGGGCAGGCACACCCGGCTTGATTATCGACATGCGCCAGAACGGTGGCGGCAGCGGTTTCTTGGCTGACCAGATGGCAGCCTATTTCTTCAACGAATCGCTTGTCCTCGGCAATGGTGCAACTTATGACGAATCGCTCGGCGAATTTTATGCTGATCCGGATTTCGAGTCGAAGTTCATCCTTCCCTCGGAAGATTTGCGTTATAACGGCAAAATCGCCGTGCTGGTTGGGCCAAGTTGCAGCAGTGCCTGCGAGTTCTTCACCTACAACATGACTCTGCAAGAGCGTGCGGCGGTTGTGGGTCAGTACCCCACAGGCGGGTTGGGTGGTGGTCAGGATACCTACCTGATGCCGGAAGGTATTCAGCTTCAGTATTCAATTGGTCGCAACGTTGATGCTGAAGGCAATATCATCATCGAAGGCACGGGTATTGCACCTACGGTAAAAGTACCAGTCAACGAAGAAACCCTGTTTGCCGAAGGTGATGTAATTCTGGATGCAGCGGTTGCTCATCTGGATGAAGCCCTTCAGGTCGATATACAGGAAGGCGGCGAAATCGCCGTTGGCGAGGCCGTAGAGGGTGAAGTAGTCGAACGCACCCGCATTCAGTACATCCTGACGGTTAAAGCTGGCGACCGGATTAGCATTCTGCTGACCGACCCGACGGGTGAACTGGATACCTATCTGCGTTTGTACGATGAAGGGCTGAATCTGCTGGCGGAAAACGACGATTCAGAATCCGCCGCGCCCAATTCCAGCTTGGAAGACCTCGAAATTCCGGTGGATTTGACGCTGATTGTTGAAGTCGGCACCTATGACGACAGCAGCAGCGGCGCATTTACCCTTGAGATCGTGAACTTGGCAGCCACATCCACCTAAAAAGACTACACGGGGGCGGTGCAAAAACCGCCCCTGCTTTTCATACACCCTTCACAAAACTTTCGCTTGCTCCCTTAATGCTTATTCTGTTACGATGACCAGAGCATTTTTTCCAATATCTGGAGGCAAAGCCGCATATGAAGGCTGTTATTCTGGCTGCGGGCAAAGCGACCCGCTTACGTCCTGTCACGTTGACGATGCCAAAAGCATTAGTCCCCGTCGCCAACAAAACCCTGATCGGCTACGCTTTTGATGTCCTCAAACGCGCTGGATTGACCGATATTGGTATCGTGGTCAACGATCTGGATTCGCCCATTCCGCAAACGCTTGGGGATGGCGCTGGGTTGGGTATTCGGCTGGAATACATCCTTCAGGAAGAACAGAAGGGTTTGGCGCACGCGGTCGGCCTCTGCCGGGACTTTATTGGTGATGACCCATTCTGTGTGTTCCTCGGTGACAACATTTTTCAGGATCAGATGGACGCCCTGTTCGCCGACTTCCTGTCCTCCGGTGCAGAATCAGCTATTGCCCTCGGCGAAGTCGGTGATCCTAGCCGCTTTGGTATCGCCGAACTCAATGGCGATGGCACGATTGCCCGCGTGGTCGAAAAACCCAAAGAACCCAAGTCCAATCTGGCGATTGCAGGTGTCTATCTATTCCGCGCCTCAATTTTTGATGCCATTTCGCGCATTACCCCCTCGTGGCGCAACGAACTCGAAATCACCGATGCCATCCAGACCATCATCACCGATGGCAAGCCTGTCCAATCCTACATTTTGAAAGGCTGGTGGATTGACGCAGGTAAGCCGGACGCCATCATTCTGGCGAACCAGTTGGTGCTGGAAGAACTGCCTTACACCCCTGCGCCGGAAAATAAAGATCAAATCGTTGGCACATCGGAAGTTTCGCACCGGGTTATCCTCGGCAAAAACAGCCAGATCATCAACAGTGTGGTGCGTGGCCCGGTCATCATTGGCGATAACACCATCGTCCAGAACAGCTACGTCGGCCCATACACCTCGCTTGGGGATAATGTCCGCATCGAAGGCAGCGAGATCGAAGCCAGCATCGTGATGAAAAACTGTGTCATCCGCAATATTCCGGGGCGCATCGACTCCAGCCTGCTGGCCGATAATGCTCAGGTCACGATTGCCGAACGGATGCCATCCACCCACCGCTTCATTCTCGCGGAAAACAGCTACGTTCAGTTGTAAGCACGATCTGCGCTTCTGAGTTGGCTGTTTGACGAATCCGCCGCCTTCCCGCTGTATTTGCTCCCCCTCTCTGGTACGGAGAGGGGGTTGGGGGGTGAGGTTGACCAACGAAATCTAAAACTGTAGTCCTCTAAACCACTTGCGAAAGGGGTTGGGGGTGAGGTTCTAACCAAAATATACTTTCAGGAGAAAAATAATGTCCGAACGCATAGATAACGTTAAGCAGAACTTGGCGAATGGTCGTCAGCGGTTGAACGATGTGCTGGATAAAGTCGGCGACCGCTGGGAGACACAGGTCTATTCCGAAGGTGCAGCTTGGACGGTGCGCCAGCTTGCCATTCACCTTGTCATTACCGATAAAGGCCACAATAACATGGTCACCGGGATTGCGAAGGGTGAAAACACCATCCCCGAAGATTTCGACCTCGAACGCTTTAACCGCCGTTCCGTCGAAAAACGTGCCGAAATGACCCTGCCGGAAATCCGCGCCGCGCTCGATTCCACCGCCGCCGAACGAAATGCATGGCTAGACACGATTGAAGATGCTACACTGGATATGCAAGGGCGGCATGGGACGCTGCGTATCCTCACTATTGAACAAATTTTGGGTGTCGTAGCCAGCCATGACCGTGACCATGCCAACGATATTGCCAAAGTTCTCAACATTGACTGAGGAGTGCTCTGCATGAAAGTTCTCGTTGCCTATGCCACCACGCATGGCTCAACTGCTGAAATTGCCGAGTTTATGGGTGGGGTTTTGAAGGAACGTGATCTGGATGTCACAGTTGCCCGCGTGGGTCAGGTTCAATCTGTTCAGGGTTACGATGCCTTCGTGTTAGGCTCACCCATTTATGCGGGCATGTGGCTGACGGAAATGTCCCAATTTCTGGAAAAATTTAACGAGGAATTGGTCGGTAAGCCCGTTCACTTCTGGATTGCTTGCATCCGTGTGCTGGAAGCCGATGGGCTTGATGCTGCCCAACACGAATATGTCCATAAGCCAACCATGGAAAAACTTGGCGTAAAGGATTTGGGTGTGTTCGCTGGCAAACTCAATCTGGATGCCATCGACTGGAATGAACGCTGGACGTTATCCGCCCGCTACGATGGCAAGGAACTGCCCGGTTCACATAACAACGACTACCGTGACTGGAAAGCCATCCGTGCTTGGACGACCGCCATCCGTGACCAACTCGCTCCCGCCTGAAATGCTGAGGCCGTCGCCCGTCGGCGGCCTTATCCCCACGCCATCCCACCCCGCCGGGGTCTATTTGGATAAATGCGGTACACCTTTGACTTTTCATCTGCTTTCTTGAATAGAAGCTACTGGACTCCAATACTTATACCCAAATCCGATAACAAATCTTCGACATCATTGGGAATTGTCATCCCTAGCTCAACAGCGCGTTCAAAATCGGCTTCAATCACGTCAGGGTCAATATTCTCACCCGCCAGAGCCAGATTCATATTCGAGAGTCCCCGATTGTAGTAAGCATCAGCATCCTCTGGGTAAAACTCAAGATAGCGATCATAATCTGCAACCGCATCCTCATAATCGCCTAAGTCATAATGAGTAAGCGCGCGATTAAAATACGCATTGGCATATTCAGGATCAAGTTCAATAGCACGATTGTAATCACCCAATGCATTGTCATACTCACCGAGGTCAAGGTAAGCATTCCCACGATTGTTGTAAGCAACGGCATATTCAGGATCAAGTTCAATAGCACGATTGTAATCACCCAATGCATCGTCATACTCACCGAGGTCAAGGTAAGCATTCCCACGATTGTTGTAAGAAGCGGCATAGTCAGGATTCAGTTCAATGGCACGAACGTAATCAGCTATGGCTTCATCATACCTACCTAAGAAACTTTGAGCGTAACCGCGTTCAACATATCCATAAGGATCTCGAGGAACAAGTTCAATGTAAGTGCTTAAATAACCTATGGCACTCGCATAGTCCGCCGAATCATAAAGATAATGTATACCTAGATTATAATAGGCGTTAGCGTACTGTGGGTCAGCCTCAATGGCACGTTCAAATTCACGAGCGGCGCTTTCAGGGTCACCTTGAACGTCATAAACATTTCCTCGATTATTAATTGCATCAGCATATAGAGGATTGAGTTCAATGGCGTGGCTGTAGTCTGCCAGAGCCTTATCGTTGTCGTTTAAAGCATAAAAGACCAAACCACGAAAATTGTAAATACTTGCCACATCAGGATACTTGACAATTAATGTGTCGAAAAGGTAAATAGCTGCCTCAGGAAATCCATCTGTAAGGCTTTGCATAGCCTTGCTGTATATATCTGTGATTTCTTGTTCGCGTATAGCATTTGCTTGGGCGGTTGAGGCGATATTGGCTTGTTCCCGCGCGCTGGCCTCGGCTGTGTTAGCAAGCAAAACCTGTGCGTTAGCCGTCGCTTCGCTGTTCAACGCCTCAGATTCGCGCGTGCTGGCAACAATCACTTGTGCATTAGCAGTCGCTTCGCTGTTCAACGCTTCAGATTCGCGCGTGCTGGCAGCAATCACTTGTACATTGGCAGTCGCTTCGCTGTTCAGCGCTTGCGCTTCGCGTGTGCTGGCAATCAGCACTTCACTTTCGGCAGTCGCACCTCTGATGACTGCATCGGCTTCGCGCGTACTCGCAAGATTGGCGGACTCGTTCGCTTGTACACCAATCCATGCCGCCGCCAGCGCGAAAACAATCGCCACAACCGATACCACAACCCCCGCCACACTCGCCCTGCGAATATTGCGGAGTTGCCGCGTGCGCTTTTTACTGGCTTCAATAAAGGCCAAATGGAGCTCGGTTGGCGGCGGTATTTTGCCTGCCGCTTTTGCCAGCCACGCTTCCGCATCCTCCAACTCTTTATCGAGCAGCAAATAACTGGAATCGCGTTTTTGCCTGTCCCAAAGTTGGGCAGCCGTTTGCAAGCTGGTATGTTCTTCTTTGTGGGCATAATCGGCACGAATGACAGCAAACAATTCTTCAAAACGTTTCTCAAAATCCGCATCTGCGGGGAACATGAAAAAGTTGATGTGTTTTAGTTCGTTATCGTTCGCGTCAAAAAGATGCTCGACATTGCGCCCCGCCCAGATTTCCCGTGTGGTGATTTCTTCCTTCACAGCCATGCGACTTTGAATCGCCTTAATCATTTCTTCGCGTTGGTAGGCTTTGATAAAGACCGGGATAATCCGCTTTTTTAGCTCACGTGCATATTCGATTTCCATCTGGCAAATCGGTGAGGCCATACTATTGGGCGAAAGCACCACCACCACATTGTTCGCTCGTGCAATGCCTTTCTTGATTTCATCCCACCACGATTGGGAGGGCGGAATGTTTTCCCAGTCAATCCAGACATTTTGCTCTTTTTCCAGCAGCATCTCACGCAGATTACCGACGAATTCTTTGTCCACTCGTGAATAGCTGATAAAGACATCAGACATAGCAGCCCCCTCCACCTGTTATCCCCAACGTTTGAATTAGCAATTTATTTTAACCGAATTGTGATTTTTTGCTCTGCTATATGCATTACATTTTTTTGGAGCAGTTTTCGGCACACAGTTCTATTGTTTATTGCATAGTCTTAATGTCCGAAAACACGATTGTCACAATTTAGAAACTATAACAAAACCGCTCAGGAATGTGCAATTTTCTGAGCGGTTTTTCGTAATAATTGTCGTGTCGAATGGATAAACAACAGCACATTCATCATGTTCAAGTGTCGCTATAATTATGCTACTTCAAACCACATTCGGATCGACAATGAGCTAAGGGATTTATCCGGTTTAATCGAATGCTCAATCACCCAGATTCAATGGTTGCCTTCCCGGTTCCATAACCAAAGCTACCCTGCGTTATAAAACTCGAACCCACAAAACTGAACATGTGTGCTACAATATCTTTGCTTGTAGTGTTAGGTAGAACCACACTAAACGGTGGGGTCAATTTTAGGTAAAAGTTGCGCCAAAATTGTATTTGCTCCCCTTCGCCCTGAGGGAGAAGGGGTTGGGGGATGAGGGTAAAAATCCTCGCCCACCACTTAATGCAGTCCTACCTGATGTGCCACCTATCCCACATCGCTGCAATACGGTTACCGGACAAATCCGTCCAACAACCACGACGACAATCCCATAACACTCAACAGTCGCTCACCCGAACGAATCCGATAAACACGCGAGGGTTCAAGAAACACCCCCTCCCGTCCGATAATCCGCCGTCTATTCCGTATTTTTCTGGAAACGGGAAGCCGTCAAAGACAATCGACCATTTGCGCGCAAACACTTTCCGCAATCGCAATCGCCGCAAATCTCGCAAACGCCTACCCTTTTTACCAATAACCAATCACTAAAAACCAAAACCCATACAATGACTAACGACCCAAAACTGCCAACTGAAAACTGTGAACTGACAACTATTGCAGCGCCACCCTCCCGCATTCCCGCTGTACAACGACAACTCCGACAAAGCGGCGGAATCGCCCGATACAACCGCTGCACACTACGGCGCTTCCCGTCTCAACCGCCGACAATGACATTTGCGACATGCCTCGCTCCCTCACTCCCGCCGACAACGCCTACGGCAATTTGTGCAATTTGCGAATCTTTTGCACATTTTGCATTTTTATGTCTTTTACTCGTACCTCATACCTCATGCCTCGTCACTTCTTTACTCATCCCTCGTACCTCATTACTTTTAACCTTATACTTTTAACTTTATCCTTTTAACTCCTGCCGCAGAGCGTTATCATTCCTGCATAATATCTCCAATCGATCTGGACGCATCACCATGTTTAACCTTGTTACTGCTGAAATCATCAACCGCCTGACTGAAATTCTCGGCGTATCCAGCGTCAGCACCGCTCACGCCGATATTGACCTCCACGCCAAAGACCAATCCCAGCACCACGCCGTCCCTGCCGAGGTCGTCGTCTGGCCGACCGCAGCCCAGCAGGTTGCGGATGTCCTCAAATTAGCGAATGAGAACCGCATCCCGGTCACCCCGTGGGGCGTTGGCACAGGTTTGGAAGGCAACTCCATTCCCCTGCACGGCGGAATCCTGATGTCCTTCGAGCGCATGACCAACATCATCGCAGTCCACGCTGACGATTTTCAGGTCACCGTTGAACCCGGCATCGGTCACAAAGACCTCAACGCCCAGCTTGCCCGTCACGGTCTGTTCTTTCCACCCGACCCCGGTGCGAATGCCACCGTCGGCGGGATGCTTGCCAACAACGCCGCCGGAATTCGTACCGTGAAATACGGCGCGAGTAAAGATAACGTCTTGCGGATGCAGGTCGCGTTGGCTGATGGCCGCCTCATTAACGTCGGCTCGCGCTCCGTCAAGCAGTCCGCAGGCTACGACCTTTTACACCTCTTCGTCGGTAGCGAAGGTACACTCGGCGTCATCACGCAGGCCACGCTCAAACTTGTCCCTGTGCCCACTTTTATGAGCGCGGTTGTGGCTGGCTTCCCCTCGGTCAATGCAGCCGTCGAAACCGTTGTGGCCGTGCGGGGTAGCGGCCTCGACCCCGCAGCGCTGGAATTTATCGACGCCGCCCACTGCCGGATGCTGAGTACCACCGAAGGTGTTGACCTCGCCGAAAACCCCACCATCTTCATGGAATTCCATGCCGCCCAGGAATCCACTCTTGCTGCTGGATTGGAAATCGTCGAAGAAATCTGCACCGAAATGGGTGCGCTGACCTTCCACGCCACCACCGATATCGCCGAACGCAAACGCCTCTGGCACGCTCGTCACCACTCCTACGAAATCATGGTGCGTTCGCATCCTGATAAAAAGTTCTTCATCAACGATGTCGCCGTGCCTATCAGTGCTTACCCTGAACTCATCGCCTATGTCGAAGCTCTCAAAGCCGAACACGGCATCACCGCCTACATGATCGGTCACGCGGGTGACGGCAACATCCATGTCGAATTCCCTTATGCCGATGACGCGGGCTACCAAAAAGCGATGGAAATCAACGGCCTGATCGTGCTCAAAGCCCTCGAACTCGGTGGCACATGCACCGGGGAACACGGCGTCGGCATCGGTAAAGCCAAATACCTGCCCGCCGAACACGGTGAAGCCCTCGATGTGATGCGTTCCATCAAGCAAACCCTCGATCCCAACGGTATCCTCAATCCCGGCAAAATCTTCCCGCAGAACGGCCATTAGAATCAAACGGGGCGAACCATTTCCGGCTCGCCCCATTTGTAACGATCTGAGATTCTGTGTAGAGATAGGTTTGAAACCCGCCTCAGCCCCTCCTGCAAGCTAATAGCTAAGGGCTAATAGCTAACGGCTAAGGGCTATTTACACCCCATGTTCATAACCATTGGGCACACGAGTCGTCTCAATCGCCCGCACTGTCGCGCTCAATTCCTTCCGCCGCGCTTCCACCAGAGCATTTACCAGTTTGGTCTGCATCATCAATGCATCACTCAAACCATCCATCTTGCGATGCAAATCCGCGATTTCGACTTCGTTTTTCAGATTCACCTGATAATCATTCTGAGCAACCGCTCGATCTTTAGACGCTTGGCGATTCTGTGACATCAAAATCACCGGGGCTTGCAGTGCAGCCAGCGTACTGAGCGCGAGGTTGAGCAGAATGAACGGAAACGGGTCAAACGCTTTCGTTCCCAGATAGCCGTTGACTCCAATCCAGACCGCCATCAGAAAACAGAACGACAGGATAAAGCGCCAGCTACCTGCCCATGTCGAAATCTTGTCAGCCAGCCGGTCGCCAACGGAAGCACGCTCATCAATCTCCTCGTACACATCATCCGTCACGATGCGCGGACGCAGATCGCTGATCAGTTTTTGTGCTTCTGGGCTGAGAAGACTCTTCAGTTCTTCAATTTCGTCGATCAATTCCTGGACACGGGCATCCGGGTCGTCCATCGGGGCGATGTGGTTCAGCAGCAGATCGTTGTACATGGTGTCCTCCATTACATAATGCACCCCATAACAACGCCGAAGCGCGCGGGGTCTATCCACACGAACAATACTTGCGGTTATTCAGTTGTTCAGCATGGAACAGGAGTTTCCACTACCAGTTTTTCCCGTCTTGGAACGGGACGGCGGTAACGCGCTTCGCATCACCCCCTGGCAGTTTCGTGTGTGGAGGTGAGGATTAGACTGCGTTATCGCCGCTGGCAGAGGGCGGCTGTTCCGTTGGGTGACTACTACCCTCGTTCATACAGTCCTTCTATAACAGTCGTGAACAGAATGTCCGGCAGTTCTCGTCGGACATTTAGATAATACGCCCATTTGAAGGTTTGTAAACCCCCCAAAATCGGACGATGTGGAAATTCTAACGATCTTCACAATAGCCTGCGGAAACAAAAACAGACGCTCATTTTGAGTGTCTGTTCAGAGGCGACGGCCGGATTCGAACCGGCGAATCAGGCTTTTGCAGAGCCTTGCCTTACCACTTGGCCACGTCGCCATTGATTTCACATTATAATGGTTCGCCACAGGGGTAGCAAGGCCGAGTCGGGCTTGCAGATAATGAAAAAAAACGCCAGAATACAGCCTATGACCAACGACGAACGCGACCCAACTCCTGAAATGGATGATACCCCCGCTGATCTCAGCCCGGATGAATTGCGCTATGCTCCGCCTGTAGATGAAGCACCCGAAGATGAGGCTCCCGCTGATGAGACGGAATTTGCCTCGGAAGATAATCCTGATTCCCCTGTAGCCGAAGAACTGGACATCGCCGCAGCTTTAGCGGCTGTCTCTTCTCTCAGCGATATGCTGGCCGAGCAGGAAGCGGCTGAACAGGCGCGTACTGCTCAGGAAGAAGCCGAAGCACAAGCATATGCTGAACGTCAGGCGCGTTTGGAACATCCGGAACGTTTCTTCCCCATCCCGCCCATGACCACCCTCAAGCGCGGTCAAAGCGCGTCCGTCATTCCGGCAGTCGTGCTGATTGTGATTGGTGTTGGTCTCACCTTTTCCTTGACCACTGGAAATGCCGTTCTCACACCGGATTTAATCGCACTGGTAGTGGGTGCTGGTTTGGGGATTACCCTGCTTGCCCGCTGGTTGGCTTCCGGTCGTTGGGAGCGTGGTTCGCTGTTTTTCGGTTTAGCTTTCTTGCTGGTCGGCGGGATTATATTCTACCTCGCGCAGCCTGCTTCGTTGGGTATCGAACGCGGTTGGCCGCTGGTGTTGGCTGGGCTTGGCCTGCCGTTTGTGCTGACGGCTTTTCTGGCATATCCATCTGACCGCCGCCTGCTCTTTCCCGGCATCGCCCTCATCGCCGCTGGACTTCTCGCGCTGACTGTAACCACCGGAATGCTTGGCGATTCCCTGCTCACGACCGCTTCCACTTTCTGGCCTGTCGCGCTGATCGTCCTTGCCATCATCTGGCTGCTTCCCATCATTTTCAGGCAGCGCCACTAGTGCGGATTGCGATTGATGCCAGCCGCTGCACCGTCCCGCGTGTGACGGGCACGGAACGTTACGCCCTTGAACTCATTCGCGCACTCATTAGGCTCAATACCGCCCACCAGATCACGCTCTATTTTCGGGACGCACCCCGCGCTGATTTATTCCCTGCATCCGAACTCGTGGATTACCGCGTAATTCCTTTCAGCCGTGCATGGACGCATCTACGCTTTGCCGCCCAACTCTGGCGCGATAAACCAGATGTGACCTTCGTTCCGGCGCATACCTTACCGATTGCTTTTCCCGGTCGCGCCGTCGTAACCGTTCACGATCTTGGCTTCAAATACTTTCCAGAAGCCCACCCAACGCGCCAGCGTCTCTATCTGGATTGGACAACCCGTTACAGCACCCGCCGCGCCAGTATCATCCTCGCTGATAGCCGTGCTACTGCCGACGATCTCGCCCGTTTCTACAGTACTCCTGTCCCCAAAATCCGAGTTGTCTATCCCGGCGTCGAAAAACCTTCAGTACTCAGTACTCAGCACTCAGTACTTCAAAAATACTCCCTGCCTTCAAAATACTTTTACTTCATTGGCACACTTCAGCCCCGTAAAAACATCGCCCGCATTGTTGAAGCCTATCGTCGCTGGAAAGTTGCCCACCCCAGTGATTCAACTGCATTAGTGCTGGCAGGTGGAAAAGGTTGGCTGTACGACCCTGCATGGACGCAAGGTGTAGAAGGCGTTTATACACCCGGTTACATTGACGATGCCGATAAAAGCACATTGTTAGCGAATGCCTTGGGGCTGATTTTCCCCTCACTCTATGAAGGTTTTGGCTTTCCGGTCATCGAAGCCATGTACGCGGGAACGCCCGTCATCACCAGCAGCACATCCAGCTTGCCTGAATTAGTCGGCGATGCTGGCCTGCTGGTTGACCCGTTGGATGTTGATTCCATTGCCTATGCTATGAGCCAGCTTTCCGATGATGTTTCCCTCCGCCAGCAGTTGATCGAACGGGGCCATATTCAAGCCGCCCAATTCACTTGGGAACGCGCCGCACAACAAACCCTCACTGCGTTAGAATTAGCCGCTAAATCCTGATTGTTTTCCTGAAAGCTGAAAGTTGATGGCTAACCGCTTCCTCATCGTCCAACTTGCGGATATTGGCGACCTGATTCTCTCAACGCCCGCGCTGTCTGCCCTGCGCGAAGCCCACCCGGACGCGCATATCGCCCTGTTGACCACCGCCCACGCCGCCCCAATTATCGCCGATACTCAGCTTGTTGATGAAATCATCACCTTCGATCGCAAAGCCTTCAACAGTTCTTATGCTTTTTTCCGTCCAGCTAATCTCCGCCGTGTGTTCGCCCTCCGCGCGGGTCGTTACGATACAGTCCTGTTTTTCCATCACTTCACGCTTAAACTCGGCACACTCAAATTTGCGCTTATTGCTTTAGCCTCCGGCGCAAAACGTCGCCTCGGCTTGGAGAATGGCAATGGCTGGTTTCTCACCCATCGCTTGACAGACGGCGGTTTCGGGGCAAAACATCAAGCCCAGTATTGGCTCGATCTTGTCGCCCAACTCGGCGCAAATCCCACCCCCCGCCCAGCCGTCATCAGCACAGTTTCTCCCTCTCTGTCTACGGAGAGGGGGTTAGGGGGTGAGGTTTCACTTCCTTCCTCCACAGCACTTGGCACCTCTCCCCAAGTATCCGACTCAGTACTCAGTACTCAGTACTCAGTACTTCTCCCAACGATCATCATTCATGCAGGCAGCGGTGGCTACAACCGCGCCCGTCGTTGGGAACCTGCCCATTTCGCAGCCGTCGCGGATGCCCTCCACCGCGAATTCAACGCGCAGATTATTCTGGTCGGCGGAAAAGGGGATGATACCGAGGCAGTCAAAGCCGCGATGCAAACCCAACCCCTTGACCTAACCGCCCAAACCACACTTCCCGAACTCGCGGGCATTATCCAAAAAGCTGATTTGTTCATCGGTGCAGACAGTGGTGTGATGCATATCGCAGCAGCCATCGGCACGCCTGTAATAGCGGTTTTCGGCCCTAGCAACCCTGATGCTTGGGGTGCATGGACGCCGAATGGCACATCTATCATTGTACGCAGTGCCCCGGAATGCAGCCCGTGTAGTTATGTCGAACACAGCATCGGCCTGCGCGAAGGTTGCCCCGCCCGCACCTGTATGCGGATGGTCACACCTGAACATGTTTTAACAGCTACCCGCCAGATTCTCAATAAACAGCCTATCCCTACAACCTCAAAACCCACTCCGAAATCTACCCGCCCGAACCGCATCCACATCCTCGACCTTCCAGTAGACCCCATCACTTACACCCAACTGCTCAATTTGATTGATGAGTGGATTTCTTCTTCTCCGCGTCCTAAAAACTTAGAATCCAGCACTTCGCATCTGGCATCTGACTCAGTACTCAGTACTCAGTACCTCTTCGCCACATCTGCACCCTCAACCCCGAATTTACCATGATCGCGCGCCACGATATCAACTTTCGCAACATCCTCAAACGGGCGAATTTATGTGTGCCGGATGGTGTCGGTTTGCTCTGGGCAGCCAAATATCAGGGAACACCGTTGCCAGAGCGCGTGACAGGTTCGGATGGTGTACCTCTCATCGCCGCCCGCGCTGCCGAAAAAGGCTGGCGTTTATTCTTGCTGGGTGCTGCCCCCGGTGTAGCCGAAAAAGCCGCTGATGTTTTACGCGCGCGGCATCCCGCGCTACAAATCGTTGGCGTTTACAGTGGCAGTCCCGCGCCCGAAGAAGAAGATGCGATTGTCGAACGCATCAACGCCAGCGGCGCAGACATCTTGTTCGTGGCCTATGGCGCACCGGAACAGGATAAATGGATCGCGCGCAATACCCCGCGTCTGCGCGTCAAAATGGCGATGGGCGTGGGTGGCGCGTTCGACTTTATCGCGGGCATCATCCCCCGTGCCCCATTGTGGATGCAGCGGCTTGGGCTGGAATGGCTGTTTCGGTTGTACTTGCAGCCGTGGCGCATCCGCCGGATGATGCGTCTGCCGCGTTTTGTAATCGCTGTCCTGCTGGATAACCTGTTCAAATAAACAGGCCTTCCCTGTTTACCCATCGCTTTCTCCATCAGGCTTTCTTGTGCCACAATAGCATATAGATTGAAAGCAGGATTGCATGATGGATGTAGACGACAGCGGCCTTGATATTCAGCCGCAGATACCACAGGAAGATGCCATTTCTGCCGTTGAAGCCGAACGGCGGCGTCTGGCCGCTCAGTTACAGGCCAGCATCATCGAACCCCTGAACCTGCTGCTTTCACAGGCACATGTGTACGAACAAACCATGAGCCAAAATCCGCAGGCGAGGATGGCGATTTCGGTGCTGTCCAGCCTCGCGCGCGGGGTACTTCAGCAGGTGCGTGATCTGGAAGCGAATTTACATCCTGCTTTGTTGGAAACCCTCGGTCTGGAAGCCGCATTGGAAACCCTCGCCAGCCAATACATGCGGACGCACAGCGTACAGATTGTGCTGGCATTAGTACGCCTCTCGCAGCGTTTGCCACCGCCCATCGAGCTAACGATTTTCCGCGCGGCTCAGGATGTACTCGAACAGGGCATTATCCGCGCCCGCGCTTCCCATGTGGTTATCCGTATGGAGGGACGGGATGATTGGCTCACCTGCTCATTAGCCGATAACAGCCTGCCCCTGAATGTGCCTGATTCGTTTGTTCATATTCGCCAGCGTATTGAATCGCTTGGTGGTTTATGTGAAACCCGGACGGGTGAACGCGGCGGTTTTGAAATGGTGATCCGTTTTCCGCTTAAACCACCTGTCGAACTCACCATCCGCGAACAGGAAGTTATTCAACTGCTGGTACAGGGTTTAAGCAATAAACAAATCGCCGGAATGCTTCAGGTCAGCGCCCGCACGATCAACTTTCATCTGGATAATATTTACTCGAAATTGGGCGTTAGCACCCGCACCGAAGCCGCTATTTATGCGCTGCGTCAGGGTTGGGTAGCTGGCTGAATTAACAGGTTAAGACTGTCTGCACTCCCGTTCTGTTCAACCTTCAAGGTATGACACACTGAAAGCATCAAGAACGAACAGGAGCGAAGGCCATGAACGGGGATTGGAAAGACCAGAAGTTGAACCAGCATTACCAGAACGATATTCGGCAGCAGGCGGCACAGGATGCACTGGTTGATAATCTGCAGAGCAAAAAACTGCCCATGAAATTCAGCCTCATCCAGCCGTTGTGGCGCTGGTTCATCACGCGCAGACCAGTGACCACCCAACCTATCGCACTGTCACAAAGATTGAAAACGGTCAAGTAGACCGGAAGGAATAAGAATCATGAACCAAAATATCAACGACCTCGGCCCATTGGAAACCCTCTTGGAAGACCCGACTATTCATACCATAATGGTCAACGGCTATAACCGGGTTTACGTCTCTCGACAGGCTTTTTTGATCGAAGACACCGATGTTCACTTTCAGGATAACGATCATCTACTGCAAATTATCGACCGAATCCTCGAACCACTCGGCTTGATCGCTAACGAATCACATCCCATCGTCAATGCCCGCCTGTCAGACCGTTCACAGGTGCATGTGGTCGTCCCGCCGATTGCGTTGGATGGCCCGGTTATGACCATCCGCAAAGCAGTTGAGGAAAGCCAGATTCCCACCTTTGAAACCTTGATTGAGGCGAACTCGATATCGCCCGAAATCGTAGAATTTCTGCGCGCCTGTATTCAGAGCAGAATCACAACACTGGTGTGTGGTGGCACGGGTTCCGGCAAAACCACCCTGCTTAATCTCATCGCCAATTTTATCCCCGAACATCGGCGCATTATTCTGATCGAAAAAGAAGCCGATTTGATTTTGCGCCAACCGCATATCGTCCGGCTGGAAGCCCGCCCCGCCAACCGCGAAGGCAAGGGGGAAATCACCTTATCCCAGCTTGTAGAAACTGCCTCTCACATGAACCCGGATTGTGTTGTATGCAGTGAGGTTTATGGGGATGAAATCGAACCTCTACTGCAAACCATCAACGGCGGCTTGAAAAGTGCCTTGTTTGCCCTTCATGCCAACGGCCCGCGTGATGCTTTAGCCCATATGGAAATGTTGATTGCCAGCGCTAATCCAGCACTGCCTTTGCTCAACATCCGGCAGCAAATCGCTCATGCGCTGAATCTGATTGTTGAGGTGGAAATTCTGCCGGACGGTTGGCGGCGGGTGATGAAGGTCTCCGAGGTCACAGGGATGACAGGCGACTACATCCAGACCACCGATATTTTTGAGTTCATCCAAACCGGAATGCGCCCGGATGGCAAGATTGAAGGGGTTTATGCCGCTACAGGGTACATCCCCTCGTTTATCGCGCGCCTTAAGGATTATGGGAACGATTTACCGCTGGAAATGTTCGCTGCATCTGGTAGAACGTGGCATCATGCCCATATGCCACATCCACCCGTACCGCCTATGCCACCACCTCCCCCGGCCCCACCCATGCCGCCTTTTATGCCGCCGACGCCTCCCATCCCGCCGCGCCGGGGAAGTTAAAGCTATTTTTCGTGGGGTGTCCACGCCGGATGCCCCTTGCACACCCTCTTACCATCAACACGACCTTAACTTCCGCTCATCCCGCCGGACTGCTAAAATACAGCGCGTTTTGCCGTTCAAGAAGGATTTCATCATGCCGCACCGTCTAGTAACTTGGATTCCTCGCCTCGCTAACCAGCGGGTGCTGGTGGTTGGTGATGTGATTCTGGATGAATATCTGATCGGTAAAACCACACGCCTGAGCCGGGAAGCCCCGATTCCGGTATTGGAATTTGAGTCGCGCCAGATCATCCCCGGCGGGGCGGCGAACCCGGCTGCCAACATCGTCGCGTTAGGGAGTACCGCCGTACAGGTAGGCATCATCGGTGTGGATACGGCTGCCACAAATTTGCGGCAGGTGCTTCAGGCGCGGGGGATTGACACCAACTACTTGATTACCGACTCTGCCCGCCCAACGACCGTCAAAACCCGCATCATGGCGCAGATGGGATTACGTTTTCCACAGCAGGTCGCCCGATTGGATACCCTATCTCGTGAGCCTGTAACCTCAGCGGTGGAACATCAGGTTAGAAGTGTGATTGACCGGGAAATCAAATCAGTTCAGGCAGTGTTGGTTTCGGATTATCACACAGGTTTATTGACACCTGCATTGGTCAGCAGCCTGCGTAAGTTGGGAACGGCTGGAAATGTCCTGCTGATGGCTGATGCTCAAGGTGAACTGGATAAATATGCGGGTTTTACGCTGGTCAAATGTAACGCGGATGAAGCCCGCGATGATTTGCGCCGTGATCTCAAAAGCGATGACGATTTTGGGGCAGCCGCGCTGGAACTATGCAACCGGTTGAAACTGACCGGAGGGATGGTGATTACGCGCGGGGCGGATGGAGCAACGGTTGGCACAGCAGAGGGGCAGTCTATTCACTGTCCTGCCCCTGCTGTAAGCGATGTTTATGATACGGTCGGCGCGGGCGATACGACGATTGCTGTGTTGACGTTAGCCGTTGCGGCTGGTGCATCATATACCGAGGCGACAACCCTTGCTAACTACGCCAGCGGGTTAGTAGTGCGTCGCGTGGGCAATTACACCCCAACGCCCGAAGAACTCACTTGGGCGCTCAACAACTACAGCTTATAAATCTCGCCGTATTTACCCTGTAAATATTGAATATAAGGTTCAATCCGCAGAGGGCCGCCCGTTACCCGTTCCAGAAGTTCAGGCGCGGTGAATTTGCTGCCGTGCTGGTAGATGTTGTTTTTCATCCACGCATGAAGTGTGCTGAATTCACCCTGTGCAATTTCCGCCGGGATTTCCGGGTGTGCCTGTAGTGCATGGCTGTAGAACAACCCGCTCATCACATTCCCCAGTGTGTATCCTTGGAACACGCCCCCAATGATGCCACCGTACCAGTGCACATCTTGCAGCACCCCGTTGCGATCATCGGGCGCTGCCATGCCTAAATCACTCTCATAGCGGGCCTGCCATGCTTCCGGCAAGTCGCGGATCGAAAGACTGCCTTCCAGCATTTGCAATTCCAGATCGAACCGAATCATCACGTGCAGATTGTAAGTCACCTCGTCTGCATCCACCCGGATCAACGACCGCTGCACCTTGTTGATAGCGCGGTAGAATGTATCCAGCGACACCTTTCCCAATTGTTCTGGGAAAGTCATTTGGAGCTGTGGATAAAAATGCTCCCAGAATCCTCGACTGCGCCCCACCACATTTTCCCATAATCGGGACTGGCTCTCATGGACGCCCGCCGAAGTACCGTTCGCCAACGGTGTCCCTTCCAACGCCGGACTAACTCCCTGCTCGTACATCGCATGACCCGATTCGTGAAGGGTACTGAACAACCCATCCCCTAAATCATGATCTTGAAACCGCGTGGTAATACGAACATCGCCCAGCGAGAGTTTGGTTTCAAATGGATGATGAGTTTTATCCTGCCGCCCCCGGTTGAAATCATAGCCATAACGCTTGATGACCATTTCGCCAAAGGCTTTTTGCTGGTCTTCAGGATAAAACTGTTTGAGGCACGAATCATCAACGACTTCCTGACTCGTAATCGCCTGCACCAGCGGTACCAACGCCTGCCGCAGATCAGCGAAAACTTGCCGCACGCTGGAAGCCTTCATCCCAAAGTCCGAAAAGTCAATCAGCGGATCAGCAATGTGTTCATAACCGGGAAAGCATTCAGCATATTGGCGGCTCAGATCAAGCGTCTTTTCCAGCATTGGACGCAAACGGTTGAAGTCATTGTCTGGACGCGCCTCTGTCCACGCCTGATAGGTCGTCGAAGCATGGTTAGAAAGTTCCGCTACCAATGTTGACGGAATCTGTGTTGAACGTTCATATTCCCGTCGTGTCACACGGATCAGGCTGGCATCATCTGACTCATAAGGTAAACTTTCGCCATAAGCACGCAAATCATCCAGTAGTTTACCAATTGCCGGATCGGTGAATTTTTCATGCGCCAACCGCCCTAAGGTGGACATCTGCCGCGCACGGGCTTCTGCGCCACCGGGTGGCATGTAGGTGGATTGATCCCAGTTCAACACAGCGCCGGCCCGGCTGAGGTCATCAATTTCCAGCAGTCGTGTCTTTAGTTCGTGCAGCTTTGCTTCCATCAAATTTCCTCGCACTAATGTAAGGGGCATTTCCGCCAAAATATTTTGGTAGGCAGATTATACCCCGTCTATTTAGAACCATTTGCTCTCGAAAACAGTGGGCTGGTACGCCTCAATATAGGTCACTGCGTCCGTCGCTTCTGTCGCTATATGATAAAGATCACGACTGCTGAATTTGGCGAACTTCTGCTCGTAGAAATGCTCAAACAGCGTCACCAGTGGATCATAAAAACCATTGGTATTGAGGAAAACAATCGGCTTATCATGCAGTTGAAGCTGTTTAAGCGTCAAAACTTCAACCACTTCTTCCAGAGTGCCAAAGCCACCCGGCAGCGTTACGAAAGCATCCGCTCGGCTGTCCATTACGGCTTTCCGCTGGCGTAAATCGGGTGTGACGATGAACTCATCAGCGCTGGAATAACCAATCCCGCGTGCGTGCAATGTCTCTGGAATTACACCAATCACCTTGCCGCCACCTTCGTGGGTTGCCCGTGCTACCGTGCCCATTAACCCAAATATCTGTGCCCCCATACACCAGACTCCATCCACGCTGCCCGATCTGGACACCAAAATCAGTTGCCGCATCAAAGTACGTTTTGTCCAATGCGGTGCTGGATGAGCAGAATACACAAATTGTTTTTGTCATCGTTGATCCACTCGCTATTATTCCATCGTATCCGCTATATTAAAGGCATAAGCTGAACATCGACAAGCGGCAGCTTTTGGAGATTACCTTCTGGATGGAGAACGTATATTGACTTCGATACACCCGGCCTTTGATTGGCAGGAAGTCGCCCGTCTGGCGCTCACCTCCCGTATGATTGACGAAATGGAAGAAGGCGAACTTGTTCCGCAGGGTTTAGTAAATTATCAGTTTTCTGCCCGTGGTCATGAGCTGGGGCAGTTGCTGCTCAGTCAGTTGCTCACACGTCCGTTTGATGCCGCCAGTGCCTACTATCGCTCCCGCCCTTTTATCCTCGGCTCTGGGCTAACACCTGTAGAAGCCTTCGCATCTGATATGGCGCGTGTAGGCAGTGTCAGTGGTGGACGGGATGTAGGCGTAGTAACTAATCTGCCCCGGCGTGGACGGGCACTCATTTTACCGATGGCAGGTGATGTTGGTTCGCAGTTCACTCCAGCGGCAGGTTGGGCACAGGCCATCACCTATCGCACCCGCGAATTAGGCGAAACCGAATCGAGCGATAGTATTGCTATAGTTTTTGGTGGCGATGGCGCGGTAGCCACCAACGGATTCTGGTCAGCCTTAACCATCGCAACCACGTTGGAACTTCCCCTGCTTTTTGTGGTCGAAGACAACGGTTATGCAATATCCGTAGAAGGCCCAACGCAGACACCCGGCAGCAACATCGCCGCCAATCTGGCATCCTTTAAAAATCTGAAAATATGGGATGGCAGTGGCACACGTCCGCAGGAAACTGCCGATCTGGTTTATGAAGCTGTCAATTACATGCGTGAATGGCATGGTGCGGGCTTGCTTCGTCTTACCATTCCACGCCTTTCCGGCCATTCCAGTGTCGATAATCAGGCTTATAAATCCGCGGAACTCGTGGCCGAAGAATGGAAACGTGACCCCATCCCGGCCATTCGTGAATACCTTGTCCCGGCGATGATGTCCCAGAACGAATGGGACGCGCTGGTCGAAGCTACCAAGCAGGCCGTTCATGCCGCCCGCGACGAAGCACTGAATCAGCCCCAGCCCGATACCGATACAGTCACACAAAACGTCTGGTCACACCCGGATCACCCGCAGCAGGTGGGTGGCTTACGCGCCGAAAACATTCAGTTACCACCAGGAAATGACACCCCTCGACCACCCGAACCCTCACGTATAAACATGATCGAGGCCATTCGTCGCACGCTGGATGTCGAACTGGCTGTCAACCCGCGCTGTGTGGTATTCGGCGAAGATGTGGGCAAAAAAGGTGGGGTTCATGCCGCCACCCTCGGCCTGCAAACCAAACATGGTGATGGACGTGTTTTTGATACCAGCCTATCGGAAGAAGGCATCATCGGGCGCGCCGTCGGTATGGCAATCGCTGGTTTGATGCCCGTGCCGGAAATCCAGTTCCGCAAATATGCCGACCCCGCTACCGAGCAAATCAATAATTGCGGCTCTATTCGCTGGCGTTCAAACAACAATTTTGCTGCCCCGCTCGTGATCCGCATTCCCGGTGGCTATCGCAAAATTGGCGACCCTTGGCACAGCGTCACCAGTGAAATCATATTTGCCCACCAACCCGGTTGGCTTTTGGCCGCTCCTTCCAATGCTGAGGATGCTGTAGGCTTGCTGCGAACGGCCTTACGCGGCGATGACCCGGTGATCTTCTTTGAGCACCGCGCCATGTTGGATGCGGCTTGGGCGCGCCGCCCCTATCCCGGTGACGATTTTATGCTGCCTTTTGGTCAGGCACGGATCGTTCAATCTGGCACGGATTTAACCATTGTAACTTGGGGCGCGATGGTCGAACGCTGTGAAGCCGCCGCCCATGCACTGCAAGCCTCAGTAGAAATTATCGACCTGCGAACCATAGTGCCTTGGGATAAAGATTGTGTGCTGCAATCTGTACAAAAAACCGGCAAATGTCTGGTTGTGCATGAAGATATTTTGATCGGCGGATTTGGTGCGGAAATAGCATCCTTTGTGGCGCAGGAAGCCTTCGTCTACTTGGACGGCCCGGTAGAGCGTATGGGGGCGCCTTCCACTCCTGTACCCTTCAGTACTGAACTGATGGAAGGTGTCGTACCCACAGTAGCCGGAATTCAATCGCGGATGCAGGCCTTGCTGGACTTTTAACCCCTATCCATACTGTCAATTTTGTTGGGGCGTATCTGTGAAATGCGCCCCACTACAGAAATCTCCTCATCAAACAATCTCCACAGCTTTGCAGTAAATCAGCCCCGAAGGCGTTTTTACTACTGAACTGAGCTGCAACTCAGGATGGAGGCAAGTTGAACGTGCCAGAATTTTTATCGCCAGATGAGGAGCGCGCCCTCATTTCGCAGCTTTCAAAGAATCCGGAAGCCTTTCAGCCTTTGTACGACCACTATTTCCCGCGTGTATTCGCCTATGTTGCCTATCGAGTGGGTAGCAAACAGGATGCCGAAGATCTGACAGCCGATATTTTCCTCAGGGTAATTGAGGCCATCACTCGGTTTGAATATCGCGGTGCTGGTTCTTTCGCCACATGGTTGTTTCGGATTGCCCATAACGCGGTGCAGCAGTTTTACCGCACGCTCCAACGGCGCGGAACCCTGCTGCTGGACGACCTGCCGGAAATCCAGAGCACCGAACTATTGCCAGATGAAATGTTCGTCCGTAAAGAACAGTTTGCGCGTTTGCAAAGTGCGCTCACGATGCTCACCCCACGACGACAGGAAATCATCACCCTTCGTTTTTTCGGGGGACTGCGTAATCAGGAAATTGCCGCAGTGCTTAACCTCGATGAACGAACAGTTGCCAGCCATCTGTCACGAGGCTTAGAAGATTTAGAACATAAATATCAAGAGGAGGAAGCGGCGTATGAATGAGGAGCAGCGCCATGATGCAGAACTTCTCGAACAGGTGGAAGACCTGCTAGGACGGGGTAAACCAACGCATCACCAAACACTGAACACACTGGCAAAAACAGTTCCAAAGGCAGATCGCGCTTTCCAGGATTCACTGAAAGAAGTTCTTGTAGCAAAACTTCAATCACAGCATAGCACAAAGGAGAAACATGCCATGCAAATGGCTGTAACCAAACGCCCTGCACCAACCTTGTCATTTTCATCATTAACTTGGGGGGCGACCATCGCCGCCATAATCCTTGTTAGCGGTTTGATGTTCTATCTGAACACCCCATCACCCTTGTCAGTTGTGCCCTTGGCACAGACAGAAGATACCATTCAGATCATCATCGCTGCTCAGGATATCCCACCAGGAACCATCATTACCGAGGATATGATTGGATTGGCAACCTTCTCCACTGCCGATATGGCAAAACTGCCAATCGTCCATCCCGGCGGAGATTATTTTACGGATGTTATGGCTGTTGTTGGGCAAAAAGCGGCGGTAGATATTTTCTGGTTTTCGCCCATCGCTGCTGCCCTGCTGGGCGAACCCATAAACCCCTGCGACCAACCCGGCGCATCCTGCCCCGAACTGCCAGAAGGATACTACAGCATCCTTTTCGACATCGAACCAGACAGCGTTCGCGGGCTTAAAGCTGGCGACCGTGTAGATGTACTGGGCATTGTTGATGCACAGTTGCAGATCATCGCAGAAAATGTTCTGCTGGCAGACCTTCAGCAGTATAAAGCTAATCTTGCAGCGCCATCATGGCAGCATAGCCTTCTCGTTTGGCTGTGGCAGACGGGTCAGCCTTTGGTGCTGCGCCTCTACACAGGCGATGCGCCTGCTGCCCCGGATATGACCTTGGTAGACTATACCTTTACCGCACCGGAAGAGATTCCAGACAATTACAGGTTCGATCTGATTGTAGAACTGAATGTCGGCAAGGGTTATCTCTTAACGGGCTTACCAGCAATCATTGATGGAGTGCCCTACACCCAGAGAGCCGAAATCATGAACTTCTGGTTCAAAAACATCGAGTTGGTAAGCATCGAAAATGGAACGACTGTGACCATTCGCTTACCACAGGCCGATGCTGACAATCTGGATTATCTTCTTCAGCTTCCGATCTCGCTCTCGTTCATTCCAGATGAGGATTCCTACTAGCAACCAGGTCTGCATCTATAAACCTCAGCTTCAATTACGATAGGAGCAGACATTGAATAAAAAGGGCATATCGCTGAGATGTGCCCTTTTATAACCAGCCAAATACTTATTTCACCCTCTCTCATGGCTAAATGATGGCAAGCCGCCTCTCTCAGAAGGCGATGTGTTATACTCTGAATGTTGAAGCAAATTTTCGAAGCAGGCAATATGAGCGAATCAGAGTGGATTAGTTTACGGCAGGCGGCAGAAATCTTGGGTGTACATCCTGCGACAGTACGCAATTGGGCAGATAGCGGTGATTTGCCCTCGCGGCGTACACCGGGTAAACACCGTCGGTTTCGCAAATCCGACCTGCTCCAATATGCCAAAACCCAGGGCGAGTTGCAGCCCTTGGAAGTGCAGGTCATTATCCAGAATGCTTTAGGCAATACGCGGATGCATGTGGGTGGTGGTACCCTCACCCATCTCAAATGGTACGAACGGATTGATGACCAGACTCGCGCCAGCTTGCGTCAGGAAGGCTTAGGTACTTTGGAAGCCATCCGCAAATATCTTGCCTTCGGCGCACCAGATGAACAGCTTTCAGCAGCCATCAATGCAGGTAAGAACTACGCTAAACTTCTGAGTAACGAAGGGCTGAGTCTGCCCGATGCGGTGCGCGGTTTTTTCTACTTTAGTGATTTTGTCATCAACTCAATCCTTACTTGGTCGGAAATCACCCCGCAGCGCAACTCAACCGCCGATTGGGGTAACTTGCTGAGACAGGTGAACACGTACATTAATACCATCCTGCTTTCGATTATTGAATACTACGAGGAAGAGTGACCGATCTGGCTTGGGTTGCGCTCAGTTTAACCGGGCGAATCGGTAAGAAAACGCTGGATGCGCTGATGCAGCATTTTGGTGGGGATCTGAATGCTGTTCTCTCTGCTGATGAGAAGGCCTTGCGGCAGGTATCCGGTATCGGGCCGAAGATTGCTCAAAGCATTCGAACAATTGACTTGGACTCGGTGCAGCAAAGTTTAATCCGCTGGCAAAAAGCGGGTGTGCGGGTTATCACGCTGCCAGATGCAGATTATCCGGTGCGTCTTCGCGGATTGGATGATGCCCCACCCACCTTGTTTATACGGGGCGAACGGTGGCAATCGGAAGGGCGATGTGCCGCACTGGTTGGCACACGTAGTCCATCCCGTCCATCCCTTGAAATCGCCAAAAATCTGGCTGCCCATTTGATTGAGCGAGGGTATACCATTGTCAGTGGTCTGGCGTTAGGTATTGATTCGGCGGCTCATCATGAAGCAATGGTCGCACAGGAAGGGCATACTCTGGCGGTATTGGGCAGTGGTGTGCTCAATATTTATCCCTCGGAACATGAATACTTGGCAACTACAATTATGGCACGTGGCGCATTGGTGAGCGAGGTACAGCCTTTTGCTTCCCCTAATAGCTCAACCTTGGTCGCCCGCAATCGCATCATTAGTGGCTTAAGTGACTGTGTAATCGTCATAGAAACCGGGGCGGATGGGGGTGCAATGCACGCGGCTCGTTTTGCAACTCAACAGGGTAGGCAGGTCTACGCGGTTGATTGTGACGCAGGTGGCAATCGTGCCTTGATTGACGCGGGTGCAATACGCATCAGGCCGGATTGGCGGGACTTGCCGATTTTAAGTTAACCCAGAATGCTAAGACCAGGAAAACCATAAGGCCGCCCTACCCGTCGTTTTCCACACACCGTATAATTCTCTGTAAGTCGTTATAAATTTTGAATGGAAACAGCCTATGTTGGAAAAATTGGCGAGCATTGAAGCCCGTTATGATGAATTGGAACGGCTCATCAGCGATCCTGCAATGATGGCTGATTACAGCAAAGTGGCCGAATATTCTAAAGAACGCGCCAACATCGCGGAAATGGTCGAGCAATACCGCGAGTACAAGCGTCAATTCAGTCAGTTGGAAAGTGCTCGTAAAATGTTGGAAGATGAGAGCGATCCGGAACTGAGTGCGATGGCGAAGGAAGAAGTTGATTCCTTGACGGCCACTACTGAAGCACTGATGGATAAGCTCAAAGTGATGCTACTGCCCAAAGATCCACGCGATGAAAAGAATGTCATTATGGAAATCCGTGCAGGTGCAGGCGGTGATGAGGCGGGCTTATTTGCATCTGACTTGTACCGCATGTACAGCTATTATGCGATGAATCGCGCTTGGAAGATCGATGTAATCGATCAGAGTGATACGGGTATCGGCGGCCTGAAACAGATCACTTTTGAGGTAAAAGGCAAAGGTGCTTACAACCGTCTGAAATACGAAAGTGGTGTTCATCGGGTGCAACGTGTGCCAGATACCGAAGCTCAGGGACGCATCCACACCAGTACCGTTACAGTAGCCGTACTGGCGCAGATTGACGAGGTGGATGTACAGCTTCGCCCGGAGGATATTCAGGAAGAATTTACCCGCGCAGCCGGGGCAGGTGGGCAGCACGTTCAGAAAAATTCAACAGCCGTGCGGGTGGTACATATCCCCTCTGGTCTGGTGGTTGAAGTGCAAGACGAGCGTAGCCAGCTTCAGAATCGTTTACGCGCACGTCAAATCCTGTTGGCGCGATTGTACGATATGGAAATGGAAAAGCAGCGCCTTGAACAGGAAGGCGAACGCCGCAGTCAGGTTGGCACGGGCGATCGCTCCGAGAAAATCCGCACCTATAATTATCCTCAGAATCGTGTCACTGACCACCGCGTCAACGTGAGCAGCTATAATCTGCCCACTGTCCTGAACGGTGATCTTGACCTGTTCATTGATGAATTGGCGACTCGTGAACAGGCCGAGAAGCTGTCAAGCGGGACAAACTAACGAATAAGGGCGAACCATCTGGCTCGCCCGACTGATAACTGTTTAGAACCATCCACGACGTTGGAAGCGTTCTTCTTTCCAAGGATCGGCATTGTTGTGGTAGCCACCCTGTTCCCAGAAGCCGGGTTTATCCACCGGGCTAAATTCCAGTGCCCGTAAGAATTTGGCGCTCTTCCAGAAATACAGTTTGGGCACCAATGTACGTACTGGCGCGCCGTGATCGGGTTCCAGCCACGTTCCATCATACTTGTACGCCAGCAGTACATCATCATCCATCATGGCTTCCAGCGGGGTATTGGTGGTGTAGCCATAATCGCAGTGGGCGATGACATACTGTGCGCTGGGCTTCAGTCCGAACAGATTGACAAAATCGCGGAACAGAACACCTTCCCAGACGGTATCAAACTTGCTCCAGCGCGTAACACAGTGGATGTCTGTTTTGAGGGTGGTAGTGGGGAGTTTTAAGAATTCGTCCCATGTCCAGCGCATTTCCTTCTGGACATCACCAAAAACCCGTAAATCCCATGTAGCGGGGTCGAAAGGTGCATTTGGGCCATAGGTTAGAACAGGGAACTTCTGCGTGAGCGATTGACCCGGTGGCAGACGACCTTCGCTCTTGATTTTTTCTTCTTGCTTACGGCGATTCAGGAAATCCAAAGCTGCACCATCTTTCACAACTCAGTTTCATATAACAACACATAGTCCATTATAACGTGCCGTTCGTTACAAAACGGCGTTTTTTCGCTAAATGTTAAATGAGTAGGTTGTGCAGCTTTTACAAATGGCGGAACAGTGCAAGCTAATCGTACAGATTGGTGAGCAGTTCAATCTGGATTTTCATGACACCTAAGGTCAATTCATCTCCATGGGTAATGGGATAGGCTTCATTAGCTTTTAGCCATTCACCATTCAGTTTTGTGCCATTCGCACTTTTGTTATCCACCACAACGACACGATCTTCATCGAGTTTGAAGAATAGATGCTCGCGGGAAACCAGGTCACCGCCCTGAAACGCGCTCAGGTCTATATCCGGGTAGAAATTGCTTTCCGGGTGGGCACGTCCCACAACCATTGCGCCCTGCAAGTTAAAAACTAACTCCACCTGAAGTGGCATGATTCTCAGGGCAATCCGGGTTTCGCGGATGCCCCGGTGTTGAGGTTTGGTGGTTGGTTCGGCGGTTGCTGCTGTATTTGAATCGTGATCGAGCTTGCGGGTTTCAGCTTTACGGGTTTCACTTGGCATGGGTAGCCCTCCTGAGTTGCTCTGATGACCCTTCAAGAATCAGTATAGTATATATCGGAACAATGGTACTGCAATTGTGCGAGGAAGTTTTGCAAGATTTTACGAAATGTTTGCAATCTATGAAGAATGTGTGAACAACGCTGACGTTTTCGGTGCATTTGCTATAATTACCTCAAACCTGCTTCAAATCATGTGAATGAGTGGTGCTAATGGCAGCCCAACCAACAGAAACTTTATTGGTGAGTGCGGACGGCGAAAAATTGGTCGCCTCTTTAAATCCCTCCACCTATCACGTTCAGACAGTGAATGATGCTGGCAAAGCGATGGAAACCCTTCGCGATGCTCGTTATGATTTGATTGTTCTGGACGATCAGGTACTTGCAAACGAAGGCGTCAACATTGTCAAGGAAATCAAGCGTCGTTTTCCTTTGGTGCCCGTGCTGGTGCTTTCGGAGAATACCGATGTTGCTCATCAAACTGATTTGATGGAAGCGGGTGCGGATGATTTTCTGACAGCCGATATGTCCAGCGATGAGCTGCACCGTCGTCTGCGTCTGATTTTGCGTCAGCGTCGGCAGGCACGTGCGCTTCTTCAGCGTAACCAGAACTTGCAGGCCATCACTCAGCTTGCCCGTCGGATGCACAGTGCTACTGAACCTCCATTGCTAATTCAAGATACGATTGAGTTAGCGTGTTCAACCTTCAAGCTGTACGGTATGGCACTGGTGCTGGAGGATGGCGAATCGTACCAGATGTACGCTGGGCGCGAAGGGATGATTGATGAGGATATCTATGAAAGTTCAGTTGTACTTAAGGACTATGATCCCTTCCGCCGCGTGATTCAAAGCGGAATTGTACAGGTGTTTCAGAATATTGTCGCTGACCCCTATTATGTCCACATCCCTGTCCTGCCTGCTCCCGAATCAGTCATCATCCTGCCATTGAATTACCAGGAGCATAAGCTCGGTGCGATGGCTGTTTTTGGCACCAGTCGTCATACACTGGGACATGATGATTTGTTGATCTATGAATTGTTTGCTTCCCAGTTTAGTGTGGCACTGCACAATGTTCGACATTACCACAGCCAACGGGTAAGTGCCCAATCCAGTCAGCACCTTTTGCGGGCTTGGGGACGGTTTATAAATCTGCGTACTTATGACGAAGTGGCAGAAAACTTGCAGCAGTTGGTTGAAGAAATTTCCAATGTGCCACAAGCTTTGGTATGGATGTATAACAGCGACCCTGCTCAACCCACAATTGTTAAAGCTCCACGCGAAGACATTGCCCGCACATTTCATCAGCTTGAGGGTGAGGGACACATTGCCCGCCTCCTTCAGCAGCTTGACGAACGGCGGATGCAGCCGATTACAGTGAAGCCTTCCGGCGGCCCGAAAGACCCGCTCAACCCCTTATTTAAAGGGTTACGTGGGCAGCAGTTGATGTTGGTGCCGATTATGGATTCGGCGCGTTTCATCGGCGCAATTCTGGCTGGGGTAACCAACAGTCGCCAGTACAGCAGTGAGGATGCAGCGGTGTTGTGTGCCAGTCTGGCGCATACAGCGGGTCTGGCACTGGAACGCACAACCCTGATTCAGAATATGGCGGAAAAGAGCCAGCGTTTAGAGGCGCTACTCCGCAGTACCTCGCACGGTATTTTCTTTGTAGACGACACTAATCATGTAGCCTTTTGCAATCCGCAATTTACTGAATTGACGGGTATTAATCCTTCGGAAGTATTGGCCTATACCCCGGATGTACTACTCAACGTTTTAGCTGATCAGTCAAACAATAGTGAGCACGTTCTGGCGCAGTTGCAGGATGCGATTGATCGGGTGTTGGATGCTAACCCGGAGAGCCATGAAGATTACCCGATTGTAGAAATTCTCCTGCGTGATTCAGGGCGGGATATTCATGTCGAGTTCATGGCATTTGGCGATGGCGATGGCGGTAAGCAGGGCTGGGCAGGTATTATCCGCGATAACTCGCGTGTCAAAACAGCCATTACGCAACATTCGCTTCTGCTGGATGTAATGTCTGAGCGTATCCGTGTGCCTTATGCCCAGGTGCGTGGACTGATTACGACGCTTAATGAACAACATAGCCGCTTTACCCATCGTGAACGTTCCCGTTTCCTGAAACAGATCGAGGACAGTGTAGAACGATTGGGTCATCTCTGGGAAAACTTCCTGGAAATGTACAACCTGGAAGTTTCCGGGCTGGCTCTCAGTCGTGAAGAAGTTGACCTTTACGAAATTGCTCAACGGATTTTGGATAGCCGCGCTTTTGCGGATTTCCGTCGTCAGGTGCAGATCGAGGCTCCTGCCCGTTTGCCACTGGTTGAACTGGATGAACTGCGGATGGAGCAGGCCATTACCAATTTGCTGCATAATGCGGTACGGTTCTCATCCAAAGGCGCACCTATCGATCTGAAGATGGAACGGGATGGTGATGAAGTCCGCATTACTGTTCAGGATCAGGGTATTGGCATTCCGCCTGATCAGTTGAGTCGGATTTTTGAGCCTTTTTTCCAGGCTAGCAATAACACCACCGAAGAGGGTGCGGGTTTGGGTTTGTATCTTGCCCGTGAAATCGTCATCTTACATGGCGGTAACATCTGGATTGAGAGCGCACTGGGTAAAGGCACAACCGTTGTGATGGCACTGCCCATTATGGCGACAGGCGAAGTTAAACGTTCTCCTGCTCCTGTACATGAATCTGTCGCTGTTGCTGTGCCAGTTCGCCGTGTAGAGACTCCACCCCCTGTCGAACGGGTTGCCAATGGCCGTCGTGTCTCCGAACGCCCAATGCAGACCATTATGGTAGTGGAAGGTCGATCCACATTAGTCAATCGCCTGCGCGAAAAAATGGAAGATCAAAGCTACGAAATCATCTCGTATCGGAGCGGCGAAGAAGCCCTGCGAGATGTGAACTCCGTTCGCCTCGACCTGATTTTCTTGGATGTAAATCTGCCAGATGCTAACGGATTGGACATCTGCGAACGGATGTGCAAGCGTACCGAAGTGCCCATCATTCTGATTGCCGATGATGCCTCTGAACCGGAGAAAGTGCGGGCATTGATGATTGGTGCAGATGATTATATTGCACGTCCAATCAGCGACGAGGAATTGATGGCACGCGTCAATGTCATTTTCAAGCGCCGTCGCATTCCTGACCGAACCCGTGAACCACTTGATCTTGGCAATCTGTATATCGACTTTGCCCGCCGCGAAGTGTTTCTGAACAACAAACCGCTGGAATTGACACGTATCGAGTACGATCTCCTGCATACACTGGCAGTCAATCAGGGACAGGTACTTACGCATAAACAGCTTCTCGAAAAAGTTTGGGGACCAGAATATCAGGCTGAAACCCAATATCTGTGGGTCAACGTCAGCCGCTTACGCAAAAAGCTGGAACCGACTGCTGACAGCCCCCGCTATATCCACACACAACCCGGTGTGGGCTATGTTTTCCGTCCATCGTAATTGTGTTGGGATGTACTTCTGTGCATCCCTTTTTCTTCTTGCTTGAAATCCTCCATCTTTTAGGTGGTATGCGTAGATCAGTGTCTTGCATATAATGTAGACAATGATCGTTTTTGGCTTTCAATAACTCCTATTTCAGAAGGGGCAAGGTTGTGAATAATCTGCTGCGTTCAAGTCTCATCATGTTTGCTATGTTATGGTGTTTTACCTATGTTACAGCTCAATCATCGGTTGATGAATCAACTGTAAATGAACTGCTTGAGGCGGGTGAAACATCGGTTTTTGCTGGTGATTTGCTGTTGGATGAACAATTCGGCAGCGCTGATGCCTGGGAGGTCTATCAGGATGATGACATATCATTCAAGGTTGCTAAAGGCGTTTACCGGATGGTCTATGTGGGTGATGGCTACACTTGGGGACTAAATGACGAAGTTCACAGTGATGTCATAATGCGCGTCGAAACGACCCAGAATTCCGATTATGATAATAATTCTTATGGAGTGATGTGCCGGGCTGATACTGAAAACAACAGTGCGGGTTATTATTTCCGTATCAGCGGTGACGGCTATTACACGATTTCCATGAGTGATGGTGAAGAGACAATTGCTCTGGTTGAATGGACTGAGTCAAAAGTCATCAATCAAGGGCAGGAAAGTAACGAGCTGGTCGCGGTATGCGTTGAGGACTATCTGGCACTTTATGTCAACGGTGAACTGCTTGCAGAAACCAACGATGATACTTTTAGCGAAGGTTTTGCCGGGTTCTCGGTCGGCGCATATGACGATGGGAATGTCGATATTTCCTTCGATAATCTGCTGATCTGGGAAGGCAGCGAAGGCTCTGCCCCGCAAATAGACCCACAGGTAGATCCGCAAGGATCAGGCAATACTGCGGTGATTTTGCAGGATTTTGGTGGCGATTCGGAAGATGCCATTAAGGAATTGGAACAGCTTGGCGTAATTCCTTCTGGAAGTGTGTTTATCTTCGGAGAAGATTATGCTTTCTTCACTGGACAGGGTAACTGGTTCCAACCGATTGCCAGCAATCAGGCGCGTAAGAACATCGTTCTGGCGGGTGAACTAACCTTTACTGTTGGTAACACCGACGAGTTTGAAATTTGCAGCCTGACTTCGCGCATCATCACTAATTCGCGGGGCGACGCTACCACTTACGTGGACATGGGTCTTCTGAATGATGGCTCGGTTGTCATTATTGACCGCTTCTCCGAAACAGAAGATTTGAATTTCGGTGTTTCACCCTTTACGGTTGACCTTGATGATCCCCATCATATGCTCATGGTCATGGTTGATGATGTTGCCAATGTGTATGTGGATGGTCTGTTGGCGATCAGCAATTTTACGGTGGCTGAACGGGCGGGTTCCTATGGCATTGCGCTAACAGGACGTGGCTCAGATGCGCGCTGCGAAGGTCGGGATATCTGGGCCTATCAGGTGCCTTCGGCAACAGCAGCAGGGGAATGTGTGGTAAGTTCTGGTCGCGCTGTGAACAAGCGGACTGGCCCCGGTACCAATTTTGACCAGGCTGGGCAGTTAGCCGCTGGAACGGAAGCCACCGTGATCGGACAGGCAACCGGCGCAGATGGACTGGTTTGGTGGCAGCTTGAAGACGAAAACTGGGTGCGTGAGGATGTAGTGAATGCAGTTGGCGACTGTTCCAGTGTGCCGATTGTGAAGCGCTAGGTACTTCGCAATCTTAACGAATTTGGAGAGCGCCGTCTTCCTGTGTTAATCTACAGGGACGGCGCTTAATGTTTAAACACCGGAAAATGTGAGAGAAATTTGTACTGGTTTTGTAGAATTTCAGCATAATCAGTTGAACCGTTTGGTGGATTTGCGCATATTGTATGAATTAGGTGGGTTGTCAGTAGTGTAGGACTGAAGTATGTTCAAATATGGTCGATGGATCGGCTTGTTGTTTCTTATTATTGGGCTGGCAGCCTTTGCCCCTCCGCAACAAGTTCCTTTGGATGCAATCAGCATAGCAGTCAGCGCCGGGTTTGATGGCAGTTTTCGCGAAAACCAATGGATGCCTGTTTTCATCCGTGTCGGTAATGATGGGCCGGATGTTGAGGGGCGTTTGGTTGTCCGCCCGGAAACTTCCAACAACGCGGTCAACAACACTTATAGTGTGCCGATCAGTCTACCAGAGGGTTCCCGTAAAGCCGTTTTCCTATACATTACTGCTCATAGTTTTGCCACCCAAATTCGGGTTGAACTCATCAATACAGAAGGTGTTGTTGTCGCCGCTGAACCAGCTAATCTGCGAGCTCTTCAACCCCGGGATCAACTGTCAGTAGTTGTTTCTCAATCAGCCAGCGGTACCGTGGATTTAACAGGTGTTCATGATGGTGGCTACAGTGGTTTTCAGGCTAATTGGTTAATTGATAATATCCCTGATCGTGCAGCGGCTCTGTATGCAGTTGACAGGCTGATGTTTAGCGATGTCGATTCGGGTACCTTAAGTACTGCCCAGCGTGAAGCCCTTTTGGATTGGGTAACACAGGGTGGACATCTGATCGTAACTGGTGGCCCGAACTGGCGCAGTACAGCTGCCGGAGTGAGTGAATTGCTTCCTCTCCTGCCAGACAATAGTACGACCGTTGAAAATTTGATACCGATTGCTGATTGGGTGCATTTTTTGGGTGATCGTCTGTCACAGCAGACCGTTGTAGCTACAGGCATGCTTCAATCGGGTGCAACTGTGTTAGTGGCTGGGGCGGATGATCTACCATTACTGACTCGGCGAACGCTAGGTGCTGGGACAATTGACTATCTTTCCGCCAATCCGAACGATTTGCCGCTGCGAGGATGGGGTGGTTTGACCGAGCTCTGGTTGACTTTGGCGACGACTCTGAACAGTCAGCCTAGCTGGTCATTTGGCATTACCAATTGGGAAAGTGCAAGCAACAGTGTCAATGTGCTTCCCGGCATTAATTTGCTGCCAGATATTCTGCCGCTATGTGGTTTCCTCGCAATCTATATCGGCTTGATTGGGCCACTAAATTATTTTGTTCTTAGCCGTGTCAATCGCCGTGAATGGGCTTGGCTCACCATCCCGGTTTTTATCATCGTATTTAGTGTATTAGCCTGGGTTGTTGGTTTTAATCTTCGTGGTAACGAGGTCACATTCAGCCGTTTAACGGTTGTAGAAAGTTGGCCGGATGCCGATCATGCACAGGTACAACAGTTGATAGGTCTGCTTTCCCCGCGTCGGGCACAGTATAGCCTTGCCGTTGATAATGGTGGTTTTTTGCGCCCGGCACCAAATTTAGATCAGGGAAGCGGTTTTCTGGGAGGGAGTGTTCAGGCTAGTATTGATGTCCGCCAGGATGACGAATTTCGTGCGTCGGATTTCCCTGTCGATTCTAGCTTTATTGCGGCTTTCAGTGCCACAGCTTCCATTGAAAGCCCTTCTATCATCGGACAGGCTACCCTGTTTTACGACGAAAACGGTCAGCAGATAATGCGGGGGTCGGTACGCAACGACAGCGATATGATTCTCAACAATCCGGTAATTTTGGTGCGAGGACAGGCTTTGCACCTTGATGAACCGATTGAACCCGGTGATGTAGAGACATTCGACATTTTGCTGCCGGGTGAAGGCTTGCCCTCGCCCGCACCTCTGGCTTATGCACCGGGTGGATTTGTCTCTACCTACTATCGTTCTCCCAGCTATTTAAATCGGGTCGGACAGAATATTAAGGATATTTTGGGTGACGCACTGACTGACCGAGGCTATTTTTCCTCCTACCAGCCAATTGGTGCGTCCGTAGAGGAGCAGGAAAATTATCGCCGTCGGTTGTTCCTTTATTCATTTATGCAGGATCCTTTCAGTTCGCTCACCGGGCGTGGAAATGGGGCTTATCTGGTTGGCTGGACCGATTCTTCGCCATTGGGTATTCAACTTGAAGGCGCAGCTTGGCGCACATTGGATACAACCCTTTATCTGGTTCACATGGCGGTAGATGTGACACAGCCTACAGAGGAAGTGTTGGTTTCTGCCGAGCAGTTTACCTGGATGGTGCCCAATCGCATGACCTTGACTGATGCTGCCCCTATGGAGATGGGGTTGCAGTCGGGTGATGATGTAACTTTCCGCTATACGCCGTTGCCGACAGCGGTTTTGCGCGAAGTGAGTGAGTTAATGGTGATATTGGATCAGCAGGTTGACAATGGGCGTTCACTTCCTATCCAATTGTGGAATTGGGAACAGGGACAATGGGAAGATCAGCACATCCCGAATGGTGAACAGTTAGCCATTCGTAATCCAACCCGCTTCTTAGGGCCGCAGAATGCCGTGCAGATACGTATTGTTTCTGATGCGGCGAGTGGTACTTACCCGCGTATTCAGGATTTAACCATCGAGCAACGTGGGCGCTTTTAGCAGTAAGATCGTTGTATATTGAAAGCAGGTCTGAGGACTGAGTAACATGGACTTAATTATCGAGACCAAAGCGTTGCATAAGCGGTACGGGAAGTTTGAAGCCGTGAATGGTTTATCGTTGGAAGTGCCTGGTGGTTCAATTTATGGCTTCGTTGGGCCGAATGGTGCTGGCAAAACCACTACCATGCGCATGTTGACCACATTGACTCGTCCGACGGCAGGCGAGGCATGGGTAGCTGGACATTCCGTTACCCAGGAACCGCGTGCTGTTCGTCGTGCTATCGGCTACATGCCGGATGAATTTGGTGTTTACGACGATATGCGTGTGTGGGAATATCTGGATTTCTTTGCAGCCTGCTACGATATTCCAGAAGCCAATCGTAAACGGTTGATTGATGATCTTTTGGAACTGGTTGATCTGACTCACCGCCGTGATGATATGGTAGATAAACTCAGTCGCGGGATGAAGCAGCGGCTATCGCTGGCACGTACGCTCGCACATGATCCATCCATCCTCATTCTGGATGAACCCGCCTCTGGGCTTGATCCTCGTGCACGGGTTGAAATTCGCGAGCTTCTGGTAGAACTTTCCAAGATGGGTAAGACCATTTTCTTCTCTTCTCACATTCTGGCCGATGTGAGCGAAATTTGTACTCACATAGGCATTATTGAGGCTGGCAAGATGGTGGCTCAAGGCAGTATGGAACAAATGCGTGCCCAACTGATGCCGCACCGCGAAATTTTGGTCACTGTGCGCGACGAAGAAACTGCCGAGAAAGTGAAAACCTTAGTCAGTGAGGTTCAGGGCATTGTCAATGTGGAAATCCTTGAACCTAAAGCGGGACGTTCCCGTGTGCGGATTGATTTTACAGGTGATGATGATGGGGTTGCAGCCATTAACCAGAAGATTAGCAGCGCAGGCATAGCCATTATGGGTTTCACTGAAGAAACCAAAGACCTGGAAGCAATGTTTATGCGCGTTACCAAAGGGATTGTTACTTAGTGGAGAAACATGATCGCGCTGATGTAACTGTTTTGTTGATTATCGTCCTTATTCTGGGTGCAATGATTGGTTTCCGCGTAGGGCGATTGCAAATATGGGGCATTGGTGGAGTGAATGCCAATAATAATGCACGGCAGGCAATGGGCAATGTGATCGTAGGTATCGGGAATAACATTACTTTAAAGCCTTGAGGTCAATATGGCAGCAGATGAAGTAGTCCCAATTCAACTGGTTGATTTGCCAGAAGAGGCACTTAGCCCGCGTGAACAGCGGATGGCGCGCGGTGCTGTAGTTCTGCGTTGGGGGGCAATTTTTAATGTTGTATTTTCCTTTATTGTAATTATAGGGGCTGTATTTGGCGGCGCTGGGGTCTTTCCGAACCTGTTTACGACACTGCATAACCTGCTGCTAGGGCGCACCCCCGGTGGTGATGATGCAGCAGTAGCGGGTGTTATTCTATTGACTCAGTTAAATATCAGCTTTTTGCTGGTAATGATGGTTGGCGTTCTGGCGCGCGAAATCTGGGCTTTGTTAGGTGTATGGTTGCTGGCATTTGTCAATATAGTTGCTATTGCGCTGCTAGGGTTTACTCCCGGATTATTGGCTATTGTACCTTGCCTCATTTGTGGCTTTATGGTTACTCAGGATATACGTGCTTTTCGCATCAACCCTGTTATGCTCAAAGAACTGCGTGGGCGGATGCGTGGTGTGCGTGCTTTCGTTGTACTGACGGTTTATCTGGGTCTAATGAGTGGTTTTTTGGCACTATTGTATTTAATTCAGGTTCCGATCAATCAAGCGACCGGTTCGGCGGCAGCAGGCGAAATTGGTCGAGTATTATTTATGGGTCTCGTTGGCATCGAATTGATGCTGATTATCTTCATTGCCCCAGCGTTTACAGCAGGTGCGATTACGGGGGAACGGGAACGCTTGACCTACGATTTGTTGCGGACGACGCTGCTCCCCAGTCCCTCATTTGTTATTGGTAAGCTCGAGTCAGCGCTCAGTTATGTGCTGCTGCTGTTGCTGGCGGCCATTCCCCTGCAAAGTATTGCTTTCTTGTTTGGGGGTGTCAGTGAACAGGAACTTGTTCTGTCGTTTATCATCCTGACGGTTACAGCAATTGCGCTGGGCACCATAGGTATTTTCTTCTCGGCACTTGCCCCACGTACACTTTCTGCCAGCGTTCGAGCTTATACAACCGCACTGGTCGCCACTTTTGGCGCGCCGCTAGTGCTGAGTATTGCTATTGATTTGGTGACAGTGCCGATTCGTACAGCCTCTCCAGTGGTGGAGGCAATCCTGATTTATATTGACGATTTTCTCACAAGTCTAAATCCAATCGCCACTGCTTTGACAACACAGCAATTATTGATAGATCGTCAAGTTGTGGGCTTTTGGACAGATACACTTTCTAGTAATGGAAGCACAATTCCACGTGTTTCACCTTGGATTACTTTCACGATCATTTATCTGGTAGTCTCGACTGTATTGGTTGTATTCTCTATTCAACGAATGCGAAAGACAGAGGCTTAATGTACAGGCTTGCCTGAACCATAAACAGGTTCTAGGTGTAAACAGGCAGAGAGGATTGCGGGCGATACAACGAGGAATTGAGATGGGTATTGAAGTCAGTTGGGATGATGCCGAAGAAAGCATCATTCGTTGGGATTTTGGAGAAACATGGAATTGGGACGATTTTCAAAATGCATTTGAACAATCACTGCAATTGGCATTGAAGGCCGATCATCGTATTGATGTTATTCCCAATTTATCTTACTCCAAAGTTGTACCTCCCAGTGCCTTAACCCAATTCAATCGTATTCAACGTCAAATGCCCGATAACACGACCCTGATAGTAATTACTGGCGGGAGTGTGTTTGATAATGCGATTATTTCGGCTTTCCGCGCTGCTTATAGGGTGGAAAGCTGGCGCACCGCCCGTACAATCGACGAGGCGCGAATAATCATTCACCAGTCACGAAGTGAGAATGGTCAGGATTAGATGGCAACACAGACAGTTTTTCAGGAACAACGGGTGGCGCTCAATCAACTGGTGCGACATTGGGATCGCCGTCTGCGGGTTCAGCAAGCTTCATTGTGGTTGCCACGAGCTTTGTTATTGGGGCTGTTTTTGGGTGTTTTGTTGACTATTGTTTCCCGTTTGCGCCCTTGGTTAGTGAGTGAACAAATTTTGCTGGTGACGGCTATTTCGGTAGTAATGGTACTGACTGGAATGCTTCTTGCTGTCTGGTTATGGCCGCGCCCTGCTTTGGATGCTGCTCGACGCTTTGACCTGCTATTTGGTTTGCAGGAGCGAGTTTCTACAGCATTAGAATTGATTGATGGTCGTATTCGCGCAGATGATGAACTGCTTGCCCTTCAGGTTGATGATGCTTGGTCACGCGCTCAACAGGTACAACCCGACCAATCGCTGCCGCTAATCTGGCGCTGGCGAGAGTGGGCAGTGGTGGGTGTCACTATTCTAATGTTGGCGATTTTACTTCTCTTGCCAAATCCACAGGCGGAAGCCATCGAGAAAACTTCAGCAGAGCAAGCATCCATCGACGCCGCTAAAGATGAAGTTGCCCAAATTATTCAGGAAGTTGCTTCTGACCCGGCTTTGAACGAAGAGGAACGTCAAGAACTACTAGAGGCATTAGCTGCCAGTATGGATACACTGGAGCAGCCCGATGTGACGACGGAAGAAGCCTTCGCTACCCTCTCGGATGCACAGACAGCCCTTCAGCAGCAGGCTGATCGAATGAACGAACGTACCAGCGCACAACAGGACGCGCTGGAAGCAGCTAGTGATGCGCTGCGCGAACTGCAATCTGAGCAAGACTCTCCTACACCTGAACCTGGTCAAACACAGCCACCTGCGCCTATTCCCGCTCTGAATAATCTGGCGCAGAATTTGGCGAATATGACGCCAGAGCAAATGCAGCAGGCGGCCCAAAGTTTGGAGCAGGCGGCACAGGCTCTTCAGGAATCCAATCCACAGGCTTCGCAGGCCATGCAGCAAGCGGCACAAGCCATGCGTGAAGGGGATACTCAAGGCGCACAGCAGGCTTTGCAGGAAGCAGCAGATGCTTTACAACAAGCAGCACAAGATTCGCAAAGCCAGGAAAGTTCTGCTCAGGAAATGAGCGAATCTGCTCAGGAAGTGCAGCAGGCAGCGGGTCAAGTTGGTCAGCAAAGTAATAGTAGCGAGCAAGGTCAGCAGAACGACGAAGGACAGCCCGGACAGGAAGGTGACTCGTCAGATCAGCAAGGACAGGAGGGACAACCTGGCGAGCAGGGTGAGCAAGGCCAACAAGGTCAGCAGGGACAGGGGCAACAGCAAGGTCAACAGGAGGGACAGCAAGGCCAACAGGGCGAACAAAGCGGTCAGGAAGGAGAGGGTGATAACCCTTCTTCCCAAGAGAGCCAGGGCGGACAATCCGGTGGTCAGGAAGGGCAGCAGCCTTTGAATGCTCAGGGGGATGGTGCGGGTAGTCAGGAAGGGCAGAGTCAGGGTGGACAGTCAAGCACAGATGGCGCTGGTACTGGTGCTGGTGATTCCCCTGGCGGTGCAGGGTCTGACGAGTCTGGCGGCGATGCTCAATCTGGTGGCGCGCCTCAGGATAATAACCCGGATGGGCAGGGTGAAGGACAATTTGAGCCGGTTTATGCGCCTCAACGTCCCGGCGGTGAGGGTGGTCCGGAAATTCAGCTTGATCCAAATTCCTCCGATGCTCCTGTTCAGGAAGGAGAGTTTTCACAGAATCCGACTGGGAATACCAGTGTGCCTTACAATCAGGTGTTTAGTGATTACAGCGATGCTGCTAACCGTGCGCTGGAAAGCGACTATATCCCATTAGGATTGCGTGATGTTGTGCGCGACTATTTCTCGTCACTGGAGCCAGGACGATAGCTATTTTTGAGCGTTAATTTGGAAACCGATGATCATCGACTAAGGATTTTCGTATGACAGATGCACCTGTAGTAGACATCAATATTGAACAATTTAGCCGTCTGGCGCAGGCGATTGAGGCTGAAGTCGCACGCGTGATTGTTGGGCAAAAAGCTGTTGTGCGAGGTGTTCTCACCTGTGTGCTGGCTGGGCGTCATGCTCTATTGGAAGGTGTTCCCGGACTTGGCAAAACCATGCTGATTCGTGCATTGGCGGACGCACTTGACCTCAAATTCGCGCGTATACAGTTCACGCCTGATTTGATGCCTGCTGATATTACTGGAACGGACATCCTGGAAGATGATGAACATGGACGGAAGGTGAAACTGTTTCAGCCAGGTCCGGTTTTCGCGAACTTGATTTTGGCGGACGAAATCAACCGCGCCACGCCTAAAACCCAGTCGGCGTTGCTGGAAGCCATGCAGGAAAGCAGTGTTACGGTAGCCAATCGCACCTATCAACTTGAACCGCCATTCTTCGTACTGGCGACACAAAACCCTTTGGAAATGGAAGGGACATACCCGCTGCCAGAGGCTCAGCTTGACCGTTTTATGTTTAAGGTCAATGTCAACTATCCTTCCAAAAGCGATCTGGTTACCGTCCTTGAACGCACAACCGGTGTGGAGGTGCCACATGCAGGGAAAGTGGCGGATGGCCGCGAGATTATTAGCATGGGACGGTTGGCCCTAAACACTCCTGTGGCTTCACATGTCAATGAGTATGTTGCACGTCTGATCGTTGCCAGCCACCCGGAAGATGCCACTGCGCCGGAGCGTGTGAAGCAGTTTGTCCGTTATGGTGCTAGTCCACGTGGGGCACAGGCGCTTATCATTGGCGCGAAAATCAACGCGCTGCTGGAAGGCCGTTTTAATGTGTCTTTTGTGGACATCGAAGCTGTTGCACCATCTGCCTTGCGACACCGTTTACTCCTTAACTTTGAAGGATTGGCCGAAGGGATCAGTACTGATGACATTATTGGTGACCTGATCCGTTCGGTAGCGAAGTAATCTTTATGGCCGACGAAAAACTGTTTGATGAAAAGACTCGTCGTAAATTAGAGCAGTTGTCTCTGGTTGCGATCCGTGTACGTGCTGGAGCGATGAAGGGTGAACGACGCTCGAATAAACGGGGTACGAGCATCGAATTTGCAGATTACCGGGATTATGCGCACGGCGATGATTTGCGCCGTCTCGATTGGAACATTTACGCTCGGCTTGGCCGTCCATTCATTAAACTGCTGGAAGATGAAGAGGATTTGGCTGTTCATTTATTGCTGGATATATCAGGCAGTATGGATTGGCCGACCGAAGGCGAAAGTAACCACAACAAATTTCGCTATGGGCAGCGGCTTCTGGCTGGTTTAGCTTATATTTCTTTAGCGACTAACGACCGTTTGATGCTGGCCTCGGTGAGCGATTCTAAACAGGGACAGTATGGCCCGGTTCGCGGTCGTGGCTATGGCATGGCAATGCTCAATTATGTCCGTGATTTGAAAGCACATGGGGTCACTGACTTGAATGCTGCGTTGAAAAGTTATGCGGTGCGCGGTGGGCGACCCGGATTGTGTTTTCTCATCAGCGATTTGTTTTCTCCCACTGGTTTTCAGGATGGGGTAAATGCCCTGCTTGCCAAGGGCTACGAGGTGGGCATTATCCATGTGGTTTCGCCCGACGAGGTTGATCCACCATTGGGCGGTGATCTGCGGTTGGTGGATGTTGAAACAGGACAACCGCAAGAGGTAACCATTGACGGCGGAATGCGCGATTTATACATGAAACGCTTTTCGGAGTGGCGGGAAAGTATCCGCACGGACTGTCTTCGCCGAGGTGTTCATTATGTTTCTGTGGAAACGAATACGCCCTGGGAAAAAGTGATCCTGTTCAACCTCCGCCGTCTAGGCGCAGTGAAATAATTTGTTTTAGAGGCTGTTCATGTCTTTTTTGACCCCGTTGGCATTGATTGGTGCTCTGCTTGCTATCCCTATCGTACTGCTGTATATGTTGCGATTGCGACGGCGAGAAGTGGTTGTTTCTACGACCTTTTTGTGGCAGCAGATCGTTCGAGATAATGAGGCCAACACACCTTGGCAGCGTTTACGTCGGAACATTTTGCTGTTGCTGCAATTAATCATTCTGGCGTTTATGGTCTTGGCTCTGGCGCGCCCGTTTATTACTGTGCCAGCGGTCAGTACCGGGCAGATCGAACTGCTGCTAGATGCTTCTGCCAGCATGAATGCGGTGGATATGCCAGACGGTGTTACCCGTTTTGAAGAGGCGAAGCGGCAGGCACTGAGTATCGTCGATACCCTCAGTCCGAATGATACCATGACGATTATTCGCGTGGCAGATGTGCCGGAAGTAATTGCTCCATCAACCAATAATCCTGTGGTTCTGCGGCAGGCCATCAACGACGCTCAACCCAGCCATGCGGAAGCGGATTGGGTGGCGGCGTTGACGTTGGCTTCGGCGGATGCCATCGACAAAACCGATTTCAATATGGTCATCATTGGAGATGGTGGTTTGGGTGATGCCAGTGGTTTGCCCGGTGTTCCCGGTGAAGTACGGTACATCCCGATTGGACGGTCGGACAACAATCTGGCGATTACAGCTTTGGCAACTCGTGCCTTACCGGGTCAACCACCAGAGCTATTTGCCCAGATTGCCAATTATGGGGCGCAGGATGCCGATGTGATTTTCGATTTGCGTGTGGATGGACAATTATTTAGTGCTGACCGTTATACGATCCCCGCACAGGCTAGTTTGCCAATTGTTTCCGCTGCGCTGCCAGAGGGGTTCGTTATTCTTCAGGCTGGACTAACTTTGCCTGCTGATTCCGCTGTGCCCGATTTTCTGGTAGACGATAATATCGCTTGGGCTGTTTCGAGTGGGAGTGGCTTGCGGCGGGCATTATTGATGACCGAAGGAAATTTGTTTCTCGAACAGGTTTTACGCAGTTTACCCTCTGTGCAGGCCTTTAAAGGTGATGTGACGCGCCCGTTGCCCAATCAACAATATGATCTATACATCCTTGACGGTTGGTTGCCGACAGATGGCGTGTTGCCGGATGCTGATTTACTGTTAATTAACCCACCGCGCAGTACTGCGTTGTTCACTTTGGGAGCAGAGACTGAACGCACAGGTGATATTCAAGTGCTGCGTAATGACCCACGCATGACTTTCGTTGATTTTGGAGATGTAAATATTCTTAAATTCAGGCCTGTTGCGGGAGGTGATTGGGCGGATGAATTGGTTACTGCCGAGGGTGGTGCGCTGCTCTTGGCAGGCGAAATTGATGGTCGTCAGGTGGTGATTATCACCTTCGACATTCACGACTCTGATTTGCCACTGCAAATTACCTGGCCTGTACTGATGTCAAATTTGGTGGAATGGTTTAATCCACGCGCAGCCATTTCTGCACCTGAAGGCTTGAGTGTGGGCGGTTCACTCCCTATCCGTTTGCCGTTTGAAGCTACTGATGTTCGTATTACCCTCCCGGATGGCTCAACCCGCGATTTAGTAGTTGACCGGAGCACTTTAGTCTTCGCGGATGCTGAACAGCCCGGAATCTATACTGCTGAAATCCGTGCAGGAGATGAGATAATACAGGCTGCACCCTTTGCTGTTAATTTGTTTGCTCCTGATGAGAGTAACATTGCTCCTCGCAATTCGATCACACTGAGTGGCGATGTGATTACCCCCAGCGCCCGTGAAGAAGTGGGGCAGCAGGAATTCTGGCCTTGGTTGGCGCTATTAGCCCTGTTGATCCTGCTGATTGAGTGGTATGTCTATCAGCGCCGTGTTCAGGTGCGGACGCTCTTTAAACCTCTTGTCGCCCGACCTAAAGGCATTGGGGCATGAATGCTGCCGCCTCTTATCGTCGTTTTTTGCCACAGGGTTTGATTGTTCCTTTGCTGGCGTTCTTGATTACACGTTTGATTGTCTTTGGTGCGGCTTATCTATCGGATGTAGCACTGCCGATGATTACCAACGACGAACCGCGCGGCGTGTTGGATATCTGGAATCGCTGGGATACAGTCTGGTATCTGGAAATAGTCGAGCAGGGTTACAGCTTTACACCGGATATAAAAAGCTCGGTTGCTTTTTTTCCATTATATCCACTGATGATGTCTATAATTGGTAGTCCTCTTTTCGCTGGATTGCTCATCAGCAACCTTTGTTTTTTGATGGCACTGATTTTGCTTTATCGCTTGATCGAGTGTGAAGCCGGAAATCGCCACGATGCTGGCCGTGCTGTTTTTTACATAGCTACTTTCCCAACAGCGTTTTTTTTTACTGCTGCTTATACTGAAAGCCTCTTTTTGTTGCTTTCAGTCGCGGTTTTTTACTGTGCGCGGGAGCAGAAATGGGGATGGGCGGCATTATGGGGTTTGCTTGGTGCAGCCTCTCGCCCATTGGGGATTTTGTTATGGGGAGTGGTTCTACTGGAATGGGCACAGTCGCATGGCTGGATGTTCAGCACTATTAGCAGTCGTGAAAGCTGGGCGAATCTTTGGAATGCCGTCCGTGCCGATTTTTTGAGTCTGCTGGTGATCTGCCTCATTCCGCTGGGGCTGCTGGTTTATATGCTCTATTTGTGGGCAAGTGTTGGCAATCCAGTAGCATTCTGGACGGCGCAAGCGGCTTGGGGATTTCAGAGTCTCGGCCCGGTTGCGATCATCATTCGTGATTTGGAACGTATGTTGGCAGGTGAACTGCCATACTTTACTGTCCTGAACATTCTGGCCTTTCTGGTGGTATTGGGAATATGTGTTCCAATAGGGCGACGTTGGGGCGCGAGTTATGCATTTTACACGGCTCTCTCAGTCCTTATTCCCATGTCCAGTCGAACCGAGAGCATGATCCGCTATATACTGGTATTATTCCCGGCATTTATGGTATTGGGTATATGGGGGCGGAATATCTGGTTTGACCGTGTATATAAAATCACGTGCTTGCCGTTTCTGGCGCTGTTCACGGCGTTATTCGTCAAGGGCGTGTTTATTGGTTGATCGGGTGTAGATATGTCTTTTTCGACCCCTTTGGCGCTGGTTTTGCTGATTTGTATTCCTTTGGTGGCGTATTTAGGTTGGCCGCGTCAGCGTTTTCGCCGTGTACGGGATAGTGTTAGCTTAATTCTGCGAATGCTCATCATGCTGCTGCTGGTGTTGGCAGTGTCCGGGGCACAGCTTGTGCAGTCGGCAGATCGGCTGGCGGTTATTTTCTTGATGGATGTTTCTGATAGTGTCGGTCAGACGACTCAGGAAGCCGAATTGGAATACATCCGGGCGGCGCTTCAAAACATGTCCCCGGATGATACCGCAGGGGTTGTTCTATTTGGTGCTAATGCGCTGATTGAACGCCCTCTAAACAATGTGCGCGAATTGGGGACAATCCTTTCAGTTCCGCCGTCTGGCAACACCGATATGGAAGAAGCTATCCGATTGGCATTGGGGATGTTTCCTTCGAATGCAGCCCGCCGCATTGTTGTCCTCAGTGATGGTCGCCCAACGATTGGTGATACCGAGTCTGCTGCTGAACTTGCGGCGGCTACAGGCGTAGAAATTAGTTACGTCCAATTTACACCAGAAGCCTCTCCCGAAGTGCAAGTGACTAATGTCAATGCTCCCAGTACGATCAATGCTGGTCAGGATTTTGACCTGAGCTTTACAGTCGATGCTGAAGAAGCCGGGCCAGCTACGATAACGGTTCTGGAATCAGGCGCAATTATCCATCGTGAATCGGTTAATTTGCGTCAGGGAACGAATAACTACACCCTCTCATTAGAAGGGGCAGGGGCTGGTTTTAAGGACTTTCAGGTGCAGGTTGACCCAGAAGGTAGTGACGGTTTTTATCAGAATAACCAGCTTTCAACCTTCAGCCGTGTGGTTGGCCCGCCTCGTGTCCTCTTAATGTACAACACCGAGGAAGAAATTCGTTATTTGCTGCCCGCTCTCCAGGAAGCTGGATTGGAAGTTGATACGGTCACGCCAGAGCAGTTGCCTGTGGGGTTAGTACCTCTGGCACAGTACGAAAGCATTATTATGGCGGATGTGCCTGCAACCCGCCTTACACCCCAGCGAATGGAAACTATTCAGAGTTTTGTGCGTGATCTGGGCGGTGGCTTAGTGGTGGTCGGTGGCCCGAACACTTATGGGCCGGGTGGTTATTTTCAGACCCCATTGGAAGAGACACTTCCAGTAGAGATGCAGATTAAAGATCAGAAGCGGTTGCCACAATTGACGATTGCTTATGTGATTGACCGTTCTGGCAGTATGGGCGCAATAGGCCCTAGTGGTGTGGAAAACATTGAATTGGCGAAAGAAGCCATTATTCGTTCGATTGATTTTTTGCAGCCAACCGATCGCGCCGGGGTGGTTTCTTTTGATACACTGGGGTACTGGATCGCCAGACTTCAGGATGTCCGTGATCGCCTTGCTTTACAACGTTTGGTTGGTTCACTGCGGGTGGGTGGTGGCACGGATATTCTGGCGGGTATGAATCTGGTCGCTGATGATATTGTGGCTGATCCTTCGACTCGTAAACATATCATTTTGCTGACGGATGGTGGTTCAAGCCCGGCTGGTCTGGTCGAACTTACCCGACAGCTTTATGAAGAGAGTGGAATAACTACATCAACTATCGCCATTGGACAAGGTGTGCCGCGTTTTCTGGAAGATATGGCGATACAAGGGGGTGGCAATTACCATCCGGTTGAGATCGTTGAGCAAGTTCCCTCGATTTTCACTCAAGAGACGGTATTGGCAACCCGTTCCTATATTCTGGAAGATGCATTTGTGCCAACTATTTCAGCTTCCAGCCCGATAGTGAACGGCATCAGCGCTGCACCAGAGTTGTTTGGATATGTGGCGACGACACCCAAGCAAACGGCTGAGATTATTCTGCGTGGGCCAGCCCCATACGAAGACCCGCTATTGGCATCATGGCAGTATGGTTTAGGGCGTGCGGTGGCTTTCACCAGTGATGCAAGTTCACGCTGGGGAGCGAATTGGGTGGATTGGTCAGAATTTGTACGCTTCTGGAATCAGGCGGTGCGTTGGACGATCACCGAAGGCACATCTGGAAATCTGGAAACACAGGTGGTGATGGAAGGGGAGCAGGCGCGTTTGATTGTGGATGCGCGTGATAACGAAGGTGCATTCCTGAATGAACTGGATATGCAGCTTTCGGTGGTTGATCCTCAGGCGAATCCGACACTGCTTAATCTGCGACAGGTTGCGCCGGGGCGTTATGAAGCTGTTTTTACGCCGGATACAGAAGGCGCATACATTCTGCAACTTCGGGGAAATGGAGAAGCGGATGGCGTTCCGCTTCAGCTTGACCAAACGACCGGATGGGTGATGAGCTACTCATCAGAGTATGATCAAGGTGGCCGTGGTGATGGTGCGGCACTGCTGGCAAGCCTGGCTGAATTGACGGGCGGACGTTCGTTGGAGGATGAGCCTTCAGCGGTTTTTAACCATAACCTGACCTCATTACCTACCGCGACACCCATCTGGCCGTGGTTAATGTTATTTGCTCTGGTGCTGCTGCCCATCGATATTGCTGTGCGGCGGTTGATTGTCACCCGAACGGATCTTCAACGGTTGCAACGGTGGGTCTTGGGACGGGCAAGCGCTGCCGAAGAAACCTCCGAAAGAATCGCCAGTTTGATCGGGGCGAAGGAACGCGGACGCCAACGAGCAGAAGAAAGCGGCAGTATTCCGGCTGGAACGGTATCGGCGCTCAAATCCCGCCGGGAACAATCGCGTTCTGAGGCTGAACTTCCTCCAGTGATTACCCCAACTGAACCCGCTAAACCACGCTATGCCGAAAAGCCTGACACAGCTTCCGAGGCTGCGCCAGACCGAAATGTAGCAGGACAGTTGCTTAAGCGAAAGAAAGAACGGGGCGGAAAAGACGAATAAGCAGATTTTTCGCCACAATTGATTTTACACCTGATAAACAGGGGGTATCAGGTATTATTACTAACCGTAATGTAACTGAAATTTTGCCATTTGCTTACGATGGTGGGTTAGAAAGTGGGCTGCGAAGTAAGGGAGGGGCTTAATCCCTCCCTTACAATTCTCTCTAATGCATTCAGGCGCTGCGGCGGGCTGGTTTCCGAGGTGCGGGGGCATCTACAAATTCACCATATTGGCGCTGTAATCTTTGACCGGAAGCGACCATCCACCGTCCGAAATGCGCCATGACCGGGTGATAAAACCGCACTACCCGACGCTCTTGCCGAGCTGTGTTAGCCAACCGTTCTTGTTCCGCCTCGTGCATGAGTTCCTTTTGACGCAAGACACTATACCGTTTGTGCTGATCAAATTGCATCATGATAAAACACCTTCTATACCTACAGCGGTCGGATTGGGGGAATAGCAATGCTTTCCAGACCGATTTTGGATCTGGCCGATTAAAGCGCGAGCGTACTCTGTTGTTGGAATGAATTATCGCGCGTGCAAGAACCGTTTCAGCGCTCGGAGGGTATCATCCACCCGCTGCGGATTCAGGCTGTAGCACTTGGCAACTTCGCGCCGCCGTTCCACCAGATAACCGGTTGCTGTAAGCTGACGCAGATGACGGGAAGCGGCTGACTGGCTCAAATTGAGCATTTCAATGACATCCTGAGCACAGAGTTCTTCATGCTGCGTGAGCAGTTCCAAAATCATCAGCCGGGTATCATCCGCAAGTGCGTTGAGCCGGACAAGTAGTTCGGAACGGCTTAGGGCAGGTGAGCTTACGCGCGCCCCTTCTGGCTGACGTGCGCCGAACAGCACACGGGCGAGGGTTTCTGCGTCATTGTCGTAGCGGGTGATGTACGGCCCGATGTGCGCGGAAGGAATAAAGATGATGGTTTCCGGCCAATTTTCCCAGAAGCCGCTAACATCGCGCCCGGTTACAACCCGAACGGCTTCCAGCCCGGTCATGCGACTGAAATCCAATTGTTGGAAAGCGTCTACCGATTCTTGCAGCATGGGAACAACCCGTTCCCATTCGGGTTTGGCGATTTCTTCCCACATTTCCCGAAGGTGGCTGACAATGCGCTTTTTCATGGTGGCGGGATCGTTGAAGAGGGCATGGGCTTCGATGAAGTAACCCGGCTCGAAAGTACCTTCTTTTTCTACACCTTTTTTGGCGTAAATCCGTTCTATGAAGTTCAGGTAAGCGCTCCGGTCATTGAGAAGGACTTCTTTTTCGAGCGGTTCAATCCCTTCCATATGATGTTCACGATCATGCTTGCACATCCACGCGATGGCATGGTCGCGCATGGCTTCGGCATTGGCAGATTCCAGGGCATCGAGATAGGCCGGAAAGCCGGGATAACCCAAATAGGGTTCGAGGGCGCTGAACATGGTTTTGAAAATCAGCCGGTGTGTATAATCCCTCTCTGATGAGAGCCTGGTTGCCGTCCGCGTTACCCATTCGCTAAAGCCGGAACGTTCTTCCGGGTATGAAAGCAGCGATAAACTGTTCAGAACGTTGTAATCTGGCTCCAGCGCAATCCGCACCTGAACACTGGCTGTTGCAGGGGCGAGGATGAAGGGTTGGTCGGTCATCAGTTCTCCTTTTAGTTTTCTTACCCATTTAACCGCTTAAGTGGGTAATTCGAATACAATGTATCATGAAGCCTATCAAACTGTCAAGTAGTCTGTCCCAGTTAGCATAACCTACCGAAGTTTCATGACAAATTCAATTCTTTCAACGCCGTATTGCAATGATTGTCTTTATAATAGATTGTGAAATCATGTAAATTTCATTGGGGGAATGTATGAACGCCAAAACCCTCTTCCAAGAGGGGATCGTGGCAATTCGGGATGAGAAAGACCTGATCAGAGGCCGCGATCTGTTAATGCAGTCGCTGCGGCTGGAACCGCAGAATGAAATGGCCTGGTTATGGTTGTCCCGAACCGTAAACGATCCGGGGAAAAAAGTGCAATGTCTGGAACGTGCCCTGAAGATTAATCCTGACAATCCGCAGGCGCGCGCACTGATGGACAAATTGACTGACACACCTCATGCCAGCGCTGCAACTGCGGCGGCTGTTAGTGTCTCTCCAAAAGTTAATGGCAAGCCGAAAATGGTTTCCGCCGCCAATGCCAGCCGCATTCCTGCCCTGCTGGCTAAGGCTCAGGAACGGCTTGAGCAGGATGATCCTGAAGGGGCGATTGAGCAATGGGTTCGGGTGCTGGAAATCGAAGTCGATCATGAAGAAGCCATTGGCAATGCTGTCCGTCATCTTTCACGTCTGAAGTACATCGATGATGCCCGTGAACTGGTGTGGAATGCACTCCAAAGCGGCACACAGCATCCTTCTATTTATCTGACGGCGATTGATATTGCGAAATATCAGGGCAAGCATGATGAAGCCGATGATTTACGGGTGAAGCTGGCGAAACTGGCTGAAGCTGGCGATACAGTCACATCGGAGATGGTCGATTATTTCGTCAAACGGGAGCTATACCCGCAGGCGCTGGACATTCTGGAACATGCTGTTCATGTGCATCCTAAAAGCCAGAAACTCCTGCTGCGTTTAGCTGATTTGTATGAAGAGGCCGGACGCAAAACGGAGGCGGTGCAGTTGTATGAACAGGCTGCACGGTTAGGTTCGCGCACCAAAGAGGGTAAAGAGGCGGATGAACGTCTGCTGACGTTTGCCCCAACGCTGACGGATAAAGAACGCGCCAGCATTCCGATGGCAGTGCGCGAGGCGGCTGGTTTCGGGATGGTTTATCTGTTGATGGCCTGGCAGGACGCAGGGCTGGACTTGCTGCAATTGGGTTTCGGGCGTTTGAGCGGCATCACCTTAGCCATACTGGGTGGGTATATGGTGATTACGGCCACTTCTTCACCACAACAGCAGCCGTTAGCACGTTTATTGGGCGGCGAGGTGCCCCCTCCGCCGGAAAAACCCAAGAACGATTTTGAGGCTTATACCAGTGAACCGGATAATGTGACCGAGATTCCGATTATCCCAGCGGGCGCACGCATCGGCATTGGACTGATCGGGGCGGCGCTGCTGTTGGTGGCATTTGCGCTCGTATTCAGCACGGCCATTGGATTGCTTTCCAACCCAAAGCCGCCGATTGTTCCCACATGGGAAGAAATCTTCGGCCAGTTCTAAAAGCGGCATAGGAAACGGATTTATCATCATGCTGATCTTTTTCATTTTCCTGATTACTATCCTCCTGACATTGATTCAGGGGGCAATTATCTTCCCTTTGCCCATCACGGATACTGGAAATGTGCGTTATCGCAGTATTCCAGTGATGACACTGACACTGATATTGATCAATTCATTGATCTTTCTGTTCTTCCAAGCTCCCCATTTTTATCAAGGTCTTAATATGGCCGAGAGTGGGGATATGGAAGGGCTTAACCGCCTCTACCAATATGTGACTGACATCTGGACATATGGTTATCGTGGTGTATTCATGCGGGAGGGGGTGAGTATTGGCGCATTTTCCACCTTCACCAGCATGTTTATGCATGGGGATATGTGGCACTTGCTGGGCAATATGATCTTCCTGTGGGCATTTGGCCGACGGGTGGAAGATGCCTGCGGCGCATGGCGTTTCCTGCTGTTTTATCTGGTGGCGGGTATGGTGGCGAATGTGGGTTCGGAAGTCCTTAATCCATCGATGGCTGATCTTCCGGGAATTGGAGCCAGCGGTGCGATTTCCGGGGTGATGGGTGCCTATCTGGTGCTGTTCCCCGGCGCGATGGTTACCTGTTTCTGGGGGATTGGGATTGTGCTGCGTTTCCCGGTGGTCGTCATCATGAAAATGATTGGGATGGAACAAGTAGAAAAAGCTCCTAACTGGCGCTGGACAATACAACTCCCCGGCTGGCTTCTGCTCATCTATTTCCTGATTAAAGATACGATTCCGTCCCTGACGGTTATTCAGCAAGGGCAGGATTACGGCGGCGTCAATAATCTGGCACATCTGACGGGGTTTCTGGCGGCGTTGTTCATCTTCCTGTATGTACGCAAAGACCTGCTGACCCGGTACATTCAGGGGCGGCGGTTGTAGGCGGGTTGGAAGCTGAGTCTGGTCAGTGGGGACGCTACGCGGTAAACTGACTGGGTTGTAATAGGCTGTTAAAAAGCGAATGAACGCATGGATCGAATTTCGGCTGCGGGTAATCTGACAATTGAAGTAGAAACTGATCGCTGGCGGTTGATGGTCAACGGCAATGTGCCGGAACGGGTTTTGCTGGAAGCCGCACCTAACCAACCGCTCCACTACATTGAACTTTTCGGCAGCAAGCGCCAGCTACCGAGTGAGGGAACACTCCCGCTTGATGCGATTCAGCGGGTGGTACTGGGTTGGTCACAGGAAGATGAGTCGTGGCATTTGGGTTTGCTGTTGGGGGCGGAAATCGCCCAACAGCGTGGCAGCCGCTGGTGTGAACTGGCGCGGTGGCCTGACCCGGATACGACCGTTTTTGGCGATCTGGCTGCCAAAGCTGGTCGGGGTCTGGCACGGACGATTGCGTGTCCCTTTAACCTGATTGAACCGGAAACCCAAAAAGCTGCTGTTCCAGCTCCGCCGAAACCGCTGCGCGAACTTCCGTTGTATTTCGACCAATGGACTCTTAACCGACAATCCGCTTTGCAATTTACTCGCTCACCCCGTTGGGCACGCAGCCGCATTTTACGCATTGGCTGGTATGCGGCGCTGGTGGTGGTGTATATCATCCTGAGCGTGATGACGCTGCGCGGTGTTATCGCTCTGCCGAAACCCGAATTTCTACCGTATCTTGGGTTGGCGGTGGCTGTACTGCTGGTCGGTCTGATCGGTTATATTATCTATCAACTGCTCACCAGTCCTAACCGGGTCGTGGTTGATGATGAGACGGGAATCATTCGCGGACTGCGGGGCGAAACCGAGCGATGGGCATTCCAGAAGCAGGATGTTCAGGCGATTTACGTCAGCGAAGTGATGAACCGACGTGGACGCAAGAAACGGGTCGGGGATGTCGTCACGGAGAGCCGTGTTATCTATCATGGCGAACTCAATCTGTTTTTACAGGATGGACGTTTTTATACGGTCATCGAACAGGCACAACCGGTTGATGATGAATTGACCCCACACGAAGCGGAAATTGAAGATGCTGTGCTGCCATTAAGTTCCAACCAAGCCTATACGGATTTGCAGATGGCCGGGTTATATGTGGCACAGGCGTTGGGTGTAGACTGCCGTTACGACCGCCGGGTGAAATAAGCTGGTAAATCTTAACTGAATGTTAAGAAAATCTATCCAACGTTCTTGATATGATCTTAAATACCCTGTTTTACTTTATACAGGGTATGCTTATATGCCGCGCCTGCGGCATCTGTTGTCTGTAGTAAGGCTGATTATGAGTCAAGAACGTCCTCTCATTCTGTTTACAAACGATGATGGTATCGAATCGCCCGGACTGCATATGGTGGCTGAAGCCTTTGCTGAGTTGGGCGATATTCTGATTGTTGCTCCGCGCGAACAGCAATCCGGCATGGGGCGCAGTCTGCCGATTGCCAGCGAGGGCCGCATTTATCCGCATGAGCTTCCTCGTAATGGCTATCCGTATAAAGCATATGCGGTTGATGCTACCCCTGCACAAGCGGTGCAACATGGAGTTCTGGAACTCTCAGACCGTTTGCCGTCGCTGGTGGTCTCCGGCATCAATTATGGCGAAAATACGGGAAATGGTGTGACGATTTCGGGCACGGTTGGCGCGGCGCTGGAAGCTGCCAGCCTGGGTATTCCGGCATTGGCTGTTTCACTGCAAACGCCCAAAGACCTGCACCTGAGTTATTCCAGCGAAGTTGATTTCAGCGCGGCTGCCTATTTTGCCCGTCAGTTCGGCGCATTGTTGATCGCGCATCCCAGCCGCCCGGATGATGTGGATGTGTTGAAGATTGATGTTCCATGGGATGCGACTCCGGCAACGGCGTGGCGCATCACACGGTTATCGCGCCGCCGGGTTTACTGGCCGACACGCCCAGAACGTCTGGCACTTTCGGAAATCGGGCGCATCGGCTATCACTATGATACCGATCCTTCCAAAGCGGAGCCGGATTCGGATGTGTATGCTGTGCTTCAGGACAAGGTGGTTTCGGTCACGCCGATCAGCCTTGATATGACCTCGCGCACCGATATGTTTCGTTTGCAGCAAATTCTGGCTGGCGAAAAAGTGTACGGGCAGAATAAGTAACCATTAACGGGCATCCGCCGGGGTGCCTTAATCAAAATAATCGGTATCGTCCGGTTCTTCTGTGCAGGCAGCGGTAATCGCATTTTCCCACGTTTGATCCAACTCGATTTCCCGTGTTTCGGTTTCCAATAACTCGTAAATCCATAGCCACACTTCCTGCACATCATAGCGGGGATTGATGGCAATTAGTGCGCGCCCCTGTGGACGGCGAACGAACGGCGACATATAGGACATGTTCAGGACGCAGCTCAGGTGGCTGACGAATTGCAGAACATGATCATCTGCCGACAGCCAGAAGCACCCCATCCCGCGATCCTGAAAAGGGTCTGTCATATGGAAGGGCATCGGGCGGGGCGGCTGCGACTGCTGTCCGGGAGATGGATAGCTGCTGGAAAACAAAGTAGACATTGACCACCTCATTGGGTAACACTTTTTAATAGATTAAATAAATTTCGATTTCAAACCAACCCCATAATCATAGGGGTATCCAAACGTTCGTAAAATACTCGTATCGTCAGAATGCATTCCCGATTAAAATGAGTCGTATTGTTGATTAACAGTTTATTCTCCAACCCCGCAGATTTTAGAGGGAGAACTGATTTTGTCATTACTGCACGTGATCATTGTTGACGATCAGCCGATAGATGGTGAGTCGATGCTGGATGAACTGCGGAAAGTCGGACACACAGTTATTTCACATCAGGTCAATACGGAGGCACAGTTTCGGGAGGCGCTGACCAGTGATGTAGACCTTATCTTTTCGGATTTTCAACTGGCACAGTTTGATGGAACGCGGGCGTTGAAACTGCTGCATGAGCTTGGGCTGGATATTCCCTTTATTGTGGTTACCAACATCGAGAATCATGAGGCAGCCGTCAAATTCCTGAAGCAAGGCGCAGATGATTATGTTTTGAAAGTGCATCTATCGCGGTTGGGGCTGGCGGTGGAGCGCGCTTTAGGCGACAAAAATCTGCGTGAAGAAAAACGCAATGCCGAACTCTCGGTGCGGGAAAGCGAACAACGTTATCGTCAAATGGTGGAGCTTTCGCCGGATTTGATCCTGATACAGGTGGATGATGAAATTGTCTTCATCAATTCACGGGGGGCGCAGCTTTTGGGCGCGGCCAGTCCACAGGATATTGAAGGCAACCATATCATGAACATCATTCACCCGGATTATCGAGGGCTGGCAAACCGGCGCATCCAACTGCTGGAGCAGGGTCTCCGGGTGCCATTTACTGAAGATCGTTTTCTGCGGCTGGATGGCAAGCCGGTTGAGCTGGAAGTGATTGCTGTGCCATCGGTTTATCAGGGACGGCACGCGGTGCAGGTGTTTGGGCGGGACATCAGTGAACGCAAACGCGCTCAACTGGCATTAGAGCAATCCGATGAGAAGTTCGGCGTCATTTTCCGCGAGTCGCTGGATGCGATCATCATTGTAGACGCTGAGACTGAATTGATCTTCAGCGTGAACCCATCCACCAACCGGGTGTTGAAGTATGACGCGCAGGATATATTGGGGCAGCACTTCAGCCTTTTGTTTCCACAGGAAAATAAATTTGAGGAACGGGAATTGATACAACGTCTGCGCGCTTACGGGGCTGTGCTAGAATCCCAATTGTTTTTGCGCGGTGATGGGGTCGTGATTCCGATGGATTTGACGGCGACTTTGATTCCTTGGGATCATGGCAAGGCGATTGTGGTTACGCTGCGCGATACCAGCGAACGGGTACAAATTGAGGAAGAACGCTTGCAAAAAGAGGAACTGCGCCGCGCACTCCAAAAAGAAAAAGAGATTGGTGAACTCCGTAACCGTTTTATGTCGATTGTTTCTCATGAATTCCGCACCCCTTTAGCGGTTATTCTGACATCCAGCGAACTTTTGGAACGATACGGCGACCGGTTGACGCCGGAGCGTAAAGCAACCGGACATCAAACGATCAAAAAACAGGTGGAGCATTTGAGCCAGATGATGGATGATGTCTCGGTTATCATTCGGGCGGAAAGCGGGAGGCTGCAATTCAACCCGCAGCCGATTGATCTGAAGCAGGTCTGCCAAGAGTTGCTTCAGGAGATGCATACGACGGTTGGGATGGCGCATCATCTGATCTTTGAGAGCGAAGGGGAGTTCGATCAGGTTCCGGTTGATTATCTTCTGCTGAACCACATTCTGAAAAATTTACTGACCAACGCTATCAAATACTCATCGCAAGGTGGGGAAATCCGGCTCAAGCTGTCGCGGCGGGGTACTCATACCATTCTTGTGCAGGTGAGTGATGACGGGATCGGGATTCCGGCGGATGACCAGCCCCATTTATTTGAACCGTATTTCCGGGCGAGCAATGTGGGCGATATTAACGGCACAGGATTAGGACTGCGAATTGTTTGGGATGCGGTAGAACTGCATGGCGGAACTATTCAGGTTCAGAGCGAATTGGGCAAGGGGACAACCTTTACGATTTACCTGCCTATCCTGCGGTTTGATTCGTGATCTCTCACCTGAATTGATTGATCGTGCCTTGTTGATGAATAGCAGTGAGATTGTTTAATGAAGATTCTTTGCCGAATAATTATTTTGCTGATGCTGATGGCTGTTCCAGTTTCGGCACAGGATGAGCCGGAAGCCAGTGTCAGCTATGGTGGGGTGGTAAGCGGGCAGATTACCAACGCTAACCCGCGCGCTGTGTATTTCTTTGATGGTTTACGCGGCGAGGTTATTTCCATCCATCTGGAGACAACTAACGGCAACCTCGACCCGGTGCTGACGGTGCTGGATGCTGGCGGGCAGTTGATTGCCCGCGCTGATGACAGCCGGGGCAGCCGTGATGTGACGATTGATGCGTTGAGCATTCCATCCAGCAGCCGGTATTATGTGGTGGTGGGGCGGTTTGGCTATGGATTGGGCAGCACAACGGGCGCTTTTGAACTGGATATGGAGCGTATTGGCGTCAGTTCGGCTTCTGGCAGCGCACTGCGTTACGGCGATTCGGTCATCAACAATATCAGCAATATGACCCCACAGCTTTATTACAGCTTTCGCGCTGAACGGGGCGACATTGTAAACATCCGAATGCAGCGTAATTCCGGCGATCTGGACTCGTATCTTCAGGTGGTGGACAGCAGCGCGTTTGTGATTGCGGATAACGATGATGTTCCGGGTTCCGGGTTGGACGCGGAAATTACGAATCTGGTGGTTGAAGCCGCAGGCACTTATATCATCAAAGCCACTCGTTATGGTGAGGCGGTGGGTACATCCAGCGGGCAGTTTATTCTGACGCTACAAGAGGCGGAAAACAGCGGCTTTGGCAATTCCCCACAAACGGCTATTCCACTGCTGGTGAATCAGATTGAAGACGGCGAACTGACGAACCAGAACTATACGCGCTATTATGTGTTCGATGCCAAGCAAAACGATCTGATTACGGTGCGGATGGATCGGGTTCAGGGTTCAGTGGATGCGTTTCTGGTGCTGGCGGATGCGAATCTTCAGGAAATTACGACCGATGATGATGGGGGTGGTGGGCAGAACGCGAAGATTGATGGTTTCCTGATTCCATCTGACGGGACTTATTATATCCTTGCCACACGATTTGATCGTGAAGCGGGTACGACGGCTGGATCATTCCGGCTGGAATTGCAAAGTCTGGGGAATGCTTTTGATGGTGTTTCACCAGAGACGCAGCGCATCAGTTATGGGACGACGATCACCGGACGCATTGACGAGATTACACCGACGGTCAGCTTTGCTTTCTGGGGCGTGGAGGGTGACGCGGTTACGGTTTCGCTGAACCGGGGTGATGGTGATCTTGACCCGGTGGTGCGGATTCTGGATAGCAACGGCACTGTGGTGGCTGAGGACGATGACAGCGGTGGGGGTAAGAATGCGCGGGTAGCCCGGTTTGTTTTACCGCGCACGGGGATTTATACCATCGAGGCGGCACGGTTCAGCGGGTTAGACGGTGATCCCAACACGCGGGGCAGTTTTATTCTGGTGCTGGCGCGGGTGTTTCGATAAGGAGCAGCTTTTAGTAAAGCTCGTAGTTGTCAATTCGTCAGGCTGATATGTCTAGTGAATAGTTGCCAGTTATCAGTTATCAGTTTTCAGAGAAATTCACCTCACCCCCTCGTGGCTGACAACTGCGGCAAGCTCGGTCAGCCACTCGCCCTCTCCATCCCGGTTGAGGGGACGATAATTTTAAGGATGGGTGTGGAAA
>JAIOHM010000004.1 GCA_019912965.1 Anaerolineae bacterium
GTCTTTTTGTACTACATCAACCTTGACCTGCACGGCGCGGCGCACCAAATCGGTCATATCCTGCCCCGGCGACAGTTGACGCGCCATCGCCAATAACTCTGCGTCTGCCAAGAATCCATGTTTGACCGCCTCGGCCATGCCACAGCGCCATTCGCGTTCTGGTAAGGTCTTCAGCACAGCCGGGTCAATCAACACCACGTCCGGCTGCTTGAACGCGCCGACTAAATTCTTGCCCTGCGGTAGATCAACACCCACCTTGCCGCCGACGCTGGAATCGACCATCGCCAGCAAACTGGTTGGGATTTGCACAAATCGCACACCGCGCATGTAAGTCGTCGCCGCAAAACCCGCCGTATCCCCAACCACGCCACCACCCAAAGCAATTACTGTCCCATTACGATCCAGGCCAGCAGCGACAAATTCGCCATATAAGCGAGCGACGGTTTCCAGCGTTTTGTATTGTTCGCCATCGGGCATTGTCACCAAAACCGCCTGCGGCAGATTCTTCACTAATGTTTCGCCATACACAGGGACAAGGGTGGTATTGGTGATGACTACGGTTTTGACATCACCCACAAAATCACGGGCGCGATTGAGCAGACCGCTTTCAATGTGAATGTCATAATCGCCGCCGGGGGCGGTTACACGAATACGGTCTGCCATAAGCCTTGAATTTCCTCAACGATGTCTTCCGGGGTACGGTTGGTAGTATCAATCTGGCAGGGAATGGCGTCATAAGCGGGGCGGCGTTTTTCCAACAAGGCGCGCCAATCGCCCTTCAGCAGCGGACGTTCGGATTTATCCGCCGTCAAACGCGCGGCAATGACTTCCGGCGATGCAGTCAAGCAGACGACGAGTCCAGAGGCTAACATCACCTCGCAGTTGCCCTCATCCACCAACATGCCGCCGCCTGTCGAAATGACAAAACCACGCTGTGCAGCCAAGAAACGACACATGCGGCGCTCGATATGGCGGAATTCGGCTTCGCCATACTGGGCGAAAATTTCCGGGATGGTTTTATGGACTCGGCGGACAATTTCTTCGTCGGTATCGAGGAACGGACGCCCCAATTTTTCCGCCAGCAGTTTGCCAACAGTCGATTTACCCGTCCCCATAAAGCCAGTGATGACGATATTGCGGTCGTTAGTCGTAACCAAATCTCCACTCCACATTATCCATTGGCAGGTCTTCCAAACGCGCCCGCCGCAGAGTCTCAAAGCGCGGACGCATTTCCTCAATACTATCACCACCCAATTTTTCCAGCAGGGCATCCGCAATGACTAAGGCCATCATGGCTTCACCAATGGGTACTGCACGCGGCAAAGCACAAAAATCGCTGCGTTCGTAAACGGTTTCTTCTGATTCTCCGGTCACCAGACTGACCGATTCCATACCCTGTAAAATGGTGGCGATGGGTTTCATAGCAACCCGCGCCAGAATCGGTTCACCCGTGCTGATGCCGCCTTCGATACCGCCTGCACGATTGGTACGCCGCGCCAATTCGCCATCCCGCATCACAATGGCGTCATGCACCTGTGTACCCCGTTTGCCCGCATTCTCGAAAGCCGGGCCAACTTCCGCGCCTTTCATGGCATGGATGCTGACCATTGCAGCAACAATCCGTGCGTCCAAGCGCCGATCCCAATGGACATGTGACCCTAATCCGGGCGGGACATTGAGCGCGGCGACCTCGAAAATTCCGCCGAGGGTGTCTTTATCGATCTTGATCTGGTGAATAGCGTCGTGCATGGCGGCTACCAACTCAACCATCGGACAGCGCACATCGTTATCTTCGGCGATGCGGAAACGGTCTTCAAAGGGCATCTCATCCGGCACAGTCGCTTTCACATCGCCAACCTGCACCACATAAGCGCCGACCAAAATCCCGAACTGCGCCAACAGCTTTTTGCAGATCGCGCCCACCGCAACGCGCATGGTGGTTTCGCGGGCGCTGGCACGTTCGAGAGCGATCCGCAGATCACGATAGCCATATTTGATCGCGCCCGTCAGATCAGCATGGCCGGGGCGCGGTGTGGTCATAGGCGTAATATCTTTTTCGCGCCAATTCTTATAATCGCGGTTTTCGACCAGCAGCGCAATCGGTGCGCCCGTCGTGATGCCATTCATCAGGCCCGATGTAATACGAACCTCATCCCGTTCGATGCTCATGCGCCCGCCAGACCCATAACCCTGCTGACGGCGCGCCAATTCAATGTTGATGTCCTCCGGCGTCAGTGGCAGTCCAGCAGGTAAGCCTTCGATAATGGCGGTGAGCATCGGGCCATGCGATTCACCAGCAGTGAGAAAACGAATCGGCATTTCAACTCCACTTCCAATTGCAGATAAATTCTATTTCCTGCACCGCCGGAGGTTCAAACCTCCGGCTAGAAAAATCAAGCCCACTAAAAGGGCTGGGAAAACTTTCAAGACTCATACAGTCTCAACGGCATTGAACCTTATTGAGAACGAAGGGCGTTTTCTGCTGCTTCGTACATCACCTCAACTGGAGCTTCGTGTTTCGCCCAGATGTTAAATGCGGCTGCCCCCTGTCGCACGAGCATTCCCAAGCCGCCGATTGCGCGACCCTCCACAGCCTCAGCCTGTTCCATAAAACGGGTGCGTAAAGGACGATAGACCATATCGTAAACCGTGACGCCTTTTGGAAAGGGAACCCCGTCGATCCATGGCGATTCATCAACCTTCGGCCACATGCCAACTGATGTGCAGTTGACGATCAGTGAGGGACTGATCTCGGCGGCTTCGTCAATGGTTTTGACATCCGCGCCGCGAATCCCCGCTGAAATCGTCAAATCAGCCAGCATGACCTGGGCTTTTTCCGGGGTACGATTGACAACAACTACTTCTGCACCTTCCCCCACCAGTCCATAAACCGCGGCCCGCGCCGCGCCACCTGCCCCCAAGACGATAACAGTCTTATCCTTCAGCGGCACATTATGCGCTTTCAGATCATCAATGAAACCCACCACATCAGTGTTCGTGCCGAGATTGGTGCGGAAATCAATCACGTTGACTGCCCCAACTGCCCGCGCGCGTTCGTCCGGCTGGACGAAGGGCATCACGGCCTGCTTTAGCGGCACAGTCACATTGACGCCAATGAAACCACCTTCTTCGCGCAGCATTTTTAGGCTCTGACGCACAATGTCCGGCGGCACAGGCGCGAGTTCATAACTCCAATCCAGCAAACCCAACACGCGAAAAGCTGCATTGTGCATGGCAGGACTAATGCTATGGGTCACAGGCCAACCGATGACGCCAACTTTGTTCACAGTAGTATGTACCCTGCCTTCTTTTTTTCGCTGGTCTTCGATCACTTTGTAAGCCTCAGCCAAATTTCGTACAAAGACAAAGTTGTGATACTGATTCATCTGATAATAAATCTGCGAAACCGCGTTCAGCAATGTGCGCGCCAATGTATTCATCCCAACATAGACGGTGGTACCGGAATAATTGGTATGTGGTTTTACTGAAACCGCCAATTGACGGGCGTTGGCTATAGCCTCGCTGGGAACAAAACTGCTCTCGGTAAGGTCTACGATAACATCAACGGTGTAATTGACCGTCGCCATCAAGGCATACACCTGACGAACGGCTTCATGCATGTGCGGCCACGTCCAGTAGCCTTCAAAGCTGTATGTGATAATCGCCTTATCCTGGCTGTCCCAATCTACCCGAATACCCACGCTGACCCGCCCCTCACCAACCCGACGATGATTGCCGTATGCCTGCCACCAGCATAACCGCCCCCGGCAGCACCAGACCCGGCGAAGGGCAGCAAATCATCCAGGGCGTTCCCCGCACCAGCAAATTCAAGACGTAAGTGGCGATAACCAACCCGCCAATGATGGCCAATGCGGTGCAGCCAATGCCCCAAACCTGCAACTGACGGCGCTCCCGATTATGCAATGCAATTGCCGTTGGGGAAGCCCGCCGTTTGCCCTCGCATACGCGGCAGGGCTCAAAGGTAAATCTCTTACGCGATTCTTGCCAGCCCCAATACCGCTTGCCACCGGTACTATTACAAGCGGGGCATGGTTTATAAGATTCCACCTGTTCCCAACTGGCATACATATCGCGGGTGATGCCGTTCGCACCACCGCATAACCAGCAGGTTTCGTTATGAAAAACCTCGCTACCGCCCGTATCGTAGCGGTGCTGCTGCTTGTAGACGTAGCGCTCCTGTGTCTTACCGCTACCTTCGCAGACCGGACACGTTCGGGTATTTTCAATGCGCTGCGAGTCGCCAGTCATTAAATTATGCCAAAACCTCAACGCCAATATGTGCGCCTAAACCAGCCAGCGTTTCGGCAAAACCGGGGAAGGAATCGCCCGCGCAACGGGCATCCATGACGGTGGTTTCGCCTTCAGCAATCAGGGCAGCAACCGATAAGCTCATTGAAACGCGGTGATCGTCGTGACCATACACAGTCGCGGCCTTCAACTTTTGCGGCCCTTTGATGATGAATCCATCGGGTGTTTCGGTAATCTGTGCGCCAAGTTTCGCCAATTCGCCCGCCATGACGGCGATGCGGTCGGTTTCCTTCACGCGGAGTTCCTGTGCATCACGCACCACCGTTTCACCTTCGGCAGCCAGCGCAGCCACCATCAAAATCGGGAATTCGTCGATCATTTCGACGACAACCTTACCGCCGACCTGTGTGCCTTTCAAGACACTGTGGCGGGCGCGAATTGTGCCGACGGGTTCGCCCGCTTCCAATCCGGTTTCGGTCACGGTCAGGTCGGCGCCCATTGCTTTGAGGACATCTAAAAGCCCTGTACGCGTGGGATTCAGGTTAATTCCGGTGAGGGTGATGTCGCTGTCGGGAACAATCAACGCGGCGACCAGTGGGAAAGCGGCTGATGAAATATCGCTGGGCACGGTCAAATCCATCGGACGCAGTTCGCCATTTGGCCTAACTACAACGGTATCGCCATCGGCAGCAATATCCGCGCCCATCGCGCTCAACATGCGTTCGGTGTGGTCACGGGCGGGGCCGGGTTGGACGACGGCGGTTGCGCCTTTTGCAAATAAGCCAGCCAGCAAGACCGCACTTTTGACCTGCGCGCTGGCGACCGGCATGTTGTATTTAATGCCTTGCATCTGTGCGGGTTTAATAGTCAATGGGGCGCGGTCATTGGTGCCGTTGATGTTCGCTCCCATCATTTGCAGCGGGGTGATGACGCGCTTCATCGGACGGCGGCGGAGTTGTTCGCTGCCATCCAGCACACTTTCAAACGGTTGACCACACATGATTCCGGCAATCAGACGGATGCCTGTTCCGGCATTCACCAAATTGAGCGCGCCCGTTGGAGGCTGAAATTTCCCACCGTGAATCGTCAGTTCGTGCTGGCTGTGACGGTCAACCTGTATGCCAAGCGCCTGAATGGTCGCCAGCGAGGCTTCGGTGTCGCCAGCAGCAAGCCAACCGCGTACCTGTGTCGTGCCTTTGCCCATCGCGCCGAACATCACGGCACGATGCGAAATTGATTTATCACCGGGGACAGTCGTGGTGCCACTGAGGGCACTACCCGATTTAACTTTGAAGCAATCATTTACCATTTTTGTGCCCATTCTCGTATTTTTGTATCCAATTCACCCGTGCCTCGCGCGTTGGGCGTAAAAATTCCGCCAACTGCTGGTCATCACGGGAGATCAACATGGCTTCCAGCATGGCGAGCTGCACCCGGAACAGCGCCAACAATGTAGCGACAGCCTGCGTATTGGTGCTGAGGATGTCGCCCATCATTTGCACATCCTGCCCCGCCAACCGGGACATATCGCGGAAGCCGCCTGCTGCCAGTTCCCAAACCGTCGGATCGTTCTGGCCTTCTTTAGCGACCGTTGCCACCAGCGCCGAACTGAGGATGTACGGCAGATGGCTGATGGCAGCGACCAGATGGTCATGACGGTCGGCCTCCATCTCGAACGGCACAGCAGCTAAAGCCTGCACCAGACCGAGCGCCCGCAAACGGGTTGCCGGGGTCGTCCGGCGCGTGGGGCATAACACAAAAGGCCGCCCCCGATACAGATTTTTATCGCTGGATTCCACGCCGCTGACCTCTTTCCCGGTCATGGGATGCCCGCCGATGGCGTGAATGCCGACGGGGAGTTTGCCCATCGCCTCGCAGATGTCGCGCTTGGTGCTGCCGATGTCGATCAGCAGGGTATTGGAGCGCAAATACGAACCAATACGCCGTTCAACCATTGCCTGTATCGAGCGGACAGGCGCAGCCAAGATCACCGTATCGGCCTGCGCCACACCTTCCCGCAAATCATCGGTTGCGGCATCCACAATCTTGTTCTCTACCGCATACTGCCGCGCTTCGGCATTCAATTCGACACCCGTTATGGTGTCGGCGTGTTCGCGCAATGCCAGCGCCAGCGACCCGCCCATCAATCCTAAACCAACGACCGCCAGATGGCGGGTCTTAAAGCCACCAGAAGACATACTTTCTCCGCCCATCTGTCCGGTTACTGCTGACCGGACAGGTAAACATCCATCCGATAATTAAAGGGCTTAAAGCCCATTCGCTCAAAAAATCCGTGTGCAGGGGTATTAAACGCCCATGTATCCAACACCACCCGATTAATGCCCTGTGAACGCGCCAGACCGAAAACCGCTCCGATCAATGCCCGACCATAACCTTTACCCTGTGATGCAGGCTTGACCGAAATCTGGTCGATGTAGATCAGATTTTGAGTATAGATATAGGCATTTTCAGGCCGCCGTATGATACGGATGTAGACGTAACCTTTAGCCTGGCCTTCATCTTCAACGATAAAAGTGCTGCCGTCAGCATCCGCCAGTATCCGGTCACGGAAGTCCGCAGCCAGTGATCCCAAATCACTTGGCTGCTTGAACAAATGGGGCATGGCATCTGCATGGAGTTTCTGCACATCGGCATTCAAGCCAACCAGCATATCGACATCTTCAGCCGTTGCAAGACGGATTTTCATTCCGGTCATTCCTCATCACTCAGGCGGTGCGTCCGACTGCTTCCGCAATCCGCTGCACCTGCTGTACCATTGCTTTGAAGCGTTCCGGCTTGAGGCTCTGGCGACCATCGGAAATGGCCTTATCCGGTTCGGGATGGACTTCGACAATCAAACCGTCCGCACCAGCAGCAACCGCGCTGCGGGCAATCGCCTCGACATATTCCCACAGGCCAACCGCGTGGCTGGGATCAGCAATCACGGGCAAATGCGTTAGATTCTTCAGCACTGGAATGGCGTTGACATCGAAAGTGTTGCGGGTAGCCTTCTCGAAAGTACGGATGCCGCGTTCGCAAAGCATAACGCGGTTGTTTCCATGCGAAAGGACATATTCAGCCGACATCAGCAAATCCTCAACCGTGCTGCTCATGCCGCGCTTGAGCAAAATGGTGTGCTGACTTTCGCCCACCACATTCAACAAACTGAAGTTCTGCATATTGCGCGCACCAATTTGCAGCACATCGGCATACTGGCAAACCATTGGAACCTGCGCCGTATCCATCACTTCGGTCACAATCGGCAGTCCGGTACGTTCACGGGCTTCCGCCAGCCATTGCAAGGCTTTTTCGCCATGCCCCTGAAAACTGTACGGCGAAGTACGCGGTTTGAATGCCCCACCACGCAGTGCGGTCGCCCCAGCTTCTTTCATCTGGCAGGCAATATCAATGATCTGTTCGCGGCTTTCGACCGAACACGGCCCAGCGATAATCAGTACCTTTTTGCTGCCCATGTGCGAACCGTTCAGCGGGACGAGGGTATCATGCGGGTGGAAGTGGCGGCTGGCAAGTTTGTAGGGCGCGGAAATCCGCATCACCTTTTCGACCCCTTCCATCGTGCCATAATTTTCTTCGCGCAATGGAGTCGGGCTTTCCCCCACTACGCCGATAATGGTGTGCTGTTCCCCCTGCGAAAGATGGGCATCATAACCATCCGATTTCACACGGGCGATCACATCCGAAATTTGCTGCGCCGTCGAGGCGGGTTTCATCACGACAATCATGCTTTGTCATCTCCATTCAAGATCAATTTGTTATCAGGATATAAGTCTGGCCGGAGCGCCATCGCGCCTTTCATATACACATGCTGCACTTCGTCTAACGTCCGGGTGGTGTTCCAGTGAATGAGCACCCGGATACACATTGGAATGCCATTCGGCACATCGGCTTCCTGACAGCCCATCAAAGCCGCCCTGTGCCAGCCCAAATCACGGGCAGCCTTTGCCGGATAGACCGCGTTTAAATCCGGCGTGGTGGTAAAAATGACGCTGGCGACAAACTCCTCCTCAATATCATTGGCCTTTATCACCGCTTGCAGCAGTTCACGGGTGGCCTTCCAGATGGCCTCGCCTGTGTTTTCGTGAACAGTGGTTGCCCCGCGTACCCCCCGGAACATCATGGTCATAAACACGTCCTTTTCTTGCGCTGTAGGCAATAAAAAAGGCGCGGAGCGTGTGGCCCTGCGCCTTCTGAGTTCCTTCTACCGAACGATCTAACTGACCGTTTCCAACCCAGCATCCAACGCTCCACACGCCCCTATGTGGCTCTTAAAGTAAAAGTAATAATAGCGGGCGATCTGGATGTTGTGCGTCATAAAAAGGTTTGTTGGTATTTCCTCAGTTGATCTGGCGCAAAGCGTAACACAGTCCTCAGCGGATTGTCAAACCATCTTTCCGCGGATTTCAGCCCTTAGCAATAACTCCATATAAGTCGCCCAATCAATCTTGTCTACCTTACCCAATCAAGTCAGCACCGAAGCGGAGCGAGGGAGTATTTTAAAACGCATGACATTCGTCACTTAACACCGGATTCAAAATCAGTTATCCTTTGCATTAGAGTAGAACAAATAATCTATTCCGCTTAAGCCTGAAACCATCTCCCCACAATCCACTATCCCCCGGCTACTGGCTGGCTTAGGCACACTAATTCAGGAGGCAAATCATGTTTCCGTGTGAGATCAAACAACAGGCTGACCAGCCTACACTCTCGATCCGTTTTCGAGCACCTGTACAGGAATTACCCCAACACTTCGGCAGGATTTACGGCGCAATTATGCAGTATCTCGGCACTTTAGGTGAACCCCATGCAGGAGGCGCGTTCGCTGCCTACTACAATATGGATATGCAAAATCTCGACATTGAAGCTGGCTTTTCCGTTCCCAAGCCACTGGCAGGCAAAGGCGAGATCAAAGCGGGCATGATACCGGGCGGGTTATTCGCAATCTGCCATTACACTGGCCCGTATGACAAAGTTGGCCCGGCCTATGAACAACTCACCCAATTCGCAAAAGACAAGGGCCTCAAGGTTAGCGGAATGGCCTACGAATGGTATTTGAACGGCCCCGGAGACGTTCCTCCGCAAGAACTCAAAACTGATCTGGTCTTCCCGGTGACTCACATTGCCGAAAAAGAAGCCATGTAAGACTGTTTCAGACTCTGCACCATTCATTTAATGTAGGGGGCACAAACCGTGCCCCCTCAATCCAATGCACGGCGCAAAGTGCCAGCCAAAGTCCGCACCGCATCTACGCCCTCTTTACCTGCGCGTACCAAAGCGCTACCCACGATGAAGCCTTCAACCAGTTCGCCCACCATCCGCGCTTGTTCAGGGGTGCTGATGCCGAAGCCCAACACCAACGGTTTATCCGTATCGGCTTTTAGGCGAGCGATAAATTCTTTTAAATCCGGTGGAAGCGAAGCGCGCACCCCAGTGACGCCCGTTAGTGTTACCACATAGATAAAGCCGCGCGCCTGTTCGGCTACATGTTTAATGCGGCCAGTGTTGCTGGTGGGTGCGAGGAAAAATACCAGTGCCATGCCTTCGCGCACACAGATTTCAGTCAAAAATTGACCTTCATCCGGGGGTAAATCCGGCACGATGAAACCATCCGCGCCAGCAGCTTTGGCATCCTGCACAAATTTCTCTGCACCATAGGCCAATATCGGGTTGAGGTAACCCATCATCAACATGGGCTGCATTATGCCACGTTCGCGCAGGGTGCGCACCCCTTCCAGACATTTCCGCACGGTCGTCCCATTTTCCAGCGCGATTTGGGTCGCGGCCTGAACCACCGGGCCATCCGCCAGCGGGTCGCTGAAGGGCATCCCGATTTCAAATCCATCCACCCCTTCCTCAGCCATCGCCGCAATGGAATCCAATGAGGTTTGATAATCGGGATAGCCGATGGGAAAATAAGGCAAAAAGGCAGCACGATTTTGCGCTTTGGCGCGGACGAACATGGATTCGATTGCTGCTAAACCGGATTCTAATTTGGTTGTCGTCATGATTTTTCACCCTTCAAATGAACAATTTCCAGCCGCGCGCCCGGTTCAATACCGATCTCATGCAGCAAAAGGCCTTTTTTATCCGGCAGTTGAAGCACTTCCCCGTTCGCCAGATTTCGCAGCGCCCATTGATAACCGTAATCGTAAGCACGATGTTGGGTGCTGCCGCGTTTAATCACCGACCAGAGCAGCGTTGACCAGACGGTCATCAGAAAGCCGCCCGCTTTGGGATAATCCCGATACGCAAAAGCGATCCGAATTCCGGATATGGGTTCGGTGACGGATACATAACCCTCGCGCTTGGCTAATTCGATGGCATCTGATGGGCGTTCATCCGGTTCACCGAGGGCATTGGTCAGCGCCATAAAAGCCTCCGCAAAGGGTTGTTTGGCAAAGTCGATCCACTGCAAACGACGTAAGCGCATGGGGATGCTGCATTCTCGATAATGCAACGGGACAATGGTTTTGCCTTCGTCGAGCGCGTAATTCCATTCGTCGGCTACATTCTGCGAAGCCGCCGATTCAGGCGACAGTACGACGACCATATGGCTGCGCGATTTGATAGCTTCTTCAATTTCGTTATCCCATCGGCTGCCCGCGCCAATGTTGCGTCGATCCAGCCATGCGTCATAACCTTTGCTCACCAAAAGCCGCTGCACCAGATCGACAAATTCGCTATCTGCCCGCGAATAGGAGAGAAAAACGCTCATAAGATCAACTCCCGTTCGAGCGCGGCGAGGCCACCCGCTACAGCCAACTGCGTCGTTTTCATGCGGTGCTGCCAGTGTTTGACATCCGCATCATAGGCTTCGGCTACCTGCCGCTGACGCTGACGATCTGCGGCGCGATCTTGGTACTGATCGGGAATTTCCCAATCCAAGCCATCAACTAAAAGGCCTTCTACTGTCAGCCCTGCCCGATGGCACAAAATCGGCCATTCGGTATCCGAACCAATCGCATCTAAAGGACGGGCATTGGCCACAATCAATTCGGCAGCGCGGCGACTAAAACCTTTTGAGCCAGCACCGAAATCGAGTTCCATGCCGAGATGCTGCGAAAATACGGAGTTGATGACCTGCTCCATCTGAATCATCACCTGTGGGTGGGTTGCCCATGCGGCAGGCGTCCGTCCAAGCACAAGGCAATCGCAGGTTTGGATGCGGTCAACGGTGGTTTTTAATTCGTCAGGGCGGGTTTCGATCCAGCGAATCAGACGATCTAAATCGGCATATTGGATGAAGTCCGCCCCGGTTTCGTAGGCATATTGCAAAGAACGAAAACGCCCACTGCTCCATTCGCCACTTGTGGACACCTGTGCATCCGGCAGCGCTTTCACCATGTCAACATCTTCGGGTTTGGCAGTGGGCGGCATCACCATAATGATGTATTGATAGAGCGATTGCATCTGCGAATAGTAGCGTTGCAAGCGCCCAATTTCCCCGCGCGGATTAAAGGTGGAGGCTAGTGCGATGTTCATAGTTTGCAAAAAAGTCCTTGAACAATTCCTCTAACCCAAATGCACATTGCAGATCAGCAATTTCGTCCGCGCCGAATCCCCCTAAACGCTGGCCTTCATGCAGATTGATCTGCTCCAAAGGGGTATCCAGTTCGCCAATGAATACATGTACTGACACGGTGATCGGCATTTCACCAATCATAAAATGCGTATCGAAAACCTTCCAAAAATGCAGCGGCGGACAGATTTCGATTTCCTCGATCAATTCCCGTTCCATCGCCTGCGTGGGCGTTTCGCCCTCTTCAATCGCGCCGCCCAGCGTTGACCATGTATTGGGATACAAAATCGTCGGTTTATCATCCCGCAGTTGGATGATGAGTTTGCCTTCCGGGTCTATCAAGAGTGCGCTGACCGTGTGCGGTTGTTCATCAGCCATTCAGCTTTAGCTCCCGCATGACGGTATCCAAATCCTTGTCACCACGACCGGAAAGGTTGACCAAAATGATCGAGTCTTTGGGCATAGTCGGCGCGCGTTTGATGGCCTCAGCTACGGCATGGGAACTTTCCAACGCGGGAATGATGCCCTCCATCTTGCACAGGGTTTGCAAAGCAGCGAGGGCTTCTTCGTCGGTTGCCAGCGTATAAAAAGCACGTTCGGTTTGGCGCAGGTGAGCATGTTCCGGCCCGACTGATGCATAATCCAGACCAGCCGAAACGCTGTGGGTGTTCATGATTTGTCCGTCGGCGTTTTGCAGCACGAAGGAACGCGCGCCATGTAAAACGCCGGGTCGTCCGGTGCTGGGGTCAGCAAATCGGGCGGCATGTTCGCCGCTTTCGATGCCATGTCCACCCGCTTCGACACCAATGAGTTCGACATCTTCATCATCGCGGAAACCATGAAACAAACCAATTGCGTTGCTGCCGCCGCCAACACAAGCGATGCAGGTATCCGGCAAACGGCCTGTGGCTTCAAGAATTTGTTCACGGGCTTCGACCCCGATCACGCTCTGAAAGTCACGCACCATCATCGGATAAGGGTGCGGGCCAAGCGCCGAACCGAGCAGATAAAATGTGCTTTGGACGTTCGTCACCCAATCGCGGATGGCTTCGTTGATGGCATCCTTGAGCGTTTTACTGCCACTTTCCACCGGGATGACATTCGCGCCGAGCAGTTTCATGCGGAAGACATTCGGCTGCTGCCGCGCCATATCGACGCTGCCCATATAAACATGGCATTCCAGACCGAGCAAAGCACAGGCGGTCGCGCTGGCAACGCCGTGCTGCCCTGCGCCGGTTTCTGCCACGATGCGCTTTTTACCCATGCGCTGAGCCAATAACGCCTGACCCAGCGCATTGTTGATTTTATGCGCTCCAGTATGGGCTAAATCTTCGCGCTTCAAGTAAATCTGCGCCCCGCCAAGCTGCTGGCTGAGGCGTTCAGCGTAGGTGATGGGGGTTGGGCGCCCGGTATAGGTATGATGCAAATCCATCAGCCGCTTCTGAAATTCCGGGTCAGCCATCGCCTCACGGTAAGCGACGATGAGTTCATCCAGCGCGGGAATCAGCGTTTCCGGCACAAAACGCCCGCCAAATTCGCCATAATAGCCACGCTCATCAGGGACGTTTGTTGTTTCAGTTTGAATATAAGCCATCACAAAACCTTCTCTTCTTTCAATTTCTGCTCCAATTCTGATAGAAACGCTTCGCTTCCTATCTTAAAAACAGCAAGCGTAACCGTTATACCTTTCAAAGCAAGGGAGCTAAAGGAGTCTCGAGGAAACTGGGTTATCCACTTCACAGATCGCCGATGACGATAGCTTTTGAACCAACCTGTTGCGTATTCATAAGCTCCGGAAATCTTGCCCACATAGATTATTCTTTCTTTCCAAGTGGGTGCGTAGATAACCAAATCATCTACATTAATCCGGTTCACAAAGCTGTAAAACATCGCATAGAATGTGCTGGCTTGTCTTGGCGAACTTAAGGGAGAATATCTCATCCAAGCATCCCGATAGGCTTCTGGAGTTGGCGGGATTTCCCTAAAATCACCTATTGCATCCCCAAAACCTACACCAACTATCTTCTTATTGAGGAATAAATCATAGGCCTCCTGATCTCGACGGGGGTAAAAACACCAAACCCGTGGCAAAGCTCCAGTTGGCGGCTCTACCTCAATCACCATTTCAGAAGCAACATGCTCGGATTCTGTTTCCATAACCACTGGAGTTTGTCCAAGAGGACGAACAATAACGGTGAACAAGGGAGCAAATGGAGAATCGGCAATTTGAACTACTTGAAGTTTGACAAGATATATTGACATTTTGTTTAAAGCATTGAGCCGCTCGACTGCATTACGATGTTCCTCTCTCGGCTCAGGGGTAATCCAAATCGCTGTATGTGCTTCAAGATTCCCCCAATAAGTCATTAACTTCCCAAAATGGTCATGATCGGTTCGCTTGAGTTGATTCTCGATTACAACCCCATTTCCCTGAGCATCGTAACAAAACAAATCAGCACTAAAATCACCAACTGGTAACTCTCTACTAACATTAAATAGCTCTAGGTCGAGAGCCATTGACAAAGCATCAATATTGTCCGCTAGCCACACAGTAAAATCATGGGCTTCATGGGGGAATGCCTCACGTACAGGAACTGTACGCAATTTCCCAATACGGTTATTACTCTTCACTTTGGTTACATCCCCGTCATCCGACTCCGTCGTTCGAGAAATATCGTATTGCGCCAGACGCCGTTCATCTGCCCGATGTGCTCACGGTAGCCGACTTCACGGAAACCGCAGCTTTTGTGTAACGCCAAACTGCCCACATTCTCAGGAAAAATACTGGTTTGAATCGTCCAGATGCCGACTTTTTCCGATTCAGCAATCACCGCACTCAACAGCGCCTTGCCGACACCCTTCCCCTGTGCCGATGCCGCGATATATACACTTTCCTCAACCACTCCGGCATAAACCTTGCGGGCGGATACAGGCGAAAGCGCCGTCCAACCGATCACCCCGCCGTTCGCCCGTGCGACCAAGCGGCAGTCAGAGCGGTGTTTAGCGTCCCATTCCGCCCATTCTGGCGCAGTGGTTTCAAAGGTCGCATTGCCAGTGGCAATACCTGCCAGATAAATTTCACGCACTGCATCCCAATCTGAGGCCTGCATGGGTTCAATGAGAAAAGCGGACATCCATCATCACCTGTATGATTTAGAAAACACTTTTTGCAGCCTGAATAAAAGCACGCATTTTTCCGGCATCTTTCAGATCGGGCTGTCCTTCTACCTCGACGCCACTGGCAACGTCCACGCCCCATGGCTGAACCGCTGCAACCCGTTCGCCCACATTTTCCGGTGTCAGGCCGCCCGCCAGCATCAAACGCGGCACTTGTGAGCGTACTGCCAATGCAACCTCAACACTGGCCTGTTCACCCGTTCCACCGTACAACTGCGGATGATAAGCATCCAACAGCAGCGAAGGAATTTGCGGATTAGCCGGAAAGTGCGGGCTGAAATATTGAACATCATCTAAAGCCTGCGCCAAATTCATGGGTCGGATGGCCTTAAAACCGATTCCGCGCAGTTCGCGCAACAAATCATCGGACTCGTCTCCGCTAAGCTGTGCTGCGTTCAAGCCCACTTTGCGCGTGATAGCGGAAATCAATCCGACTACTTCGTTGACAAACACACCTACCAGCACCGGACAAGCCGCGCCCAACTGCGCCCGTAAACTATCACACAATGGCTGCGCCGCTTCCGGGGTGATGTAACGCGGACTCTTCTTATAGAAATTGAATCCCAATAAATCGGCTCCGGCTTCCGTCGCTGCCCATGCATCCTCAAATGTGGTGATGCCGCAAATCTTCACCTTCATGTTTTCACCTCACGCGGTTGGCTGCTAAATGCTCGAACTTGTGAGGCTATATTATCCGCCTTCACCAAGCCCTCGCCAACCAAAACCGCGTGCGCGCCTAATTCACCCATTCGGCGCACATCTTCCGGGCTGCGGATGGCACTTTCGGCTACCAGCGTTACGCCAGATGGAGCGATTTTTGCTACTCGTGCCGTAGTGTCCAAGTCTTCGTGGAACGTTCGCAAATCCCGGTTGTTGACGCCGATCAGCGTCGCGCCGATTTTCAGCGCCCGTTCCAATTCGTCTTCGTTATGGACTTCCACCAGCGCCGCCATGCCGAGTTCGTTGATAAGCTGGTGTAAATCCTTCAGCCTCGCATCTTCCAGCGCCATCACGATCAGCAGCGCTGCATCGGCCTGATGCAAACGGGCTTCATAAACCTGATAGGGAAACAGGATAAATTCCTTGCAGAGCAGCGGCACATCCGCTACCGCCCGCACGGCATCCAGATAACGGATATTGCCCTGAAAAAACTGCTCGTCCGCCAGTACCGAAATTGCTGCCGCGCCGTTGTCCGCATAGGTTTTGCCAATCACCGCCGGATCAAAGTTTTCGATCAGCACCCCTTTACTGGGCGAAACTTTTTTGACCTCGGCAATCAGCGCCACTGTCTCCCGGCGGAGCGCCCGCGCAAAATCCTTCGGCGGGGCAACCAATTTAATCTGGTCGCGCCATTCAGCCAAAGGGGTATGGCGTTCACAGGCAGCAATCTCGGCTTCTTTGTGCGCCAGTATTTTGTCTAAAATCGTGTCGGTTTTAACAAATGTACTCATACCCAATTCACTGCACGAATTGTCGGCTGTACGTGACTAGTTGATCGAGTTTCGCCAGTGCTGCGCCATTGTCGATCACTTCATTCGCAAACTTGATGCCATCTTCAAGTGAATCCACCCGTTCAGCCGCCAGCAGTGCGCCGCCAGCATTCAACACCACCACATCCCGTTTGGCATCCTGCACTTCACCGGAAAGAATCCCACGCAGAATGGCCGCATTGGTCGGTGCATCATCGCCTAAAAGTTCGCTGATGTTTGCCCCTCGGAAGCCGAGTTCGCGCGGATCAAACTCATAGGTTCGCACCGCACCACCTTTGAAGTGGCTGACGTGGTTGATTCCAGTGGTCGTCAGTTCATCCAGTCCGCCGTAGCCGCTGACCACCATCGCCGATTTTGAACCCAATTTTCCCAGCACATGGGCCAGCATATCGGTTAAATCGGCTGTGAACACCCCCATCAACTGACGCTGTGCGCCCGCCGGGTTGGTCAACGGCCCCAGAATATTAAAAATCGTCCGCACGCCCATCTGCCGACGCGGGCCAATCGCATATTTCATTGCTGGATGCAGCTTGACGGCAAACAGAAAACCGATGCCAACTTCATCCACACACTGCCCAACCTGCTCTGGCGTCAAATCCAGATTCACACCCAACTCACCCAGCACATCGGCGCTGCCACATTTGCTACTGGCAGCACGGTTGCCGTGCTTGGCAACCTTCACCCCCGCCCCGGCAGCCACAAAGGCTACCGTCGTACTGATGTTGAATGTGCCGGATTTATCGCCGCCCGTTCCACAGGTATCCAGCAAGTCGCCGTTAGCGTGTGTTGGAACATGGTGTGCGTTGGAACGCATTGCCCGCGCACTGCCCGTGATTTCGTCCGACGTTTCGCCTTTCATCCGCAGCGCCATCAGGTACGCACCAATCTGTGCCTCGGTTGCGCTGCCCGTCATAATCTGGTTCATCACCGCTTCGGCCTCGTCATCTTGCAGATGACCGAAACGGCTCAGTAGATCAATCGCCCTTTGAATATCCATCATCACCTCCCCCATTGCCGTCATATTTATACCCCTGTCAAGCGGCGAACTTCTTCGAGTGTTTTATCCGCGATGGCGCTGGCTCGCGCTGCGCCTTGTGCCAGCAGTTCATCCAGATAACCTTCACGCTCGCGGATTTCCTTATAGCGGGTCTGAATCGGTTCCAGCGTCCGCACGACCAGATCCAGTAGTTCACGTTTCAGGAATCCGTACCCCTTGCCCACGAATTTTTCTTCGATAGCCGAACGTTCTTCACCGGACATCACTTCGTAAATCGTCAGCAGGTTTTTGACGCCTGGAGAAGCGTGCTCAAAACGGGTTTCGCTGCCAGCATCAGTCACGGCGGACATGATCGCTTTTTTGATGGTGCTGGGTGTATCCAGCAGCGAAATCGCGTGGCTTTTGCGGGTTTCCGCGATACTTTTGCTCATCTTGGCCGTCGGATCGTCCAGCCCCATGACGCGCGCGCCGCTGCTGCGGTTCAGCGTTCCCGGCAGCGGGAAGACTTCGCCAAACAGGCTGTTGAAGCGTTGGGCAATATCCCGCGTGATTTCGACGTGTTGATTTTGATCATCACCAACAGGTACATAATCGGCTTTATAGATCAGGATATCCGCTGCCTGAAGCGCCGGATAAGTGAATAAACCTGTGCCAACCGTCTCTGACTGTGATGCTTTGGTCTTGAATTGGGTCATGCGTTCCAGCCAGCCCATCGGCGTGCAGCAGGTCAAAATCCACGCGAGATAAGCATGAGCCGGGACATCAGATTGCAGGAAAATGACCACCTCTTTCGGGTCGAGTCCCGCTGCAATGTACAGCGCCGCCACCCGCCGTGCATTCTCCCGCAGTTCATTGGCCTTCACTGCTTCCGGGATGGTTAGCGCGTGAAGATTGGCGATCATGAACAGATTGTTGTAAAGATGCTGGTTGGCTACCCAGACACTCAGCGCACCGATGTAATTGCCGATATGCAAAATACCGGTCGGCTGAATGCCAGAAAGCACCGTTTTCTTGCGGTTGTTCTGTGTCGTGCTTTGTGCCGCAGCTTCAATTGTCGTCATTTGTTAGCTCACCATTATAGGTACTTGAATTTCCATAAAATTCTGCAAAATCCGCATCCCATGTTTGGTCAGGATGCTTTCGGGATGGAACTGCACACCATAAACCGGATATTCTTTATGGCGCAAGCCCATCATCTCGCCCTCTTCGGTACGGGCGGTAACCATCAGGCAGTCTGGCAGTGTGGATTCTTCCACGATCAGGCTGTGATAGCGAGTCGCCTCAAACGGACTTGGCACACCCGCAAACATCGGATCGCCGTCGTGATAAATCATGCTGGTTTTGCCATGCATCAAACGCGGCGCGCGCTTCACCACCCCACCGTACACCTGCCCGATGCATTGATGCCCCAGACAAACACCAAGAATTGGAATGGTCGCACCCAATTCGCGCAGTACATCCAACGAAACACCACTGTCATCCGGGTCGCCCGGCCCCGGCGAAATCACAATCCGGTCGGGCTGCATAGCCTGAATCTGGCGCAGTGTCATCTGGTCATTACGGGCAACTTCCAGTTCCGCGCCCATCTCGCCCATTTCCTGCACGAGGTTGTAGGTAAAACTGTCGTAGTTATCAATCACGAGAATCATTTTTTATCCTCCAATTCCGGGAAGCGTTTGGTTTCCAGTCCTTCTAGATGCAGCACATCATCCAACGCCACCAACTCCCATTCACCTGCGTCGTTCAGCCGGATGGTTGTCACTGAGGAGTTACTGACCGCCGCATTGCTGGCATATCCTCCAGCGAGAATGTCGCCCAAAAGCGTATGAATAGCGGTGGTGTGCGAGATAATGCCGATGGTTTCACCCTTATCCTGTTTCAAAATATCCTTGAACACCGCCAACATGCGTGTTCGCACATCTTTGCGCGACTCACCACCGGGTACAGGAAAGTTCTCCGGGTCAGCCAATAACTTGGCATAGGCTTCGGGATACCAATCCCGCATTTCGTCGGGCATTAATCCCTGCCAATCCCCAATATTCCGTTCGCGCAGTCGTTCATCCAGAATGGGTTCAAATCCCAACTTCTCTGCCAAAATCTGTGCCGTTTCCAATGCACGTCTCAAATCGCTGGCGTAGAGCGCGCTCATTCCAATATTGCGGATGAAGTTCGCCAACCGCTGTGCCTGCCGCTTGCCCAATTCGTTCAGCGGCACAGCCACCCATCCCTGCCAACGCAATTGATGATTCCAATCGGTTTCCCCCGGACGAATGAAGATTACACGCTTGACGGTCATTTGTTCCTCCTGCTGCTGTGTTATACGAGTCCGTTCTCGGCGTATTGTATCGCAGCAGCCACCGCGCGGGCTTTATTGATACTTTCCTCAAATTCAAGTGAGGGGTCGCTGTCCGCCACAATTCCCGCGCCAGCCTGCAAAGTGAGCATATCCCCGCGCATAAAAACCGAACGAATCGTAATACAGGTATCCATCGAACCGTCGAAACTGAAGTAACCGACTGTGCCCGCATATGGCCCGCGTCGTGTGCCTTCCAGCTCTTCGATAATTTCCATCGCCCGCACTTTGGGCGCGCCGCTGAGTGTTCCCGCCGGGAAAGTCGCCCGCAACAGATCGAACGCATCCATATCCGGGCGAATCTGCCCGTTGACCTCGCTGACAATGTGCATCACATGGGAATAACGTTCGATATACATCATGCGCGGGACTCGCACCGTCCCATACAGGCACACGCGCCCCAAATCATTCCGCCCCAAATCAACCAGCATCACGTGTTCGGCGCGTTCCTTCGGATCGTTGATGAGTTCCTCAGCTAGCAGGGCATCATCAGCATCATCCACACCGCGTTTGCGCGTCCCGGCAATCGGGCGCACTGTGGCAACGCCATCTTCCAGCCGCACCATCATCTCTGGCGATGCCCCTATTAAGCTGAAATCTTCGCCAAAATTCAGGAAAAACATGTACGGCGAGGGGTTGAGCATCCGCAGCGCACGGTAAATCGCCAGCGGGGGCGCGGATGTTTTGCGGCTCAACCGCTGCGACATCACAATCTGGAAGGCATCACCTGCCGCAATGTATTCTTTGGCCGCGCGCACATTATCTTCATATTTTTCGCGCGTCATATTGGATTTGAGTTCGTCGTTCAGAGGCGTTTCAGCTTGCGGAATAGGGGGCAACGGTTCGCGCAGCGCAGCCACAATCTGCTCCACCCGCGCTACTGCTTCTTCATAAGCTGCATCCGGGTCGCCTGTATTGTGGGCATTCGCCAGCACAATCAGTTGATGTTTGGCGTGGTCGAAAATCACCAACGTATCTGGCAGTAGGAAAGCCGCATCGGGCGTATGCAGTTCATCAACTGCCGTTGAGGGTAAACGCTCGAAATACCGCACGGCATCATAGCTTAGGAAGCCGACTGCACCGCCGACAAATCGCGGCAGTCCCGGCACTTTAACGGGTTTGACGCGGGCAAATTCCTGCTTGATCGCACCTAAGGGGTCTTGTCCTTCGGGCAGCGGACGAGTGGTGGTGACACCGTGCAGAATGCGCGTGACCTGTCCATCCCGCACCGTGATAACGCCTTTAGGATTGACGCCCAAAAACGAATAGCGCCCAATCTGCTCCCCACCTTCAACACTTTCCAGCAGAAATGAATACGAACCCTGCTGTGCCAATTTCAGATAAACCGAAACAGGGGTTTCCAGATCAGCAGGTAATTTGCGGTAAACGGGTACAAGGTCGCCTTGCTCAAACAGGCGGTGAACGGATTCCCGCGCGGGCAGGATGTGTTCGTGGGTTTGTGTGGCAAATAAAACCATGGTGTGCCATCCCTCAATCGCTTAACCAGAGAATAGAAAAACCCCGCCTCGTTCAAGGACGAGAGGGGTTCCCGTGGTGCCACCTTGGTTAAGCCATCATCGAGATGACTTCGCTCTTTAGGGTACGGCCTATAATGCGATACCCTGCGCTCTGCTAACGGTGCGCCTCCGGCATGAGCTACTATGTGGTTCGCTCAGGCAACTCCCCGGCCCATTCCATTCTACCGTGTGTACCGCCTTCACACCGTCCGGCGGCTCTCTGAACACCGTGTCAGAATGTACTTTTCCAGATCAACGTTTTTGTTTGGATATTCAACTGTCCAACAGCATAACCACAAAAATCGCGGCTGTCAAGCACTTCGGTTATACTGTTTTGGCACATTCTCTGCGAACCGGAGCAATCATGATTTTCAGAAAAACAGCCTATTTAACGCTTTTGATTGGCCTTGTACTTATCCTCAGCCTGACCATCATTTCCCCAACGGCAGCCCAAGAATCGACAGCCGATATTCTGGAAGCGCTCGGCGGCTATCCCTGCCCCGGCAGCGATTTTACCTGCGTGACACTCACTGTACCCCTTGATCACTTCGACCCTGATAATGGCGAAACCATTGATGTCGTGTTCGGCGTCCTGCCCGCCACAGGTGAACGTAAAGGTATGTTCATAACAGCGACTGGCGGCCCCGGCAGTTCTGGCCTCGCCAGTGCCGATTCGTACACCTCGGCTTTTGACCCATCCATCCCTGAACACTTTGATATTGTCTTTTTCGATCAGCGCGGCGCGGCGCAGTCCGGCAATTTGCAGTGTTCCAATGCAGCAACGACTTACTACGAAACTGAAGCCGATACCACTACTCCAGAAGGCGAAGCGGTCTTGATCGCCAGCGCCAAACAATTTGTTGACGATTGCCTAGCCGAAATGGACGTACCACAAGAAATGCTGGCTTTTTACGGCACCGATCAGGCCGTAGAGGATTTAGACCTTTTCCGGCAGGCGATTGGTGATGAACAAATCTGGCTCTACGGCGAAAGCTATGGCACACAATATGCTCAGACTTATGCTGCTGCCCATCCTGAAAATCTGGCTGGATTGCTGCTGGATGGCACGGTTGACCTGACTCTCTCTGGCATTGAATATTATGAGCAGCAGGCACAGGCCTTTAACGATGTGCTGCTCATGACGATGGATGCCTGTCAGCAGGACGAGAATTGTGTGGCGGATGTGGTTGGCGGCGATTTGCTCGAATTTTATGATGTGATCGAATCCGAACTCCAAACAGGGGGAGTCATATTCCAGTTCCCGCTGCCATCTGGTCAAACAGTTGAACGTCAATTTTCGCTGGTTGAACTCGAATCCGCCGTAGCGGGATTTTTGTATTCCGAAGGTTCACGCCACCTGCTGCTGCGGGCATTGACTCAAGCATCGGGCGGCAACCTCGTCCCGTTGGCGCGGGTGGCGTACAACGCGATGGTCGTTGACCCGGAAACGCTGCTGCCCATTCCTGACCCAACGTTCTCCGACGCCCTGTTTTACGCGGTGGAATGTAATGACTACGCCTATTTCACGGGCACACCGGAAGAACGCGCCGAAGCCTACATCCGCGCGGGCGATGAAGTAGATGCCAGCATTCCCCACCTCAGTTCAATCTTTTACGGCGATCTACCCTGTGCATTCTGGCCGGGGAATCCATCGGAAGAACGCCCTGCCGCGTTGAAAGCCGAAGGCATCCCGACGCTAGTGCTGGGTGCAACGGCTGATCCGGCGACTCCTGTTGGCAATGGCTTCAGCGTTTATGAAAATCTGGCGGATGGCTACCTCATCACCACCGAAGGCGGCGCGCATGTCATCTTCGGGCGTGGTGACGAATGCCCGGATGCGCTGGTAACTGCGTTCCTTGTCGATGACCAACTGCCCGCCGAGCGCGAAATTGACTGCCAAGGCGAGGTTTCCCGTCCGTATGTCCCGAATGCCCCGACGGATGCTGCGGAATTTGCCGACCCATTAGAATCGCTGGATTCGGCCTACAACGCGATTTACTATCTGCCGGAATACTACTATTGGGATTTAGAGAGTCTGATTTTAGTCGGTTGTTCGCAAGGTGGAACGTTAGCGTTTTCGCCTTCGTCAATTGGCGAGCAATTCCGCCTGAGCAACTGTGCCTTTTCCAATGGCTTCGTCATGTCCGGCACAGGCACATATGACTACGATTCGGGCGATTTTACGCTCGATGTGCTGGTTAGCGGAAATGCCGAAGGCCACCTAATCTATGTTCAAGACTTCGACGGCAACAGCACGGTTACAGGTGATCTGAACGGCGAACCTGTTGATCTATCCAGCTAAATAACCTGCACCCCTTCTCTATCTGGGGAAGGGGTTTCTCATCCTTTCGTCCCATATCCTGATCCCTCGTAAGATGGCCTGCAAATTCCACCTAACTCCCGAAGATCAGCCTTCATTTTTGGCGTAATGTTAAAGCATCAAGCCGTTATCCAATTGAGGGAAAGCAATCATGAAACGCTTATATGCCGCGATGTTGACCGTTGCTTTGGTGGTGATGTTCTACTCCGATATGGAGAAAAAAGGCTCGTTCGACATCACCGAGGGTACAAACCCCGAAACGCCAACCATGAGCCTGCAAAAGAAGGGGTCATTTGACTTGAACGTTACGGGTGGCAAAGACCCGGAAGAACCCGTTGTCACTGGTTAATAACCACCATAAACCTGATGGGCAGAAACTATCTGCCCATCTTTCATTCTACCTACCGTTTACGAACCCTCTGCACCGTCTACCCACTGGGACACATTCACCAACACATCAATCCTATCCTCAAGTGCAATCAAGGCTTCCGGCGCGGTTGAAGCATCAATATGGCGAATGATTTCGTGATACTGCTCATCCCAAAGCAGCGAAGTAACGACGATGGGCGAATCGCTATCGGCGTCACCATATTTCGCATCCCATTCAAAGTAGCCCGCTTCCGTTATTTCATCCGCCAGTGCCGCCACCGCTTCCGCATCAACCGTCCCAGTGTGAACACCTACTTCGGCCACATCCTCAATCCCCAGATAGACCACCAAGCCGTCATCAAAAACGGTGAGCAGATAGCTTGGGCAGGGTTCATCATCCGCCGCACACTCACCGCGATCCAGTTGCATAACCTCTTGTCGATCCCGTGAATGGTAGTAAATAAACGGTTCTTTGCCCGTCCACTGCTTGCTGTTGACGACTTTATCAATCCACACTTCGAGATACGCCAGTTCAATCGGGGCGCTGTCATCCCCCACATACCGGAAGATTTCTTTAGTTACGCCATCGCGGGTCACAGAAGTTGTTACATACGGCAAATCGGTCACAAACATCGTGTCGTACCGATCTTCCCACTCAAAATATCCCGCGTCGGCAAAGCCCTCCACCAACATCGCCACCAGTTCTTTATCAATCTGGCTGGTTTGCTGGCCTTCAACTTCCACCGAACTCAACCCGTTATACTCAACCGTGCCATCTTCTTCGTAGATGGTCAGGCTGTAAGCGGGGCATGTTCCGAAGCAGGGTTCACGTTCCAGCGTAATGCTCACTGGCTTTTCCTGTGCGCCTACGGGCAGCACAAAAACCAGCATCAACAGCAGCAGTATTGCAAATAATCCAGCTTTACGCATTCTTCCACATTCCTTTTCAGATAGACTTGTATGGAAACAATGACGCCCGAATCAAGGAAAAAGTTCCAGCAAACAGCAACTTCACTCACAAGTACATGCCCACATTCCCATCTTTTTCCACTGTCTAATGTAGTGTATAATCCCCATGATACAAAAGTTCTAAACAACAACGTCCTGGACGTAATTTTCTACACAAAATATTGTCTGAATAAAAATGCTGACAACTGTCAACTGATAACTGGAACCTAAAAACCATGACCCTTACCAACCGCGATATTGCCGATATTTTTGAGAACGTCGCTACCCTGCTGGAAATCAAAGGCGAGATTATCCATCGGGTGCTGTCCTACCGCCGCGCCGGGGAAACCATCCGCGAGATGGCTCGTGACCTGCGGGCCATCGCCGCCGAAGGTACCTTGACCGAAATCCCGAACATCGGCAAAACCCTTGCCGAAAAAATTGTCGAAATGTTGGAAACGGGCAAGCTGGAATTTTACGAACGCCTCAGCGCGGAAATCCCGCCCGGTCTGGTGAGCGTGGTACATATCAACGGCGTCGGCCCAAAGAAAGCCAAATTGTTCTGGAAAGAACTCGGAATCACCACCGTCCCTGATCTGGAAACCGCCGCCCGTGCGGGAAAACTGCGCGATCTAGCCGGAATGGGCGCAAAAAGTGAACAGAAAATTATCGAAGGTATCGAATCCCTCGCCCGCCAAACTGGACGCACATCATTGGGTGTCGCGCTGCCCGCCGCCCAAACCATCCTCGACTCGCTGCTGAAACTCCCCGGCGCAATCGAAGGTGCAATCGCGGGCAGCATCCGGCGCGGACGCCCTACCATTGGCGATGTCGATTTGCTGGTCGCCAGCGATGACGCCACTCCGATTATGGATGCGTTCGTCAAAATGGAACAGGTCGCCCGCGTCCTCGGTCATGGCCCGACCAAAAGCTCGGTTGAATTACTCAATGGCCTGCAAGTTGACCTCCGCATTTTGGAGAAAGCCCGCTGGGGTACAGCCATCAACTACTTCACAGGCAGTCAGGCACACAATATTCGGATGCGTGAACTAGCGCTGAAACAGGGCTACAGCCTGAACGAACACGCCTTCAGCCCGGTGGATAAAGATGGCAACATCATCGAGGATGCACCCAAAATCCTGTGCGCCACCGAAGAAGAAGTCTATGCCAAACTCGGCCTCCCTTGGATTCCGCCCGAACTGCGCGAAGACTCTGGCGAAATCGAAGCTGCTTTGGAAAACCGCCTGCCGAACCTGATTACCCTCAAAGACATGCAGGCCGATCTCCACATGCACACCACATGGAGCGACGGCAAACTCTCCATCCGCGAAATGGCCGAGGCCGCCAAAGCGCGCGGGCGTAAATACATCGTCATCACCGACCATTCGCAGTATTCCGCGATTGCTGGTGGACTTTCGGTCGAACGCATTCTGCAACAGCAGCAAGAAGTCCGGCAGGTGGATACCGAAATGGGCGGCGACTTCCGCGTATTTCACGGTGTCGAAATGGATATTCGCTCGGATGGCACGCTGGATTATCCCGATGAAATATTGCAGCAGTTGGATTTTGTAATCGCCTCGCTGCACTTCAGCCTGCGCCAACCCCGCGAACAAATTACCCAACGGCTTTTGAATGCCATCCGCAATCCCCATGTCGATCTGATCGGCCATCCGCGAGGCCAACTCATTCCCGAACGCGAACCCGCCGATCTGGACATGGATGCCGTGTTCGAGGCCGCCCGTCAGCATGGCACCGCGCTGGAAATCAACGCCAATCCGCGCCGACTTGATCTCGAAGCCCAATATGCCCGCCGCGCCGTCGAACTTGGAATCCCCATTTGCATCGACACCGACGCTCACGCCGCCGACCAGATGGATTTGTTATACTTCGGCATTCTCACCGCCCGACGGGGTTGGGTGACGGCGAAATCCGTCATCAACACATGGCCTGTCGAGCGCTTCATCGCTTGGACGCAAAACCGAGGGAAATGAAATGCCGGAAGATAAAAATCAGGATACGCGCCCTAAACCGCCGTCCCTGCCGCCAGAAATGACCGACGACGAAGCCACGCGGATGCAAACGCCGGATGACCGCACCCGTGATATGCCGCCTGTCAAAGACACACGTTTGATTCCGCCGCCACCGCAGCAGCCAGCACCACCGGAAAAACCCAAACGCGGAGCACCGCCAACAAGCAGTGCTTCTGGTCAAAGAGCGCCTGTTCCTTCACCTGCGCAAGGGGTGAGATCACGTCCAGTCAACCCACTCGCCATACCCATCTGGTCAATAGTCCTGATGC
>JAIOHM010000223.1 GCA_019912965.1 Anaerolineae bacterium
GATTATGACACCGCCATTCGCCTCAAACCCGATTATTCCAATGCTTATATCAACCGAGGGATTGCCCGTGCTGGCAAAGGGGATGTGGAGGGAGCGCTTGCCGATTATGACACCGCCATTCGCCTCAAACCCGATTACGCAATGGCTTATAGCAATCGAGGTGCTGCCCGTACTGGCAAAGGGGATGTGGAGGGAGCGATTGCCGATTATGACACCGCCATTCGCCTCAAACCCGATTACGCAATGGCTTATAGCAATCGTGCCGAAGTCTTTTTTACTTTGGCAAAATTTAATGAAGCAATGAATGGATTCAAGAAAGCGGATAATCTTCAGCCCGGTTTCAAATTCGCCATTGCTGGGCTGGCGATTACGCATCATGCGATGGGGAATGTGAATGAGGGGCAGCGGTTGTGGCGCAGCTTAGTAGAGCAGGACGAACGCTACAAAGACGTAGATTGGGTTAAAGACGAATTGAATTGGGCTGAACTGCTGGTTGCCGAAGCCCGCAAACTCATCGCAGGCTTAGGGGATATGAACTGATTCAGTGCTATAATTTTGATGTCATCAAGTAGGCGAGAGGACAAAATATGCGATTTTTGCTGACCGGATTATTGATTGGTTTTGCCCTCGGCGTCTATGTGATGGCAGAGCAAACCCGCCGGGAAAAAGCAACTGAGGAAGAAAACTTTTTCAAGCTGGCAGATGATATTCAGGAAAAGGTTAGTGCTTATGACCAGCGTAAACAGGCTACAGATCGTTTTGTAGAAGGGATTATGGGCGATGCATAACGAACCGATGAATGAACTGCGGGCTAAAATTGGGGCTGCTATTCGTACCACAACCAATGCAGGTTTCCGTGCTTATCTACAAGGACTGTTGGATTTATTAGATCGTGGCGTCACTGAGTACGAAGATGCTATCGCAGACTTGGAAGCCCAACTGATTCGTAATCCGGCTTTTCGTGGCGATATGGTCGGTTGGCTGGATGATGATTTGAAATAAAATTGGATTGCGGTTGGAGTGCAGTTCAAGAACAGTTCGTAATTGGCGTCATAATCACCTGATACCGTCTGTTTATCAGGTCACAAAAAGGGGCGCGGTTGTAATGTCCTGCGCCCCCGCAAAATGCGATCCGCTTTAGTCGGATTCCGTACTCAGATTTTCGAGCCGATTGCGCGCATCGGGCAAGAAGCTGTAGGGGTAAATCTGCCCCAGCGTCAGCACCCAATCGTATTCGCGCCGTGCGGCCTCGGTTTCACCCTGCGCCTCCAAAATCAGACCCCGTAAATAATGACGGCTTCCAGTTTCGGCAGCAGCCAGCGCTTCGTTGATCGCTTCCAGCGCACGGTCATAACTTTCGAGATTGTACTGCGCCCGTGCCCGGTACTCGTCGGCGATGGGGAGCAAATCATCCGGTAAATCGTTCCCAACATTGGTCAACAGATTGAGCGCTTCTTCAAAATCGGCCTGATTACTGCTGCGCGCCTGATCGATCAGAATGCGGGCTTGTAACAGTTGAATTTGCGAGTCGTCAATCACGCCTGTGCCGAGCAAGTCTTCGGCATCACTTTGGGCGGTCGAATAATTTCCGGCACTGTAAGCCGCCTGCATTCGGAGCGCCTGCACAGCGGGGTCGTCCGTCAGGTTAAAGGCACGGGTCAAATCCTCACGCGCCTGTTCGTAACGCCGTTCCTGTGTGAACAGATTGGCACGGGCAATCAGCACCTCGGCATTATCCCCGCCCGTCAATGCCTGATTATAGGCTTCCAGCGCCAGATCATCGTTACCTTCCAACACACGGGCATCACCCAACAGTTTGTAACCCTGTGCGCTACCGGGATAGTAAAACAGATAGGTCTGCGCATACAGCACGGCTAAACCCGGTTCGCCCTTTGCCAGTGCCGTCTCAATCTGAAGGAGATGCGCGGGTTCGGTGGTCGGGTCAACATACAGCGCCAGAAATGCCTGATACGCTGCCAGTTCATATTCTTCCTGCTGGAAGTACACGCGGCCTTTTTCGACAATCAGTTTGACGTTGGCACGCAATTCCTGTATCGCCAATCCACGATCCAACGCATCAACCGCCAGATCATAGTCGCTATCCAGACTGAAGCGGCGCGCGAGGGCGATATACGGCAGTTCCAGACGCGGGTCGTTCTCGATGGCAGTTTCGGCGCGGTCTTCTACGGTTGAGAGTAATGATCTGGCTTGATCGCGGTTGTTATCCGCCAAGGCTTCTTCCGCCCGCAGCAGTTCGACATAAGCCAGCGCCGCGTTCACCATGCCTGTGAATGCTGGACTGGGGCGTTCTGGCAAGCGGGTTTCGGCATCCAAAAGGGTACGTTCAGCCAATTCAAGCTGACCGTCTTCGGCCAACGCCAGCGCCGTATAGTAATAAGGCACAGCGTCAAAGCTGCTGGAAACGCGGGTAATTTCGACTTGCAGCGTGGGAATAGCCCCGGCGTAATCCCCCCGGTCAAGCAGGCTGATCGAATCGCGGATGCCTTTTTCCAGCGCGGGCGGATACAGCGGTGTAGATTGGGGCGCGATGATCGAACTATTGGGGATTTCCGCTGGCACGGTCGGGCTGGGCGTCAGGGTTAATTCGGGCGTTGGCGATGGCGTTGGTGTCACACCGGGCGTCGGCGTCGGTGTAAACGTGGGCGGCAGCGGCGAAGGCGTCAAAGTCGGCGTGGGGACGAATACGACACCACGCAAGGCGGGCGTGTTCCAAACGATCACATAGCCAATGATGAATAACGCCACCAAGCCAGCCACTACACCACCCGCAATGTATCCGCGCAGCACCAAACCGTCTCGTTCTCCGGCACGTTTGCTGGTTTTCTGCACCCATGTTACACCGGGATAACCTTCCGGCGGGGCCAGGTATTCGCGCACGATGCTGTCAATCCGGGCTTGCAATTGGACGATGCGCTGTGGGTCTGGCATGGGGACACCCGGCGGCTGTGGGGGTGGTGGCTGTGCGCCAACGCGAACCTCTTTCACCAGCGGTTGTTCGGCGGCCTGTGGTTTGGCGGGCGCACTGCCCCCCGCAACCTGCTGCGCCAGTTGTTCGCGCGTCAGCCCTAAGGCTTGCAAGGTTTGCAACCCCTTGTCGTTATTGGGATTGATCTCCAGCAGCTTTTGCAGACACAGCATTTTCTCGCGCTGGTCACGCGCCACACTAATCAGCCATAACCAGCCCGCCTCGCTGCCGGGGTCGAGGCGCAGCGATTGCATCAACAGACCGCGCGCCTGCTCTTTCTGCCCGGCTTTCGCGGCTGCGATTCCCTGTTTGCGAAGTTCTTTTGCCTGTTCGCTGGACACGGGCGACCCCCTTGCAATTAGCCCTCACCCCAACCCCTCTCCCAAGTGGAGAGGGACTTTTAAGATTTTTAGTGACTTAAAGTAGAGGCAGTGACATCATTAAGATTACATGTTCATTGTATCCTAAAGTGCGTTTGCCCAAAATAAAAACTGGCGACTATCAAAGCCGCCAGTGGTACTAGTTTGATTTTTGCTCAACCTCACCCCCCCAGCCCCCTCTCCACTCCGTAGAGAGGGGGAGCAAAATACAGTGGGAAGGTGATGGACTACACAAAAATATCGAGTATTACGCAGGGGTGTCGATGCGGGTGATACGGCCTTCAACCAGTGGGTTGATGGGGCTGTTGGCCTTGATGTAGTCTCCCAGTACGACATCCAACGGGCTGCCACCGTCATAGGGGTTGATGGCATTATCGCCAAAGGCGCTGTAGCCATCGCCGCCGCGACGCATGAAGTCATTGCTCACCATTGTGTAAGTGGCTTCCGGGTCAAGCGGCGCATATTCGCCATTTTCGCCCAGCACATCCACCGTCACGACGCGGCTGCCTGCTTCCAGACTGCCATCCCAGCTAAACCGGATGCCGGAAACCTGCGGGAAACGGCCTGCGCCATTCTCGACCTGCGAGACGCCGTTTTCCAGCGCGGCAACGACATCCGAACCCTTGAGTTCAAAAGTCGCTACGGTATTGCCAAAGGGCAGCACCGTCAGCACATCACCCAATGTCACGGCGTAGGCTTCCGGCAGGGTCAATTCGGCTGGAATATCCGCGCCAACCGGAACATTGGAACGAATGCCACCGCCATTGGTGATGGCAATCTGTGCGCCGGAATAAGCCCGCATGGCATCGGTAATCAGGTTGCCGAGGTTGCATTCCTCCGCGCGGCAGACCGAACGATCACCCACCAGAAAGACCTGTGACTCACCAACCGGGGTGGCCGTCAGTTCGGTGATCGGCACACGCAGTTCGTTGATGATCGCCAGAATATCGGCGTTCGGGGTGATGTAACGGGAGAGGAAAATCGTATCGCCAGCAGCGGCAGTCACGACGCCTTCTGCGTCCCAGGTTACGTTCAAACGTCCGATGTACCGGAGGCTGCTGCCCGCCTGCACGATATAGACATTGTTGCCGTCTTTATCCTGCACGACGACCGGATAACTTTCTTCGGCGGCGGTGTAGGCATTGCCGAGCAGTGTGTGGCTGTGGCCGCCGATAATGACATCCACACCGGAAACCAACGCGCCGACTTCCATATCGGCTGCCAAACCGATGTGAGTGAGCATCACGATTTTGTTGACGCCCGCAGCGGTCAATTCGTCAACTGCTGCCTGAACGACGCCTGCCATATCAGCAGTGAAAGTCACATCAGCAGCAGGTGAAGACAGAATATCTGTATCCGGCGGGGTCAGGCCGATCACGCCGATTTGCTGCCCGCCTTCTTCGATAATGGCATAGGGCTTGATCTTTTCGCTGAGGTCAGCGCCGAAGGTGATATTGGCCGTCACAATCGGGAATTCCACTGAATCAACCAGTTTGACAAGGCCTTCATTGCCATCATCAAATTCGTGGTTGCCGACGGTCATCACGTCATAACCCATCGCGTTCATGATGCGCGCCGAGTCTTCGCCGCGCCACTGCTGATGGAAGAGCGTTCCGGTGAAGCGGTCGCCGCCGTCAATCAAAATCGAGTTGCCGCCTTCGGCACGGATTTGTTCGATCACGGTTGCCTGCCGCGCCGCACCGCCATCGGTGGTGGCATCAGCAGCGGCATCGTAGGGGCCATACGCCCCGTGTACGTCGTTGGTGTGCATGATCGTCAAGCGGTAGGTGTCGTCCTGCGCGAACGTGACCACCATCGATAAAACAACGATCATGACCAAGCCAATCAATAGACTGACTTTACGCATAAATCTGTCCTCCTAAAAAATTTGAGCATTCATGGCAATCTTGACCTGCGTTGTTTATCGCAAGCCGCACATAGAGTTTAAGAGCATGTTAAGGAAATGCCAAGTTGATCTAACACAATCCCATGCGGGAAAGTTGTGCAGATGATACGAAGCGGGGCAAGTTCCGAGAAATGCGTGATGCGTAGCGGTTAAGATTATCGGACTGTCACACGGAATTCGCCGCATAGTTTACACAGGCGGCGAAGGTGCACTAACTTTCCCTGAAAAATATTGGTCATGGTTTATTAGACTGGAGGCCATGGATAGTTGGGACCGGATGCGCCGGGTTGGGGAAACTTGCGGCTGCGGAGCAAATGATTGAGGCGTTGTTGGAAGGCCTGAATTTCGCGCCCGGTTATGAGCTTCGCCAGCGATTGGTGAAACGTACTCTGGGGATCGGCAATGCATTTGGCGACCCGTTCCATATCTGCCAACAGATGATCGGGAATCGGCTGTCCGGCGAAATCCCAGATGACCGTCCGCAGTTTGGGGGAAGTGTGAAAGGTAATGCCGTGATCGATACCCCAGACATGTCCCTGTTTATCCAATAAACAGTGCCCACCTTTGCGATCAGCATTGTTGACAATGTAATCGAAGGCGGCCAGCGGCATCACCTGTGGAATCAGCTCAGGCTCGAATGAAAAGTAGTTAATTTCGGGATCATGTTCGACGAAAAATTGAACTGACCCGATGCCACGCGGCCCCTCACGCAGGACGGTGGGCGGAATGATCTGCCAGTTCAATTCCTGCGAAGTGAGGAAAGCCGCGACTTCACGCTTGCACAGCATTCCATCGGGGAAATCCCACAAGGGACGTTCACCCCGATGGGGCTTGTAGATGCCCATCAAGGTTGTGCCTTCGTGAGTCACCGAGACGAGGAAGGTGTAATTGGAACTCCAGCGCATGATGCCATGCTCAGCTTCGACCATCCCTTTTTCCAGAATTTCCAGAACACGGTCGAAGCTGATTTCTTTTGGGTCGTTAGGGTTTTCGCTCATGTCCAATAGTAGCTTAAACGGCCATTTTGTTTGGGGTCGGCGCGCCCGGATTTGACGACTTCCAGCGTGAAGCCTGAAAGCAGACGCATCTGATGGCGGCTGCACCACATCCGCACGACACTGGGTTCCGTTTCATCGGGGTCAGCGTTTTCGTCGGTCGGCACCAATTCCTGAGCAACCAGCACGATCATATTCCGATCTTCGTCATAGCCCAATCCCATCTGGGCTACACGGAAAATCGGTTCAATGGGTTCGCGCAAGTCCATATCCAACCCGGTGAAATCCACCTCAAGCGGGCTGTCCTCGTCAGGATGGCGTTCATCCAAATCTTCCAGCATCTCACGGATGGCTTCGCTGAGTGCCCAAGCCTGTTCTTTTTCAATCACCAGCGACACCAACTGCTTCTCCCGGCCACCTTGCAGGTGGAAGATACGCTGCCCCTTCGGGCCGATGGTGCCTATGGTGATGAAGTCTACTGGATTTAATTCGATTTCTTGTCTCGGCATATTTCAATCGGTCTTTCGCAGAGAAGGATTACGGATTGGCCTGCTTGCGTTCGCGTTCCATCTGCGTGATATGCGCCATATCGTTCATCGTCCCCACATAAGGGCGGCCATAGCCCAGCATCAAACTGCTGATAGATGCCGGGGCGATAACGATGCGCTGAAATTCGTCCAGATGCATTCCCAAATAATGAGCCAGCACCATTTTAATCAAATCGGCGTGCGAAACCACAACAACCAGATCACGCGGGTGAGCAGCAACCAATGCTTCGACGGCATTCACGGCGCGATCCTGTACCCCGCGCATGGTTTCACCGTTTGGGAAGCTGGCGCGCGAGGGATAGTGCTGTACCATATGCCACATCTTGCGCCCACTCAGTTTGGAGATTTCCATGCCTTCCCAATCCCCATAACGCACTTCGCCAATTTCGGCATTCTGCTGGATTTCCAGATTGGGGTGATGCTGCCGGATGGCCTCCGCTGTTTCCATAGTGCGTTCCAGCGGGCTGGCGTACAGGTGCTTGATGGGTGCATCGGCCAATCGTTTACCCAGCGCTTCGGCTTGCGCTTTGCCTTCATCATTCAGATGAACACCCGGCGTCCAACCAGCCAATTTCCCGGTCTTCACAAAGTCGTTTACAGCATGTCTAACCAGCAAAATATGGGTCATGTGCGATGTGATTCTACCTTATTGCGCCTACGAAGGATGATAGCATATGTCGGGGGCAATTGCATACGACATCTTAGCAAAGACTTATGCTATGAGGAGGTTAATCAAAGGCGATGAGACCCTGTAATTCACCGATCAAGGCAGGGCCAATACCTTCGACATTATCCAAATCTTCCAATGACGTAAACGCGCCATTAGCGTCCCGGTAGGCGATGATACGTTCGGCTAATGCCGGGCCGACACCGGGCAGGGTATCCAGTTCCTCAAGTGTCGCCGTGTTGATATGCACGATTCCGCCGCCGCTGGCCGTTGGCAGAGCAACTTCCTGATTTTGTTCCGGTACATGTACGTGATCGCCATCCCGCAAAATGCCCGCCAGATTGACCAATTCCAGATCAGCGGTTTCTATCATTCCACCTGCGGCATCAATGGCATCCTGTACACGGCTTCCAGACGGGAGCGTGAGAGTCTGTTCCGGTTCGGCGACTGCACCTGTGATGTAAACCGTGATGGGTGCGGGCGTGCCGGTAGGAAACGCGGTGCTGGTGGGCACAGGTGGGTTGATGATGATTTGTACAGGCTGCGGTTGGGTGGAAATCAACAGCGCCGCAGCACCAACAATACCCAACAGGATGACCACAAAAACGATGATCGTCACGCGCGGGGAGGGTTCAGGAATATAGTCAGACATGAGCAAAGCACCACTAAAAAGGGCGAACCATTTTGTTCGCCCCATCATAATATGCTTTATTGACACCCGCCAGTATTACGCCTTGATTTCAGAGGTGCAGTTCGGGCAGCGGGTAGCCTTGATGTTGATGATGCTGTAGCAGTAGGGGCAGTCTTTGGTGGTGGCATCGGCTTTGGGGGCTTCTTCTTTTTTCTGCAAGCGCTCCATCATCTGGTTGAAGCCGCGTATCAGCAGGAATACCACGAATGAGATAATCAGGAAACTAATCAACGCGTTGATGAATAAGCCTATATTGATGGCGACTTCCGGCTTATCCCCCGCCGCAGCCTGCAACACAATTTTGATCTGGCTGAAATCGACGCCACCGAGGACGAGACCGATGGGCGGCATGATGATATCATTGACCAGCGAATTGACGATGGAGGTGAAGGCCACACCGATAATGATACCGACGGCAAGATCAAGGACGTTCCCGCGCATAATAAACTTGCGGAATTCTTGTAACATGATATTCCCTTCTGTATATTTACCCCGACGGTGTTACAAAACTGAAACGGTTGTAACCACAATTAAGTGGTTTGTCAAGCAAGTAGTGATATTCGTCCTACTCGCCCCACGGCGGGATAAAGGTTTCGGGTTCGACGCCGAGCGCATCGGCTATGCGGTTGATATAATTGAAATAGGCGATGACCTGCGTTGCATCATGGATGGCGCGGTCATCTAAACCGGCAGCACGGAGGATTTCAATATCGGCGGCGGTCATTTCGCGGGGATTGAGGGTGAGTTTTTCAGCGTAGGTACATAAGGCCATATCTATCGCGGCAAGATCAGCAGTACGCCAATCGCGGGCGATGGCGTGGACATAAGCATCGGCTTCCGCTTCGTTTTCAAACCAGTTGACCTCAGCACGGAGGTCATGAGCATGGGCTTGCGTTCAGTAGACACAGGCGTTGGCGCGGCTGACGACGACCGCCAGCATTTCGCGCTGCGCCCGCGAGAGGGGCGATTCACCGTGCATCAGCGCCGAGTACATGCTCATGGAGGTTCGCAAGACTTCGGCATTGGGAGTCATGATGCGGACGATATTCCAGACGCGCCCTGCCCGCTTAACGGCATTATCCAGTTCGCGTTTAACCGCGCCAGTGGCTTCTTCGTCGGATACCTGATGAATGTGGGGCATAGCTATCCTGGCTACTCCTAAAACGGAAACAGCACTGGCAGCAAAAGCATGGAGGCCACAAAGGTGACTATGAACAATGGTACTCCAACTCGTGCGTAATCGCTAAAGCGGTAGTTGCCGGAAGTCATCACCAACGTATTCACAGGAGAACCGATTGGGGATATAAAGGCCATAGATGCGGCAATTGCCACTGCCATCAGGAAGGCCTGTGGTTCCGCGTTCAGGCTTTGTGCGGTAGTGAGGGCAATTGGCGCAATCAAGACCGCTGTCACCGTGTTTGAGAGTATTTGGGTGAAGAATCCCGTAAGTAAGAACAGCCCTGCCAGAGTCGCCCATGTGCCCATTTCGCCCAGCGTTGAGGTCAGCGCACTCGAAAAGAGATCAACCAACCCAACATTGACCAGTGCGGTACTCATCGGCAGCAGTCCCGCAATCAGCAGCAGGCTTTTGGGGTCAATCGACTCGTAAGCCTCGTTCATGGTTACACACCCGGTCAAGACCAAAGCGACAGCGGCGATCAGACTGGCTAAGGTTAGAGGGACGAGATTAAACATGATTGCCAGCACCATCAGGGCGAGAATTATCAGCGTAACGGGGGCGTGCGAGAGGCGGGCAAACGCTCCCATTTTTAGTGCTTCTGGTTCTCCCATAACGATAAAATCGTGCCGCAGTTGTTTGAGCGCGAAGATATTTTTCCACTCGCCCTGTACCAGCAGCACATCGCCAAACTTGAGGTGTGTCTCCTTAACATCCAATGGCTCGGCTGCACCGGGACGGTAGAGATTCAATACCGTCAGCTTATAGGCCGAACCAAAACGGAAACCAGCGATTGTTTTACCAATCAGGCTGGAACGGGGGCGCAGCAGCACTTCCGCGATACCTACCTCGTTAGTAATGACATCCTGTTCTCGAATGGGTTGATTGGCAACCATTCCCAAGTTCCAAAAAGCTGCGGCTTTGCCCACATCATTGCCTTTCCCCTGCACCACAATCACATCATTTTCTTGCAGTACTGTGTCTGATGGGGGGCAATGAATGGTGCGACCATTGTTGGTAATGTTAATGATGTTGATATGGAAAGTTTCTCGCAGTTGCAAGCTCTCCATCGTGCTGCCGATCAGTTTTGATTCGCGGTGAACGCGCAACCGGAACAAATCTTCCGGCAGTCGGTAAAGCTCAAACAGTTCAGCGGGTGTTTCCATTTGCTGAGTCATTTGTTTCGGTCTGCGATCAGGGAGCAACCGCCGCCCGAATAAATATATAAACCCCACTCCAATCACCAGCAGCAGTCCTCCAATAGGTGTAAAGCTGAAAAACTGGAACGGCTCGTATCCGGCGTTCATCAACGTGTTCGATGCAACGATATTGGGAGGTGTGCCAATCAACGTTAGTGACCCGCCGATAAGCGAACTGAAGGCCAGCGGCATGAGCAGTTTGGACGGGGGAATATTTGAACGATGGGCGATTCGCATCACAGCGGGCAGCATGAGCGCGACGACTCCGGTCGAGCTGATAAACGCGGACATGATTGCAACCGCTGTCATTAACACGACCAGCAAACGGGTTTCACTGGTTCCCGCGATTCCTAAAATCCAATCGCCAATTTTGGCAGCTACCCCTGTTTGAAAGGCCGCCCCGCCGACAACAAACAACGCCGCAATCGTCAAGACAGTGGTGCTGGAAAAACCGGCTAACGCCTCTTCGGTCGTCAGCAGCCCGGTTGCCATCAGCACAATGACAACGCATAAGGCGACCACATCCACCCGCAGCCATTCGGTCACAAATAAAACGACCGCAACTACCAGAATCACGAGTGTGATTCCCATCTCCAATGTCAGCATGCATATTCACCTGTTGAACTAAACCGAGCAAATCCCCGGAAGTATAGCGGTACTTTATCTTCCGTATTCGGTTCAGAACGCAGATGAGGAGCATGTTTCTACTGTCGATGTGATGAATGTCACCCGTCCGGTCAGTTGCGGCTTGCCCGTTTGATGGCATTATCGAGTTCGCGTTTAGCTGCGCCCAGTGGCTTCTTCATCAGAAACTTGATGAATGTGGGGTATGGTTATTCTGCTTGCGCTAACATTGCTGCTGTATCGATTCCACGTGCTTGTAACTTTTTGACATGGTTTTCCAAGCTATGCAAAATTTGAAGTAGACGAAAAACCGGATACTCACTGGCTGCTGTTTCTTTAGTTGCTTTATGTTGTAGCTGAGTGACACGCTCCAGGTAGATTTCGTTGACTACCATTTCAATATCGGCTTGATGGCTGTCCCTTAAGTTCCGGCGTATATCTATTAAATCCTGAAACTGATTGTATTTCGTGGTATCTGAATGAGGATGAATAACAACTGGCGACCATAGCATGAACCTATGCTGAAAATCCGCTAAATATTTCCGCGCATAGGCAACATCGTCCTGAAATTTACGGGTGATCTTATCTACATTGTTCGGCTTGGAACCTTTGACGTACTGTAGACCGCCTGTATGCGTTGCAACTTCACAGATGTAAGCAGTTTTTTGGGCAAGATTAATGCCGACAATATCAATTTCCCCCTGCTTGCCGCGCAGGGGGACGTTATATTGAACAAAATCACATTCAGCGATTAAGCGCAGCCATGCACCTACTAGGTCTTCACCAATATCTTTAGACATGGCTTTCTTCCAAATGGTGAACGGTTAATATTTCCGCACGAGTGTTTTGTAGACGGCGGGTTGGCGGTTCTGGATGAACTGGAATTCTTCGCGGTACTTCCGCACTTCGTCGAGGTCAATACGGGCGACGGCAAACCCTTCCAGCGGTGCGCCCGTTTCGGGGTCGGTTTCGGCAGCCAACGAAGCGTGAATTTGTCCACGCGGGCCAACGACCATGCTTTCGCCGCCGAAGTTGAGCGTCACATCTTCACCGACACGGTTGGCAGCAGCGATGAATACCGAGTTTTCATAGGCACGGGCGCGGGTATAGGTCTTCCATTCGTCAATATTGCTGGCTTCCCAGTTGGCGGCGACGCAGATAATTTCTGCGCCATCCAGCGCAAGGCTGCGGGCGACTTCCGGGAAGGCGAGGTCGTAGCCGATCATCAGGCCAATGTTGCCGACTTCGGTGGGGATGACCGGGAGTTTGTAACCTTCGCGGAAGGCCATACGCTCTTCACCGCGCAGGTGGATTTTGTTGTAAACATCCAGCAGTTCACCGTCCGGGCCAACCAGCACCGCCGAGTTATACAGCACTGATTCGACTTTTTCTTTGGTGACCATGCCGAAAGCGATGTAAACACCGTATTCGTTGGCGCGCTGGGCGATCAGGTTGATGGTCGGGCCGGGGACGCGCTGGGCGATTTCGGTAAAGCGCACGCCCAATTCGTAACCGCTGGTGATGAGTTCCGGGAAAACGATCAGATCGACCTTCTGCTGTGAGGCAATCTTGGAGATTGTCTCGCTCATTTTGACCAGATTATCTTCAGCTTCGCCCAATTTGGGGCGCATTTGTACGGTGGCAACCGTTATTTCGCGCATGGATTATTTTCCTTCAAGTTGCATTGGCTTCATACCACGATATTGTAACGGTAGATTGGATTTTTCACGACTCGGAAGTTGTTTCAATCGTGATCTGTTCCAGCAGCAGGCTTTGTTCCGTTTCGACTGCCAGTAGCCCAAAGCCAAACTGACCCTGCGGCGTGACAATGGCATATTGGTTATCGATCCAGGCGATAAATCCCAGCGGGCCGCGCGGTGCAATCGCGGATTGATGAACCACTACCCCATCAACCGCAAATGTCAGCCCGTTCTGATGCCAGTCCAGCGTGTAGGTGTGCGACTCCCACAGCAGGGCGGAGTCCAGCAGTGCTTCGCTGACACCAATGGCGCGCTGTCCAATCGGCCATAAACGCTGGTACAGGGCTGGAAGGCGCATCAGCAGAAAGCCAATCGGGGCGGTCGGCAGCAGTGTAAGAAACGGCCAGCGGGTGGCGTCAATCGTAGTGGCTTTCCAGCCGGAGCCGGGGACATCCTTCGCCAGTGCCATATTGCTGGGTGGCGAAGCGAAAAAGAACCATGCAGCTTTCGGCAAACGGAAACCGCGTTCTCCCGGTACAAAAGGATGATTCCAGAAGCCGAATCCGGCTGTTCCGTGCAGGCCAGCATGATGCCCTTCAAACCGTGCCTGCACCGTCAGCCGAACAGGTGGCTTCCAGACAAAATCGGCTTTGCCCGTGTAATCGCTAATCTGTGCATCGTAGTAATTTTCCGCGCTGCAAGCAGGCAGCAGCAGACGGAGCAAATTGGGCGTTCGGGTGACCTGCCCCGCGCCAATCTGGGTGATGCGCCAGGGCGATTCAAGTGGGCGATCAAAGTGCGTTTCCAGCCGCATAAACCGTGTTCCTAACTTGAGAAAACAGGCGTTCTGAGGTATCATCATATCAGGGAACGAACATATGTACCCGTCCGCTTTTCAGATCAACAATGAGGTCATTCACCTGTGGATATAACCTGGTATGGTCATAGCTGCTTCCGTATAACGGAGCGCAATCGTATTTCGGTTGTGACCGACCCTTTCTCCGAAAATCTTGGTTTACCCGTGCCGCGCCTGAAGGCCGATGTTGTCACCATCAGCCATGACGAACCCGGACATAATAATGTGAGCGCCATCAAGAGTACCCCGGTGGTAATCTCCAGTCCCGGCGAGTATGAAATCGGCGGGGTGTTTATTACCGGCATTGCGCTCCATAGTACAGCCGAATCGGCAGTGCGCTGGAACGCTGCTTACCGTTTTGATTTCGACAATTTTACGGTGCTGCATCTGGGCGATCTGGCACATGTACCCGATCAATCCACCATCGAGTCGTTTGGCGAAGTCAATGTGCTGCTGCTCCCGGTGGGTGGTGGCAATGGCTTGCGTGCCAGCCAGGCCGCCGAAGTGGTTGCGCTGATTGAACCTTCGTATGTTGTGCCTATGCATTATGCCCTGCCCGGCCTTCAGCTTGAGATGGAACCGGTTGATAAGTTCCTGAAAGCAATGGGCGTGAGCACCGTGCAAGAAACGGATGTACTCAAAGTATCGGGGGAAATGCCCGAAAGTTTGCAGGTGGTCGTGCTCACACCTCAACAGCCCAGTGCATAGGAGAGAATCATGGCTGATTTAGGCAAAGAGAATGTCAAGTTGCTCATGCATTGGGACATCAAGCAGGAACGTGAGCAGGATTACTTTGAATTCGTCGTGCGCGAGTGGGTACCGGGTATTACCCGAATGGGTTTAGAGCCTACCGGTGCATGGTATACAGCCTACAGCCACGACCGCCAATCCCAGATTATGACCGAGGGTGTGGCCGAAGACATTGAAACCATGCGGCGAATCCTGAAAAGTAAAGAGTGGCTGCAACTGCATGAACGCCTGCTGGAATATGTGAGCAACTACAAACACAAAGTTGTCCGTGTTACCGGAGACTTTCAACTTTAATGCAAAACGCCCGCATAATGCGGGCGTCGTTTTATATCGAGTGCGTCAGTTAATCGGCAGCGGCGGCTTTTGGCGTTTCAGCTTTCGCCTCGGTTTTAGTCTCCGACTTGCTTTCCGCTTTGGTTTCCGATTTGCTTTCGGCTTTCGTCTCGGTTTTCGTTTCGGACTTGGTATCGTCCTTCGCAGTGCTGGAAGTGGTATTCATGCTGCTACGGGAAGCGCTTTTACTATCGTTCACGTAAAAGCCAGAGCCTTTGAAAATGACGCCAACCGCCTGCACCACGCGCACCACGCGCTGTCCGGTAGCTGGATCAACCGCCAGCGGCTCATCCAGAAATTTCTGACGAATATCAAAGGTTGTGCCGTCTTCACGGCGATACGTATACAAGGGCATGGCAGTTCCCACCTCAACACGAACGGGATTTGTCGGGTTGTTGAATTTGAAACACCCTTTATGATACAACAATTTCTGGCAGAGTCGATAGGTGATTGCTAAATGTTAGCGAATTTCTTATACAGAGAACTCATTGAGACTTTTCACCGGCAAAAAGATGACGAAGATTGATGAGCGCGTAGACGATGTAGTGAGCGTCAAGAAAGTGAGATGCTTTGCGGTCAAAGCGAATCCGTAACGCCCAGAACTTGTCCATCCAGGCAAAAAGTCCGCTCGCTGGTAAAGCACGGCTTATAGAGGTCAGGGTTGAACAGGCGTTTTCGTCCACGTTTGGGGTGCTTGCGGGAGCGGGTGTTCTCAACGATGTTGGGAATGAGCTGGTTGCACTATCTTTTTCTTTTCTCAAAAGGTTCGATCACTTCGATAATTATCATTTTCTTTGCAACCCATCATCGTAAGCCTGCGTATAGGACATGAAATTCTCTACAAAAGGAAAGTGTTGTATGTCCTCAAAACGTTGGTTGACTGCTGCTGTTGTGTTACTGTTGGTGTCCTTGGGGCTGATTTTCCCCGTGGGCGCTCAAGATTTTGAGCTGACTCTGCCTGAACCAACCGGATCACCCGTCGGTTTTCGGCTGTATGCGGTCGTGGACGAAGCGCGCGAGGAAGTTTTCACGGATGAAGAGGGGGATGTCCGCACATTCCCGCTGGCGATCTATTACCCTGCTGCTCCTGCTGCGGATGCTGTGCCCGCGCTTTACAGCACCGATGCCGAAAACGCTGCTTACAATACTGCTCTGGCAATGCCACCAGCCATATTCAACGCCATCACGGGACATTTGTACATCGATGCGCCGCTTGCACAGCGTGAAGGCGGCTACCCTGTGCTGATGTTTTCGCCGGGATTCGGCTCACCGATCCGCTTTTACAGCGCACTTCTGACCGAATTGGCGAGCCGGGGGTTCGTGGTAGCGGTCGTGGATCATCCATACAGCCAGACGGTATCGCTGTTCCCCGACGATTCGGTGATCACGGCGAACGCGGCGGGATCGAACCTATCGACTAGTGAAGCCCTGAGCCTGATCCTGAATGTGTGGATCGAAGATACAATATACGCGCTCGATCATCTGTCGGAATTGAACGAGGCTGATCCCGTACTGGCAGGTGCGTTCGACCTCGATCATGTCGGTGCGTTCGGTCATTCCTTCGGCGGAGCGACGGCAGCGAATGTCTCGTTGGTGGATGATCGCGTACTCGCGTCGATCAATATGGATGGCGAGGTGTTCGGAGATGCCGCGCAAGGGGTCGCCAAGCCGTTCATGGTGATGACCAGCGGTACTGTTGACTTCAGCGACGAGGATTTGGCGGCGGTCGGGATGACGCGGCAGGAGTTCGAGTCCAGTATTGCGAAGCTCAATAACAGCATCAACGGGGCGTTGGCCGCATCTGAAGCGCCGTATCGCCTCTCGATTATTGGAACGCTGCACGGCACCTACGCCACCGATATCGCGCTGCTTCGGAAGCTGCTGCCGGAATACATCACACCGGAAGTGATCGGCACGATTGACGGTGCGCGCGCCAACCAGGTCATCGCGGACTATACGGTGGCGTTTTTCGATACCTATCTGCTGGGCGAAGAGTCGCCCCTGTTAGACGGAATGTCGGCGGATTATCCCGAAGTGGAATTCGTAACAGAGCCAAGCAGCGAACAGTGATCGAATTTATTTCGCTGGTAAAACGCAGTTTATAGAAGTCAGGTTTGAACAGGCGTTTTCGTCCACGTTTGGGGTGCTTGCGGGAGCGGGTATTCTCGACAATGTTGGGAATGATCTGGTGGGTGAAACAGGTCATTCCCTTTAGTCGGGTTTTTACTCCCATGTTGCACTATCTTTTTCTTTTCTCAAAAGGTTCAATCACTTCGATTGAACCACTAGGAAAGCGTTGAAGCGATGAACAGTAAAAAATGGTTTTGGATATTTGCCGCTGTGCTGCTGTTAATTGCTCCATTGGGGCAGACTATCGCTCAGGAGTATCCCGAACATCCCGAAATTTTATGGGATAGCTGGGGCGTGCCGCACATCTTCTCGCCAGATAATGATGGGTTGTTTTATGCCTTTGGGTGGGCACAGGCGCAGAATCACGGCGACCTGATCTTGCAGTTATACGGCGAAGCAAGAGGCCGTGCTGCTGAATATTGGGGCGAAGACTATTTGGAGTCCGACCAGCGCATCCGCACATTGGGCATTCCGGGGCAGGCTGAAGCAGGCTTTGCGGCTCTTGCGCCGGAATATCAAGGATTTATGCAAGCCTTTGCCGATGGTGTGAACGATTACGCAGCGGCGAATCCCGATGTGATCGGCGACGAGTGGGCAGTTGTCTTGCCCGTCACGCCGCAGGATATTGTGGCAAATGGAATCCGCGTGCTGCGCTATGAATTTGTGGCGCGGCGCGGTTGGACGTTCGGGCAGGAATGGGCAGAGCAGCAAACATCTAGCTTGATTGATGACCTTGATTTAGGCTCAAATGCGTGGGCGGTTGCGCCGTCGCGTTCTGCCAGCGGAAATGCAATGCTAGTGGCTAATCCGCATCAACCGTGGTTCGGATTTGGCTTATGGATTGAAGCCCATATGGTTGCGCCGGGAATCAATATGTATGGCTCGGCGCTGGTCGGCAATCCGTTCATCACAATTGGCTTTAATGAGCATCTCGGCTGGACACACACCGTCAATACGCATGACGGTTGGGATGTGTATCAACTGACGCTGGCTGATGAGGGTTATGTATTCGATGGTGAAAACCGGACTTTCGAGACGCGCGAAGAAATGATTCGCGTCAAACAGGAAGACGGTTCGCTGGTCGATATGCCGTTCACCGTGCGCGAGTCTTTACATGGGCCAGTGATTGCCGAACGGGCAGATGGCACGGCATTGGCGTTGCGCGTCGTATGCGAACGCTGTTTTGAATCCGGCATCGAATGGTGGGAAATGGCACACGCGACGAACTTGCAGGAATTCGAGGCGGCCATCAGCAACATTCGCATTCCGATGTTCACGATTATGTACGCCGACCGGGACGGCAACATTCTGCATGTGTTTAATGAACAGGTTCCTGTGCGGAGCGAAGGGGATTGGGCATTCTGGAACAACACCACGCCGATTGATGCATCTCATCCAGCGATCATTCCCGGCGACACCTCCCAATATCTGTGGGAGCAGAATTACCACGCTTATGATGATCTGCCGAAAATTTTAAATCCTGACTCCGGTTGGCTGCAAAACGCCAACGAACCCCCGTGGACGACAACACTGCCGCTGGCGCTGAATCCCGAAGATTATCCAGCTTATATGGTGCCGCCTGCGTTCGTCTGGCCGCGCCCGGTGGTTTCGATGCGCTTGCTGAACGAGGATGAGTCGATCACTTTTGACGAACTGGTGGAATACAAACAGTCCACCTTCATCGAACTGACCAACTGGGTGCTGGATGACCTGATTGCGGCAGCGTCCGAGTTGGATGTCGAAATCGTCAGCAAGGCGGTTGAGGTGCTGGCGAATTGGGATCGGCAGGCGAATGTAGACAGCGTTGGGGCAGTGCTGTTCGCGCTGTGGGCGCAGGATTACATCGAGGCCGTTGGCTTTGAAGCCTTCGCCACTGATTGGAGCATAAACGATCCGCTGAATACACCGCGTGGATTGAGCGACCCGGATGCGGCAGTGGCTTCGCTGGAAAAGGTTGCCAAGCAGTTGGAGGCGCTGCGAGCCTTAGGCGGTGGCATTGATGTCCCATGGGGCGATGTGTTCCGTTTGCGTTACGGCGAAGTCGATCTACCCGCCAACGGCGCGCCGGATTTGCTCGGTTCGTTCCGCACGTTGACCTTCACGCCCGATAAAGATTTGCGCTTCCGTCCGGTACAGGGCGATTCGTTCATCGCGGTGGTGGAGTTTGGGGAAACTGTTCGCGCCAAAGTCTTGCTGGCTTATGGCAACGCGACGCAGCCCGGTTCGCCGCATGTGGGCGATCAATTGGCGTTGTTCAGCGAAAAGCAGCTCCGCGATGCATGGCTGACCCGCGCCGACATCGAAGCCAATCTCGAAGCCCAGATTACGTTTGAGGGACGGTAAAGCAGCGTTTTGGGGCGAAATTAACCCTTCGCCCCTATAAATCGACCAATGCCCGAAACCACGGACGATGTTCCAGCGGTATTGCATCGTCTTTAGGTTCAACTTCTATTCCACTGAGGCGATCTGTCATATCTTGAATCCAAGTCAAAAATCCATACGCTGTGGATGTGCGCTCTCGAATCATAAAATAGACATCAACCATCGCTTCCCAAACCAATGGGCTATCAATTTTCCGCAGAGCATAACCCGCTTCATACCGCACTGGGTTATCAAATCTATTGAAATCTTTTGTACGTAGGCTGGGATATTGCCGTTCGTCGCTTACATGTTGCAGTAGACGACAGAGAGCCGGAATCGCAGGATAGCGTTGGTCGCAAAGTTTACCTATGAAATGAACAGCAACCGCTTGTTCCAGCACTACATTCTTATTATTCCAAGCAGTACGGAAAAGCTTTCTGTATGCCGATTCTTCACCTTTAAGAGCATAATCATACAAAATACTCATTTTCTGCCATATGGGTGTTGCTTGAAAATCAACAGATTCGACTTTCGGTTTCCATGCTTCTAGCTCGGCTTTTTTCTGGTTAAATTCTTCGATAATGGCTGGGCAGCGGCGAAATAAGTCCTCTTTTAGTTCCAACCAATGCTCCAATACTGGCACTATGTAATGATGTGAGTCCTTATTAACCAAGTCTTCGATCAATGCTACATAAATCACTTCATCCCAATGATCTTGCAGCCATTGCAGCAGGATTTCATCTGAACTCGAATGCATTTGAGCGGCTGTCTTCAAATCAAACAACCAGATATTGGCCTCTAGCAAATCAATCAGGCGTTTTGCTGTGGCTTGTGGCTTAAAGGTGGGTACACGGCACACAACATCAAGTAATGCATCCCGTTGTGTTCGGAGATCAAAAGGTTCTAAGTATCGAAAAATCCAAGCCTCATTAGAGGGGTGATGCTCCAAAAGCTCAAGCATCCCAGATGTAACTAAAAAATCACCGTCATTGGCTATTCGTATATTTTCAACAAAACGCTCGATGTCAAAAAAATAGAAGTTGCCCGGCGTGTTACATATTGTGTCATAAGCATCTGCCCGCTCAAGCAGATCTCGTTGGGGATCCAATAAAATCGCTTCTAAATCAGGGATAATCGCAGGCGAACGGATAGCACGAAGGAGTCTTAAGGCTTTTCGGCTGATAGTTTTCGGTGCGTGATGAACAAGCTGCAACAAATCGCGGGCGGCGGTGTCGCGGTCTTTCCAAGCAAATCTTTGGGTTGTAGAAGTCACGGAGGAAGCACACTGAGCAGTGCTATAGCTCTATCATGTCGTGCAGATAAGCCTATTATAGCCGAAAATTGTTTGCGGAAACTGAAAGGCAGCAGTTACAAACTCATAGCTTCGGCTAACCCATTTCGGGGACAGCTTCGCCCGCATAAGCCAGGATGATTTGTTCGCGCGGAATTCCAGCCTGTATCAGTGCATCCACCAATGGCTTATCGTTCACATCCCGTTCAATGATGATTTGATCGCCTTCCAGAATTACAACCAGCCCGGTATTAACAATGCGTTTTTCACGTACTTGACCGACTGAAATAACCGTGAATATGTGCTGGTCGGCGCTGCTGGTCAGGTAGCTGTATCCATTTAGGGCCTTGCCTGTGTAACGGCGTAGTTCCTCAAGCAGCGTTTCTCTCAATGTTTCCATACTACAAAACCTTTTTATGAGGATCTACTCCGGCAGCAGCTTGGGCATTACAGCATCCATCAGCTTGGCGGTGTCTTCGATGGATTGGAAATCGTCGGCATACGACAGCACATCCAACTGAGGGTCGTAGCTCCAAAAACCGACCGCATCATACAGATAGCGAATGTAGGTGTAGATGATGCCCAGCACAATCCGTGAGTAGATGCCATACGCCATATACGGGAAAAAGACGATCACGCCGCGATCATGGATATACAGGACGATTCCCAATTCGGAATTGGGGAAGTGCAGTTCGACATCCTCACCGGGGCCGCGCACGGGGATCAACGTCGGATCGAGCTTATACATCAGTCGTGCCAACGCCTTCGGACGCAGTTTGCGGACAGGCCAGAAGGCCTCCGGTTGGTTGGTGCTCTGCCCATGCTGAAACAGCCATTCCAGCATTTGCGGGGTTAATTTGCCTGTTTTGGGGACGTAGAGATGGATTTCGTAAATCATGAATGAGTTGCCAGTTACCAGTTCTCAGTTATCAGTTGGGCATCACGTAAAAGGCACACATTTATCATAAAGCAAAAAGTAGCATCTGGTGACTGAAAACTTAAGCCTTAGCGCCGGGTTTCTTGCTGCTTGAGGATACCAATCAGCAGTGCCAGATTATCTACATCGGGTAACGCCAAACTCATCCAGGGCAAACCGTTGTTATCAAGCAGGGTAAGCTGTCCGCCACCTGCTTTATAACCGCCGAATTCGCTCCAATGGAGATCGCGTCCACCTTCATATAAACCGTTTTTGCTGACGCGCAGCGTATCCGAAAACGGTACTTTTTCGCCGCTGTTCAGCCGTTCGACAATTTGCGGTTCGAGCAGTGCGTTTAGTTTCTGCTCCAACCGTTCCATCAGGCGGTCAACATTTTTATAGAGATTGGTCAGGACGATCTTTTCGCCGCGAATGGAAATGAGGGTGTAGCGGTAAGTTGTTCGCCGGATGAGGCCGCCAAAATAAACGAGGCGTTCCGCCCGCTGCCGGATGCTGGCAAGTTCGTGGTACAGGAAAAAAACGTTGCGCCCACCTTCACGGTAGCTGAAGCCATGTTCATACAGCATCACTTCCCGATTCCAGAAGTGCAGCACCCGCCAACCAATGCCCAGCACCACTAGCGCCATCAGGATAATCGTCAGCGGCGGCCCCCACCAATCCTCCACCGCAGCGGTCGTAAAATTCAGGATGACGGCCACTACCCCGGTCACAATAGCCGCCGGAATCAACAGCCGCGCCCGGTCACTGGGATAATTGGCAAGGAATGCCCCCAGTAACGGATCGGAATCAACCATCACACGGCTCACGACTCGGCATCATCCAGATAAGGGGTATGGGATGGTTCTTCTTCGCTCTCATCAGCAAAAGCGGTAATCCGCATAAAAGCGCGTTCCTGCGGGGTCATATCCACCGGATACTCGGTTTCATCGTAGGCTTCCAGAATACGATAACCTTCTTTGATGTAGCCACGTATGGTGTGCAGGCTGATGCCCATTTCGTCAGCGGCCAGATGCGCGGGCATTCCGTCCAATACGCACAGTTTGAGCGCCTGACGGATGCGTTCCGTCAATTCGGGGAACTTCCGCATTTCGGGCAGAATAGTGGCGTGGAAGATGCGGCGGTTGAAGCGCCCTGCACAGGCCTTCGATACACCTTGCGTGACGATGAAATCTCGATTCAGCGCGTAGACAATTGCCCAGGCAATTTGCAGGCGGACTTCCTGCTTCATCAGAAAGCCGTGCGCGCCCGATTCGGCGGCCATTTCAACCAAATCCGGGTCGGCACTTTGAGCCAGACAGATGACAATAACATCATCAATCTGCTGTCGGAGCGCAGTGATCGTTTCATGGAGGAACTGTGCGCTGCCGATATGGTCAGCTTCCAGCAGCACCACATCTGGCAGTTCAGCCAGCGGCGTCCGGTCAATGTAGTCCCACATCTGCTGCACATTTTCAGAGAGGTTGGTCACACGCGTGCGCCGATCCCATGCCAGGAAGCCATTGACGGCGTGCAGCGCGTAAAAATCGGTATCCATGACCAGAACCTTCAGGTTGATGTCGTGTATCCCCGCTGCTTTTATCACGTCATTTTCCCCTACTATCGACTTCCAGTTTACGATTGTTTCCTTAAATCGTCTACTACGGGTGAACCCGCCCTACCCCTCAACCGACTGTAAAGCACTGACCGGTGTGAAACGCACTTCGAACAACTTCGGCCAATGCTTACCTGTAATGAGAAAGGTGTCATTTTCGGCGTCATAAGCAATACCGTTCAGAACTTCGCCGGACGAAAGCAAGGCACTTTCCTCTGGCGTAAGCAAGCCTGCTGCATCAATTACCCCGGTCACATTTCCGGTTGCTTTGTCGATGCGTACAATCCGGTCGGTGAGGTAAATGTTAGCATAGATGGCATCGCCCACACATTCCAGTTCATTCAGGGCATCAATCGGTAGCCCCAGCAGCGTCACCCGGCGTATTTGTTGTTGACCAAAAGTTTCCGGGTCAAGCATGTACAGGTTGCTGCTGCCGTTGCTCATCCAGAGTGAACCGCCATCGTAGCACAATCCCCAGCCTTCGCCAAAATACTGGAAAGCCTTTAGATAATCAAACGTTTCGCGGTCATAAACGAATGCATAGCCGTTTTTCCAGGTCAACTGAATCAACTGGTCATCGACCAGAGCCAGCCCCTCGGCGAAGATTTCTGCGTTGAGTTCGGCTTTTTGCAAAACCTCACCTGTCAGCGGGTCTACCTTGCGGACATCCGATTCGCCTTCTTGTCCGGCGCTCTCATAAAGATAGCCGTTATAAAGCAGCAGACCTTGTGTATAGGAGGATGTATCATGAGGACGAACAGAAATCACTTCCGGCACAAGGAGTTCCAACGTTTCGGTTGGTGCGGCAGGTTGGAAAGCCAGAAGAGTCGCAGCGGCACTGCCAATAATGACCAGCGATAACAGTAAAATCAGGCGTCGGGTCATAATCGAAATATGTATCCTGTTAGGGTTCATCAGGCTGTTGATTGTACCACAAGCGGAAGGCGAACACGGAAGATACTACCCACATCAGGTGTGCTTTCGACTTCAATTACCCCGCCATGCATCTCAATAATTTTTTTAGCAATCGCCAGCCCTAACCCAACACCGCCCATCTCTGGTCGCCTTGAAGGATCAGCACGATAGAAACGGTCGAAGATATGGGGCAGTTCATCTGCGTGGATGCCGATTCCCGTATCCTGCACACTGATGCTGACGCACTGATTATCCCGATGCGCCGATAATGTGATCTTTCCGCCTTCCGGTGTATAGGTGATAGCGTTGTTGACGATGCGGGTGATTGCCCGATGCAGTTCAGAGTTATCGGCCTGTATAACGGGCAAATCTGCCCCTCCATCATACTGGATGGTTTGCCCCTTTGCCTCCGCATTAGGTGTTTGTTCCTGCATAATATCACCCATCAGCGCGTTAATATCCACCGGCCCGCGTTCCATGTAGCGTGCGGCATCATCCAACCGCGCCATGACGAATAAATCATCCAGCAGTTTGGTCAGATGGTCGATCTGACCCTCCAGTTTCTCCAGATAGCGGGGCATCCGTTCCGGGTCGCCAGCGGTTTTCCGCAGCAAATAAACGCTGGTGGTCATGGTGGTCAGCGGTGTGCGTAAATCATGTGAGGCGTTGCTCACGAACTGCCGTAGTAACTTGCTGCGTTCGCCTTCGATGTTGACTTGCAGCCGTTTGGCTTCCGCCCGTTTACGTTCCGTCAGATCGCGGAAAGCGACGACACGTATAAGTTTCCCTTGATACATCATATCCTTGCTGTGAATTTCGGCCTCGAAAGTTGTGCCATCTTTGCGGAGTCCCATCGCTTCGTACACTTGGTTCTGACCACTGCTGGCCTTTTGCTTAATCGTGGCATGGACTTCCTGCGGGGCAAGCGACAGCATGGATTGACCGATAATCTCTGAATAGGTGTACCCTAGTGCCTCCAAAAGCGCCGGGTTTGCATCCACAATGACGCCTTTTTCGTGGATAAACAGCGGCTCAAAAGAGGCTTCGAATAAGGTGCGGTAGCGGTCTTCTCCTTCCGCCAGTTCCCGTGCTTGCACCTCGATCATTCGCATATCGCGCTGACGCTGTGCCGCCACTGCAATCCAGGCGGTGGACATCACCAAAACATAAATAAACGCAAATTGAGTATCCGCGTAGGCTACTTCTGGATAGATCAGCCCAATTGCTAAAATGATTGCCAGAAATATCGCCATCAAGGAAATGCTCAACCAGACCGAGAGGAATATCGTACCTGCCAGCACCATCGCCACGAACCACATCAAGGCATAGGCAATCCGGGCTGGGTCAGTGGTTCCCAAGACATTGGCCTGTGCCAGCAAAATGGCCGAGACAGCTACAATACACAGTGCCGCGCCAAAACGGTAATACACCGTGCGGCTTAGACCATAGGTGAGGATCAGGGCGATGCTGGCAATCAGATAGGATTGAGAAATCCAATCGCGCCCGGTGTCGTTACCGGTGCGGGCGGTCAAACCTCCCCAAATCATCATGGGGATTACGCACACCAAAACGATTGCCAATAAGCGGGCGTTACGGCGCTGCTGCGAATCGGTGATCGCAGCCGATGGCTCTGTGAGGATTTGCCAAATGCGGCGGAGGAGATGAGGTTGTTCAATGGCTGGCATCGCAAATATTACGGCTTTCTTGTAATGACTTACGATTACTCTACACCCATTATGGGGATTTTTGCGCTTGAGAAATCCGCCAGTCCGGGGGATGATGACGCAAACGCCACACCCAACCCACCGGATAACCGATCATTTTGGCGATGTCGCCTACTACGCGAATCACCGGAATGAGAGCAAACAGGTACAAGGTACTAAGTTTCGAGTTTCGAGCCTGTATTTCCGTCTGATGACTGGCAACTAGCAACTGGTAACTGGTAACTGACCGCTGAAGACTTTTCAAACGGTGATACGGCTGCCGCAGATAAACATATGCACCGGGAAGATACAGCAGCCATAACAAGGGATGAATTAACAGGCCAAGCAAGAATACTGCTGGCACAGCCACCAGATAAGTTATATAGCGCGCCGCATGACGTTTGCGCCACAGATCGGCTTTTCCATCACCCCGCGCATACAGATAATACTGCTTAAAGAACGACCGCAGCGACCCACGCGGACGAAAATGCACAATCGCATCGGGAACGAAGGCGAACGGGAGCACTGAGTACTGAGTACTGAGTACTGAGTTTTCAGATCGGATTTCTCTCTGGTGACTGACAACTGGTAACTGGTGACTCACCGCTTTCAACCGCAAATCGAAAATCAAATCTTCGCAGTAATCCAGCCATTCAGGATAACCGCCAACTGCCGCCCATGCCGATTTACGAAAAGCGATGCTGCGGCTGCTTGGCAAAAACGTCGCCGGATGGATTTCGTCAACCAGCGGCAGCACCGTCGCGCCCATCGCCAGTTCAAATAAATTAGTCGCTTCGGCATGAAAAAATCCGCCGACCACCTGCATCGCCGGATTTTCAACCAGTGGGCGAGTGAGTTTTTCCAACCAATCCGGCGCGAGTTCGACTCCGGCATCGGTAGCAGCGATGATGTCGCCTTGCGCTGCGGCAATTGCCCGGTTACGTCCGGCGCTGATGTTGCAGCCCGGTTCGATCAACACCCGCAGCGGCAGTTTATCCGCATAACTTTGGATAATGGCGACCGTATCATCATGACTGCCGCCATCCACAATCACGACTTCATCCGGCAACCGAGTCTGCGCCGCCAACGACCCCATCAGACGGTGAATGCTTTCGCCTTCATTCAGAACTGTGGCGATGAGAGAGATCAAAATACTGCCTCACCATCGTTTCCACTGAAACAGTGTATAAAAACTCCGTCGCCCCATGTACTGCCAAGTGCTAAACATGGACGTTCAGGATGCCAATCAATGGCATAGATTATCCCTTCATAGCCAACAGAAAATAACATTTGACCTGTTTCTGTGTCCCAAAATCGTACTATTTTGTCAGTATGGGTAGTTGCTAGAATGTGCTTATTACCCCATGCAAATCCGTACATATCATATTCGTAATTTATACTTTGCAGTTTTTGACCAGAGGTTACATCCCAAATATTGATGGTTAAATCGCGTCCACTGGTGGCAATCAACTGACCATCAGGACTCCATATCGCCCCACTGAGAGTGGATGAATGAGGATTTTCAATCCTTGTTATTTCTGCACCTTCTACCCCATCCCAAACGATCAAATCACCGCCCCCCATACTGGCAACCAATTTACTTTCATTGGGACTCCAAACGGCTGATGCGATGTATGGATCGAGAGAAGCGGGTAAAAATTCGACTCGCTGACCTTCAATGGCATCATAAAGTTCTAGTGTATGAGTTGCGCTGTCGATGGCTGTGAATTGAGTTCCATCTGGGTGCCAAGACAGCGATATTTTACCGCCAAAAGTCGTTACGGGTGTTTCAAGCAAAATGTCGCCTGATTCTGCATCCCAAAGCCGAATAGTGCCGTCACCGCTGCCTGTGATAAGTTGGGTGCTATCAGGACTCCATGCGACCGAAACGACATTGCAAGAGTGGCCTGCCAATTCATTTAATACTGCGAACGTCTCACCATCCAAAATGCGAACGGCATAACCTGTTGTATCACTCAAATCACATTGCGCGGAAATTGGCCCCCCACCAACAGCTATTTTGGTTCCATCGGGACTCCAATCGATACTTTCAACCATAAAAGAATCGCTGAAGTCTGAGTCGAATGGCTGATCTTGTGCCGTTACATGAGTAACAACGAACAACACAATCATCATGCTGGCTACAAGAGATGAGGAAAAATGTTTGGTATGCATAATCCTTGGATTGGTGTGAGGTGTCCATATCAGGTTTTCAAACCTGCTTGAGTCAGACTATCCAGCAGTAGAGGCCTCAGTCCACTTCGGTGCATTTTTTGGCACTTCACGCTTCAGCGCCCACAGATGTTTGTGATACTCCACCTCAATTGTGTGCCGTGATGACTTGATGAACTGGCGGCTGATGCTCTCCACCTCGCGGCTGATTCGTTCCCGCATATCAGCGGGCGGCGTGTAGTTGCCCACGATAAAATTCGCAGCCAATTTAGCGTGTTGATCCGCCAGCGGCCAGATGCACCCCAGCGGCTGCACCAATCCCACAAAAAACAGGCTCGGATGGTCAGGATGAAAAACCCGCAGATACAGCGGCACATCGCCTTCTGAGTAGTCGATAAACGAGTTGTCGAAGAACGGGAAGGTGATGATGAAACCCGTTGAGGCAATCACCACATCATATTCTTCGCATTTGCCATCGACAAAGTAGACCTTTTTACCCTCGAACTTTTGAATGTCCCGACGCGGATGCACCTTGCCATGCCGGATGAAGTACAGCAGTTCGGAGTTCATCGTCAGATGCTGCTGAAGGATGCCGTGTTTCGGGCGTTCCAGCCCATAATCTGCGTAATCGCCTACATTTAACCACAGCGTCAGATACAGCAAAGGCTTACGTATCCAGTCCGGCAGCCAGATAACACCTGCGTTCATCACATCGGCGGGCTTGCCCATCGCAAACTTGGGCGAGATGTAGTATCCACGCCGCATACTGACCGCTGTGAAAGCCGAAACCCGGCTGGTTTCAACCGCGATGTCACAGGCCGAATTGCCCCCACCGATCACCAGCACCCGTTGATCTTTAAACGGCGCGGCGGTTTTGTAATCATGCGAGTGGATGAATGTCCCTGTAAACTCACCCGGATAATGCGGCATGCGTGGATTCCAGTGATGCCCATTGGCCACCACCAGATAATCGAAATGCTCAACTGTCCCGTCGCCCAGCGTGATTTTCCACGTCTCATCTGGCTGTTTTTCAGCACTTTTAACTTCGGTATTAAAGCGGATGGTGTCCATAACGCCAAAGTGCCGCGCATAACTTTGGAAATAATCCAGCAGTTGTTTATGCGATGGATAATCCGGGTAATCTTCCGGCATCGGGAAATCGTCATATTGCGACAGCGTTTTTGAACTGATGATATGCGTCGTCTCGAACACGCTGGAATGGCTCAGGCGTGGCGAAAACACCCAGTTCCCGCCCACCTGATCGTTCTTTTCGTAAATGACGATGTTCCGCAAACCCGCTTGCAGCAGATTTTTACCCGCCGTAATGCCGCTTGGCCCTGCCCCAATTACGCACACCCGCGCATCTGTATTCCGTATCACAATGAATCCTCTTATATCAAAAATTATTTTCAAGTCCCTCGCCTTGAGGGTTCATCCGCAGACACTTTTAATCC
>JAIOHM010000224.1 GCA_019912965.1 Anaerolineae bacterium
AAACCGAGGGAAATGAAATGCTGGAAGATAAAAATCAGGATACGCGCCCTAAACCGCCGTCCCTGCCGCCAGAAATGACCGACAACGAAGCCACGCGGATGCAAACGCCGGATGACCGCACCCGTGATATGCCGCCTGTCAAAGATACACGTTTGATTCCGCCGCCACCGCAGCAGCCTGCACCACCGGAAAAATCCAAACGCGGAGCACTGCCAACAAGCAGTGCTTCTGGTCAAAGGGCGTCTGCTCCTTCGCCTGTGCAGAGGGTGAAGTCGCGTTCTAGCAATCCGCTTGCCATACCCATCTGGTCAATTGTCCTGATGCTGTTCATGGTTGGCGGCACAGTCGCTTGCATCGTATTAGCCGTACTTGGCCTCGGCGGACGCACCCCGCCCACTGCCGCGCCACAGTTCGTGATTTTGACCGCCCCTCCCACCAACACGCCAGATGTTATCCTGCCTGCGTTGGCCCTTTCACCCACCCTGCCAGCCGAATTTCAGGGCAGCGTCGCCCCGTTTGAGTTGGAAGGCCCAACCCTTGAGCCGATTATTTTCACCGCCACACCAACGCCCGCACCAGAAATCACCGTTGGCAGCGTCGTACAGGTCATTGGCACAAACGGCATAAACCTGCGCGCTGCCCCCGGCACCGATCAAGAACGGGTTGATGTCGCCGATCCCGGTGAAACCTTCATCGTCATCGGCGGCCCGGAACAAGCCAACGCCCTGATCTGGTGGCAAATCAGCGATGCCTCCAACACCCTAACCGGTTGGGCAGCGCAAAACGATGGAACCCGCGATCTTTTGCAGGTCGTTTCGCCTTAACAAGGAGTCAAGATGGCGACTGATTTTGCCGCCCGCGCCGCCGAACTGCGCGAGCAACTTCACTATCACATCTACCGTTACAACGTCCTCGGCAGTCCGGTCATCACCGATATCGAGTACGACAAGTTGTACAACGAACTCAAGGCCATCGAAGCCGAACATCCCGAACTCATCACGCCGGATTCGCCCACCCAGCGCGCCGGAAGTGATCTTTCGGAAGACTTCCCCAAAGTCCGCCATGCCGCACCTATCCTCAGCCTCAACAACGCCTTCAGCGAAGAGGATTTGCGCGCATGGGAAGAACGTAATCTGCGTCTGCTGCCCGCTGGAACCCAATTAAGCTACACCCTTGAACCCAAATTAGATGGCCTTACCATTGTCATCACCTACGAAAACGGTGTGCTGGTGCAGGCTGCCACGCGCGGCAACGGCGAATTGGGCGACGATGTAACTGCCAATGTGAAAACCATCCGCAATATCCCACTGCGGATTCCGGTCAATCGGGATGGGCCAAAAGCACCGGAACGGTTAGTCGTGCGCGGTGAAGTCCTGTTCCACAAAAAAGACTTCAAGGCACTGAACGAGAAGCAGGCCGAAGCAGGCTTGCCCCTTTACGTCAACGCACGCAATACCGCCTCCGGCACGCTCAAGCAAAAAGATTCCCGCATCACCGCTGCCCGCCCGTTGACGGCTTACATCTATCAAATCGTCGCGGCTGAAGGTGCTGTGTGGGATAACCAGTGGGATATTTTGAATTACCTGCGGGATTCCGGCTTTCAGGTCGCCCCGCATTCGCAGCTTTATCCCACTTTATCCGACATTATCCAACAATTACCCACATGGGAATCCCGCAAAAACCAACTTGACTTTGAAATTGATGGCGTCGTCCTCAAAGTCAACGATCTGCGGATAGCCAGTGAATTGGGATATGTGGGAAAAGACCCGCGCGGTGCAATCGCCTACAAATTCCCGGCTGAGGAAATGACCACCAAACTCACGGGTGTCACCATCAATATCGGACGCACAGGCAAAGTCACTCCAACTGCCCAGCTTACCCCCGTGTTCATCGGCGGTGTCACCGTCGTCAGCGCCAGTCTGCACAACTACGACCAGATTGCCCGCCTCGATATTCGCCTCGGTGATACCGTCATCATCAAGCGTTCCGGCGAAGTGATTCCCTATGTTATCGGCCCGGTGATTGGCGCGCGCGATGGCAGCGAAACGCCGATTCTCCCGCCGGAAACCTGCCCCTTCTCCGGTGATGCCATCGTGCAGCTTGAAGGCATGGTGGATTACATCTGCCCGAATCCATTATGCCCGGAACGCATCTTCCGCAGCATCGAATTTTTCGTCTCGCGCGGCGCGATGGACATCGAAGGCATGGGGCCGCAAACCGTCAAAACCCTCATCGACAAAGGCTATATCCAGGATGAGGGTGATATTTTCTACCTTCAGCGGGATTTGTTGTTAGAACTCGAAAAATTTGCCGACAAAAAGGTTGATAATCTGCTGGCCTCCATCGAAGCCGCCAAAGGTCGCCCCTTGCCACAGTTATTGGCCTCACTGGGCATAGATGGTGTAGGCGGTGTAGTTGCCACGCTAATCGCGGATCGTTTCGGCTCGATTGAAGCCATCATGAACGCCACAACCGAACAGATCGACGACATCGAAGGCATTGGCCCGGTGCTGGCGCAAAGCGTGGTGGATTGGTTCGCGGATGTCCATCACCGCCGCGTGTTGGATAAAATGCGCGGCGCCGGAGTCAACATGCAGGCCGAGGCCAGAGTCGCCGCTGGTGATTCGCTCAATGGGCTGGTCTTTGTCATCACCGGGACATTACCCACATTATCCCGCGATCAAGCTGGCGATCTGATCGAATCGCATGGCGGCAAAGTCACGGGCAGCGTCAGCAAAAAGACCAGCTATGTTCTGATGGGCGAATCACCCGGCAGCAAGGCCGACAAAGCCCGCGAACTCCGCGTTCCCATCATCAGCGAAAGCGATTTGATTCAAATGATTGGCGGTTCGATTTCGCCAGCCTGATGGCTACGAGGCTTCTGCTTCAATCATAGGCCGAAGATATTCCAGCGCCTGTTCCAGTGTGGGATAATATTGGGTGTTCTTGGATTGGCGGGTTTTGAGCGCAGTGACTTCATTCTCGAAGGCTTCCTGTGGGTCAAAACCCACCAGCACGCCCCGCGCCGCCATCGGGTGACTGTATGCCCGGTGTCCGAGATTGGAACGAAGCACACCCGGTTCAGTCTGTGTGACCTCCAGCCAGTTGATGAGGATCACCGCTGGAAAGCTGACCGTATCAAGCTGTGCTGCCATATCATCCAGACAAGCCTTGAGAGTTGCGGGTGTCTGATGTCCCTTGTAACTCACATATAAGACCTTACCGGGATTCATCCAGTAGATGTCGTGTGCCATTGCAAATTGCTCCTGTCAATCAACGAGCTTTATGAGCAGTGTAATACCCTCCACACATCATAAACCAATAGATCATTGACAAACCATTAAGAAACCCGTTCTTCACAATTGACCCGCTTTGAGTTACCCTGCTACAGCAATCACCGATAAGGAACTGGCATCATGACAACCACTACGATTATCATCAAACGTGGGCGCGAAAAGCCCATCCTTCAGCAGCATCCTTGGATTTTCTCCGGCGCAATTGACCGTGTGGAAGGCATCCCTATCCCCGGCGACATCGTGACCGTCAAATCGTCTGCGGGACAGTTCCTTGCACGCGGCTACTGGAATCCCAAATCCCAAATTCAAGTGCGGATTCTGACATGGCACGACGAGGAAATTGACGAGGTTTGGTGGCGGCGGATGCTCAAACGGGCGATTGATGGCCGCGCCGTATATAACGATTTACGCCGCCGCACGGTTTACGATGAAGGATACCGGGTCATCAATGCCGAAAGTGATTATCTCCCCGGCCTGATTGTTGACCGCTACAACGATTGGCTGGTGCTACAGGCCCTTACCCTGCACATCGACCAGCAAAAACACTTGATAGCCAGATTGCTCGCAGAAATTTTCGCGGAAATTACTGTTCCCATCAAAGGGGTCTACGAACGCAGCGATGTCGAAGTACGCCGCAAAGAGGGTCTATCAGAAGAAAAAGGCTTGCTGCTAGGCGAAGAACCGCCCGAACTGATTCAGATGGGCGTTGAAAGTCTGATTTATACCGTTGATGTGCGAAATGGGCATAAAACTGGATTTTACCTTGACCAAAAACAGAATCATGAGATTTTGGCGCAGCTCATTTTCGATGTTTACAAGGGCAGTCCTGATATATCCGTATTAAATCTGTTCAGTTATACCGGACGTTTTGGCCTCGCCGCACCGGGGCATGTTACCAATGTCGATGCTTCCCATGATGTGCTCGAATTAGCCGAGAAAAATTATCAACTCTCGTCATTTTCTGAAGATGCAGTGGAATTCATTCAGGCGGATGTGTTCGAGTTACTCCATGACTACGCCGCTGAAGGCAAGCAGTTCGACATCGTGATCCTCGACCCGCCCAAATTTGCCCACAACGCTGGACAGATCGAAAACGCCGCGCGGGGATATAAAGACATCAACCTCAACGCCTTCAAATGTATCAAACCCGGCGGCCATCTGATGACCTTCTCCTGCTCAGGAGCAATCAACGCTGATCTGTTCCAGAAAATTGTGTTTGGCGCATTGGCGGATAGCGGGAGACAGGCGCAAATTCTGAAGCATCTCAGCCCCGGCGATGACCATCCTGTCGCCCTCACCTTCCCTGAAGGTGCATATCTAAAAGGCTTACTGCTGCGCGTCTACTGAGGGAACTATATGAAAACGGCATCCTTCATAACAGTGTTCAGTCTTTTAATATTTGTCGGTTGTAGTAATCAGCAAACTTATCCAGAACGCTCGTTAGACGAAATATCGCAAGCCAATTTCTATGCTTATGTATTCGCAGATGCTTACGAAGTGACACATCAATGGACGAAATCGGTTAAATTATGGTCATTTAATAAGCATTGTTCAGATTTTTTCTCTGAGGATACTTGGAACCCCCTGTATATTATCTATAACAATACTTCAGGAGATAACCTTGAGATTAGAATTTCACCTCAAGATGCACTCTGGAATCTGAATAAGATCACTACTACAGTCGATATCAACACAGCTTGGATACCAAGTCACTCAGGGGAATATTATAAAAACGACAATGGGTTAGTACAAATAAAAATTAAGGATTTTTGGAATATGGATGTCATTATCTCCTCTAGATTATCTCTAGATTCTTTAGTTGGGCTGATTGAAAACTTAACTTATTTTGGGCCACCAGTAACTAACGTTAGTAATCCTTGGGCAAATAGTTGCTCTTAGTTATAGATTAATAAAACATTCAACAGGGTATAGATGAACTTAGGTTAAAAAACTCTATCTAAATCCGCTTGCCAATGACGTACTTTTGTTCTAAACTAAAGAGTAATGGTCGCATCTTACCAATCCGCAATTGTCGCTCAAATGTCACCAGCGACAACGACGACAATGACGACATCTCCCCTCACAGTTTGTCATCTTTGCGACATGAGCGACACAAATGACACAAACACCATCTCTTGCATGTGCAGAAAGTAAATGGCGTATCACTTTCAGCAAGTATTGCAGCGGCACCCCAATTCTGAATCGCCGCAATACTTTTGCTCCATTCACAAAAGCTGATAGCTAAAGGCTGAGCGCTAAAAGCTAACAGCTGATTGGCGGCGATACGGTCTTCCGCCAACCGCGCCGCCGCCGCCATCGCCGCCACCACTGATTCGCAAATTGCAAAAAATCGGGCTGTGAAATTGACGAATCTGACGAAATTGACGAATTTTGCGAATCTTCCCCGTATCATCTGGAAACTGGAAACTCGAAACTGGCAACCATCCTTTGCGCGCAAACCGTTTCCGCAA
>JAIOHM010000225.1 GCA_019912965.1 Anaerolineae bacterium
TTGGTTGGGCAAGTATCGTCGGCTTAGTAAAGATTATGAAGCCTTGCCCACCGTCAGCGAGACTTGGATTTATGTTGCAATGGTAGATCGAATGCTTCACCACCTTAGTCCATAATTTTATCTGTTACAACTACTCTCTTATGGAACATCAGAATCTAACTTTTGAAGAATGGATCGAGTATGTTTTTGACCATGAGGTCAAGAAACCAGAATGGTATTGGGATATAGAGAAAGACAGGTGGGATGAGCTTAAGTATCCTGCGGTAAATGTAACTTACATGACTCAATTCTTTCAAAATGCGGGGGTGCTATGCACTCCATATACTGATGAACAAGTCAATCAAGGGTTGTGGTTTATGGTTTACAATGCCTGTTCTAATCATATGTTCGCTTTAAATGAGCAAGCAGTACCAATGGAAGCGCGATTAAACTGTATCGATTAAACTGTATTCAGAGCATATATGATATGTACGAAAAGGTATTTTTTAAGCGATGCTCACCTCATTTATCCCATGTGACAGAACAAGAAGCAAATCCCATCAATTTAGTTTGCTACATGTGGTGGGATCTTATGCCAATCTATGGACAGCCTCAAAAAAAGGGGAGACAACCGATAGATGAGGCTTGCTTACAGGTCATGGAGAAAACCTTGGCGCTGGACTCATCTGCCTGTCAGGAAAGTGCGCTGCATGGGCTAGGACATTGGAAAATGTATTATCCCGAAAGAATAGCATCCATAATTGACTCATTCATTACTTCACACCCCGATTTGCGCCCAGAATTACGCGAATATGCCTTGAGAGCCAAGCAAGGATATGTACTCTAGGGACGAGTGATTTACCCCGTCCCTATTATTTCTACTCATTAAAGAGTTCGCCCACGCTGCGGCCTTCGTGCGCCCGCAGGATGACCTCACCTAAAAGTGGGGCAACCGAAAGGATTCGCATATTCGGCAGAATTTTGTCGTGGGGCAGTGGGACAGTATTGGTCGTGATGATCTCTTTCAGATTCAGCGATTCCAGCCGTTCAAATGCTTTATCTTTCAACAGCGGATGCGAGAAAGCCAGGTAGACATCCTTCGCGCCTTTGTCACGGATGGCCTTGACAGCGTTGACAATCGTCCCACCTGTTAGCACTTCGTCATCCACTAGCAGCACATTTTTTCCTTCAACTTCGCCAATAACAGTGAGTGCCTCCGACTGCCCTGTGTCGAACATACGACGCTTTTCCACAATCACCAGCGGTGTACCCAGCTTTTCCGCCCAATTACGCGCCTTTTTAGCGAAGCCCAAGTCAGCGGAACACACCACCAGATCAGGAATATTCAAATCCTGAACGTGGTCGCTCAACAAATGGAAAGCTGTCAGAGCATCACCGGGAATGTTGAAGAATCCTTGAATCTGCATCGCATGTAAATCAATCGTGATGTACCGATCTGCTCCAGCGACTTCAATCATATTGGCAACCAACCGGGCAGTAATCGGCACACGTGGCTGATCTTTTTTGTCGGAGCGGGTGTAGGACATATAAGGGATAACTACATTGATGCGCCCAGCAGAATCACGCTTAAGCGCATCCACCATGATGAGCATTTCCATCATGTTATCGTGCAGCGGTGTCACCATACTCTGTATTACATACACATCCTGACCACGCACACTTTCCTTCAGCCGAACGAATATGTTCTCGTTCGGAAACACCATACGCTCGGATTCACCAATATCCAACTTGAGATAGTGAGCAATCTCCGCGCATAATTCCTCTGAGGCGGCACCCGGAAACAACATGATATTGCCATGTGGATTACCAAACGTATGGACGATCTTGTTGGTATCCGTCTCCCGCATAAATTTCGTTCCCGGTACTTTTTCTAATGTGCCATCCATATCCTGCACCTCACCTACTCTCCTCGGTTACCTTAAGAATACAATAGGGGCGTCCACCTGGAACGCCCCTACTCATTTACCTTTAAAGATTTTGGCAACTCCATCAGTGCCAAAAGCTGGTTCACTGCCCCTTGCGGGTCTACCGCGCGATTTTGCACCCGGTCAATAATCGCAGCAATAGAATCGACTGGAATCTGAGACAAAAAACGAGCCACAAGCGCCGCCTGCAACCGTTCGTGCAGTTCAATTTCAATCTGCCCACGTTCCAGTTGCAATATCCCAGTCCGCAACAAGTGCTCGCGGTGAGCATCAATTGCCCTCAGCACCTCATCAATGCCCTGCCCGTCGGTTGCCACTGTCCGCAAAATGGGTGGCAACCAGAATGATTCGTTGTGTCCATTCGAGGACGTATCCGCCGGAAGCAGTTGCCCATGATGCTGCATCAGTTGTGCCCGCGAGGCTGGATGTCCAAGTTCCAGCATGGTTTTCAAACCCCGAATCGTGTTTTCCACACCCACCCGATCAGCCTTGTTGACAACCAGTACATCGGCAATTTCCAGAATACCCGCTTTGATGGCCTGTACATCGTCGCCTAACCCCGGCGCTTCGACCACCAGCGTCGTGTGTGCTGCCCGAACAATATCGATTTCGCTCTGTCCTGCACCAACCGTTTCCACCAGTACCCGGTCGAAACCTGCTGCATCGAATGCACGAATAGCATCGCGGGCAGCACGTGAAAGCCCGCCCAAGTTACCACGAGTCGCCATACTGCGGATGAAAACACCTTTATCACCCGAAAGATCACGCATTCGGATGCGATCACCCAGAATTGCGCCACCTGTAAATGGGCTGGTGGGATCAACCGCCAAAATACCAACCGTTTCGCCATGCGCTCGATAGGCTTTCGCCAGCGCATTCACCAATGAACTTTTCCCTGTGCCGGGTGCGCCTGTTACCCCAATCACCCACGTTCGCCCAGTGTACGAAAATAACGCCGCCAATGCTGCTTCAACACCGGGGCGTTCGTTTTCAATAGCTGTCAGCAACCGCGCCAGCGCCCGCCGATCTCCAGCCAATAACGGCTCAACAAGGTCAATCATTTACCTTTGGTACTCACGAACTGGCGAATGTGTTTGACAATATCATCGGTGCTGGTGCCGGGGCCAAATACGCCGGAAACCCCTATAGCTTTCAATGCAGTTATATCGTCATCAGGAATAATGCCGCCGACCAGCAGGGCTACATCGTCCAGACCATTTTCGTCCATCATCTCGCGGATGCGCGGCACAAGCGCCATATGTGCCCCGCTGAGGATACTCAGACCAACGACATCCACATCTTCTTGCAGCGCGGCCTCTGTAATCATTTCAGGAGTCTGCCGCAATCCAGTGTAGACTACTTCCATACCAGCGTCCCGCAGTGCGCGGGCGATGACTTTTGCACCCCGGTCGTGTCCATCCAGTCCCGGCTTGGCGATGAGTACGCGAATCGGTTGTGTGCTCATGAAGAAATTTAACCCTGAGTTCGACGAAGTTTAATGGATTATAACAGAAAGCAGCATACCCTACGACCCTTTAAACCTAATACAAACCAAAAATAAAGGGAGCTAAATAGCCCTGCATAAAACCCTATGCTACAATCAGAAGATACAGTCATGCCCGTTTGCGGAGGCTTCGATGACCGTTGCATCGAACAGCAGCAAGACGAATTCTTCAACCGCTGTCATTACCCGGCGTATTCCCAATACAACCCGTACTTTTGAACGGGTGCGTATCGGGCTGACTCTGGCTGCTGGCCTGGCGGCACTGATCGCTTTCACCATCTTTCTGCTGTCGGCGCTGGAATGGCGCAAACATCCCTTCTTCGGCGCGATGCTTACACCCTTCATGGTGGTGGATGGCAGCATTCCCATCACCGACGCGGGTTGGACAGGTCTCACCGCAGGCTTACAACGGCTTGACCATCTCGTCAGTATCAATGGGCAAATACTCAGCGAAAATCCAACTGATTATGCTGCTGCCCGTCAACGCTTCCGCGACATTGTGGCAAATTTGCACCCCGGTGACAAAATCGATGTCGTAGTGCAGCGTCCTGTTTCTGCGCCGCCCGGCATTGGAGACTGCGGCACAGCAACCGGTAACGCCATTGAATGCCACCTATCATATATAGTCGAACCATTTCCAGCGAACGATTTCATTGGCTTTTTCATCATCCCCTATGTAGTGGGTTTAGCCATCGTCATCATCGGACTGGCAGTCTTTTACTTGCGCTCGAATCAGCATATCGCCCGCATGGCGGTCATCCTATGCATGTGCATGGGTGTATTCATGGGCGGCTCGTTTGATGTGAATAACACTTACGCCCTTGTCCCGCTTTGGCTGCTGGCTGTGTTGTTCATCGCCGCGCCGATTGCCACACTGGCGATGGTCTTCCCGGTACGCATTACCCTGCTTTACCGCTGGCCGCTGCTGCACCTCGTGCCGTTTATCGCGAATTGTGTTTTGGCGGCAGGCGCTTTTTATATCTACTATAATCCGCCAACCCCACAGGTTTTTAGTGAACTCTGGCAAGCAGGTATATTGGCGGCCATCCTGGCGATGCTGCTCCTGTTCCTGAACCTGATGCGCCGGCGACGTTTAGCAACCTCACCCACCATTCGCGATCAGAGTAATTCCGTATTGATCGGAATAGTGCTCACTGCTATTCCGCTGCTGTTCTGGGGCATCAACACAGTTATGCTTCAGCTAGGCGGCAAACCACCTATACCTATCAATTCATCGGCGGTGATGCCGTTCTTTATTCTGTCGCCCGTTGCGTTGGCCTACGCGGTGCTGCAATACCGCACACTTGATACCGATCGTATTATCAGCACGGGCATCACTTATGGACTGATGCTGGCGGCGCTCGTTGGGGGCTATTTCCTGCTGGTATTCGGTTTTGCCATCATCACCCGCGATACCCTCCGTTTGGAAGCCGACGATCCGTTACTGATCGCGGTGACGATCTTCGTCATCGCTGTGATGTTCCTGCCTGTACGAACCTACTTACAGCAGCGCATTGACCGGATTTATTTCCGCAAGCGCAGCAATTATCAGGACAAGGTAGAAGGCTTCGCCCGCAGCCTGACTTCGCTTTCCGAATTTGACGAAATCATGCAAGCCTTCCGCAAGGTGTTGGCGGAAACACTCAGCCCGACACGCGATTTCCTGTTCCTGCCTGTAAAACAGAGTGGGGATTATGCCGCTTACGGCAAGCCGCGCCCTGAAACTGATGTAAAATTTGAAGCGGACAGCGGCATCGTCACACTTTTGAACAATCTGGCACAACAGGATGTGCTTTACCTCGATCCACAGCGCCCGTGGCCGATGGAACTGGTAGCTGAACGCGCCCGACTGAATATTCTAAAACCTTTAGTTATCGCCCGTTTGCGCGGTCGCAAAGACCTGATTGGATTTGTATGCATTGGTTCGCCGCGTTCCGCAACAGGCACCTATCAATTTGAAGAACTGCGCTTTATCGAGAACCTGACCAGCCAGGTCGCCGTTGCTGTCGAACGCGCGCTGATCGTCGAATCGCTGGAAAAACGTGTCCGCGAACTGGATGTGCTCAGCCAAGTCAGTCAGGCGGTCAACTTCTCGGTCGAATTCAACGACCTGCTGGAATTGATTTATGCCCAAACCGCGCGACTGGTGAACGCACCCAACTTTTACATTGTGCTGCGTGAACAACCCACTGACAAGTTGTACTTCGCCTTTTTCCTGGAAGATGATGAACGCTACAGCGACAAGGAAAACCGCCGATGGCTGATGGGGCGCGACCTGTTCAGCGAAGTTGTCCGTACCGAAAACTCGCTACGCGTCGAAGACTATGTAGCAGCCATGCAGCTACGAGATACGCCCATCATCTACGAAAGCAACAACCTGAAAGCCTGGATGGGCGTGCCATTGATTGCAGGGGCAAATACGCTAGGGGTGCTGGCCGTCGCAACTACAGAAATCGGCAAGACCTATTCTGACGATCAACTGAAAGTATTCGCAGACATCGGTTCACTGGCAGCAACCTCGCTGGATAAAGCCCGCCTGTTTGCCGAAACTAATTTGCGTGCACGCCAGCTTGGTGCTTTGAACGCTATCAGCCAGAAACTCGCCTCCGAATTGAACGTGCAAAACCTGCTGGAACTCATCACCAACAGTGCCGTCGAAATTCTGGACGCCGAAGCAGGTTCGCTGCTCCTCAACGTAGATGATGATGAAAAGGTACTGGAATTCAAAGTGGCTGTCGGTGCATCCGGGCAGGATTTGATCGGCAGACGTTTCCCCAAAGGGCGCGGTCTGGTGGGCGAAGTCGTAGCGACCAGCAAACCTGTGATCGTCAATGATGCAGCCAATGATCCGCGCTGGGGTGGCGAGGTGGCAAAGGGTGAATTCAGCACTTCGGCTGTTCTGGCTGCCCCGCTGATCGCCCAAAACAAAGTCATCGGTGTGCTGGAAGTCATCAACAAGAAATCCGGGGGCATCTATGTTAAAGAGGATGCTGATCTGCTGATGACCTTTGCTGGACAGGGCGCGATTGCCATCGAAAATGCCCGCTTGTTTGAAATGACCGATAAGCAATTGACGCAGCGTGTTTCCGAACTGCAAACGCTGGAAAAGATCGACGTGGAACTCAATCGTTCGCTCGATCTTCAGAAGGTTTCGGATATTACCATACGTTGGGCGATTGCCAACAGCAGCGCAACGGCAGGTGTATTGGGTATCGTCGTAGGCGAAGCGCCGCATCAACATTTGCAAATCATTTCGATGTACGGGTATGCAACCGAAGATTTGCCAGATGGGGCGGAAGGCAAATTCTGGCCGCTGGACAAAGGTATTGTCAGCCGTGTGCTGCGTAACAAGCAGTATGATCTTGCATCGGATATCAAAATCGATCCTGATTATGTTCCCAGCTTACGCAACTCCCTTTCGCAGATGACTATCCCGATGCTCTCTGGCGGTGAAATCAACGCGCTGCTAGTGCTGGAAAAAGATGTTGAACCCCGCTTGAATCTGGTCGATATGTCGTTCATCATCCGGTTGGCAGAACACGCCAGCATCGCTATCGCCAACGCCCAGATCAACGCCGAACTGACACGGGCCAACGAATCCAAGAGCGAATTTGTGAGCTTTGTAGCCCACGAACTGAAAACGCCCATGACCTCGATGAAGGGGTTTGCGGATCTGCTCATCAGCGGTGTGGCAGGCAAGATGAACGATCAACAGGCTAACTTCCTGAACACCATTCGCTCCAATATTGATCGTATGAATACGCTGGTCAGCGATCTGAACGATGTAACCAAGCTGCAAACCAACAATCTACGGATGGAATTCTCCGAAGTTGATTTCCGCAATGTGGTTACAGAAACCTTGCGTCCCCTGCACAAACAAATTGAGGATAAAGGGCAGCAACTTAACCTCAAAATGGCCGATAAACTGCCATTCATTCTGGCAGACCAGAACCGCCTGATTCAGGTAATGACCAATCTAGTGAGCAACGCTTTCAAGTACACCCCACCTGAAGGTGAGATCATCATCCGTGCCGAAGTGATGGAGAAAAATCTGGACACCAAGGGACGCGACCAAGGGCCAATGCTGCACATCAGCGTTAAAGACAATGGCATCGGCATGAGCCAGGAAGACCTGGACAAATTGTTCACACCCTATTTCCGCAGCGAAAACCCCCTCACCCGTCAGCAGCCCGGAACAGGGTTGGGGTTGACGATCACACGCGGCATCATTCAGGGACACGGTGGCGAACATTGGGTGGAGAGCGAATTGAACGAAGGCACAACCTTCCATTTCACCGTACCGATTGTGGCCGAAACCGAAACCGAACCGGAAGATGCTACACAGCCGACACGGTAGCATTCAGCAATTAATCGACTGCAAAACTGCATTTACATCTTCAAAAGTGCGCCGCTGGTTATTTCCCGGCGACGCATTTCTCATACCCAATCCACATCCTGTCAAATGGTTCACAATGGATCAATACAGAACATATGATTTGCACTAGATTGAACCATGTGTGCTGAATAAATTTATCTGTGAGGAGTGTGTATGGGTGAGTTAGCAGCGTTAGGCACATCATTATGTTTTTCTTTCGGTTCGGTGTTGTTCACTCTCTCTGGGCGCGAAATGGGTTCGCCACTCGTCAATCGAATGCGGCTACTGGTGGCAGTGTTGATGGTCATGCTGCTGCATACCCTCACTTTCGGTCAGCCTATCCCATTGGATGCTGGAACAGATCGCTGGTTCTGGCTGGGTCTGTCGGGTTTTGTAGGGTTGGCATTGGGGGATGCATTTCTGTTTCAGGCATTTGTCCTGATCGGTCCTCGCCTAGCCATGCTGATGATGGCATTAGCACCCGTACTGGGAACCCTGCTGGCATGGCTGTTTTTGGGCGAAACGCTGGTTACGCTGGAATTTATCGGCATCAGCATCACAATAGCGGGCATCATGCTGGTCATCGCAGAGCGAAGTGGTCAGGGAAAAACCGAACCCACCGACAAACGACGCTATGTGATAGGGTTACTATGTGGTTTAGGAGGTGCAGTCGGGCAAGCGGGTGGTTTGGTTCTGAGCAAAATGGGACTGGGAGATGGTTTCCCAGCGCTCTCAGGTAATGTGATCCGCGTTTTGATCGCGGTAGTGATTATCTGGATACTGGCGGTCGCTAATCGCCAACTCATCAGCAGTTATCGAACTTTAAGGGCACATCCTCGCGCGATGCTGATGCTAACGGGCGGGGCAGTACTTGGCCCGGTGCTGGGCGTATGGCTTTCGCTAGTGGCGGTGCAAAACACTAATGTCGGCGTCGCATCCACCCTGTCATCACTCATGCCCATTTTCCTCATTCCGATTAGCTATGTTGTCTTCGGGGAACGTGTAACCCGGCAGGCCATCATTGGAACTCTGATTGCATTCGTGGGTATGGTGATACTATTCCTTTAGCTACCGGATTTGAATCAAAACGCCCACCGTTTTTAGTGGGCGTCTGCATTTTATTGAAGATTATCAGCTCAGATGTGGCACCAACTTATTGGTGATTTTATCCTTCGGCTGATAACCTGTAATACGCTCCACAGGTTCGCCACCCTTGAATAAAATCAGGGTCGGCAACCCCATCACCTGATACTGCATAACCACATCGGGATTGGCGTCGGCATCCACTTTGCCAACCCGTAGTTTGCCCGCATACTCTACAGCAATCTGGTCAACCAATGGATCAATCATCTTGCACGGCGGACACCAATCTGCGCCGAAGTCCACAAGAATTGGTTCTTGGGCATTCAACACTTCTCGCTGGAAATTCGCGTCCGTTACTTCAAAGGCTTTGGAACCCATGATCTCCCCTTTTGATTTCAGTTCTACACAGGGATTCAGACGACTCCCAAACTGCTAACCTTACATCAATCAAAAACGCTCACCGTTTCCAGCAAGCGTTTTATTTGCATGTTTGCTGAAAACTGAATTAGCCCAGATGTGGGGTCAACTTGTGGGTGATTTTGTCCTTCGGCTGGTAACCGGTGATGCGTTCAACAGGTTCACCACCCTTGAACAGAATCAATGTTGGAATACCCATGATACCGTAACGCATCAGGACATCCTGATAAGCATCCGCATCCAGTTTGCCCACACGAATCTTACCTGCATATTCATCAGCAATTTGATCGACCAGAGGCGCAATCATCTTACAGGGGCCACACCACTCTGCCCAAAAATCAACCAGAACGGGCTGCTGCGAATCGAGCACCTCGGTCTGGAAATTTGCTTCGGTGACTTCGAATGTCTTGGAACTCATCGCCTCTCCGCTCCTCATTTGATTTTGCCACGCTGCGGATGTTATCATTATTGTTGCGATATTGGCAAGGTTATGATGAACATCTGAACGTGCATCTTTCACTCACTATGAATATAGACGACACCCAACTCCCCGAACTTACCCGTCGACAGGAAGAAATCCTGTCGCTCATCATTCGCGCTTACACCCGTTCCCCCGAACCGGTCAGTTCTATACAGTTGGTGGAAACCAACGAATTGAACGTGAGTTCCGCCACCATTCGTAACGAGATGGCCGTTCTGGAAAAGCTCGGTTATATTGCTGCACCGCATACTTCTGCCGGTCGAGTCCCAACTGAAATTGGCTATCGCTACTTCGTCAAACGGTTACTGAACGTCAGCGATCTGACAGGCGCGGAACAAACCCGTATAGCCGAAAAATTTCAAGGGTCGCCGCTGGTCACCGAACAATGGATGCGGCTGGCCGCCAGCATCCTCGCACGTACATCTCATACGGCTGCGTTGGTCACGCCACCAATTGCCGAAACCAGCAAGTTCAAACATCTGGAACTCATCGCTATTCAGGGGCGGTTAGTGCTGATGGTGATGGTCGTTAGCGGTGGCGCGGTTCACCAGCAAATGCTCACACTGACTGACCCAGTACCACAAACCCAATTAAGCGATGTGGCTTCCCGAATCAACAACCTCTGCCAAGACTTGAACGCCAACGAAGTCCGCATGAAAGGCGTCCAATTGCAGATGCTGGAACGCGAAGTTGCAGATTTGGCAGCGGAACTGATGGATAAAGCAGACTCGAATCAGGTGCGGTTGATTTATCGAGACGGCCTGAGCGATGTGATTGGCGCATTCCAGAACAGCCAGAACAGCGAAGGGGCGCAACAAGCCGTCCGTGTGTTTGAGGAACGTGCCTTCCTGAATATGATTTTGAGCGAAATGCTCACGCCAATCATCAACAATGTGCAGGTAGTTATTGGCGGCGAGGGACGCTGGGAAGAACTCAAACATCTGAGTATGGTACTCAGCCGCTACGGAATTCCTGGTCAGGTTAGCGGTGCAGTTGGCGTGTTAGGGCCAATGCACATTAACTATGGACGCGCTATCAGCACAGTGCGTTATGTCTCCTCATTGATGACCGATGCACTGGTTCATCTTTACGAAAGTGATGATAAACCAGCCGCTGGAGACAAATCGTAATCTCATTCTTTTGCTAACGCGATTCTGATAAAATGTGGACTATGCTAGGATGGCTCTGTCGCACAGGGTCAAATTGATTTCGCATATGGAGGAACAAGTGAGCCGCGACGAAACGACCAACAACACCCATGAAGCGCCCGCAGGGGAAGCCGCCGAAAATACACAGCAGGCCGAGCCAGCGCCGCAGTCGTCCGCGGATACACTGACTGCCGAGCTTAAACAGGCACAGGATTATCTGGCCGGGTGGCAGCGGGAACGGGCTGAATTTAACAATTATAAACGGCGAGTTGAGCGCGAGATGAAAGACATCGCCCAGAACGCATCTGCCGAAACGCTGTTCCAAATCATCCCCATCATTGATGATCTGGAACGAGCATTCACTCATATTCCAGCAGAACTGGAAGGCAATGTCTGGGTGGATGGAGTCATTGGTATTCATCGCAAATTCCAGAAATTGGTGGACGAACTAGGTCTGACGATTATCGACCCGGTAGGCCAACCTTTCGATCCCAGCCGCCATGAGGCAGTCGGGATGGAAGATAGCAGTGAAATTGAAAGTGGTCATGTAACTACCACCCTGCAAAAAGGTTATGCCCGCGGCGAGCGCATTTTGCGTTCAGCTTTGGTGCGTGTGGCGAACTAGATAAATCACGTAGAGGTGTACCGTTGTATGCCCCTACATAACACGACGCCGCAAGGCGAAACACAAACACAGTACAACAGGAGACAAATGGACTTATGGGCAGAATTATCGGCATTGACCTCGGTACAACCAACTCGGTGGTTGCCGTCATGGAAGGCGGTCAGCCTGTCGTAATCCCATCGGCAGAAGGCGGAAACCTAATTCCGTCAGTAGTCGCCATCAACCAAAAAACTGGTGAACGACTGGTCGGCAAGGTTGCCCGCAATCAGGCGGTCGTCAACCCGGAAAATACTATTTTCTCCGTCAAACGCTTCATGGGGCGCAAATTCAGCGATCCGCAGGTGCAAGATACCATCAAGCGGATGCCCTATAAGGTAAGCGGTGCATCCAATGGTGATGCCCGCGTTCATATGGGAGGCAAAGAATATAGCCCGCCGGAAATTTCGGCCATGATTCTCCAAAAGATTAAGGCCGATGCCGAAGCCTACCTGGGTGAAACGGTGGATAAAGCCGTTATCACTGTTCCGGCTTACTTTAACGACGCGCAACGTAACGCCACTAAAGATGCCGGACGTATCGCGGGGTTGGAAGTACTGCGTATCATCAACGAACCGACTGCCTCCAGTCTGGCTTATGGTCTGGATGCACGCAAGAACGAAATCATCGCAGTCTACGATCTGGGCGGAGGCACTTTCGATATTTCCATTCTGGAAGTAGGTGATGGCGTCTTTGAAGTTCGCAGCACCAATGGGGACACCTATCTGGGCGGCGACAACTTTGATGAAACCATCATCGATTGGGTGGCAGGCGAATTCAAGAAAGAAAATGGCATTGATCTGCGTGGCGACCGTCAAGCACTCCAACGCTTGAAGGAAACGGCTGAAAAAGCCAAAATTGAGCTTTCTACAACACTCTCAACCGAAATCAACCTGCCTTTCATCACGGCAGATGCCAGCGGCCCCAAACACCTGAATGTAACCCTGACCCGTGCCAAGCTGGAAAGCCTGACAGAAAATCTGATCCGGCGCTCTATCGCCCCGTGTGAAGCAGCCCTGAAAGATGCTGGACTTTCCAAGAACGAAATCAACACGGTTATTCTGGTCGGCGGTATGACCCGTATGCCAGCGGTCGTCGAATCGGTCAAGAGTTTCTTTGGGAAGGAACCCAGCAAAGGCGTCAACCCGGATGAAGTGGTTGCATTGGGCGCTGCCATTCAGGCTGGTGTTCTGGGTGGCGAGGTCAAGGACATTCTGCTGCTAGACGTTACCCCGTTGAGCTTGAGTGTCGAAACGTTGGGCGGTGTAGCAACCCCAATGATCGAACGCAATACGACCATCCCGACGAAAAAGAGCCAGGTGTATTCGACCGCTTCGGACAGCCAGACACAAGTGGAAATCCATGTTGTACAGGGTGAACGCCCGATGGCCGCCGACAACAAATCACTCGGCAAATTCATTCTGGATGGCATCCCGCCTGCGCCGCGCGGTGTCCCACAGGTCGAGGTCACCTTCGACATCGATGCCAACGGTATCATTAACGTCAGCGCACAGGACAAAGCCACTGGTCGCGAACAGAAAATCACCATCACCGCCAGCAGCGGCCTTTCGGAAGCCGAAATTCAAAAAATGGTGAAGGACGCCGAAAGCCACGCAACCGAAGATGCGAAACGCAAGGAAACTGCCGAGGTCAAAAATCAGGCCGACGGTGCGCTGTTCTCTGCCGAAAAAGTGCTACGCGACTTTGCCGATAAACTGCCAGAAGATGCCCGTAAGCAGACACAGGAAAAGATGGACGGGCTGCGTAAGGCGATGGAAGGCGATGATTTGGAAAAAATCAAGGCTGCGACCGATGCCCTCAGCCAGCAGGTGCAAACACTGGGTGCCAGCATGTACCAGCAACCAACAGCCGCCGCGCCCGGCACAGAAGATGGAGCTGCCCAAGGGGGCAACCCGCAAAAAGGGCCGGATGAGGATGTGGTAGACGCTGAATTCACCGAAGCCTAAGCGTCTGCCGGTAATGGTGTAGCTTAAAAATAGGGGATGTCCAATAGGGCATCCCCTGTCTGCATCGAGTGAGAATTCAGACGGGTGAATTGTAATCTTTTACTTTTACTTTTAACTTTTAACTCCCGACTGCTGTACAATAAGTTACAGCGATAATATCCAGGGGTCAGAAACCGATTTATGGCGCGAGATTACTACGATGTATTGGGCGTTCCGCGGAACGCATCGAAAGATGATGTAAAAAAGGCGTTCCGCAAACTTGCCCGCGAATATCACCCGGACGTGAGCAAACATACGGATGCGGAAGCTAAATTCAAGGAAATTAACGAAGCCTACGAAGTGCTTTCAGATGAAGACAAACGCTCCCGTTATGACCGTTTTGGGGCGGCAGGAGTTAGCGGCAATGGCTTCGGTGGAGCAGGCGGTGCGGGTTTCAGTGGTTTCGAGGAAATCTTTGAAGATTTCTTCACCAACTTCACGGGTACACGCGCCAGCGGACGCCGCCGCGGGCCACGCCCCGGCAACGACCGCCGCGTCAACGTCACCATCTCGTTTGAGGAATCGGTTTTTGGCGTCGAAAAACAGGTGGAATTTGACCGTCACGAAAGCTGCGAAACCTGTCAAGGCAGCGGCGCAGAACCGGGAACGTCTCCCACACGCTGCCCGGATTGCAAAGGCACAGGCGAAATCCGGCAGGTGCAGCAAACATTCCTGGGTGCAATGGTGCGTGCTACCACCTGCCCCCGGTGTAATGGACGTGGTGAGATCAATCCCACACCCTGCCGCGCCTGCAACGGTAATGGTTTGCTCCGTAAACATGCCATTTTGAATGTGCAGATTCCTCCGGGCGTCCGCGAAGGCCTGCAAATTCAGATCAAAGCTGAAGGGGATGCGGGCGAAAACAGCGCACCCAATGGCAACCTGTATGTCATCATCGATGTAAAAGAGCATAAATTTTTCAAGCGCAAAGACAATGACATCATCCTTGATGTGAATGTCAATGTGGCGCAGGCTGCGCTGGGCGACAAGATCAATATCCCAACAGTTGAAGGCGATGTTGAACTGGTCATCCCGGCTGGAACGCAGACGGGCAAAGTCTTTCGGCTGCGCGGCAAGGGTATTCCCCGGTTACGTACCGATGGATCAAATTCTGGACGGGGCGATCAGTTAGTGTATGTGCAGGTCGCAGTTCCAACCAGCCTGACCCCCGAACAACGCGATCTGTTCGAGCAGTTAGCCGCCACAATGGGCAAAGATGTTCAGCCACAACAAAATGGACGGGGCTTCTTTGACCGTGTGATGGACTTCTTCGCTGGGGAACAACAGTAAATGGATTGGATTGAAATCGCGTTAAGCGTTGATGGGGAGGCCGCCGAAGCAGTTGCCGAACTTCTCCAACGTTATGGGCATCAGGGCGTGGCAATTGAACAGGACAATATTGCCTCAGAAATCTGGGATGATGGCGACCAGCCTCCAGTAACAACCCTCACTGTCCGCGCCTATATTCAGGCTGATGACCGTGCTGAAGATGCTAAACTCCGGCTGGAAACCGCGCTTGGTCATATGAGCCTGATGTATCCCATGCCCCGTCCGGTCTATACAATTGTCCATGAGGAAGATTGGGCAGAAGCCTGGAAAGCCCATTACCATCCAGTGCGGATTGGGAAGAAACTATTCATCCGACCCTTGTGGATAGAAGCCGAAACCAGTCCCGGTGATATTGTGGTTGCCCTCGACCCCGGCATGGCTTTCGGAACAGGCACTCACCCTACCACCCAGCTTTGTATGGAAGCCCTGGAAGACTGTGTGCAACCCGGCATCAAGGCTCTCGATCTAGGCTGCGGATCAGGCATTTTAGCAATCACTGCCGCCAAATTGGGTGCATCCAACATCCTCGCCCTCGATATTGATCCACTGGCGGTAAAAGTCACTGCAGAGAACGCTTTACAAAACGATGTTGCTAACCAGATCACTGCTCAGGAAGGCAGTCTGGAAAGTCTCGTAGGTTCATCGCGTCGTTTTGATTTAATCGTGGTCAATATTCTGGCGAAAATCATCATCGCCATGTGTGATAATCATCTTGGCGAAATCGTGCGTCCCGGCGGTGTGGCGCTGTTCAGCGGCATCATCGAAACACAGGCTGATGATGTTGAAGCAGCGCTGCGTAAAACCGGATTGGAACCCTACGCCCGCCGCCAACAGGGGGATTGGGTGCTGATCGAAGCCCACCGCCAACATACAATTTGAGGGTAAATTAATGATAGTTGTCAAATTGCGCGTTTCATGCAAGGAGAAAGGCGCTAAAATCAATATTATTGTTTATTGTACAAATTGTGATTTATGCGTTCACAACACAAAATTACACTCTTCTATCTGATTGTTGGTAGCCTGTGGATACTCGTCTCCGATTCATTTATTTCTACCCTCTTTGGTGGACAACCAGAAATCCTGAAGCAACTTCAACTCTATAAGGGTTGGTTATTCATCGGTGTCACAGGCTTTCTGTTATACGTAATGCTCAATCAAGCTTTCCGCGCACGAGACCACGCGGAAAGGCAAATTCGTGAGCGTGAGCAGCAGCACCGCCAATTGCAGGAAGATGCACGCGAAAAAGAGCGTCTGCAAATGCTGTTGAATAAAGAACTCGAACTGCGCGATCTGCGCGACCGGTTCATGGCCATGCTCTCCCACGAATTCCGTTCCCCACTGGCGGCCTTTTTCACCGCTACCGATATGCTGGATCACTACGGTGATCGCATGACACCCGAAGCACGTCACAATCGTTACAATCAGATGCGTCAGCAAGTCAATCGATTGTTGGAACTGCTTGATGATTTCCTGACCATCATGCGTACCGAAAAACTTGGTCTGGAATTCAAGCCTGCCCCAATTGATCTGGTAAGCTTCTGTAACACTTTAGCTGACGAACTCGGTATTCAAGCCAAAGATACTCATAGACTGCTCCTAACATCCAATCAGGAAGTCATCCCCATTCACAGCAACGAAAAGCTGCTCCGACATATCTTGGGCAATCTGCTCACGAACGCCATCAAATACTCACCGGAAGGCGGCACCATAACAATAGATGTTCAGCAAGAAAATGACACCATCAGCATTCGGGTAAAAGATCAGGGAATTGGCATCCCGCTGGAAGATCAAAAAGTCTTGTTTGATGCTTTTCACCGCGCGCGAAATGTCGGCCAAATTCCGGGGAGCGGATTAGGATTGGCAATTGTTCGGCAGGCAGTTGAGTTACATAATGGAACTATTCAGGTAGAAAGCCAACCCGGTCAGGGCAGCACTTTTATGGTTCGTATCCCCGCATCAAACAACGGTCATGGCAAACAGGCATCATGAAGAAGGCATCTTTTTTATTTGAAGGCGAATTGAACTTCTTCTTGCCGCGTATCCAAAAACATCGAGTGATTGAGCATCCCTTTGATTGGCAGGCATCCATTAAAGATATGATCGAATCGTTGGGTGTTCCACATGCGGAAATTGATCTACTGGTGGTGAACGGTCAATCGGTTGATTTCAGCTATGTCGTTCAGCCGGACGATCAGATTCAGGTATATCCAATCGCTCATGATATTCAGCTATCCAACAAAATTGCTTTGCGTCCCCCATTTCCCGGAAGACATACCTTTATTCTCGACCAACATCTGGGACGACTAGCGGCCTATTTGCGGATGATGGGTTTCGACACGCTCTATCGTAATGACTATCACGACGAAGAACTAGCCTATGTTTCGCATCATGAAAATCGCATATTGCTCACGCGCGATATTGGCCTGCTCAAACGCAGCCTGGTCATCTACGGGTATTATGTGCGCGAAACCAATCGACAGAAACAGCTTGCCGAAATTACACGACGATTCAATCTGCAAGGGAATGTTCAGCCCTTCAAACACTGTATGAAATGCAATGGGTTAGTTGAGCGAGTTGCTAAAGAAACCGTTGAGCATGAACTGCCAGAAGGCACGTCGCAGTATTATGACGAATTTCACCGCTGCACTTCATGCAATCAGGTCTATTGGAAAGGCGCACATCATCAGCGAATGCAGGCGTTGATGAATCAGATTATCACGATGTAGGCCGACGGCTCGTTTGCTTATAGTTTCCAAAACAGGTTAATAATTTGCGACAGATCGCAAATTGAAGTATGGTAGGATAAATTATAGTGCAAATATCATCATGAATGCTAACCCAAATGGTATAACACTAGATCAGGTGTATGCTCGACGACAAGCAACATGGTTATTGGAATACAAAAATCAACACCAGCAAGTTGTACTTAAAGTCTTGCATCCTAACGAAATCATTTTATATGCGTGGTGGGATCAAGATGTAAGTAGCCGTTTTGTGCTTGAATTGCATTTGGCTACTGATAGTCGCATAATACGATTCATACCCAGACAGTTTGATAAAAAAGCAGTCATTTTAGATGATGTCAGTTTTGAATATAAATATTGCAAGAGAGCTTTTCTGAAAAAGATTGAAGGTAACATATTTTCGAGGTCTCGCTATGCTATTCATGTTGATCATAGCTTAAGTGGTCGCGGAATGGGCGATCTCGACGACAAATTCTACTCGGAAGAGGAGATTGAAAAGATTGCTCAGGCTTTAACCGAGCTAATTAACAAGGCGAAAGATAAAATAGAAACTACTGAACATCAAACTCAACTAGTTGACCAGATAAAAAGTTTATTCGAGGTGTATCAATCCGGTGGACTTACAGAAGAACAGTACAAACTTGCTATGGATAAACTTCTAAAAGACTAAAAATTTATAGATTGTTATCAGTGAGTGCAAACGTTGATAAATCAAGTCATTGAGAGGGCTTAAAGGCAGGATTCCGGTAAACCTGAATTGCGCCAGCCTCAAAGATCAGCGGCCAGTTTTCGAGTGTTTGCAACATCCTCGCAACACCGGGGATATGCACTGCCCCCCAATTTCGCCATAAATCATCAACAATAACCCAATCAGCATTCGCCAAACGCGGGTCAAACGCCCAACGTTCAGCCGGAATATTCCCCGGCAAATGGGGGGCATCTTCACCATTTGCTGCCACCGCCATCTGGAAATCCGCCGTATTCGCCCTGAACTGCCAACCAACTGCTGGAGATGCAATTACCACATCCTGTTCATGTGCGTGAGCATTCATATAATCAGCAACTGCCCGTGCATCTAGAGGATTCACCAGAAATGGATCAATTGCCGTTCCATATTGTGTTTGCACCCCATCAACTGTCAACTTCAATGAGATCGATAGTGGCACTACAGCCACACCCGCCACAAATACGCCCGCCCCGATCTTAGTCCAGCGGCTGTAGCGCCCGTTCATCTGCTCAGTCAAGGCATTGGATACCAGCATATAAACTCGCGGAATTCCGTACCACAACAACCCAGCCGCACCTAACGCAATCAACGGCAGGAGTGGAATCAAGTAATACGCGCTCAGGCTGTGCAATGCAACTGTCCGCCCCATCAAGATCAGCGGAATCCAGAACAGCAGCAATCCAGCTAGCTTCAAACTGTTCGGTCGCAGAAGGAACAGTCCAATTACACCTGCCAATATCCAGAAATCCTGTGAAAGCAGTGTTGAGTAATTCAGTGCCACATTAGCGATCTGCCCAATTGGAGAAAGGGCGTTTAGCCGACCAAGTGTAAAACCGAGATCAAATAGAAATGCATCTGGTACAGTAAGGAACATTACTCCGGCATAAACCCCAAATGGCACTACAGTCAGCGGCAGACCCCACAACACATCACGCCAGCGCCGAAGCAGCACAATCAACAGGAGCGCCGGAATAAATGTGAGCGCCATCAAATCACTAACTACACCTAATCCAATAGCCAACGCTGCTAATGCCAGCCAACTGCGTTTACCGGATCGCAAATATTCACTACTACTCATCAATGCCAGCAGGATTAGTGGTGGCAGCAGGTTATAACTGAATCCAAAACGACTGTAGAGCACAGCCTGCGGATAGATCGCCAGCAATCCCGCCGCCAGCAATCCAAATCCTGTACTACCAGATAAGCGTCGAGCTACACCATACAACGTTCCAACCGAAAGCACACCCAGCGCCGCCGTAAACAGACGCAGTGTGCCAATGCCCTCTCCCACGAACCCGAACCAGCCTGCTAACAACAGATGAAATAATGGTGGACGGGCAAAAAGCAGTGTCGACTGATTGATCGCCATATAGCGAACTTCACCGCGCAACAGGTGATGTGCAATATCGACATGTGCGGCTTCATCCGTGTACCAGCCGGGATTATCGGAAACATTCGCGAATCGCAAATAAGCTGCTACCAGTAAAATTAGCAGCAGAGGAGTCCTTTCCAGCAAAACAGTTCGAGTCACTGAAACGCAATCAGGCTTTAGGTCGCAGGATAAAGACACCCCAGCCTAAATAACGCCGGGTATATTTCAGATAAACACGGCGCTCATGCACTATCCAATCTCGCAAACCCGCAGTATCCGGGTCAGTGGGATTCTGCTGCAACCAATCATGGACGGTCATCCATTGAGCCGCTTCATAACGATCCCATGTATCCTGATTTGCCAGCACCATTTCCACTAACTCACAACCTGTGGCTTCAATACGATCAAGGATACCTTCCAACGAGGCGAATTCAGCTTCCCCAACACCAGCCGCTGGATAAACTTCTGGGGGTGGCATTTCAATCCAATACGGCTCTCCAACTAATAACAGGCCATTGTTATCTTTTAGGGCAGGTTTCATCAATTTCAATGTGCCAACCAACCCACCGCCAATCCATGTTGCGCCAATACAACTCACCACATCAAATGAGCGATGATCATGTGGATAAGTGCCTGCATCTCCCTCTACAAAGCTAACCTTGTTGGCAACATCCAGTTCTTTAGCGCGCTCCTGTGCTGCTGACAGAAATACACGGCTAATATCCACACCTACACCATTGATGCCATAGCGATAGGCCCACTGGCACAACATCTCACCTTTTCCACAGGCCAGATCAAGCTGATTGATACCAGGATGCAAGCGACAGATTTCCGCCACCAGCATCAATTTTTCTTCGCTAAACGGATTCAAAATGCGGTGAGTGCCTTCCGCAATTTCATGATAACGCAGGGACATAATGACTTTCCTTTTAATCAGTCAGCAGATCAATGATCGCTTTTTTGATGGCTGGATTGACTTCAAAATGGCGTTCTAAAAATGATAGAATTGCTGCGGCAGATTCGGGTGTGCGTTCGTAGCCCTGCATAAATGCCCCCAACTCCTGTGATGTTATTGGGAAGCGTTGTTCGTAACGCCGCTCGAGCGTGAAAATATCGCGGTATGCGGGCTGTTCAGTCTCTACCAATACCGAGAGTTCCAGCACCCGATCCAGTGCATACCCCTGCACAAATCGTGCGCCCGAAAGTTTTTCGCCACGCCGGTAGCGCCCCAGCCCAATATACAGATTGGTCAGCGCCTCGCCAACCTGCCGTTCAACATTCAGCTTTTTATCCGCTTTTGGCTGCGTTGGAACGAGAATCGCCTCATCGAACATCGCATCTTTCCAAACGATTCGTCCAGCAGCAAACGGAATTCCCTTCATTTCATCTGGCTCGAAGACAGCAAACTCACAGAAAATGCCATCCTCGTACGACAACTTGTACCCATCCGGCGTATTTTTGAAACGATAGGCTATTGGGTTTAGCCCTTCCAGCCAACCCAAATCATCCATAAATGACTGCTTAAATCCCGGCTTTACGATAGCGAAAAAATCCAAATCGGAATAATCATCAATGCGGTCAAGCTCTGTTCCAACTGACCCTAACCCTAGCAGTGCCAGCGCCTTTCCCGTTTTTTCGAGCGACCGTCCAATTTCATCCAATCGTTTGAGCAGTGCTTCTTTGTAGCTCATATGCTATGCTGCCTTTTGCTGGAAATTGATCACCACCAACTGAAAATGTTCTAAAGCATGACCTTTCCGCCATCCACGTTGATTGCTTGCCCAGTCAAATAACGTGCCGCATCCGAACAGAGGAAAAGCACCAAACCTACAATATCTTCAGGGATGCCCAAACGCTTCTGCGGAATATCTTCCAGCCATTTCGCCATTTGCGCCGTATTTTCGCGCAGGTATGCGGTCATTTCGGTTTCAATCACGCCGGGACACACCGCATTTACCCGGATGTTATAGGCTGCAAATTCACGGGCACATTCACGGGTAAAACCCACCAATCCCGCTTTGCTGGCAACATACCCCGAACGTAGTGCAATCGGTATATTGTGTCCGGCAATCGAAGCAATATTGACGATCGCACCACCGCCCTGCTCTTTCATAATGCGTCCAGCAGCACGACTGGTATAAAATGCCGCACTCAAATTGACATTAATCGCGCTGTTCCAATCTTCATCACTCATGTCTAAGATCGAAGCGCGGGGTTCTACACCAGCATTGTTGATGACCATATCAACCCGCCCGAAATCGGCCAAAATTTTATTCATCATTCCTTGTACCGCAGCCGAGTCGCTGACATCCGCCACGTACACACCCGAATCACCATGTAGAATCCCGGCGGTCATCGTCGCTGTTGTGCGGTCAACATCGTTGACGGCGACAGTTGCGCCGCTATCGGAAAATCCCTGAGCAATCGCCCGGCCAATTCCTCGTCCTGCCCCTGTAACCAACACCACCCGTCCGGAAAGATTTACACTGAACACGTTTTATGCTTCCTCTTTCAATGTCTGAATATCACCTTCAACTCTGGCTTCACAGTGCTAAAATTGTACCACTCATCCGACGCTAATTGTCACAGTGTCCGCCTTTGGTTATAATCATTAGTGACGTTTAGAACAAATTGAATGTTGTGAATAATGGCCTATAAACGACTCGATGAATTCATCATCCGCCTCGAACAATCTAACGAAATTATCCGCATTCAGACTCCGGTGAGTGCGGAACTGGAAATCACCGAAATCACTGATCGGGTGTCCAAACTACCCCACAATAAAAATAAGGCGCTGCTGTTTGAGAATGTCGAAGGCAGCAAGTTTCCATTGGCAGTCAATCTGTTCGGCAATCCGCGCCGCGCTGCATGGGCTTTAGGTGTGGATGATCTGGACGAACTGAACCAGCGACTCGGCAAGTTGATTGACCTCAAACTACCTAAAGGGATGAGCGCCATCATAGGCCGCGCAGGTGAAGCCTTCAGTGCGCTCCGCAGCGTCGGTCTCGGCCCAAGCCGTGTCAAGAAAGCGCCTGTTCAGGAAGTCGTCATCACCGAAAACCCGGATGTCAATATCCTCCCGATTCTCAAATGCTGGCCGAACGACGGTGGCAAATATATCACCATGACATCTGTGATTACCCGCGATCCAGCAACCAGTATTCGTAATGTAGGCATGTACCGGGTGCAGGTTTATGATGGGCAAACGCTTGGCCTGCACTGGCAGCGGCACAAGGGTGGCAAAGAGCATCAGGAATCCGGCAAGGATGTTCAGCGTCAGCAAATCCCGGTTGCAATTGTGCTCGGCGGCGACCCCGCAGAGATGTGGTGCGGTTCTGCCCCCCTCCCCCCTAACGTTGACGAATACCTCCTGGCGGGTTGGCTGCGCGGCAAACCCGTCGAATTTGTAAAGTGCGTCAGCCAGGACTTGGAAGTACCTGCCGACGCCGAAATCATCATTGAAGGCTGGTTCGACCCCAATGAACACCGCACCGAAGGCCCATTTGGCGATCACACAGGCTTTTATACACCGCCCGATTTATTCCCGGTGATGCATGTCACCGCCATCACCCATCGCGCTGATGCAATCTATCCCACAACCATCGTTGGCAAGCCGCCAATGGAAGATGTGTGGATGGGTAAGGCGACTGAGCGTTTATTCTTGCCGTTGATGAAACTATTCATGGGCGAAATCGTCGATGTGAATATGCCGCCTGAGGGAGTATTCCACAATCTGGTAATCGTCAGCATCAAGAAGCGATTCCCCGGTCACGCGCAAAAAGTGATGTATGGCCTGTGGGGTTTAGGGCTGATGATGCTTACCAAAGGCTTCATCATTGTCGATGCTGAAGTCGATGTGCAGGACTTAAACGCGGTTGCGAAGGAAGTCATCAACAATGTGGATTGGCGGCGCGATGTAACCATTGTCGATGGTGCAGTTGACCAGCTCGATCACTCGGCCATTCAGGACTCTTACGGCGGCAAAATCGGCCTTGATGCGACCCGTTCCACCAAAGCTGAATTTCTAACGCCGTTCCCGCCACCAGCGCCTATCCCAACCGACGAAGTAACTGCATTAGTGGGCAAAAACTGGCGCGAAACACACGGCACAATCCTGGTAGCGCTGGATAAAACCCAGCAAGCCCCTAAAACTGCCATGCACGCACTGTGGAAAATCTGCCCAGGCTACAATATCGTCATCCTCGATCACAATGTGGATGTAAACAACCTTTCTGATGTGGCATGGCGCACATTGGGTAATGCGGATTGGCGGCGTGATACCGAAATCAGCGTAGGAGCGATTGACCACTATGCCCCAGCAGGCAGCCAGCGCGGGCATATCGGTATTGATGCCACCAGCAAAAACGCTGCTGATGGACATCCGCGTGGTTGGCCAGAAGAACTTTTTATGTCGCCGGAAATTGTAGAACGGGTCAACCAGAAGTGGAAATCCTACGGGATAAAGTGAAATAATAGATAGGGGTGGTTCGCAAACCACCCAAAATTATTATGAAAATTGGAGCTTAAATCATGACCTACGCACGCGCACGACGTTACCTCGGCATCGCAAGTGTGGGATTCTGGGTAATTCTCTCGGCGGTTGCCTTGCTCACTAATTTGCCGACGACACTGTTTCCACTGCCGGAGCTTGATCCTTCTGCAAGTGCCCAACGGGTGCTGATTTTAATCGGGGCATACATTCTGCTCAGTCTGCCGTTCGATCTGCTTGGCGGATATGTTCTGCCACATCGTTTTAGCCGCCCTGCCCCTGCTTTCCCGGCTTACATCATCGGCTGGCTGCGCGGCGTGTTGGTTCAAGGCATCATTATGTTCGCCGTCGGGATGCTGCTGATTACGGCGGGCAAGCAGTCGGGCAGTTTATTTTTGGTGGCAGTTATCGCAGGCATTGTTATGCTTGGTTTGCTTGCATTGCAAATCTGGATAGCGTGGCTTTCTGGCGGATTCAAGGTTATTAAGCCTGATCTGTCTGCCTATGCGAAAGTTTTGAAACGCTGGAATCTGGAACTACCGGAAGACATCGCGGTTTTTAAAGGCAATGACATCGGCTTTGTGGGTGCGCTGGTCGGCCTGCCCGGACTCGAAAAACTGGTGCTTCCAGCCCATTGGCTCGAAAAACTGAACGAAGAACAGCTTGCCGCTCAAATTGTCCGGCGCATTGGGGCGGTGCAGCGCGGCGGACGAGAACGCGGCGTGTATCTGGCACTGGCATGGAATCTGATCGGCTTCTACATCGCGGGATCTTTGGCCGGGACAGAAGCAGTTACCAACGCACGCGGGCTGTTCACGACGGTGCTGTATTTCAATCTTTGGTCATTTCTGGGTTTGCTGGTGCTGCCCTCGTTCAGCCGCCCCGGCGTGTATCAAGTTGATCGCTTCGCTAAAAAGGCGGGCATCCCGCACGACGTTCTCGATCAAGTTGTCATCGACCTCGACAAACTCCAAGACGATGAACCTGCTCGTTCACGGCTGGTCGAAACCATTTTTCATCCCATCCCATCGGTCGAAAATCGGCTTGAGCATTTAGCGCACAAAGGTACGGGCGGATGGGGAAGCTGGCATGGGGCGCGGATGGCCTTATTCCTGTCGTGGGCATGTTTGGGCTGTCTCTCTCGTGCAGTACATTGTAACGTTGGGCGTCCCGAACTCTGGGCGATGCTGCCGGGAGACTAATTTGGCGCGGAAATTTCAGCGGCGGATTGAGAATTTTGCCTGCGAAAACTGCGGCGAAACGGTCAAAGGTGATGGCTACACGAACCACTGCCCGCGCTGCCTGTGGAGCAAACATGTGGATGTGAACCCCGGTGACCGGGCGGCAGGCTGCGGCGGGTTGATGGAGCCGGTTGGGGCAACCCAGAAAAGCGGCGAAACCATCATCGTCCATCGCTGTATTGACTGTGGGCATATCAAACGTAACCGGGCGGCACCAGATGATGACTTCGATCTCTTGATTGAATTGGTTGCGCTAGGCGACCCGTTTTGATGAAAGCGCGATTGAACTAAGGATAAGCAAGATGGCGAACAGCATTACCCGACCTAACCCCAAAGCAAATTCGCTGCTGGCGAAGGTCAAAACCTTTCTCGAACTCATCAAATTTGAGCATACCATTTTCGCACTGCCATTTGCTTATCTGGGCATGGTGCTGGCAGCAGGAGGGTTACCCACCTTTCATCAATTTTTCTGGGTGACAATGGCGATGGCCTCCGCGCGGACACTAGCCTTTGCCGTCAATCGTTTGGTAGACCGCCGGTATGACGCGACTAACCCCCGTACTGCCCGTCGGCCTTCGGTAACCGGGGAAATCAGCCTTCAAGTGATGCTTGGATTCGTGGGCTTATCGCTGCTGGTACTGGGCATTTCGGCGGCACTGCTCAATCCGCTGACGCTGATGCTCTTCCCCGGTGCGGTGGTATTCCTGTTGGGTTATTCCTACACCAAACGTTTCACCAGTCTATGCCATTGGGTGCTGGGCTTCACCGATGGCCTTGCGCCGATGGGGGGTTGGGTTGCCGTGCGCGGCAGTCTCTTCACCCCGGATGATCTCCCGGCATGGCTGTTGATGTTCGCTGTCACTTTGTGGATTGCCGGGTTTGATGTGATCTACGCCTGCCAGGATGTGGAACATGACCGTAAGGAAAAGCTGTTCTCCTGGCCAAGTCGTAACGGAATTGCCAGCGGGCTATTTGTCGCTAAGGCTAACCATGTGCTGACGGTGCTGATTTTCGCCGTATTAGGCTTGGTGTTGGGACTAGGTTGGCCATATTGGATCGGATTGGTAATCGCAGCCGGTTTGCTGATTTACGAAAACGCCATCGTCAAACCGAACGATCTATCGCGTATTAACGTGGCATTCTTCAACATCAACTCGTACATTGCCGTTACCCTATTTGTTGGCACATTTCTCGCTTTACTCATCTAGACCCTGAAGCAGGTGAAATAAGTCTTTCAGCTCTGTAATGCTCCAAAAGTGATATGTGGGCTATAGTAGGGCAAGAATTTGTAATAATTATTCATTAAAGAGGGAATAGCATGCCTGCTCACATTTCATGGTATCAAGCAGATCGCGTTATCCTGGCACAGCTTGAGGGCGACCAATCTATTGAAGACATTTCCCAAGTGAACACAACCATCACCGAGATGTTACGGGCGGGGAAACCCCGCGTTCACATAATCGTGGATACCAGCAAAATGGGCAGTATCCCTCTCAAACTGAGCCAACTGGCAGCAGTGAACGCTTATCTGCGCGAACCTAATCTGGGTACGATAGTCACCATTGGGATGGACAACATTCTCATTCGTTTTCTGGCAAGTATGGTTTCGCAGATTGCTCATATTGAACTCAAAACGGTTACCACTCTGGATGAAGGGGTGGACGTGCTGAGGCGTATTGACCAGTCTTTAGGAAGTGGTACAACGGAAACATGACTCATTTGCAAGGCAGCGAACGCGCAGCATATGTGCAGGATATGTTCGGGCGGATAGCAGGACGCTATAACCTGATGAACCGCCTGATGACCTTCGGGCAGGATTTGAAATGGCGTCGTTTCGTCGTCCAGCAGGCCAAACTCCCCAACAGCGGAAAACTGCTCGATCTGGCAACCGGAACAGGCGACATCGCGTTTGAAGCCTTGAAAGCAGTTCCGAATGCAACCGTCATTGGTGGCGACTTCTCGCTGCCCATGATGCGCGTTGGTAAAACCCTGCCCTCAGGCGATAAAGTAGGCTGGACGGGCGCGGATGCCCTCAACCTGCCTTTCCCTGATGAGTCTTTCGATGCTGTCACTTCTGGCTACCTCGTCCGTAATGTGATTGATATTCCGCGCACCTTTGCTGAACAGATTCGCGTCCTCAAACCGGGCGGGCGAGTGGTGGTGCTGGATAGTTCCCCCCCAAAGAACAATATTTTCCGCCCGTTCATCGAAATTCATCTGCGCTACATCATCCCGCTTTTGGGGCGGATTGTGGCAGGGAAAGAGGGGGCGGATGCTTACCAGTATTTACCGAGTTCGACGCAGGCATTCAAGACGCCGGAAGAACTGGCGAACCTGATGCGACAGGCGGGACTCCACAACGTGCAGTTCAAAACCTTCATGTTCGGCACGATGGCTGTGCATTGGGGTGAGAAGTAAAAGTAAGTGACGAGTAATGAGAGATGAGTAACGAGTAAAACCCAAGTGTGCTACCTGTTTTACGATACCAATAACCACTAATGATGCTTCGTATTCTCCGCTGGCTGTATCTCATTTTCATCGGTTTGATTACTTTCCTCGTGCTGGTTGTCAATGTGCGCTTATACATGGGGATAGATACAGATGATGTCCCTGAGCAACTGCGTTTTATCCGGTCAGCACTGGAAAACGGCGCGGCGGATGAAATGCAGGCTTACTTTCCCGAAGGCTATTTCTTCTCCTACGCCCTATATGGGTTGGCATGGGTTGATCTGGGAATTGACCGGGGTGGACTACGCGAAAAAGCATTGACCGAGGCGCGTTGGGCATTGGAACATCTGGATTCTGAAGCAGGTCGCGCCGTTTTTTCGCCTTCACTCAATCCCCATTACGGCGTGTTTTATGTGGGTTGGAGCAATTGGCTGCGCGGCGGAATCCTGAAAATGCAACCGGTTGATGAACGTGACGAGGCTGAGATTGAACGCTACCGTATGGAGGCCGATAATCTCGCCGCTGCTTATGCCGACAGCGAAACCCCTTTCCTTTCGGCGTATCCCGGTCAAGCATGGCCTGTGGATAACGTTGTCGCGGTAGCCTCACTGGCTTTGTACGACTCGATGTTTACCCCACCGCGCTATACGGATACCGTTACTGGTTGGCTAGAATCTGCTCAAGCGCATCTTGATCCGACTACGGGACTGCTGCCCCACCGCGTCGATGCCCAAACTGGTGATATGGTGGATGGGGCGCGCGGCTCGTCACAGAGCATCATCAATCGCTTTCTCACGGTCATTGACCCCGTTTGGGCACAGGCACAGTACAGGCTATTTCGTGAGCAATTTGTAACGACGGTTTTAGGCATCCCCGGCGTGCGCGAGTATCCACTAGGTGTGGACGGTGTGGGCGATGTGGATTCTGGGTCGTTGATCGCCGGAATCAGTTTATCGGCAACAGTTGTAACGGCGGGGGCAGCACGTTTGCAGGATGATGATGCTCTGGCTGACCCGATCTTCAACGCGGGCGAGGCGTTGGGGATGCCGATCAGCTTGGGTGGGGCGAAACGGTATGCGTTCGGTCTGCTGCCGATCGGGGATGCTTTCGTGGCATGGGCAAAAAGCGCTGTTCCTTTGACCGTTATTCCATCTATACAACTGCAAAACCCGCCCCCCATTGTGAATCCCGGCTGGCGCATCCCGATTCATGGGATTACGATTCTTTTCCTATCCATCCTCTGGCTACCCATCATCAAACAACTAAAGGCTAAACGTTCATGGCGAACCGCTTAATCATCGGCATTTCCGGCGCATCGGGTGTTATCTATGGAATCCGCCTGCTGGAAACGCTGGCGCAGGATAAGTCCATCGAAACCCATCTGGTGCTCAGTCCGGCAGCTAAAGCCACGATTGCCCAGGAAACCGATTGGAAAGTAAGCGATGTGGAGGCGCTGGCAACGGTCGTCCATAAGCCGGGGGATGTGGGTGCCAGCATCGCCAGCGGTTCGTTCGAGACGATGGGCATGATCGTCGCGCCGTGCAGCATCAAGACGCTTTCGAGCATCGCGCATAGTTATGATGCTGACCTGATGACGCGGGCGGCGGATGTGCAGTTGAAGGAAGGCCGTCCGGTGCTGCTGCTGGTGCGCGAAACGCCGTTACACATTGGACACCTGCGGCTGATGGTGCAAGCAGCTGAAAACGGGGCGATCATTATGCCCCCTGTTCCGGCTTTTTACGGCAAGCCACAGACGGTGGATGACTTGATTAATGGGACGGTTGGGCGGGCGTTGGCGCGCGTGGGCGTGAAGAATACGCTATACTTCGAGTGGTTGGGGATGAAGTAGTTGTCAGTTATTGGTTATCAGTTTACAGTTAAAATCATTGGTCATAAGTGAGCAGCATCCTGTGAGCGAGAACGATACACGACAGATTGTTCAGGCCTTTCTGGATACGCAGAGCACAATGGCACTGGCAACGGTGAACGCCGAAGGTCAGCCAGAGAGTGCACCCGTGTTTTACGTCTCGGATGATCGGCTAAACCTGTACTGGCTTTCAGCAGCGCAGGTTCGCCACAGCGTCAACCTGTTTGCCCGCCCCACCGTGAGCGCGGCGGTGTATCCAGCCATCTGGCAGTGGAACGATATTGTGGGGCTACAGATTGAAGGCGAAGCTGAAGCCATCACCGACGAGCGCATCCGCGAACAGATTATGATCCTCTACTTACGGAAGTTCCAGCTTCCGGCCTCGTTTGATGCGGCGATTGCCAGCAGTACTTTGTACGTCCTGCGCCCACGTTGGATGCGCTGGGTGGATAACAGTGTGAGCTTTGGGTACACGGCGGAAATTAGCTTTTAGCGGTGGCAGTTGCCAGTTACGAGTTTCCAGTTACCAGTCCAATACAGGTATTGTGGCGCTTTGTGGTTGGCTATTAGCGGATTCGCAACGTTCGCAAGATTCTGCAAATTCGTCAGATTCGCAGATGGTTTTTGTGAATCTTGCGAATCAGTGGCGGCGATGGCGGCGGCGATGGCGAGTGGCGAAAGTGGGTTTCGCCGCCACTAGAGTTATCGTTTATCAGTTCACAGTTATCAGTTAAATTCATAAGGGATGGTTTGCGGCGATTGCGATTGCGGCGGACTGAATTGTCGCAAATGTCGTCAATGTCGTCGTTGTCGTCAATGTCAGGACAGCTATTTTTTGACATTTGTGACAATCGCTATCTCACTGCAACATAGATGCTCACCCCGGTAGTGTCGCCATAATGCTCATAGTCGGCGGTGTAGGCGCGCTGATAGACGGAGGGTTGGGCGAAATAATCCCATACGGCCTGCCACGCTTGAAATACCGCACCGGGCATTTGGCCGCTGGCTCTGAAAACGAGATAGTGGGCAGGCGCTAGGGTCAGGCCAACCATGCCTAAAGGAATATCGGATAGTTGGGAGACTTCCGCACCGATGATATGGGTATATTCCCCGGTATAGTTGCCCTCGTATTCAGCATAAATCGCTAAAAGAATACCGGGATTGACCTGATGGGGAATCAAAGCGGTGAGATCATCCTGAATGAAGGTTTCCCATGCGGCTGGAATGCGCGCGGTCATGGGATCGGATTCGAGCAGATTGGTGGTGCGTTCCGCCCGCCCGATGATGTGGAATTCGCCGCGCGTGGTGAAGTTTGGTTCGATGAGCGTCATAAAGGTTTAACCCTCTCCACCCTTCATTACATCCACCTCAGGGTAGTGGTTGCAAAGTACGTGATGGTGGATAAGAATCTGCCACATGATCGAAGAGACAATGACCTACTCGTGTCGATCATGTGGCAGTGAGAATATTATACGCAATGGACACAATAAGTGTGGCAATGCCCAATATTTG
>JAIOHM010000226.1 GCA_019912965.1 Anaerolineae bacterium
ACAAGACCCTCCGCCTCTGGACACACGACGGCCTGCCCCTCGCCTCCCTTGATGGGCATTCATACGGGGTATCCGGCGCACTCGCTCTCCCTGATGGTCGCTTCCTCTCCTGGAGTTATGACAAGACCCTCCGCCTCTGGACACACGACGGCTCTCCCATCAGCGCCCTCGCTGGTCATTCCAGTTCGGTGGACGGCGCACTCGCTCTCCCCGATGGTCGCTTCCTCTCCTGGAGTAGAGACCATACCCTCCGCCTCTGGGCACACGACGGCTCCTCCATCACCATCCTCGAAGGCCATTCCGGTGCGGTGTACGGCGCACTCGCTCTCCCTGATGGTCGCTTCCTCTCCTGGAGTCAAGACCACACCCTCCGCCTCTGGGCTGCCGACCGCAAACCCATCACCATCCTCGAAGGCCATTCCGGTGCGGTATACGGCGCACTCGCTCTCCCCGATGGTCGCTTCCTCTCCTGGAGTAGAGACCACACTCTCCGTCTCTGGTCTGCCGACGGCGACCCCATAACTGCCCTCAAAGGCCATTCTGATTGGGTGAGAAGTGCGCTCAGCCTTCCCGATGGTCGCTTCCTCTCGTGGAGTAGAGACAACACCCTCCGTCTCTGGTCTGCCGACGGCGACCCTCTTCCCACCTTTTACGCCGATTTTCCCATCACCTGCTGTATCCTCAGTCAGGATGGCGTCATCGTCGCCGGGGAGGAACAGGGTCGCGTCCTGTTCCTCCGGTTGGTCGAATAACCATCCCACGTAGGGGCATCCGGTGCTCAGTACTCAGCATTATCATATCTCCCCATAATGCCTCGTGCTGTCTCAATCACCTGCGCCCGGAGTTCGGCTGGCTCCAAAACTACCACTCCCACGCCCAAACTCAACACATGGGCCAACGCCTCGTGGGGCGCATCGTAGCGCATCGCCACCCGCTGCCAGCCATCCGCCTCGGCCTCGCTCACGTCCTCAATATGGGAATAATGCCCGCCCATCCGTAAGCGGGGCAAAACCGCCGAATCCACCCGTAACACCACCGGGTAACGCGGTAGATTAGCCACAAAATCGGCCGTAGACTGCCCCCAGAACGCCCCCAGATCGAAATCCGCCGGACGTTCACAGACTTCGTCTAAAACCGTCGCCGTCTGCACCCGCGAAACCCGGTAGGTGCGGATTTCTCCCTCAATTCCGGCCACCAGATACCAGACTTTGCCCTTCGCCACCAACCCCAACGGGTCAACCGTCCGTTCCACCGTCGTCTCGTCCCCGCGTAAATAGGTCATCTTCAGCTTTCGGCCCGCCCAGACCGCCGCCTGCACCGTCGGAAAGCTGTCATTTTCCACCGTAGTCGGATGCCACCCCGGCGCATCAATATGAATCCGTTTACGCATATCCTCGGCATCCCGGCGGCGCATGGAGGGCAGGGCAGCCAGCAGTTTCACCAGCGCCCCCTCATAGGCCTGCCGTAAACCCAGATCGTTGAGCAGTTTTTCCGGCGTCGTCAGAAACAAGGCCTGAATTTCGGCCTCATTTAACCCCGTCAGATTGGTCTCATACGGCTCTAAAAGGCTCCACCCGCCCGCCGCGCCCCGTTCAGCCGTCACCGGAACGCCCGATGTGCTCAACGCCTCCATATCCCGGTGAATCGTTCGCTCGGAAACCTCCAGCCGCGCCGAAAGTTCCCGCGCCGTCAGCCGTTTATGTACCTGAAGCATCATCAAAATGGAAAGCAAACGGTCAGCCCGCATGAGAATAAGCCTTTAGCCTTTAGCCCTTAGCCTTACCACCGCCGCGCTAAAAGCTAATGGCTGATGGCTAAAAGCTAAATATGACAGAGGATGTCAAGAATACCCCATTACAATAGGCTCATCACTAAGCCAGAACCGATACGTTTTCAACGATCCACGACCGCATTATCGGTTCTTGAGCAAGCGAGATTTGATGATTTTATTATTCAATGGGTCGTGGATTTCTATCGGTTACTGGCTTAAAAGGATTCTCGGATGACCACAAACCCAGCGATCAAATACGGTTTTGTTTTCCCCGGTCAGGATGTCAAACAGGCGATTGAATGTGCCGAACTCGCCGAAGCCCACGGATGGGACGGCTTCTTCCTCTGGGACAGCGTATGGGCTTTAGACCCCTGGGCGCAGTTAGGGGCGATTGCCGTGCGGACGGAACGCATCCGGTTGGGAGCGATGATTATCCCGGTTTCACGGCAGCGTCCCTGGACTCTGGCGGGGCAGACGGTCACGGTCGATCACCTCTCCAACGGACGCCTGATCCTTCCGGTGGGATTGGGGGCGATTGAGACCGGGTTCGCTAACTTCGGGGAACAAACCGACCGCAAAATCCGCGCCGAACTGCTGGACGAAGGGCTGGACATCATCACCGGCTTATGGAAAGGCCAGCCATTCAACTACACAGGCAAACATTATCAGATCAAAGAATTATCGTTCATGACGCCTCCACCGCCCATTCAACAGCCGCGCATCCCGATCTGGGCAGTCGGGGCATGGCTGCGCGAAAAGTCCATGCAGCGCGCCGTGAAATACGACGGCCTTATCCCCAATAAACTGGACGACAAGGGCAAACACACGAGTTTTGATGCCGATGATATCCGCGCCATGAAGGCCTACATCACCGAACACCGTAAGCTGGATACGCCCTTCGATATTGTCTGTGATGGAACCACGCCCAAAGACCTGAAAAATCTTCAGGCCTTCGCGGATGCCGGGATGACATGGTGGATTGAATCGATGTGGCAAGCGCCGAACAGTTTAGCGGATTTGAAGGCACGGCTGAAAGACGGCCCGCCGAAACTCAGCTAGACAGGGTTGATGGAGGGGAGTCCTAAAAACCTCGCTAAAAACCCATAAAAAAGTGACAAAAGGCATACCTTTGGGGGATTAGTCCGGTTGTACGGAAAGGGAAAAACCCTTTACAATCAACCTGTCATATTCTCGCGAAGGAGACAGCATGAAGAAGTTAGCATTATTAGGTCTGCTCAGCATTCTGTTGATGGCAGTGGCAGGCGTCAGCGCACAGGGTTTGAGCGCTGGCGAACTGGAAGCGGTAGCCGATGTAGCGACAGCCTTTGAAGCCTTCACAAGTCTGGATAGCTATGTCGCCACCATCGAACAAACCGTTGATCAGACGATGGAGATTGCGATGGGGCAAACGTCCCAAAGTATGTCCAATCTCGTTGAACAGACAGGCGAAATGAAAGTCGTCCGCACCGAAACCGGCTACAACATTGAAGGCTCAATCGTCCAGAACATTAACAGCGGCATGGCAGGGGCAGGGCAGGAATTGGGCATGACTCTGGGACTGATTATTGTTGACGACGTGCTTTATGCGCGCGTTGATGATGCCTCTCCCATGCTGGCCACAATGGCTCCCGAAGGATGGGTGAATGTCAACGAAGATGGCGCACAGTATCCGCTGTTTGCCACCCTCAGCCCGGAGACCCTCTCCCAGTTGTACGGGCTGGTCTATCCGATGGATGAAGTATCGGTCGTGAGCATCACCAAGCTGGACGCCGATGAAATTGATGGACAGGCCATGCGCGTGTTCACCATTGAGTACAGCACCGAAGCACTGGCCGACAGCGCCATCATGTCAACCATCGCCAGCTCACTGGCAAGCACCGCCCCCGGTGTGGATATTGAAGAGATGGTTGCCCAGATTGTGGCCGGATCAACCCTGAATATTCAGGTATGGCTCGGCGAGGATGATGGCCTCCTGCACCGCCTGCAAACCGAAATGGTTACCGAAACAGAACTGAGCATTCAGGGGATGAGCATCCCCATGAATCAAATCTCGACTGGTGTCATCAATTTTAGTGGTTTCAATGAGCCGCTGGAAATTGTCGCGCCGGAAGTCGGTGCGTAATCTGTAAATCAGATTGATTGAAAGCGAAGGGCAGAGAATTCACATCTGCCCTTCATGATTCCCGGATACAATCTTCACCGATGGCTTGAGGTGAAGGAAAAGGATGGTATCCCCTAAACACATTCTGATGCTGTGGCTGATGCTGATGCTGGCAGGATGCTTCTCGGTCAATGCCCAGCCGGGTGAGCCGACCGCGCCGAGTGATTTCAGCATCCAACCAACACCCATCGAATCCAGCCCAGTTCCGACCGTTCCCCCGGCAGATGTCCCCCTGCATCCCCTGAGCATTGATACCCTGCGCGAACGTCCCTATATCGGCAGTGACATCGTGATCGAACAGACACTTGAATCGGGCAGCAATTACAACCGCTACATCGTTTCATATCTATCGGATGAGTTAAAAATTTATGCCTTGATGACCGTCCCGTGGGAAGAAAAACCACCGACGGGATTCCCGGTGGTGATCTTCAATCACGGTTACATTCCGCCAACTGAATACCGCACGACTGAGCGTTATGTGGCTTATGTGGATGCCTTCGCGCGCAACGGCTACATCGTCATCAAGTCGGATTACCGGGGACATGGCAGTTCAGAAGGGGAGGCGACTTCAGCTTATGGCAATCCCGGTTATGTGATTGATGTACTCAATGCGTTAGCTTCCGCGCGGCGCTACCCGGATGCTGACCCGGAACGCGTCGGCATGTGGGGGCATTCGATGGGCGGGTATATCACGCTGCGGGCGATGGTTGCCAATCAGGGGGTCAAAGCGGGCGTGATTTGGGCGGGAGTGGTGGCCTCCTATGCCGATATGTTTGCGAATTGGCTGGGACGCGGTTCAGCGACGCCCCGTTCCGGCTGGCGAAGCAGTATGGTTGAGGAATATGGCACACCCGCCGATAACCCGGCATTCTGGGATTCACTTTCGGCTAACAGCTATCTGGCTGATCTTTCCGGCCCGATTCAGATTCATCATGGGACGGGGGATACAACTGTGCCTTACAGCTATTCGACCACGCTGGATGAACAAATTCGGAATGCGGGCGGGGTGGTTGAGTTATTTCTGTATCCGAACGATGACCATAACATTGCGATTAACCGGGATGATGCGCTGACGCTTTCGGTGGTGTTCTTCAATCTACATGTGAAGGAGCAGTAAAGCAAGTACAAAGTACTGAGTACTGGGTACTGAGTGAAGAAGTAAAAAGTGAAAGTCTAAAGTTTAAAGGCATGAGGGATGAGTATAAGGGCTGAGTCTTGAGGACTGAGGACTGAGTGAAGAAGTAAAAAGTGAAAAGTCTAAAGTTTAAAGGCATGAGGGGCGAGTGAAGAGGCACGAGTAAAGCAGAGCTGAAACTTGAGGTGCGAGTAAAAGTGCAAAATGTGCAGAAGATTCGCAAAATGCAAAATTGCCGTAGGGGTTGTCGGCGGGAATGAGGGAAGCAGGCATGTCGCAAATGGCGATGTCGGCGGTTGGGACGAGAAGCGCCGTAGTGTGCAGCGGCGCTGAGCGATGGTGCCGCCGCGTGACGAGGTTGTCATTTGTCGGCGGCTATGCGGGAGGTTGGCGCTGACATTGGTGCAAAGTGCAAAGTGCAAAATTATGTCCCTACCTCTGATGAGAGCAAAATGGTATTGCCATCGGGGTCGTTGATGAAGCAGAAATACATGTTAAAGGGCGTCACAAACGGCGCGTGATGGCTCTCGTATCCATAGCCGATCATTTCGGCATATTTGGCGTCCAATTCCTCGCGGGTTTTCAGATAAAATTCCAAGATCATTTTGTAACCCCCGGCTGCGGGTTCGGTTTTAGCGGGATCCCAGCGGGCATTCAGGCGATGGGTGCTTAAAAAGAAAGTCATGCCACTCATCTTGATTTCGACGTGCGGCTTGGTTTCGCTGTCATCGGGAACATCGACTCCTAAACGGCGATAAAATTCCACTGCGCGTGGCATGTCCTCGACAATCACACCGACCATATACAGTTCAAGACCCATGACGAACCTCTTTCTGCGTTAGCAGTTTTCCAATAAACTCTTTTTATGGTGAAATCGTCGTGGCGGAATCCACCCAGCCGACAAACCCCTCGCCATTTATACTGTAGCGCTGGCCGTTGGTCAGGTCGAACACCCATATGTGAGCCGCCCAGTAACCAAAGTAACGTTCGTCGGGACTCCAGAGGGGATAGGCTAGGCTAGTGTCGGGATAACCTTCATCGCACTTCGCTACAATCTCACCCGTCTTCAGATTAGAAACGATTACATAATATTGATTTTGCTCAGCTTCGTAGAGGTGCAAGGCGAGGTAATTTCCGCTGGGACTCATCGCCATTGCTAAATTCAGACTCAGACCAGAAATTTTTATATCTGATCCCCAAAATGATTCAAGAGTATTAAATAGATCGCGGTTCTCTTTGAAGTCTTGTTCAACGATGATCTGTGTAATTTCGCTCTTATTTAGATAGGGTGAATTTGGCAACATGTTCCACAGAAATAAGCTGCTTTCGTCGGGTGTCCAGAGGGGAGTACCACCCAACACTCGATTAGAGTGGGACTGAAAATCTGTCACCAATTGGAGGGTGTTCGCATCGTAAATCTGGAATCTTCGCCCAAAGGTGAAATCTTCATTACGTTGTGTGCTGGCTATGGTTACGTAGTTTCCTTGAGGCGAAAAGACCTTGCCAACATCTGTATTTTCAGTAGGGCCATCAATCGTTGGATAAGCAATCTCAGTCTGTGTGCCTTCGATAATTTGGAAGGGTTCATCTATCACGGTGAACTGTTTCTCAGCGATCAGATAATCGAACCATACATAATCCAGATCGAAGTACTGCATTACCATGTGCTGTTTATCTAGCCAAGTGATTTTCTGTAGCTGTCGACTTTCTGGAAGCGAATCCGTGAGCAGGTATTGCACATCAGAATCAGATAACGGCAAAGTTGCAAGTTCATCTGTGCCGATTTTCCAGATCACTAATGGGACACCTATCTCAAGCGGGGTGAGGGTCACATAGCGGCCATCAGGTGAAACGTGGGAATAGGTGAGTTTGCCGATCAAATCAGTCGGAATGGGGATGGTGGTGGTTTCCGTGCTGTCATGGGTTGTCCGGCGGAGTTGGTAGTCTGTGCGGGTTTCATTGGGACGCAGGACGTTAAACACTGTGCCGGGGAAGGGGTCGGGCGACTGGCTAAACGTTTCATCGGCATCACAAAATACCTGAACACGAGGAGATTGTGCCTGTGAAACACGCGGCTGAATAGGAAGCACAAGAAAACCCAATCCTAAACAGCACAGAACCGCAATCAATTTCATCAGTTTTACTATGACCTGTATGGGTTAGCTGACGACGGCTGCGCCTTCGCTGGCCTGGCAGACGTAGACATTGGGCGTGAGTCCGGTCGCCAGCGTATAGGATGCGGCGACCCGTGCCGCGAAAACTTCCGCCGCGACTTCCTTCACCAACGCCACCGCGCAGCCCGCGAATCCACCGCCCGTCATGCGTGCGCCGTAACACGAATCTTCGCGCAGGGCAGACTCGACCATCGCATTCAGGGCATCGCTGGAAATCTGGAAATCGTCGCGCATACTGGTGTGGCTGGCGATCATCAGCTTGCCCATCGCGGCAGCGTCGCCATTGCGCATGGCGTCGGCAGCCTGTAAAACGCGGGCGTTTTCGGTGATGACGTGGCGAGCACGTTTGCGCGGCAGTTCATCTAATTCACTCGCGCGGGCTTCGAATTGTTCAATGGTCAAATCGCGCAAGGCTTTGACGCCGAAAAATCGGGCAGCCGTTTCGCACTGTTCACGGCGTTCGTTATAAGCCGAGCCGACCAAGCCGCGCCGGGTGGCAGTATCCAAAATCACGATCACGGTTTCTGGTGGAAGGGGGACAAGCTGCGTTTCCAGCGAACGGCAGTCGATGAGCAGGGCATATCCGGCTTTGCCAGCGGCGGAAATCATCTGATCCATAATGCCGGAGTTGACGCCGATCCACTGATTTTCGACCTTCTGGCCGAGCTTCGCCATTGTGCCCGCGTCCCATGCGAAACCGGATGTCACGGCAAACGCCCGCGCGACAGCCATCTCCAACGCAGCCGAGGAGGATAAACCTGCGCCGCCGGGGACATCTCCGCCGATGACACCATCCCATCCAGTCAGGGTGTGACCGGCTTCGCGCAGCGCCCACGCAATCCCTTTGACGTATTCACCCCAATGATTCGCGCCTTTTTTGAGGTCGTTCAAGCTGAACTGGGTTTCGCCTTCAAAATCCAGCGACTGCACATTCACCGCTCCGTCAGCGCGGGGACGGAGGGCAATCCACGCGGCGCGATCAATGGCCATCGGCAGGACGAAACCATCGTTATAGTCGGTGTGTTCGCCGATCAGGTTGACACGCCCCGGCGCACGGACGATAGCAGTGGGTTCGCCTCCAAAACGGTCAGTAAATTCGGTGATTACTTTTTCGCGTAAAGTCATGAGCAGTCCTCAATTATCAACGGGTAAAGGTAATCCTCACCCCTAACCCCTCTCCGTCGAATAGAGAGGGGAACATGAACAAAATTAATGCCTCAGCCAGACAAATTGATAGGGTTCTAGAACCAGTAAATCACGGACGGCAATGGTTTCGCCAGTGGTTAAATCAGTCATCTCACCGGAAAGCGCCCAATGTTCGCGCACACCATCCCGGTGAACAGCCTGTTGATATTCCGAGAAGTTGCACAGCGCCAGCAGGCTTCCAGCGCGGGTATACCCCAATACATGGGGATTGCCTGTATCCAGGAAAGTGGATTTCCCGTTCATCAGCGCGGGCGTGGATTTCCGTAATTGAATCAGCTTTTGGAGCGATTGGAAAATACGCCCTTCGATGGTTTTGGCATCCGTCCGGCGGGCGGCGCGCTTCCAGTCGAAACGGGGGCGATGTACCCAACGGCTATCCTGCGCTTTGGTGGGGTCATGCTCATAGGTGTAATCGTTGATCGTGCCAAGTTCGTCCCCCAGATAGAGCAGGGGAATCCCGCCAGCACTGAGGGCGATACTGTAAATCAGCAAAATACGCTTGACGGCGTGGTCGATCAGCATGACACTGCCGATCTCCATCGCCTGTTCCAAGCCAGCCAGCGAAGCACATGAGCCAGAAATCCGCATGTCTTGCGTGGCAGGGTTGTAATTAAAACGCAGCCCTTTGGCGAACGAGCCGGGGAATTCGCCAATGTAAAATTGGTTCAAAAACTGGCGGTGATGAAAACCGTTGACCCACAATTCGCCCGCGTCTTCGTCGGCAAACGTCCAGCCGATGTCATCATGCGAACGGATGTAATTCACCCACGCACAGTCCGGCGCGATTTTGAAACGGCGCACCATCGAATGACACAGGAGTTTGACTTCACGAGTCGCCAATGCTTCCCAACACAAGGCCATCAGCGTCGGGTTATAGGAGATGGGGCATTCCGCCCAACTGATATAACTTTCGACATCGCGCGGATGGACAATGGCTTCACTCTTGAACAGCATAGCCGGGGCGACGATGCGCGTCAGGGCGTTAAAGGCTTGTATCAAATCGTGAACCTGGGGCAGATTTTCGCAAGGCGTTCCCAACTGCTTCCAGATGAAGGCCACCGCATCCAAGCGGAGGATTTCGACGCCCGCGTTCGCCAGCCTGAGCATTTCGCCCATCATGGCGTTAAAGACTGCCGGGTTACTATAGTTCAAATCCCACTGAAAGCTGTAGAAGGTCGTCCAGACCCATTTCTGAATCTCTGGTCGGAAGGTGAAATTCCCGCGCCGATGATCCGGGAAAATTTCGCGCAGGCCCCGTTCGTACTGATCGGGCAGTTCCCGGTCGGGGAATAGGTAGTAGAAATCCTGATAGGTTTCGTCACCCGCCTGTGCCTTCAGCGCCCACTCATGCTCGTTGGAGGTGTGGTTGAAGACAAAATCCAGCACAAGGCTGATGCCTTCCGCGCGGAATTCGGCGGCGAGATTGGCGAGTTCGGTCATCGTGCCAAGTTTGGGATTCACTTCTCGATAACTGCTGACGGCATAACCCCCATCGTTATTGCCTTCCGGGGCGCGGAACAGGGGCATTAAGTGAAGGTAAGTCAGCCCCAATTCCTTGAAGTACGGGATTTTGGCGCGGAGACCTTCGAGATTGCCCGCGAACAGATCGACATAACACACGCCACCCATCATGTTTTCGCTCTGAAACCACATCGGGTCGGCTTCACGGCGGGCATCCAACGCCTTCAGATCAGCCGGACGGGCGGCATACAATTGAGCGGCATGGACGAGGATTTGTTCGAGATGGTAGAAAAAATCGTAGTGTGTTCCATAAACGCCCTGTAGCAGGCGAAACAGGGTCGGGAAATACTGGTTCAATCGGGCGAAAAAAACATCGCTCTCCGGCACACCGTCCAAAATCGGCGTGATGCGGGGCAGCAGACGTTCAAGTGACAGGCGGGCTTGTTTGTCGTAGGGCATTAAAAGTATCCAACAGGCGACTGTATATCCGGCGAATATTGTACCGAATAGACGCGGACTTTTCCTACCCTTATAAACCGACGCCTTACAAGCACGGCTTAGTATACCGTTTACCCCTAACCCCAGCCCTTCCCCCGCACGCAGGGGAAGGGAGCAAGATAAATTGTTTGCGATTGTGTGCAGCAGTTTATGGACAGGTTCTTATAGATTGAGTTTTGGCAGAATTTCGGCGCAGGTTTCATCCGGCGTTTTGCCGTTGGTGTAGACGACTATTTTTGCCAGCTTGTGATTGGAGGGGTGTTTGACGAATTGGGTGTTCACCTCAAATAAGGCGGGGTCTACGTGGCCAACTTCTTTCAGAACCAGTTTCTCAAATCGGTCATTCAAAATCGCAGCCGACTCGTCGAGGTCGGGGGAGGGCAGGAGCAGGATGACATTGGGATATGGACTCAATGTGCGCTCGACACGGGCGAACAAGGTTTCGTCCTCGTACACCGAATGCCCTGCGCCGAAGTCGATCACACAATCCGGATGATCGGCTAACACCCGTTCGACGGCGTGGGCTTCAAACGGTTTCCAGTAGCGCAACAGCCCGACCATCCCCTGATCGGATTTGGCAATCTGCGCGGCTACGGATTCGTCATAACCGATTTCCTTGTAATACGTCCAACGGTCATCATCTACCGAATGGTGAGGCAGATTCAGTTTTTCGGACAGCAGTTCAGCAATGGTACTTTTGCCCGCGCACATTGGGCCGATCAGAATGATGGTTGATGCCATGCCCCACCTCTTCAAGACACTTTTGGGCAATTATACCCATTATTCGCCGTACAGGTCGGGGCGGCGGGGACGGAATGGTTGTCAGTTCACCGTTATCGGTAAAAGACGGGAAGGTTTGCGGCGATTGCGGCGATTGCGATTGCAAAAACGGGTTTGCGCGCAAATGATGGTGACTGTTATGGATTAATCATGTGCGAAAAATGCGGCAAATGCGGCAAATGCGACACAGGGTTTTGTGCAGATTTCGCATTTTGGGCGTTCGAGCCGAACAATCCCACAGACAATGGTAGCACACAAGTTCTTACTAAGTCAATATAAAAAGTGTTCGGATTTTCATACGAAAAGGGCAGCGCAAACTTTTCTGGCCCCGGCTGGATATATAGAGGGTGAGGACTCACACGGAGGAACATGTTGGACGACCAACAAGCGATTGCCCGACTGCGGCGGGGCGACCTCAGCGGATTAACGCCGCTGGTGGAACGCTACCAGACTCAGGCTGTGCGCGCGGCCTATCTGGTGACGCAAGACCGGGCTTCAGCCGAGGATATCGTGCAGAGTGTGTTCGTGCGGTTCGTCCGGGGCATTCAGCAGTATGATACCTCGCGCCCTTTGAAACCGTATTTGATGCGGAGTGTGGTGAACGATGCCGTGAAAGCGATGCGGCGGGGAATCCGCACAGTGTCGCTGGATGATACCGGGGAATTCAGCCTAACCGATGTGCTGCCGACGCTTGAACCAGAGCCGGAAGGCATTATGGAAATGGATGAACTGAAACAAAGTGTGCGTTCGGCGCTGGAGCAGCTTCCGCCAGAACAGCGGGCGGTGATCGCGCTGCGCTACTACCTCGATATGAGCGAAATCGAAGTGGCGGATGAACTGGAAACGCCCATTGGCACGGTCAAATGGCGGCTGCACGCGGCGCGGAAACGGCTGCGAATACTGCTGGGGCAGGAGGGGTAAAGATGGACGACAAACACCTGCGCGAAGCACTACGCCAGATTACACAGGAGGATATACCAGAGGTGAATCTACTCAAAAATATTCAAGATGAACTGACTGTTCCACGCCGAAAGCTGCCGACCTTCCGGGCGCTGCGGCTGGCCGGGGCAGCCCTGATTATGCTGACGGTCAGCGCGGTGGCTTATGGTGTGTTTCAGGGGATGGGTGGCGATCCCGGTTTGGAAGCAGCACAAGAGGCCAATCTGGTAACTATCGTGAACCAGTCGCAGACCGTCGATGGGGTTACGTTGACGCTGAATTGGGCGTATGTGGATGCCTACCGGGTCGCCATCGGCTACAGCATCGAAGGGCGACCTGACGAGCATATACCGAGTTATCGAGCGACATCACCGACGCTGCAAACAGCTTTTATTTGGGCGGCGGTGGGGAA
>JAIOHM010000227.1 GCA_019912965.1 Anaerolineae bacterium
GTATGGACTCCCCTCCTCCCGTGCGGGGAGGGGTTGGGGGTGGGGTAAAAAGCAAATTTCCACACCTTCCCTTAAAACTGTCGTCCTCTCAATCTCGCGTGCGGGATAACGGTTCTACAGCGGCACAGCCACAAACCGCCCGTAAGCGATAAAGGCCGCGATGGCGAGCAGCACCAGATTGACCGCAACCAATGGGTATTCCTTGCGCCGGATGTGGGTGAGGATTGCGCCGATCATCACCAGCACCAAGCCGACAGCGGCCAGCGGCGTCAAAACCGGGAAGATGTTGGTCAGCGCGGGCAGAATCAAACCGATTGCCGCCAGCAGTTCCAGCGTGCCAATGCCGCGCACGATATTCTGCGAAAAGTCATTCACCCAGCCCATATTCGTAGCCAGCTTCTCTTTGGGTTGAGTTGCTTTCATGATGCCCGACATGCCAAAAGTCAGCGCCAGCAGGATTTGAGCAATCCAGATTCCGGTATTCATACTTCAATCTCCGATACAGGTGTTGTCTAAACGTCTGATGTTGTTTAAGATGGTAATGATCGTTTGAGGCGAAATCAACCAACAAGAATCCGAATCTGTTGGTTAGGCAACAGAAAGGCAAAAGTGTTGTCCACTGAAACCAAACTTGACCCGCGTGTGAAGCGCACCCGTCAGCTTTTGCAGAAGGCGATGGAAGAATTGCTGCGCGAAAAAGGCTTTAGCGATATCAGCGTGCAGGACATCACCGCCCGCGCCGAAGTCAACCGCGCCACCTTCTATGCCCACTTCAAGGATAAATACGATCTGCTGGATGCCATCGTGCGCGAAATGTTTCAGAACATGCTCAAGCGCCGCCTGCCCGAATCGCCTTCCCTGAGCGCGAAAAATGTGCGCCTGCTGATCCTGACCGCTTGCGAATATTTGGGGCAGTTCATAGGACACTGCAAACCTGCGCCCAATCCCGACGAAGCCATTATGGTCATGCAGGTACAAATTCTGCTGTACGAAACCATTTTGTGCTGGATGCGGGAGGCCGATTCAGCCGAAATCATGGCACGGGTGACGGGCTGGGCGATTTTCGGCGCGGCGCTGGAATGGGCGCGGGGTGATAAAAAACATCCGGCGGAGCAGATGGCTGATCAGGTACTGCCATTCATTATGGCGGGATTGCCCGTTCTGGCTTAAACTCTCCCCTGAATGGTTAAGGGGAGGTCTAACATGCGCGCTGCATTACGCATCGTGGGTTTTGTCCTGCTCACTTTCAGTCTGTTAAAACCCGCACAAGCTGCCGTCCGCAGTTCTGGCTGTGCTGATCTGGACGGACGCGCCGGAAATTCCAACGGCGTGGCCTACACCACCACCGATAATTTCTTTAAGGGCGAAGTGATTACCGTCACTGTCACCGCTTCCGGCTCACTGGTTCAGGTGACGTTGGGATTGCAAATCACGTTAATCACCATTTTCCCCGGCTCAACCACCATCACCGTACCCAATGATGGTTCATTCCTGTTCAATCTGGAAAGTGTACCTGCCACCAATTTCGATTGGAGCATCACTTGTAACCCATCCCCCGATGGAGCCGGAAGCAAAACCGGATTCGAGCCGCAGTGCCCGGATGGCCGTTTGAATTACAACCACTGCGACAAAATCGCTATCTACGCCGTCCCCGATGGCGAATCCTATGGGATGCGGATTTACGTGGTCGAACCGGATGGAATCGGCAAACTGGCGTTGACGGTTTCCGCGCGTGATCTGGCGCTGCTAACCAAACAGCCCGACCACATCGGAACTTCAGCCGATGGCAAGGTGATTGTCTATCGCCTGACGAGTGGCGAATATCAGGTGAATTATGGCCCGGACACCGAAGGCAAAGTGTTCGAGTTCACCTTCGACGGCCTCCCACCCACCGCCTATCCCAATGTGCATACTTACATGGATGCATAGCGGCTAGAATAGCTAGGTGCTGGGGGGTGTGAGGAGCACATTCCAGAAATCACCACGTTTGATTTCGTCCATCGAATCCGCCTGCACGACGTAGCCCTTGCCTTGTGTATAGACAAACAGCCGTTCACCGCGTTCGCGTGCCAGATAAGCCGCCGTATCTTTTAGCAAGAAGTGGTCGCGCGGCTCGAACTTGCCTTTGACTTCCACCCAGCACTTGTAATCCGGCAGATGAAAATCCACCAGATATTGCCCGTCGCCCAACCGTTCGGCCTCGTATGCCCACCGGATTTTGCGTTCTTCCAGTTCGGTCGCAAACCGGATTTCGAGTTGCGAACGAAACTGCACGCCTTTGAACACACCCGGAATTGCACCGGGGCGGCGGCCTGCGCCTGTTTGTGGCAATGACCCGGACTCACCCTGCTGTGCAGCTAATTTTGCAGCCTGTTTCTGCCGTTTTTCTTCCTCACGTTGCTGCTTGCGTTCTTCGTCTCTACGCTTTTTATATCGATTTTTGACGAGATTAGCCTGCCATCCATCATATCGACGTGGATCAAAACCTTCACATATCCAGTTAAAATCTCTATGCTTTGCTGGTTCTGCATTGAGCAACATCAATAATTGTTCGGCTAAAAATTTGATCTGGTTCACATACTCATGATGTTGTGTTGGATGCTTTAGGGTATCCAAAGGAAGCAAATAGGGAGTACGCCCCATTGGTGGGCGACGTTGGTTCAGGATTCGTAGCAAACGGCTCTGCCCACCTCTTTCAGTAAAACGCGAAAACTTGACCATAAAATAGTTATCAAGAGTATTTACCGAAGCCCTGTAAACTTCTCTACCCTGACACGGAACATTTGGGATGAAATGATTCTTTATCCCTAATTCTTTGCAAGTGAAATGCAGCGATGCACAGGTGAGTTGTCCAACCCGTTGGGCTACGGCGAGAATCCGTTCCTCATAACCGATCAGGTGTTTAGCTTCATCAGGGATTTCAAATTGCGTTTGCCAGATATCATACTTCGACACCGCTTTCAAATCCGGCATATCAGTAAAGGTAAACGTCAGCTTCATCTAGCCGTTCTCCGGCACATCCTGATCCGCTATAGCCAAATTCACGTTTACGCCCAGAACTCTAGAATTCAAAATTGTCCAAGAGGGGTGGCGGTGTTTGAACATTTCGAGGGCAGCATCATGGTCGGGTAAATCCAATCCTTTTGCTGTGTAGCGAACAGCATATGCCCAAGCTGCTGCCACATGTTGAATAGATATGCCTTCGGGAACAATCACAACATAGCTAAAATCATTTTGTCTTTGGTTTCCATATGGTGTGAGTGTAAATACACAATCAGCCATCGAATCTTCCCCTGTTTGAGTGAATTACTTCTATAGAACTATTCTAACAGTGGAAATAGTCGGATAACACAAAGCATTCGCGAAAATATTCACACGCAGTTCCATCGCTTGTCTGAGCCTGCTCTCCGTCCTTTTGCGGATGTGCTGCATAAAGAACTATCTTACGATGAAACCATCATATAGCAGCGCCGAATGAATCGGCAGAAAGTTCTCTCATGAAGATCGCACGTCGCACTCTCTTGATTGTGGCTGTGATGGCAACCCTTATCACCAGTCTGGCTGTCCTGCCGTCTGCTTCGGCAGCGGTGGACTGTGCCCAGTATTACACCGTCCAGCGCGGCGATAATCTGTTCCGCATCTCGCTCCGCTTCGGCACCACCGTCGATAACCTGATGTCCCTGAATGGCATCGCCAACCGCAATCTGGTTTATGCCGGGCAGCAGTTGTGCGTCAAAGCCGGGGTTACCCAACCGCCCCCCGTCGGTCGTCTCTATATCGTCCAGTGGGGTGACACATTGGGCAAGATTGCCCGCACCTTTGGCGTGGATATGAACGTGCTGGCGCGGGTGAATAACGTCATCAACGTCAACCTGATCTACGTCGGACAGGTACTCACCATCCCGGACTTCACCACGCAGTAACGCAAATGGGGGTGAACCCTCACCCCCACTTTTTCAAACCGTTTTAGTGTTGACTGATACGAACTCTTGTGCTATGATAAGCTGTAGGGGCGCAGCATGTTGCGCTCGTCCACTGAACAGCCCCAAACTGCAAAATCTGCACAAAATCCACTTGTGAATTTGCAGAAATTTGTGAATCTTACCAACCCATAAGGCTCGCCATCAAAATTGCGCCGCCATCGCCGCCATCGCCGCCATTTCCCCTCAGCAATTGTCATTGGCACGACATTTGCGACATAAAAGGGATGCAAATGCTTCTGTATTGACTCAAGGCTGATGGCTAAGAGAGTAGTTGTAACAGATAAAATTATGGACTAAGGTGGTGAAGCATTCGATCTACCATTGCAACATAAATCCAAGTCTCGCTGACGGTGGGCAAGGCTTCATAATCTTTACTAAGCCGACGATACTTGCCCAACC
>JAIOHM010000228.1 GCA_019912965.1 Anaerolineae bacterium
AAGCGCCAACCCGATTCCCGATAGCAAAATCGGTTCGGGCAAGGTGCAGTTGGATGCCAAAAAGCTGGCTTTGCGGGTCGGTTTCAGCGCCGAACTGGTCGAGGATGCCATCGTCCCGGTGCTGAACATCTACCGCGAACAAGCCATGCGCGCCATCACCGACGCCATCGACCATGTGCTGCTCAACGGCGACACTGCGACCAGCGGTAACGTCAATAAAAACGGCGGCACACCCGGCAGCACTGACCGCTATATGGCCTTCAACGGCTTACGCAAACTGGCGCTGGTGACCAATGCCGATACCCCGCCCAACCGTGTGGATGCTTCCGGCGCGCCAACGTTAGCGCTGCTGCGGCAGACCCGCTTCACCATGGACGCCCGTTATGCCGCCCGCCCCGGCGACCTGACGTGGATTGTCGATTCCGGCACCTATGCCAAACTGCTCGGCTTGAGCGAATTTCTGACCATCGAAAAAGCTGGCGCGTTAGCCACCGCCCAGACCGGACAAATCGGCTTTGCGGATGGCGCGTCAGTGGTCGTCACACCGGAAATGCCGCTGACCGACACCAACGGCAAGGTGAACAGCACCACGCCTGCCAACAACGTCAAAGGCACAGCTTTGTGCGTCTACCGTCCGGGCTGGTTCGTGGGCTACCGCCGCCGGATTGCAGTCGGTGTCGAATACCTGCCGTACTACGACAGCTACCAACTCACCGCCACCGTGCGCTTGGCCTTCGTCAACTTCGATACCGATGTCGCCGCCACCCTCTACAACGTAACCGTCTAGCACCATAAATCAACCAGGGCGACTCATCATGAGTCGCCTTTTTATGTTCATTTGTTTGTGACTTTATTACAGTTATCAAGTAAGAGATCGTGTGAATCAGTTTTACCGTTTGGAGATTTTCTTTACTATACTTTCCCCAGTAGCTATCTGATTCGTCAATCTTTCAGAATCTGTTATGTGCCCTAGCTGCTTATAAGAGTTTTTTGCATCACGCCAAGAGCTAATAGCAAATTTCAGAGAGGCAAGTCCCAATTTATATTGGGACTTTGCATATTCTAAAGGAGCCTCATCTAGGGTGTAATATTTCAATGCCTCCACATAAGCAGCATAGGCTAGAGGAAAATTGCTCACCCAATCATTTGTTATTTCCGCCAAAACCACATGAAAATCCCCTAAGTTAACCTTTACCATTGCGTAATCTAATCGAAGATCCTCGGTTGGCTTATAAACCTTCAGCGCTTTTTGGTAACAATCTAATGCCTTCGCTAGATTGTCTTGTGGATTTTCTAACTTAGCAAAGGCCACATAAGCTTCACCTAGATTGTTCTGTACCATAGCGTATTCTGGTTCAGTTTTTCTTTTCCAGATCTTTAGAGCCTCCTCATAAGCATCCATCCCCTGCTGCAAATTCCCTTTTGGGTCTTCGATTGACGCCAAATCAACATAGGTAAGACCTATATTATTCTGAGTTCCAGCATGCTCCTTTTTATCTGTCCAGTAGGTTAAGGTTGTCTTGAATGATTCTAGTGCCTTCTGCAAGTTCTTTTGCCGTTTTCCAAATGGATATTCCCGATACATTACCCCTAAACCATTTAAAGAATCGGCGCGAAGATCCTTATTCGGATGTGCTGATAATTTATTCTCCAAACGTTCAAACCAATCCAACCGAAGTTTAAAACGGCCTCGGTTAGCTAGGAATGGAGCGCAGCGATTGGCTATGCGGAGCGCATCCGTGCCATCTCCTGTGGCTAAGGCCCACTCGAAAGCGGCTTCTAGATTAGCTGATTCGGGATCAAGCCCAAGGTAATCTTGTTTTTGGTAGTGTGCCAAAGCCAGATCGCTGTAGTGATCATAATGGGGACGGTGGGCGGCAGGGTCTTCGCCAACAGCGGTGATAACCAATGGATCAATGGTGTAGCGTGAGTCGCCGAATGTCAGAAAGGTATAAGTTCGCAACACAACAAGAGCATCATCGAGGCTAGTTTGGGTGAGTGAGGGCGCAATTAGGGCTTTTGCAGCCTCGTAGGTGAAACCACTCCGGCATACATTCAACCGCTTTAGGACTATTTCAGGCTGTTTACCATGCGCCTTGGTCATCTGGTTCAGGGTTTTCAAGATCATTTCGTTCAATGCGTCTTGGGTACTCTTACTTTTCAAATCCGTCATATCCTCGATTACCTTCTGAACCGGGAACGTTTTCATCAACCCCACGGCCCATTCGATCAAGCGCGGGTGAAAGCGGGCGGCTTGGGCGATTTGCATAGCCTGCGGTTTCAAATCAACAGAGACATTCTCTGCTTGGCCCATATCGGGCACCACTTGGGCAGCGGATTCGGGCGTGAGGGTGTGCAGAGTATGCGCCCCGCAGCGTTCCAAATCAGGCCATTCCACGCGGCTGGTGAGCAACACTTGTGCGCCAGCATCCACCAAATCATCAATCAATTTTACATAAGCTGCACGGCGTGGGTTATCCGCTGGAACCGACTCCATGTTATCCAACACAATCATCCTCTTGACCGTCCGTAACTTTTTGAGGACATCAGAACGGTCAGCGGTGACTTCAAGATTCAAATGATCGCGCAGCAGTTCGATGACTTCATCTGGGCGGGAAATATCGCTCGCCGTGTGCCACATAGCCCCATCTACATCCGAACTGGTCATCGCCAGTTCCGCCGCTAGGCGCGATTTGCCAAGTCCACCAATCCCCAAAATCGCAGCCGGGCCGATTTTGAGTAGGCGTTTGACTTCGTTCAAATCGTCATCGCGCCCGATTATGGGGATAGTGGTCAAACGGCGGTCAATATGTCCAGCCATGGGGCGAGCAGGTGTCAGCGGTGCATCATCTGGTAAAGGCTCGCCTTTGATCGCAGCCGTCAACGTCCGAATTCCGGCGTTCCAATCTGTGTGGAGATTGACCATCTGAATGATGCGCAACCGCGAGGGAATGTCTTCTATCGGTATGTCGTCAATAATGGCGATAAATAGATCATGCTTACGCAACAGGGCGTCGCGCCATTCTGCTATCACTTCTTCGCGGTCAGCAGAATTGCGACTCATCGCCAGCAGCATCGCATCCTTTTCGCGCAAAGAAGTATCGATAGCAATCTGCCAATTCGCCCCGGTAGCGATGTTCTTATGGTCAACCCACAAATCTCGCCCGGTCGACGCCATCAATTCATCACATAAGCGCGTGACAGTAGCATCATCTTTGCTGGCGTGGCTGACAAAGATGTAGGGTTTGGTGGAGGGCATTACATCTACTCCAGATTGCTAGGAGGATATATCGAAATATTAGCATATAAATCGAAAAGCAACATAAAAAGCAAATTTTGTAAGCCCAAGCCACTATTCGGGAATGTATATCTTGAAACTTAAAAATTTTTAGGATTTTGTTAGTACTATTCGATAAGGTACTGTTATTGTATGGTTTCTTTAGGGTAGGAAAAATATTATGAAAATGTCACATCGTCAGCGTATAGTTATTCGTTGGCTCACTGTCATTTTTGCTGGTGGATTATTGGCAATAAGTTTGCCTTTCATCAACAATCAGCATCAAACTTCCCCTTTACCTACCCTTGCTGTATTACCTAGTCTAGCCAATACGGAGCAAGCCTCCATTCACATTTCAGATGCGAATCCGACTACTAACCCAACTGCCCATTCCACAGATGTTGAAATGGTCTCTGAGATCACAACGAACAATGGATCACAATCCTCTTTAAACAATTCGGCATATTCCTCGTCATTGTCGATTGTTATACCCGAATCGGCAGTTCCTAACCGACTTGTCCTCCAATTTAGGGAGGATGCGTCTGATGAACAGATCGCTGGTTACCTCCAAACAATTCGGGGAAGCATTGTTCAGCGCATTGACGCACTGCACACCTTCGTGGTTTCGGTGCCACCAGAAGTAGCCGCAGTTCCGATTCCCTCATCATCAATTCTGACTCAGGCCGAACCCGATTATTTTGCAGCAGCCGTCGGTATCGTCGCTCCAACAAATGACGAGCGTTTCTCTGAACAATGGGCATTACAAAAGATCAATTTACCACAAGCATGGGAAGCTTTACCCTCCACCCTGTCGCCAATTCTAATTGGGGTGATTGACAGTGGGATTTGCGCGAATCACCCCGACTTAAAAAACCATGTACTGAATGGAAAGGTATTCCTGAATGACAATACTTCTATTCAGGATGAGTTGGGACATGGCTGTGCCGTAAGCGGCATTATTGCGGCCGATATTGATAATGGGATTGGCATCGCAGGCGTAGCGCCAAATGCCCAAATCTTCCCGCTAAAAGTTTTAAATCAAGAAGGCATAGGAACCTATTCAAACATCGCTGCCGCTATTGTTTATGCGGCGGACAACGGTGTTCAGATTATTAATTTGAGTCTAGGGGGGGTAAATCCTTCCAGCTTACTCGAAAATGCTGTGCGTTACGCCCATAACAAAGGCATTATTTTGGTTGCTGCGGCAGGTAATACTGGCGACCAAAAGCTACTCTATCCAGCAGCATACTCTGAGGTAATTGCGGTTGGCTCAGTAGGAGAACAATTGCACCCTAGCGCGTTTAGCAGCAGGGGAGAAAAAATCGGGCTGTGGGCACCCGGTGAAAATATTTTGACAACCGCCCTCGATAATAGTTACCAATTGATGAGTGGCACTTCTTTTGCCGCTCCATTTGTAACCGGGGTTGCAGCCCTAGAATTAGCGCAGGGGCGACGACTCATTACCAATGGGGGAGTGCTTTCCGCTGTATCCAATCCATCTGGCAATTTACCCACCCCTACTCCTACGCCGGAAGAGGAAACCACCAAGTTTGCAGCTGAAGTGCTTCAAGAACTGGAACAAACCGGACAGGCACACGTTATCATCAATCTTTTCAAGCCAGTATCCGCCCAATCTGCATCCGAAGAATCTCAGCTTGCCGCTATTCAATCGGCGCAAAATTCGGTATTGGCGCAATTGAATCAAAACGATTTTACATTAACCCAACAGTATCCGACTTTACCGGGACTAGTGGGCATCATTGAACCTTCTGCACTCCAGATTTTAGAGGCAAACACATCGGTCGAGTCAATCACGCCCAATTCACTTACCTATGCACAAATGACCGAAAGTATTCCTGCCCTTGGTGCAGATCGCGTTCATAATGAACTTGGATTTACAGGAGAAGGGGTAGTTGTCGCTGTATTAGATACAGGAGTTGCTATTAATCATCCCGCACTGCGCGACTCGATTATTGCTCAGTACTGTATCACGGAGCAGAGTTGCCAACCGGGAAACACAGATACTGGCCCGAACGCTGATGATGATAATGGTCATGGTACGAATGTGGCTGGCATTATCACCGCCAATGCAGGGTTTGCACCCGGCATAGTGGGATTTGCGCCTGATGCTGATATTGTAGCCGTTAAGGTGCTAGGGGATGACGGTATCGGGCGGGCGGATACTTGGACTGCTGGTTTGCAATGGGTTGTTGACGAGATAAAAGCCAAACGACTCGACGTTGATATCGTTAATTTGAGCATCGGCACTGAGCCAATTTTGTCAAACTCGAACACCGCTTGCGATATATTGTATCCCTTAGCCGCGCAGGCTGTCCGAGAACTCAATAATTTAGGTGTCGTTGTGTTCGCTTCATCCGGTAATAACGGCAGCACCTTGGGCATAAGCGCCCCAGCCTGTTTAACCGGCGTTATCGCCGTTGGCGCAACTTATGACAGCAATTTAGGACGTGAACCAGATAGCGGTACTTATAGCAATCCATTGGACAATCCATCTGATCCTAATTTTGCGGATTGTGCTGATGAAACCACAAGTTTGCAGACAATCGCCTGCTTCACCAATCGCAATGCATTGCTCGATATACTGGCTCCCGGTGCAGTTATCCGAAGCACAGGTAAAGGGGGGACACTTTCAGATTATTCTGGAACTTCACAAGCTGCCCCTGTTGCTGCCGGGGTTGCAGCCTTGATGCTCCAAGCAAATGCTAATTTGGTACCATCGCAAATCGAATCCCTGCTCAAGACGGAAACAGATATCTTTATTGCTTCAGATGGGGGATTAACCTATCCACTGATCAACGCCTTTCAAGCTGTTGAAGCGGCACGAGATCTAACCTTTAGTTGTAGTGTTGGTACTCGTTTACCTCAGTCAGAATGTCGGGCACTTGTAGCGCTGTATGGTCAGTTACAAGGTGGGCAGTGGATTAACCGTGCGGGTTGGCTGCTCGACAATAATCCATGTGATTGGTTTGGCGTGCAGTGTCTAGGCGAAGCCGCACCTGACTTTGATACACGAGATGATCTAACCCATGTTACAGGCTTGGACTTACGCAGTAACCGTTTGATTGGTGCTATTCCTACGGTGATCGATGACTTCCCCGCGTTGGTTGATCTCTATCTTCAGAATAATGTTCTGTCTGGAGAAGTCCCTGTAGAGATTACCCATCTGAAGCGGCTCGCGCGGCTTGATATAAGCTACAACTTGCTTACCTCTACCAATGATGATGTCAAAAAGCTGCTTAACAGTTTTAATCTCGGTTGGGAAAAAACCCAAACCATTACTCCCCAAAATGTAGCGGCATTCGCGAGCAGTTTAACCAGCTTTGGTGTAGTGTGGTCACGAATTGCTTACATCGAAGATGAGGGACATTACAATATTATCTGCACCGGTCCCAATGTTCCTCCATTGGAGGCCCAAACAGTTGATAAAGTAAACAGCACTTACACCTTCAATGATGCCGTACCCAACACTACCTACAACTGTACGGTAAGTGCCTTTACATCAGCACATGGGTTGCAGCCTAGCGACCTCCTTTCCCTGCCCAGCGTGCCAGTTTCAGTGACAACTTCCACAGCGAACCTAGGGCTTCAAGAACTTCCCATTTTCCCAACACAGGATATTTTTCTAGCTACTAATCCTAATATCACCAATACTAATCGTCGCGCACTATATATTGGTTCATATCTAGATCGTACACCTCAAGGTGGTCCTGCTCCTTTCCCATCGAGTCGTGCATTGATACGATTTGACACCATAACGTTGCCCGATTTCGCTGTGTCAGAAAGTCTTGAGCTGCATGTATGGAACTACAGCACCAATGCAAACTATAAAAGTGTCCATGTCAGTTTATTAACTAATGGGGTATGGAATGAAACAACCACATATCCCAATCCAATTTATGATGCTTTTGAGGGCGATTATGGTCAACTATTTTTCCCTCCTTATCCAAATGAGGATGATGCCCCTCCACAGAGAAGGATAATCTCTCTCGACCCGCTACTGCTAGAAAACTTAGGTACATTTTCTACAAACGGCATTATGCTGCGTTACAGTAGCGTCGCTGAAGAAAACATCAGCAATACAGGTGTTGTCATTTGCTCGAGCTCACCATTAGATGGTTTTTGTAACGCTGGGACTCGCCCGCGTCTCGTTATCAGTTTTAGAACTAATGCTCAACCGGGTGAGGCGATCAACCCCACACCATCTCTTGGTGCTAAAGATCAGGATTCAACATTAACGCTGACTTGGGATACGATGCCTGAACCCAATGGTGATGCGGTCACTTACGAAATCTACACAGGCACATCGCCAGATTCCTTGACTTTGGTTGCTAGCGGCCTCACTGAACGCAGCTATTCACTGACAACCATCTCTGGTCAACAGTTCTGGCGTGTGGATGTTCGTGACGAACATGGCGCTCTAACGACAGGCGATATTTGGAATTTCTTCCCGAAGGTATGCGGTGGTGTAACTGAAATCCCATCCTCGGAATGCGAAGCTGTTCGTCAGCTTTATTTGAGTACCAATGGGGATCAATGGCTAGACAAATCCGGTTGGCTAGAAGACATAACTCCCTGTGACTGGTATGGGGTTGTCTGTGCCGAAGGCCATATCGTTGAACTAAATCTGGTGGGCAATTTGCTTGCGGGTACTCTACCCTACGAAATTGGTAATCTGCTTGAGCTACGGGCTTTGCGGCTAAATAACAATCAACTTTCCGGTGGACTGCCTGATTCACTCGGCAATCTTACCAAACTAGAAATCCTTGATCTGAGCAGTAATGTGCTGAGCAGTCCCGTGCCAAGTTCTATTGGTCAGTTGATTAACCTGCAAACCCTCAATTTACAAAACAATCAACTCACAGGTGCTATTCCAGATACATTAGGCAATCTGGCGGCTTTGAAGCATCTTCATTTGGGGCAAAACCGTTTCAGCAGTATCATCCCGCCATCGTTTGGCGATTTGGTTAATCTACAAGAACTTGTTCTGCGGGAAAATCAATTGTCGGGAAGCATTCCAGCCTCAATGGGTGACTTAGAAAATCTGACCCTGCTGGATTTATCCTACAACCAATTGAGTGGTGATGTGCCCACTAGCATAATGAATTTAAGGGGGATGATTGATCTATATACATACAATTTATCTAATCGAGAAATATCTCGCTACAACGGCATAACCGGGTTATTTAAAGAGATATTTGTCCCTTCAACAGTCAATAACCTATGTTGTAGTGGCGACTTTACCTTTGGCCCAGACAACAATCTTTATATTGCCGACGTTCAAACTGAGGCTGGTAGTGATGATCAAATTCTACGCTACGATGGTGTGACGGGAGCGTTTAGTGATGTATACGTCGAGGCCGGACTTGGCGAGTTAAATGCTGCAGGAAATCTCATTTTTGGTTCTGATGGCAATTTGTATGTTGTTAGCAGTCGTACAGATCGTGTTATACGATATAAGGGAATATCTGGCGAATTAATCGATATTTTCATTCCACCCGGTCATGGAGGATTGATCCAACCCGGCGCTATGGTATTTGGTTTAGACGGTAATCTGTATGTGGCTAGCGCGGCGAATGAAGCAAAAGCGGAAATACTTCGATACAGTTCGACAGGTACTTTTCTTGATAGGTTTGTACCAGAAGAGGATAATGGAAGTTTAAATGGCGCGTTTCATATGGTCTTCGGGCCAGGCGGTGATCTTTATGTGACAAGCTACTATACTAGCGAAGTTCTACGCTATGATGGAATTACTGGCGAATTTGTAGAAGCTTTTGTTCAAGCCAATGCTGGCGGTTTGGTACAACCAACTGACTTGGCTTTTGGCATGGATGGTAATCTGTATGTTTCTGGTAGTGGAGGGCACATCCGTCGGTACAATGGACAAACCGGCGATTTCATTGATATTTTCACCGAAGTAGTAGGTGGGCAAAATGCACTGGAGTTTCATAGTCGGGTTGATATCGGGTACAACAAGCTAAGTGCTTCAAATACATCACTGAGAAATTTTCTAAACGTTTTAGATCAAGATTGGGAACAAACCCAAACTTTACCGCCAACCAATTTGGTCGTTAGAGATGAGACGATTAACACTGCCAGTCTCTCTTGGTCACTACCTCGCTTTACAACTGGTATTGGCAATTACGCAGTTCTATGCAGTGACACAGCTGGAGGACCCTACATCAAAGCTGTAGAAACAAGCGACAAGCTGACCAGTTCTGTGGTATTAACACAGTTAATTGAAGGCACAACTTACTTCTGTGTAGCTCAAACTTACACTTCAGCCACAGCACCACAGAAAAATGAGCTAAGAAGCATCTATAGCGATGAGATCAGTTTTACTACAGAAGGTGATCCCCGTGGTTTAACCCCATGCGACCCGATTGATGTTGGCTTGTTACCCTTCGAAAATAGCCAGAAGATTGAACCGGGTGAACCGCACACTGCGCCGCCATCGACAGATTGTGAAATGACCGCAGATACCGGAAAGTCTTGGCTGCGTATCCAAGGTAGTGGTCATATTGTTCGGCTCTCAACGCGGGGTTCTGATTTTGATACAGTGATGTATGTCTATCGTGGTGAACCCGGTGACCTTACGTTAATTGACCAGAACGATGATCCACCGCCAACCCAAGCGCATAATCTTGACCAAGCTGCTGTTATGGCGGTAAATACTGAGGATTTCACCTCAAGAATTGATTTACCAACTGAAATTGGAGTGACTTACTTTGTTGCAGTGGTAGATAAGAACGGAACTGGCGGCACATTAGCATTTAGCGCAGTGGAACTTACTTTTGCAAGTTGTACTGAGGTCATAGGTATTTATGTTAGCGAATGTAACGCCTTGCAATCACTCTACAACCAAACGGATGGGCCAAATTGGGGACAGGATTCAAATTGGTTCATAACGAACATACCATGTGAAGACTGGGTCGGATTGGAATGCTCTGGAGATCATGTTGTAAGCCTCGACCTATCAAACCATAATCTCACGGGTAGTTTGCCTGTTGATATTGGTAATTTGATTTACCTACAACGGCTAGGATTGGCTCACAATCATTTACAGGGAGATATTCCTGCTGAGATCAGGAATTTGACAGCGGTTGTCGAAGCCGATTTTGGTTTCAACATGTTCATGGTTTCGGATCCTGCTACCGAAGCGTTTTTGAATGGTATTGACTGGAATTGGGCAGATACACAAACAGTTCCACCATCTCGGTTAAATGCGATAACTCTTTCATCGACCGATATTCAATTGTTCTGGGAACCGATTCGTTTCTCCTCGAGCGATGGTCATTATGAAATTAGCTATGCTACTAACCCAGACGGCCCCTATCTTGTACACGGGGCTACCGCAAATAAGTTTGCATCTAGCTATATTGTCAATGGCCTAAATCCCAGCACAACTTATTACTTCAGTGTCCGTACATTTACGGCTGATTCAGTGCTGTTAAGCGTTGCCAGTCCTGTGGTTCAGGCTACTACCTTCTACCCACCAACCCTGACTGTCCAAGTTACAGCTCCACAGGACGATGTTAACGAAGACGGTGCATTGTACGACGTGAGTAATCCTCTGATTTGGATTGGTAATGGTACTGATGACAGCCCTGATTTTGCAGGCCTACGATTCTGCAATGTAAATATTCCGCGCGGTGCAGCAATTCTGGACGCCCATCTTGAATTCTATAATCCTGAATACAGTTGGATTCGCGTGGAGGCATTAATTGCTGCTGAAGCTTCAGATAACAGCCCAACATTCGCTCCAGACAATCGCCCATCGCAGCGGGTTGTGACCATCGCACGTGATATGCAAAGATCAGATGATCTTTGGTTAGCAGATCAATGGTATCCCGTTGGCAAACTCAATGATGTGGTAGGCGAGGTAATCAATCGGGCGGGTTGGCAGGCAGGAAACTGTCTATCGATAGTCCTTCGGGGTGCTGGAGATACATGGGGGCGGAAATATCTAGCAGCCTACGAAACCCATCCAACAGTTGCACCTAGATTGGTTATTAGCTTCTCAGCTATACAACCTACACCTACCCTTATTTTGCCTACCCAAACCCCAACACCTATCCCTGAAACTCAGGGAGCGGGTTTATGGGCGGAATATTTTGACGACATAGAATTCAATCAGCCTGTTTTTGCCCGTGTGGATACGACTGTCAATTTCGATTGGGGCGCAGGCTCACCTGATGCAAGTTTAGGTGCAGAAGCCTTCTCCGTCCGCTGGACAGGCCAGGTACAGCCACGCTACACCGAAGAATACACATTCTGGGTCAGAAATGATGATGGTGTGCGGTTATGGGTTGATGACCAGTTAATCATAGACACTTGGCTTATACCGAATACTCCGCCAGAAGTTAGCGGAACGCTTTTTCTCACATCTGGAAAGAATTACAACATTCGCCTTGAATATAGGGAGTATGTGGGAAATGCCTACGTTAGTTTAAGCTGGTCAAGTCCTGCTCAGATCAAACAAATTATTCCCCCGACGCAACTATCAACTCGTCTGTCTGATCTTACAGCAGTTGAATATGTAATTGTTGCTGACCAAGATGATGTCAACGAAGATAACCAAACATTCGATATCGACAAGATGGCTATTTGGATTGGTGATAGCAATCAAAATGGTTTGCTGGGGCTGCGTTTCCAGCAGGTAAATTTAGCACAGGGCACGGCAATTGCCGACGCGTATTTGGAATTCTACAACCCAGAAGATTCTTGGATCAATGTAGACACCCTCATAAGTGCAGATGCTTCCGCTAATAGCGCACCGTTTACTATTACAAATCGTCCCTCTATGCGGTTGCTCACAGAACAAAATACCATCAATCACTCCAATGTCCTTTGGTCGCGTGATACATGGTATACAATGGGAAATTTGGCACCAGTTGTTCAAGAAGCACTAAATAACCCAGAATGGCAGCTAGGCAATAGTCTGTCCCTAATTTTGCGTGGTGTTGGTCGCCAATGGGGTCGGAAATATCTAGCGAGTTACCACATTCACCCGCAACTTGCGCCGCGCCTGATAGTTGTTTACGGTACTTCTGAAACGCAGGTGCAGCAATATGTTATTGAAACACCAACTCCCATCATGGCTGAACTGATGACTCAGACACCTACCATAATGACCTCCGAAGCGCCTATTCAAGTTTCGACATTGACCGAAACACCAATTCCAACAGAAACGCTGACTGAAACGCCAACACCAACGCTAACGGAGACGCCGACATTGATGCCAACATTGACCGAAACACCAATTCCAACAGAAACGCTGACTGAAACGCCAACATTAACGGAGACGCCAATATTCACAGAAACACCAATACTAAGCGGTGAGATCGCAAATCCACCATCTGGTGGAAGCAGTTAAGAAATCTCAATCCGAAAATCAGAAGAAGTTCGACAACTTCTTCTGATTTTCGGATCCTCTATAATTAGTCGAAGAGTTGCTTTTAGAGCAGTGTTGAATTGACCTATTGTAGTGCGGTGGTTTTTCTGGAAGGAGTCAAGCCGGAGGTAAGAGAGGGTAGCGCGATTGAGCCAACGCTGCCACCTCAAATTCCGCTGGTGTCAGATGAAATCTTGTCTAATACAAGTCAGGTTACTACCTTCGATGATGCCACCACCCAGTCGATTGCCGCCATGATGCACCAGCAGCACATCCGCCTGGCGCAGCTTGATCGTCCACCTTCACAGCGTTCGCTCACTGCTCGGAACTATGGCAGTGCTATCACGGCTCTTGGCAGCTACCTCGCTCGTCTGGAAACGCCTTTGCCCACCAAAAGTGTTCTGGCACAGTGGCGGGATGATCTGCTGTCTGGCCGCGCCGATGATGCAGGCACTCTCTATGCGGTTCGTAGTGTCAATGCCCGTCTGGCTGCGGCTCGCAAACTGCTGCGTGCCGTAGCGGACGATGTGACTGACATTACCGTGAAGCTGGTGCTCAATGATTGGGCGAAAGTCGAAGATGCCAAACTCACCGTTATCCAGGACAAGATCGAAACCGACTACGGCCGCCGCCTGACGCTCGACAGTTTGCGTGATCTTATCCGCAGCATCGACACCAACACCCTCAAAGGACTGCGAGATCGGGCATTAATCGGAGTCATGGCAGGCACAGGGTGGCGGGTGTCGGAAGTGGTCGCCCTCACCCTGCGCGATGTGTTCGATACGGTCAACGAAACAGGTCAGCGCGGGATTCGGGTGCGGAATGGCAAACACAACAAGAGCCGGATTGTGGTGCTGAATGGCTGGAATTCGTGGGTGCTGCAAGCGGTGCAGGCATACAGCAAAGCGATTGGACTCACTCCAGAAGAACATCCTGATACGGTCATCTTTCGCGGCGTGAAGCGCGAAAAAGGGGGTCAGTATTCCGCTCAGGGTGAAAAACTATCTACTCGTAAAGTTGAGGATGCGGTGAACAGTTATGCAGCGGAATACACAGGACAGATGGTGACGATCAACTGCCATGATCTCCGTCGCACCTACGCCAAACTGTGCAAACAATCCGGTATGTCGTGGGAAGCACTGCGGGCGAATATGGGGCACAGCAGCGTCACCATCACCGAGAAGTATGTCGGCCTCGATGTGGATTGGTCAGAACGTGTCCCCAACTGGACGATAGAACTCTAAATCTGGATAACCGTTATCCAATGTTCGGTTTATAGCGCAGGGTAGATGAAGTTGAGAAAAGAATCAGGCTTGTGGGCTATCTGAGGTCATTAAGATGAGAATGTCTCCTTCCATATCCTCCATCTGAGCAGCGATTCCAGCACGGCGGGCAGCTTGGGGATCAGCACCAACCGACTCAGCATGAAGCATAATCGCTTCATTCACACATTGGATGAAGTCCTGTGTATTGACCCCAGACGAAGCGATAGCAGCACGGGCAAAGACTGAACCCGGCTCATTGGTTTTTGACAGATCAAGTACCGACCGTCCATCCACTAATGGTGTGATAGTCAGCATTTTCAGGTGGTACTTGTATCGGCTTGGATTCATCAAAGTGGTTCGCAATTTGCAATCGAAATCGAGACTATATAAGCATTTTAACATACTTCTTACATATTCCCAGCTACTATATCATCTTTTTTGGAGTAGAGATTAAAGTAAACCTTTCACTTAAATAGGTATAGATATGCGATATTTAAGATGAAATACATTCGCTGATAAGTAAAGATTTGATTCAACTGGCAAGTCTGAGAGCCAAGTATTAGAGTTGAATTGGGGCTTTACTAACTCGAAGGTGTTATCAATCCACTGATATAGTTTGCAACCACTTCTCCACTATTGAACCAATCTGTTCTGAATTTTCATATTCGATGATCGAGAACGGAGTGAAGTTCTCAAGTGATGTGGTCTTTGCTTTCAATAGCAGAGTATGTACCCCTAAGCTATGCATCATACCAATCTCATACAGCAGATTTGGATCATTTGGAGATAAATCGACCACCGCAAATCGGCTCATTTGGATAGGGATACATGAACGACATTGAAGAGTCAATTTGCCTTCTGTAGAAACAGGACGCTGCACATTGAAACCCAATCGTGTAATTGCTAGATGAACTTGTTCAGTAACACCTGGTTGAGTGGAATCCGTCACCCTTAGATAGACACGTTGCACATTCAAAAAGCCTTCTCGGATGTTTTCTACCTGATTGCATAAAAAGTTGCCATGGGGGCATAATACCCGCTCTGTTGAATACCCAGATGAGGTTATTCCCAGTCCTGCTTGAATACCATGACTCACAACTTGAGCAGGCAAATGATGGGGCATAATTTCACCCTTAATGGCCTGCACAATTGCGCGTCGCATAATCATCTGTAGCTCCCGCACATTTTCGGGAAATGGATAAGCTAAAAGACGCTCCAGCGCATCCGGTGTCAATTCTGGTAAAGTTTCAGTATTTGCAAATTTGGTGATGAAATATTCTGCCAACAGGCTAATGTCATTATGACGCTCATCGCGTCGATCTCGTAACGGTGGCACATCAATCACATCTTGCGCCAGTTGATCGTACAGCCCCTTATCAAACAATCCCGTCTCGACCAATTCCCGAATATTGGATTGGTCAATACCAATGATTCGCACAGTTAAAGAAATTGGTGGTCTATCAGGGTTGGTAGAAAGCACACGATTTTCTATGTTCTGTGCCAATATAACTTGCAACCGTTTGGAAAGGCCAGATACTGTATCTAGCACGAGCGTTCCCCCTGCCAGTGTTTCCAAATAGCCAGGATTCCAATTACCTATTTCATCTGCATACCCAAACAGCGTGCGCTCAAGTGTACGTTCGGAGAGACTAGTACAATTCACGAGGGCGAATTGACCGCGCTTGCTGCCAAAATGTATCGCCTCAGCCAGCAACCCTTTACCTGTTCCTGTAGGCCCAAGAATGAGCACATTATCGCTACGATCTGCCTGTTGAGCGGCTTTGGCTAATGTTTCCCTCATCGGTGTGCTGCTATACAAAAACCGATCTGGGAAACTCAATTTCGCTTCCAGTCGTTCGCGGCGTTTTTTCTGACCATCAAGGAACTGCTGTCGCACGCTAATGGCCGCACGGATGGTCAGACGGGCATGATTGTAATCCAACGGCTTGGTCAGGTAGTCGTAAGCACCACGTCTCAAAGCTTGTTGTGCATCTTCGAAGGAACCGTATCCCGTAAAAATGATGACCTGAATATCTGGACGGGTGCTCTTAATAGTATCGAGGATTCCCATACCACCCATGTTGTCGCCAATCAGACGCAGATCGGTGACAACTACATCCAGTTCCATTTCTTTTATCTTAGCCGATGCCTGTTTCACAGTGCGTGCCGTATGCAAAACGTAGCTATCATCGTGGAGTTCATCGGCATAAATGTCAAGCCAATCTGCATCATCCTCAACGACTAATACTTGGGCAGATGTTGTCATGTTCGCTCCATTGTCTATCGTGATGGAAACAGGATACGAAATTTAGTCCCTTTATCGACTTCTGAAAACACCTCAATATGTGCCCCCAATCGGTCAACAATCGACTTCACAACGTATAAGCCTACACCGCGTTGTTGACCAGTTTTAGTAGAGTAGTCTAACTCAAAAATGCGTTTGATAACTTCACTTGGAATACCGTGTCCTGTATCTTCGATTTCCAATCTCACTGTATCCTCTACATAATCAGCTTGTATAGCTATTTTCCCGTCCTCATCGGTTGCCTCACCAGCGTTAGTCAACAGGTTCAACACAATCTGCATTATTCCCAGTTCATCTGCCAGAATTGGGGAAAGATCATCGGGAATATTGACTTCAACACTCTGAAGCAATTTAGATCTGAGTAGATTAATGACTACTACAACTAGTGGCTTAATGTTCAGAGACTTCAATTCAGGTTCATATCCCGCCACTGTGATGAGCAAATTGCGTATCAGAAGCCGAGTAAAGCGCAAACTGTGACCCATATTCACCCAAGCTTTGTTCTCTTTTATTTCAGACACTAACTCCTGCAGATTCTGCTCAAGCCGATCAATAAGAGTAAATAACTGAGCACAGACCGGCACAAACAATAGATGCAAGTTACTTTCAGTCTGACTCAACGGAGCAGTTGCGTGCGATGGTATAGCAGCGATCTGAGCATCCAGATCAGCCAATGCCGTTTCATCTAGTGGGTTAGGTGGAGTATTAGTCGGTAGAGAAAAGTGCAGAGTGAGATGTCTAGAATCCAGCTCACTGTTGAGGTTCCCACCTTGCCGGATTGCTAATTTATCCACGATAAAGTAGCGTATTGTGTTGAGGTTTCCTTTTGTGCAGTATTCTGGATTGTGAATAGTCTCCCAGTCTAGGTCAGTAGCAATCTTAGTCTCAAATATCCACTCGCCGTCTTTAACTTGGTTGATCATCACTTTCCGGTCAACACTAATAGCTACCAATAAATCAATCAGATTAAGAAATGCTTGTTGAACCTGATGCTTCACATAGTAAAAAATACGATGACTGGAATTCGTAGAAATTTCAATCGTAAATTTTGGGTAATAATCCTTTATCCAATAAATACCTTCCAATATCCCATTTTGACATTGCCATCTCGGACTCCAGTAGCTGGTATAGCGTAGTTCACCCAAGTCCTCAATGAGGTAGCTCAGTCGCTTCAGTTCATTGATGAAGTTATTTTCTCTTCCTCGATCAAAGGAGTATAGCGTTAGTCCCCGCACATTCGCCTCTGCCACACCGATGATATTACGCAAATCATGAACAATACCACTTATGATCATGCCGGCTTCACACAATTGCATATGCAAAGTAAACGCCTTAATTACCAAGTGATGAACAATCTTTTTTTTGATAAAAATATTACAACTCGTTACCCATTGTTTGATATTGAGTTGTCGTAATTGAATGCGTTGGATAAATTCTTTTCGTGCTTCTGCTTCGCTTAGCCCTCGAATTTTTGCTAATTCTGAGATGCCATCAAAAATATCTTGAATACGTGCACCTAGTTCTACAATATCGAACGGCTTAGTAATGTAATCGACTGCTCCAAGGTCAAATCCCATGTTTGTTGTTGTATCATCATCATAAGCAGAAAGAAATATCACCGGAATAAAGCTGGTAATTTCTATCTCGGCTAATTTAGTTAATAGAGACATCACCTCATATCCATTCACTCCCGGCATAGCAATGTCCATCGTAATTAAATCAGGCTCATAATGGACGGCAAAGTTAATCGCTAGAGTTCCATTACTTGCCCAAATGACCTCATACCCCATAGCCATCAAAATACGAACAATTAAATGGCCAAGCTCGTGGTCATCCTCGACTACCAGAATTTTAACCATACCTTACGTGCTCAAATCGCTATATAAACAGGGAATAACAATCGGAAAGTTGATCCTACTTCATCAACCGACTCCACACTGATAGAACCCCCTAGCTGTTTCATCACATTTTGTACAATCGATAATCCCAATCCATTGCCCTTATGCTCGCGCACAGCATCTTTGTCTCCCCGGAACCATTTAGTAAAAAGATGTGGCATTTCAGCTTCAGGAATGCCGGGGCCAGTGTCCTCGATCTCCAACACAACTTGCTCCACCTTAGCATCAGAATATGCGCGCAGGGTAAGCTGTTTAGGTTTTTGTGGTTCATCAGTACGCATATACTTGACCGCGTTTTCGAGCAGGTTAATCACAGCTTGTAGTACGGCGGTTTCGTCAGCAGCTATTTGTGGAAGTCCTTCGGAGAACTCCTTTAGCACCTCGATTCCATTAGGGTGCACAATCTTTAATGCCCGTTCTATAGTAGCCCTCAGATCAAGGGGTTGGCGATTGATCTCGCCCTCACCGTATTGGAACGCGAGCAAAAACTTATTCACGATTTCCAATGTATAGTCGGCATTAGTCAATAATATGCTTACAAATTGTTTCACCATGTCATTGACTTGGACTTCAGATAGGCTTAGTGATATCGATGATGATGCAGACCGGACAACCAGAAGATGCTCTCTAATCGGTTGAAACAACTTGCGAAGCTGGGGATAGATACTGACAGGTAAATTTGAGATTTCTGGAATAGGATAATTGGGGATAACCAGCAGTTGGCTTACTAAGGCCTGTGGTGTTGATTTGCTCTCAAGTATGATAGCTTCGGTCAATAAAAGTTGGGCTGACAGGTGGGCACCTTTCAGATCGAATCGCAATATACACCCCAACTGAGCCGCCATCAAACGACAGGTCTGGTAGTTGATTGCTTCCATCATCGAATCTTCGGCAGCCGCATAATTACTGATAAGCTGCCAACGATCCACATCAGTCAATTCCGCCTGAATCTGCCAACGATCATTATTCGCGTCAAATGTAATCTCAGGTCTACACCCAGCTCCAATGATGATGTCCGTCAGCCGCAATATCAGTTCTGTCAGAAGGCTTCCGTCAGCATTGAGTAGGTTTAATCCCTGCGGTATCGTTACAATCAGTTGATGACTGTCACACCATCGAAATTGTTTTTGCACATACTCCACAACATTTCTAGCCATATCCGTCTTAGGCGCTATCTTTAAATTTTGAGTGACAGCTTTTGCTGAGGCTCTCATATCACTGAGATATTGTTCTAGCTCACGAGCCTCTTGTCGAATGATTTTTACTTCATCAATTATTAGTGGTGGCAAATCTCCAACTAAACGAGGTTCTGTCAGCATATCGCTATATCCCCGGATAGCACCTAATGGCGCTCTCAAGTCGTGGATTATTACGCTGGTTTCATCTTTTAGAAGCTGGAAAGCGGTATACAGACGAGGAGCATATTGTGCCATCTCTCCTAAAAATGCTGTTTCCAGCCGGACTCTGAGTAATCCATTCAGACTATTCCGAATACGATCAAGGTCAGTGAGATGTGGTCGCGGTGGACGCAGGAGCAACTCATCAACTCGAGTTGCATTTACTGGCTTACTCACTACCCCATCTGCCCCAAGAGCTAACGCAAGTTCTTCGTCGCGCTGATTCTCATCCGCCAGAAAGATCACACGTGACGAACGAGTTTCATCCTTCTCCCGTAGCCGCAAACACATCCAGTAGCCATTTTGTCCGTCTAGCCGCAAGTCGATCACAACCACATCGGGTGCAAGCGCTGCCGCTCGCTCAACAGGATTATCATGCGTTGAAACTGTTGTAACCTCAAACCCATCACCCATTAACTGGGTAGCTGTTCCATCTGGAAAATCCTGTATCAATAAAACTGAATTCATGAATCTGTCCCATAAGTATTCACCAGCACACGCCGAAGATCACGCAAACTCATGCCAGAAACGCGCTTCTCAGCTTCGGGAGTAGGGGACTCTCCACCATCTAACAATTTTGGCAGTTGTTCCAAAAGCTGAAACAAAGCGGTGCTATAACTACCCGTAAAGTCGATGTAATTAGTTGTGACCAAAAGCGGGGGGAGATTAACCCGCTCCAAAAGTAACGGCAGAATACGTTTGTTCTGCCCATCTGCGTAGACGAGTTCTCGACGCACCCAGCGCGATTCAAGACTGGTAATCGAAACGATTGCGACCACGACCTCGCAAGCGTCGATAGCCTTTTGAATAGCAATATCCCATTCAGCACTGCCGGGAATACTGCTTGTATCTCGCCATACCGAGTAACCTCCTTTATCTAAATCACGTTCAATGTCTCTTGCGACTGATTCATTCGCTCGGCTGTAGCTAATCATGATTTTTGACATTATTTCGCCCTCAAGGATTGCTCTACTGTTTATGCGGCCCAATCATGAGCAATCACCTCGGCTTGTTCAAGAATGATGATGATTGCATGATTTAGCCTCTCAGGTGGGTAGCCATGCTGCCGCAGTACCCGCTTGACGATTGCGCGTAATCGGGCACGAACACTCTCTTTTTTCGCCCAGTCAATGCTGATGTTCTGTCGAACCGATTTGACGATTTCCTGGGCTAACATGCGAAGTTGTTCGTCGCCCAACACCTGCATAGCACTGTCATGTATTTCCAGCGCATCATAGAAAGCAAGCTCTTCAGTACTCAACCCCAATGCATCACCTCGCTGATTGGCTTCTCGCATGTGTCGAGCGAGATCAATCAGAGTTGCGATGATCTCCACTGTTTCAGCGGTGCGGTTTTGATACTGCCGAATGGCTTGATCGAGGAGAACAGTGAAAGAGCGTGCTTGGACTATATTTCGCCGCGCTATCGCCCGGATTTCGTCATTCAGCAGCTTATGGAGCAGTTCCAGCGCCAGATTCTTGTGCGGCAGGTTGTGAACTTCGGCTAGAAATTCATCTGAGAGGATGGAGATGCTCGGCTTCTGGATGCCCATTGCGGCGAAAATATCCACAATCTCATTAGAGGCCACCGCACTCCCCACAATCTGGCGTACAGCCTGATCGTAGTCCTCCGACGATTTGCTTTCCACTAGTGTGCTCTTCGCAATGGCAGCGCGCACCGTCTGGAAAAAACTTACCTCATCCTGAACAGCACGAGCTGCGTCAAACTGAACACATAAAGCAAAGGCTTTGGATACATCGTTAACGGCTTGCATGTATTCCGCTTTGCCGCTTTCTTGAGCCAGAATGTGTTCCATCGCTGCCGGGATAACCGCCAGACGGTCAACCGAGCTGCCTGTAAAATACAGTTCATAATCGAAATCTCGGAAGAATGCGACACACGCCTGATGTTTTTCCATCAGCAGCGCCACCGCCTCACTTTCCGGGACAGCAACCTGACGGCGATCACCTTCGGTGTATGCTGCCAACGCGGTTTTCAACTGGTCAGCCAACCCCAGATAATCTACCACCAATCCGCCGGGCTTATTGCCGAAGACCCGGTTCACGCGGGCGATGGCTTGCATCAGTCCATGCCCCCGCATGGGTTTATCCACATACATAGTATGCAGACTGGGTGCATCGAAACCCGTTAGCCACATGTCGCGCACAATGACCAGTTTGATGGGGCTGTTAGGCTTCTTGAATTCCTCTGCCAGTGCCTCACGTTCAGCTTTGTTTCGGATGTGGGGCTGCCAGTAGTCTGGATCGGAAGCCGAACCTGTCATCACAACCTTGAGGAAACCAGTTTTATCATCTGCACTTTGCCAATCCGGGCGGAGGGCGATAATCGCATGATACAGATCGATACAGATGCGGCGGCTCATGCAAACGATCATACCCTTGCCATCCATCGCTGACCGCCGCGCCTCAAAATGGTTCACAATATCTTGTGCTAACAACTCGACCCGACTTTGTGCACCAACCAATGCTTCCAGCCGTGACCATTTACTCTTGAGCCGTTCTTTGTGTTCCAGTTCTTCGCCTTCGGTGGCTTCCTCAAATTCTGGATCAATCGTTGGGCGTTGCGACTCATCTAATGCCAGTTTTGCCCACCGTGCCTCATAATAAATTGGCACCGTCGCCCCATCATCGACTGCTTGCTGGATGTCGTACACATCAATGTAATCACCGAATACCTGAATTGTGCTGCGGTCGGCTTTTTCGATGGGGGTACCTGTGAAGGCGATGAAGCGAGCATTTGGCAGTGCATCGCGCAGGTTACGAGCGAAACCATCCACAAAATCATACTGACTGCGATGGGCTTCATCTGCCATGACGACAATATTGTCCCGGTCGGAAAGCAGCGGATAATGTTCGCCTTTTTCCGGCAGGAATTTCTGGATGGTGGTGAACACCACTCCACCTGATGCTACCCGCAGCAGATCGCGTAAATGTTCACGGGTTTCGGCCTGAACGGGTTTTTGCCGCAGTAAATCACTACAGCGGCTAAATGTGCCAAAGAGTTGATCGTCCAAATCGTTGCGGTCGGTCAGCACTACCAGCGTTGGATTCGCCATATCGCGGTGCTGGATGAGCCGACCTGCATAAAAAGCCATCGTCAGGCTTTTGCCGCTGCCCTGTGTATGCCAGATGACACCGATCCGTCCACGATCTGCCCCCAATGTGGCGTCTACTGCTTTGTTGACAGCGTGGAATTGGTGATACCCGGCTAGTTTCTTGACTACTTCGCTTTCACTGGCCTCGAACACCGTGAAGTAGCGTATGAGATCAAGAAAGCGCTGCCGTTCGAACATGCCCTTGAGCAATACTTCTAGCCCCGGCTTCGTTTTAGGCGCAAGATCATCCCCAGTAATCGTACGCCAAGGCATGAAGCGTTCCCAATTCGCCGTGAGCGTTCCGGCACGGGCATCAATACCATCTGAGATAACCAGCAGTCCATTGTATGGAAATAGTGAGGGAATTTGGGCTTTATAGGTTTGAAGCTGCTGGAAGGCTTTGCGGGTAGTAGCACTTTCATCAGCGGCATTTTTTAGTTCGATGACAGCCAATGGCAAACCATTGACGAACACAACAATATCCGGGCGGCGGTTAGACTTTTGCTCGATGACCGTGAACTGGTTGACGGCCAGCCAGTCATTTAGGATCAGTTCATCCTTATTGAAGGCAAGCAAGCGGGCGTTTTCGTAGTGAATGCGGCCATCCTCACCGCGAAATTCCACTGGGACACCATCCAACAGTAGCTGATGAAAACGGCGATTTTGTTCCAGCAGCGAAGGGTTTTCTAATCGTGTGGTTTTGCGGATGGCTTCTTCCAGTGCATCAGCGGGAATATGCGGATTCAGCCGAGCCAGTGCCTTGTTCAACCGACCGAGCAGCACCACTTCACCATAGCTGACACGTTCAGGTGTGGGCGAATCCGGGGCAATGTCCTCGCCATGCACAACAGTATAACCCAGTTCACTGAACCAGTGGAGAGCAGCATCTTCGACAACCGATTCAGTGAAACCGGACATAATTCCTCCTAGCTGGCTAAGGAACGCAGCGATGGCACTTGATCCTGACGCAGGGCTTCAATACTCGACAAGGGAACAACCGCGATCCGCAGCGATTCACCTAATACATTGAAGATTTCCAGCACACCATATTCTTCACCGTTCGTTGGGCGTTCCAGATATTCCACTAACCAAGCGATGTCCCCTTGCCGAAGACCTTCGCTGGGGATGTCGCGGTTGACCATGACGCGCTGATAAAGATCGAGTTTCATGGCTATTTTTTCCTCCAGGGTTTCAGCGTTATGAAGCGAAATGGCGTTTTGGGATATTCCCGTACCCAAACCGTAATAACATTTAGTATATGACCATTTGTGCCGTTTAACGTTCCTTCTACCCGATAAAACTGACCATGTTCATCCGAACGATCAAGCAAGGCTTCATCCCGGCTCAAATGCTCTCGGATAGCGGCTTCTAATGCATCCGGGTTATTGCTGGTGAATCCCGCTTGAGCGAGAAATTTAGATTTATCATCCAATTCCTTAAAAACCAACAAATACCGGGTCAGCTTGATCTCTGGTATTTGGGCATCTGGTGGAATTTTCACGCTTTCTCCTACACCTGATAAACAGGGGGTATTAGGTTAAATTACGCCTATTACGAACTGTCATTAAACTGTGTGTAAACAAATTTCAAGTGTTTAGTCCTCCACAACATCTTCATCAAGATTCATAGTCTTGAGATTGAGAAAGGGTGTGTGAAAGGTAAACGGTTGCAAGGGCATCAGCGAAATTTGAACAGGTGCTGAGTAATCAACATATTCAGGGTGTTGAGGGTCGGTGTAGCGTTTGATCTGGTCATGACCAAGCAGGGGGTCATATCTTCGGCCATCCGGCAGCACGGTTTCAGCATCCATAAGGGTGCGCGGTGCCCAGGCATGGCCTAAATTGACAAGAGATTTGGTCAAGTCTGCTCCAGTTAGGTCAGCACCGGATAAATCTGTACCCATGATGTTCGCGCCGCGCAAGTCAGCGCTATCCAGATGTGCACCGTTTAATTTTGTGCCAGTTAGTTTGGCATTGATCAAATTCGCATAGCGCATATTGGCGTTGAGCATCTCGGCATTTTCCAGATTAACGTTTACCAAGATGGTGTGCCAACAGACCACATGGTTGAGTTTGGCGTAACGGAGGGTTGCCCCAGTTAGATCAGCATCCGAAAGGATCGCCGATTCCAACTTGGCCTGATACAAGTCCACACCTCGCAGATTGGCGTCTTTGAGATTGGCGGTAGACAAATCAGCTTCGCGCAGGCTAACACCTTGCAAGATACCTTTGTCACCAACCAACAGGGTTAGCGTGCGGAGTTCAGCGATAGCATCCAACGCCAAATTGTTGGCTGGACTCCCCGCGCGCCGAATGAGACGCTGAAGAAGAGCTTTACGCTCCTTGACGGCATCACGGTGATCAAAATAACGCTGTAGGATAATCACTGTGAAGGCAAGGCCAAGTCCTTCTGGCACTAAGGATGAGAGAAAAGCGGGTAAATCCGCACGCACCTGAACAGCCAGCGGATACAGGAGCAGACCGATGCAAACACCAATGATGAGATACAGCCATTGATTTTGCTGGCGGAGTTCGGCGGCTTCTTGTAAGCGTTCCTCAAAAGTGCTGGTCAGCTTGTCTGGTGGCATAGACTTCCTTATAACCGTTCGATGAAGCGGTCGAATTCCTCAAAATGGATGTGCTGAAGTTCTGGCGGAATCGGCGGTTTGGGTTCAAGAATGACGGGCACAATGGGACGGGATAACTTCATGGCGTAGCGCCATTCATCATCGACGTTTGGCGACTCGGCAGAGTTGACCGACCAGAAAAGCTGTAACACATCCGATTCTTCAATCTTCTGCTGGATGGTCGGCCACCAATAATCTGCGGCCTGCAAGAAGTCATAGTCGATAAAGGTTTTAATGTCGGGGTATTTGGAATACAGGCGCACAATGGCTTTGACCACAGCGCTATCCTTGCGCGAATAGGACACAAAGATTTTCTTGTAGCGGGGTCGTGTTTCGGTCGCATACTTGCGGGTTTCGGTGATTAAGAACTTACCAGAACTGCACACAATCGGTAGTTCAGCAGCAACCAGTGATCCAACATAGATTCTGACAGAACCTTTCAACCCTAATTCGATTTTTGCATCGGGTTTGGGTTTGACCTCAAACTGCACATGCTCAATATCGTCTTCCCAGGTTACGTCCATTCGTTCGGGTTTAACCTTCACCCCGAATATTTGTGGGATGATGGTGAAGGTTGTGCCACGCGCAAAGGGCGCACTAGATGGTTCTGTTAAGCTCATAGGCTTAACATCCATGTTATCCCGCGCTTCAAAATCAGCCTGCACTTTTTCCCACAAAGAGAGCAAATGAATATACACATGGAGGGGGGAATAAGTACCGATTTCCAGCGTTGAGGGGTAAAAATGGGTGAAGGCGACTTCTTCCGGCTCACCCTGGGGTTCGAGTATAGGGGGTGATTCTAACAATAGATCAGGTTGGTTGTAGGCAAGAGGTCGTTCATTAAGGGAGGCAATGGCATGACCGACAAAAGCATTGGCAGCCCCTAACGTCCGACTCGTGACAAGGAGATAGTCATAGGATGATGGGAAGAGGATTTGCAAGGTAGAGAGAGCATCTGCTCCCTTAAATACATTCCACCACTGCGTCATCGCTCGCTGGACTGGTTTTTCAAGCACGGGATAATCACCAACCAGCGGCGACAAATTTTCGATGACAGTACAGGTATTGAAGATAATATCGCGCAGCCGTTCGCGCTGATTTATCAAATCCACAGCCTTGAAATGATGGGCTTTCAGGGCAGCAAGCATGGGCTTGTTCTCTGGAGATGCACCCCAGAACCCATCGCCTTCTTCGGCTATATCCACCAGTTTTTTGATATAGCGCTCCAGAGTGCTGGTGGTTGACCCCTTAAGTTTATGCTGCAAATACAGCAACAAGGCTATATCAGCAGGACGATGGGTTTTGGGAAGGAGATCATTGATAGACTTGAGGATAACCTCATCCTTGACTAACTCCCCTAAGACCCGCTTCTGCCGAGCAAAAGCCAGTATTTTGATTGTCCATACGGTGTTGTAGGGATCTGATTGAGACAGATCGTCTTTATGCTCCATATATAAGCGGGCTAAGGCCAGCAAAAGGTCAGCGGTTGTTTTGCTAGTGGGGCGAAGCTGTAAGAGAATTTCAAGCCGGTACATTTCTACGGCATCGAAACGCATTTGGGATTTATCCAGGACGGGTTGGTCGCAACGTTCCGCAATCTTCCAAAGTTCAGGATTTTGGGGCGGCAGACCATAAGCCAATAAGGCTTCAACATAGGCTGCGGCTGCCCGTAAGGATGCAGGCGAAGCTTCCTCGTTAGCAGTCGAGGATTTGAAGATCAAATCTTCGGCGTTCTGTCGCTGCCATAAGTCACTCACCAAACTTTTTGATGTTACATCTAGCTCTGCAAGTGCTTTGTTAAACATAGAAACGCTCCTCACTGGGCAACTTTGGTTGGTTTGAGTTTATATGCTGCTACTAGCTCATAATTAATTTGATTCCATTTAATGGCTGGAAAGCAGGTACAGCAACCCCAATTACCAATGGTTTCTAGATCTCTAACCCTTATAACCGTTCGATAAAGCGCTCGAATTCTTCAAAATGAATGTGCTGGAGTTCCGGCGGAATCGGCGGTTTGGGTTCAAGGATGACGGGCACAATGGGACGGGGCAGTGAAAGCGCGTAGCGCCATTCATCCGCTACATTCGATGATTCGGATGCAGTCGTTGACCAGAAAAGTTGAAGTGCTTCAGCATCTTCAATCTTCTGCTGAATAGCCGACCACCAAATATCTGAGGCTTGGAGAAACTTATAATCAATATAGGTTTCTATTTCTGGATATTTTTCGTAGATTCGATCAATAGCCCTTACGACCGCTTCATCTTTTCTGGAGTAGGAAACAAATATTTTTTTATAACGCGGCATGGTGGAAGATTTAAATGAGGTTTTTTTCGAGCGTGTGCTATTCAGCCTGAAGATAATGGGAAGCTGTGCAACGATAATGGGGCCAACATAAATCTGTACATCCCCACTAAAACTTTCGACTTTTTCCTCAAAGCCCTTAATCTCGAAAGCTACATGCTCAAAGGCATCTTGCCATTTCACATCTACTCGTTCAGGCGTTACCCGTGCCCGCTTAATATGCGGAACGATAGTGAATACCGTACCACGAGGAAATGTTTCAGTTGAAGCTTCTGTAGCCGAAAGCTCTTCAGCCTCAAAATCCTTTCGTTTTCTGAAATCGCCTTTAACTTTTTCAATTGCTGAAAGAAGGTGGATATAGACATGTAGAGGTGAAACTTGCTTCCTAGTTATAGATGATGGATAAAAATGGGTAAAGGCAATGGCTTCATGGTTGGTTGTTTGTACCATCTTTGCATCTTCATGAATTTCCTTGTTTTGAGGGGATACATCATGCAATGCGGAAATTAGGTCTTGTATACGTGCAGTAGCTCTTTCTTTCAATGCTTGTAGTTGAGCACTGTATGGATAGTTAACTGTCGCACCTAATATCTTCTCATAGAGGATTTGGTAATGTTCCAATTGCCCCTCGATAATTATTGGAGTTGCTTTTGGGTTGTCTAGCTGAGTTTCAAGTTGCGTGATTTCTAAGCCTAACCTATGAGTAATTTTATATTCTTGGATACGCTGCTCGAATTTTGACAACTCGATTTCATTCCTGTCGTTAATCAAATCTCTTCCCAACGACTGGAGTAATTGTTCTGCATGTTGTAAACCCTCATCGGTAATATTTGTTTCCAGTGAGGATAAAGTTGTCTCCAGATCTTTTTTTAGTTCTCCTCTGGCGTACTCTAGATATTCTTGAACAAGCTCCTGAAGTCTCTGAGAAGATTCGAATATTGTCTTGGCTATATGAGCTACTGAGGAAGCATCATCAAGAATCTCAAAGGCTTCCTGATATTTGCCAGAATTAATTAGTTCTTCGAATTTCTTAAATGACTTATCAGCGTCGAAATCTTGCCAAGTCATAAATACCTCAACAACTATTCAGATTCTAAATATTGACTTCCCCAACCCGCACTTCCCCTGACAGCAGTTTGGGCAGCAATGCATCACGGGTCGCAGCCAGTGTACGAGAATTGATTATGTTTTGAGCCACCTTTGAATAAACTGATCTAACAGTTGAATCATATATTCCCAACAAATCAGGAGGTGGAACTAGAATTTTGATTTGTCGAAGATAACTAACTGGCTGTGAAATGGACGGTACACCCGTAGAAGAAGTGTTAGCTAATAGTTGATGTTGGCCTTCGGATGTTTTGAAGTAGGAAACAACATATAGCGGTGATATTTTTCTAGGATCGCAACGTAGATAAAATTGGCGTTGAGAGATTATATACCGCTCGTATTGTGATGTTTCAGGAATATAAGACACCTGTCCAATACTACCTGCATGGGTAAAGATAACGTCCCCTCTTTGGACGTTGCATCTTTTGAGCTTTTCTGCATGTTCTAAAGTTACAAAGTTAAACTCTGAATCATTGAGCAATGTGTTATGGAGATGTTGCCCACTTATTACGGGAATTCCTTCTTGTACAAATGTCGAGACTTTTATTGAAGAACCAAATGGCCCCATGGCAACCCGCTCTGTAATCTCCTCAATTTTATGAATCCTCCATCCCTGCGGGATTGGGCCTAAGGGCGAGTCCTCGAAACTATCAGGGAAGAGGACGGCGGTTTCGGCGTCCATGCTGGAGGGTTGGCGGCCTTCGGCTTTGGCGCGCACCGGGTCAAAGTCCACAAACCACGACTGAAACAAGGCGCGGGCGGTGGCTTCCAAAGTTTCATTTTCGCGGCGATTTAGTTCGATTTTGTCATCCAGTGAACCGAGAACAGATGCGATGGCGCGTTGTTCTTGAGGCGATGGAAGGGGGACAGGAATACGACTCAGAATTTCTTGGTTCAAAGATGGCATTGTTGCGCCTTGAGCATGTCTCACAATCCAGTCCCTGTATGAACTAGAACCCAAGACATAAGAGATATATCTCGCATCAACGGTTTTATCTAGAAATCGCAATCGAATACAATCACTGCCTTGCAACCATCCTTCTTCTTCCTCTCGAATGAGTGCTCTACGGTCTACAGCCCCTTTGCGTCCAAAAAGAATATCCCCTGTCAAAAGCGAATACTTTCTTAGTCGTTCTCGTGTTTCTTCATCAACACGAGGTAAATCATGGTGAAGCAGTCGATTGTTCCCGATGTGCAAGACCGCTACAACAGGTGTCCCCCAAGTCTTATATGCAGCAGCGTGTAACATTGTGCCAAATGGGCCAGTCTGAAGATTAGCTTTACCACCCTCAATCAAGATTCCAATAGTGGTTAATGTCCAAGCCTCAGGAGTTGAGCCATAAATAGGTTCAATGAAGTTAAGCATTAAAGCCCAACTTCCGCAGATTGTCGCGGATGATGGCATCCAACCGTTGGCCTTCGGTCATCTGCGCTTCCAGTGTGGCGGTCAGGCGGCGCATTTTGTCCTCAAACAGTTCGTCATCCTCTTCAGCATCGGCAGCGCCCACATAGCGTCCCGGTGTCAGCACGTAGCCGTGTCCGGCCATTTCTTCCAATGTGGCACTTTTGCAAAATCCGGGCACATCAGCATAATTGCCCGCTTCCGGTTCACCGCGCCATGCGTGATATGTTCCGGTGATGCGGTCAATTTCGGCATCGGACAGTTCGCGGTGGGTGCGGTCGATCAGGTTGCCGAGTTTGCGGGCGTCGATGAACAGGGTTTCGCCCCGGCGGTCACGGTAGCGTTGGTCAGCTTTGTCCTTCGCCAAAAACCATAAACACACCGGAATCTGGGTGGTGTAAAACAACTGCCCCGGCATGGCGATCATACAGTCCACCAGATCAGCTTCGATCAAGGCGCGGCGGATATCGCCTTCGCTGCTGGTGTTGGAGGACATCGAACCGTTCGCCAGGATGAATCCGGCTAAACCGTCTGGGGCAAGATGATGAACGATGTGCTGTACCCAAGCGAAGTTGGCGTTGCCAGGAGGGGGTGCGCCATAACGCCAGCGGACATCCTCGCGCAATCGTTCGCCGCCCCAATCGCTGATGTTGAACGGTGGATTGGCAAGGATGTAATCGGCTTTGAGCGTTTGGTGCAAATCGTTATGGAAGCTGTCGGCATTTTGTGGGCCGAGGTCGCCTTCAATGCCCCGGATGGCGAGGTTCATTCTGCACAGCCGCCATGTGGTCGGATTGCTCTCCTGCCCGTAAATTGAAATGTCGTCTTTCCGTCCGCCGTGTGCCAGCACAAATTTCTCGGACTGCACAAACATGCCGCCCGATCCGCAGCAGGGGTCATAAATCCGCCCCTTGTAAGGTTCGATCATCTCCACCAGCAGGCGGACGACTGACTGCGGGGTGTAAAATTCGCCGCCACCTTTACCTTCCGCACTGGCGAAACGTCCCAGAAAATATTCGTAAACCCGTCCCAGAATATCTTTGGATCGGCTGTTTTCGTCGCCTAATGCAATGCCACTGATGAGGTCAACCAGTTCGCCGAGCCGCTGTTTATCCAGCGTCGGGCGGTTGTAGTCTTTGGAAAGCACACCGCGAAGTATGGGGTTGTCCATCTCAATCGCTACCATCGCGTCGTCGATCAACTTGCTGATGGCTGGCAGTTTGGCGCTGGCCTGCAATTGTGACCAGCGGGCTTGTTTGGGTACCCAGAACAAGTTCTCGCCAATGTATTCGTCGCGGTCTGCTGGGTCTGCCCATTTCTGGGCGCTGACCTGCTGGTAGCGTTCCTCGAAAGCGTCGGAGATGTACTTGAGGAATATCAGCCCCAAAACGACATGTTTATATTCGGCGGCGTCCATATGGCCGCGCAGCTTGTCCGCTGTCTGCCATAATTTTTCTTCAAAGCCGAGGTTCGCGCCGTTGGTCGATGCCTTGTTTTTCTTCGCCACAAACTGCCTCGTTATCGGGTGCAGGGTAGAATATGCAAGCCTATTTATATTCTATTCTACTTATTCTGTTTTGTGTACGCGATTCGCTAATTGGGATTTGGATAACGGTTATCCATCGCTGAGGGATGGGAGGGGAAAATATACAGTCTGGCATTACCCCCATCGAAGGCACTGATCCAACCGTGTACTATGTGCCGGAAACCCGCAGCGAAGCCGATTTAACGATTGCCGGAAGCGCCAACCCGATTCCCGATAGCAAAATCGGTTCGGGCAAGGTGCAGTTGGATGCCAAAAAGCTGGCTTTGCGGGTCGGTTTCAGCGCCGAACTGGTCGAGGATGCCATCGTCCCGGTGCTGAACATCTAC
>JAIOHM010000229.1 GCA_019912965.1 Anaerolineae bacterium
CCACCACTTGATGCAGCTCTACCATCATCGTGTAATTCTCACAGCTTTTTGCCCGGTGTGAAGTTTTATGCCATAGTAGCGCCTAAAATAATTCCGGTGTGTAACGACGAGAATTGAGGCTATGATGGAACGACGAGTGGATGTGATGCGGGCGGTTGCAATCATCGGGTTTATCATCGCGTTGGCGTTAGCGGTTTTCGCCTTCACCCAACAGCAGCAGGCACAGGAAAACGCCCGTCTCGCGCAGGCCGAAGCCGCTGAAGCTCAAGAAGCCCGTGTGACAGCGGTTGCGATGGCGCAGGAAGCCTCCGGGACACAGGTGCAGGCCGAAGCTGACCGGGTTACCGCTATGGCAGAAGTCGGGCAAGCGGGTACAGCACAGGCCGACGCCGAACGTGAAAGGGAAACCGCTGTTGCACAGGCCGAAGTTGCCGGGACTCAGGCTGCCGAGATAGCCGCGACCAGTATGGTGGCGATTGGGGATGCACAGGGAACGTTGCAAGCCGAAGTCGATTCCCGCGCGACCGATCAGGCACAGTCTGAAGCGGCGTTGGCAACTGCCGGGGCACAGCTTGACGAACAGGCCACCGTTCAGGCGGATACAATGAGCCAGCTAAGTACCATCACCGCCCAGATTGATCTGGCAGATTTTGCCCGCGAGTCGGCAGAAGAAGATCGGTTGGTTGCGCTGGAACAGGCTTGGGTTGCCGCGACTGCGCTGGCGAATGCACAAATGGCATTGGAAACTGCCCAGTCGGTCAGCAGCGGTGTTACGGCTACGCCACCACCCATTCCACCCCCAGCCACCGCCACCCTCGCTGCGCCGCCAACCACACTCCCCGCCGTCAATGAAATCCCGCCGCTGACCAGCCAGTACATCGCCACCAACAGACGCGTCACTTTTAATTACCCGCTGGGATGGGAAGCGGTCGAACTGGAAAACGGCATCATCTTGGTCGCCGATAATGAGTCCACCCTTCAGCGTCAGAACACCGCGCTTGTCAGCGGCCAGTTTGAAGTGACGCTGCTGGTCAACCCGGTCACCGATATTCGCGGTGTAGAACCGGGCGCGACTTCCAGTGATGTTATGAATGCCCTGTTAGGATTTTTCAGCGAACAGACTCCGCCGCCGGAATTTGATGCCCCGGTTAATCTGGAAATTGGGGATTTCGCCGCCACGCGTGTTTTGGGAAACGATGAGGAAAACCAGATGAGCATCACGACCGTTGATCTGGGTGAAGGCATTGGCGCTGTCGTATTTGCTTACAGCCTCGAAGGCGAAATGGAATTTTTTCTGGAGGCTGTAGACGGCATCATCGCCAGTCTGGTTTATGGCGGGTGATAAAAAGCAGGGGTGGATCACTGTATCCACCCCTCACCATTCACACCAACTGCTCGGCTTCTTCCAAATGCGGAACATGCGCCTTAATATGGCTGGTCTGCTTGGTCGGAATGAACAGCCATAGGAAGCTGGCGAACAGCGTAACGACTGCCACGATCTGGAAAGTGGTCGTTATTCCGATGTGGTCAATCATATTGCCGACCACCAGATTGCCCAGTGCCCCGGTTGCGAAAATCAGCCCTAATACAAGGCCGGAAGCGAAGCCTTTGCGCCCCGGCAGCAAGCTCTGTGCCAGCACCACAATCAAACTGTGTGTGCCGCTCATTGCACCCACCACAATAGCCACCACGAACGCCATAATGCCGTTCAACCCCGGCAGCAAAAAGATTCCCGGCACAGAGATGAGCAGGCTCAGGGTGATGATGCGGCGGCGGTCGTGGCGGTCGCCCAACTGCCCGAACCAGATTCCCGCGATGCCCGAAGCAATCCAGAACGAACTGGTCAGGATGCCATATTCAGCGGGCGACCAACCTTTTTGCTGAAACATCATCGGCATGAACGTCACAATCGACAGGCTGCCCAACGCCCGCAGCGCCACCGTCACCACCAGCAGCACCAGCGCCCCATAAGGCAGTGGCTCGGAGGGTGTACTGGTTGCGGAGGCAGATTTCAGGCTCTCCTCTTTTCGATGTTCGTGTTTATACGCCGCCTGACTCGGCAGCACCCGCGCCATAAACAGCACCGCCGGAATTGCCAGCAGCGTCAAAATCAGCACGGGCATCACGCTGCCCCGTTCGATCAGCACATCTTGGAAAGCCGGGCCGAGTGGTGCGCTTAAAATTTCATGATTCCGCGAAAGGGTGTTGTTCACCAGCAATCCCGCCAGTGCTGGCCCAATCCCTAATCCAAGCTGCCCAAGCATAAAAAACCATGCTGCGTTGCGTCCAGCATGGAGGGGTTCAACATTGGTTGCATGCATCGACCCGACCGGGTGGAATGCGCCGCTGCCCAAGCCCGCCAGCATCAGCGGAATCACCATCAACCAGTAACTCCCGCCCAGCGTCACCACGATCAACGCGATACACACAAACGTCACCGTCCATGCCACGCCGCCAGCACCCAATAATCGTCCGCCCGTTTTATCCGCCAGCCAGCCAAAAAATGGTTGGCTGACTGCGCCGCTGAGTTCAACTGCGCTCACCGCGAGGCCGATCTGTCCGCTGGTCATCGGCAGTAAATAGGCGCTGATGAACGTCAGCAGCACCGAACGCATACTCATAAACATGTCGTTGGCGGCATGTCCGAGGCTGACCGCCCAGAACAACCGCTGCTTGGGAAACTGCATAACTAAACCTCATCCTCAAAGGTTGCCATGATTTTTTGATACGCTTCGTTGAGCGCCTGCATCTGTTTGGTGGCGTCTGCTGCCCGGTTCACATCCGGGTGAATCTTGCGGGCGATGCGCCGGAATGCCGTTTTGACATCCTCTGCTTCCAAACCTTCCGCGTCCAATCCCAGCAGCGCGAACGCCGCCGCCAGCGTCCCCGGCTTTGGAATCGCAGTCGAGTGATGCCCATTTCCGGAGGTGTGCTGGTGTTGATGAGTTCCATGCGCCCGTTCCGCGAAGCCCGCCACCCGCCATTTCCCGACCATATCCGGGAAGTTGGTTTCCACCATTGTCCCGATCAGATGTTTGACGCTGACCGTTTTGCCATACCGGATTTCGCGGTACTGTCCATGACGGTCATAATGCACCGGGAAGATGAACACCTCGCCGCCGAACACATCATATGACCAGATGCGGTCGCCGTACAGCGCCAGCATCGTCCATTCCCACGGCTGCACTTCCACCACATGATTTTCAGGAGGCATGAGCATATCCGCCCACATCAGGAACAGCGTGTGCTGATTATTGGCGTCGTTATAGGCCAGTGTGCTTTTGATCTCGTAGGGTGGAATCGAACTTTCAATCAGGTGAATGCTGATCGCTTCGCCAGACGGCAAACCAACATGAATGATGTCGCCGCCGTCCTCGTGAACGGTTGCGCCGGAATGCTTCAGTTGCCAGACCAGCCATGCGCTTGCTTTATAGGTATCAAGACGTACCACAGGCATTGAATTACCACTAAAACTCGGTTGTCGGTTGGGGATAAACGCAAGCTATTGATAAAGTGCAGGGGCGGTTGGTGTACCGCCCCTGTGACAACTCTATCCGATTTTTGTGGCTTTTCCTAGTAGGCCATTGAACGGTCTTTGGTGCGAAAGAGGAACTTCAAGCCTGACCATGTAGCATCAATCGCTGCTACTTTCACATCTACCAAACCTTTTGCCAGACCAATTTCGCGGATAATATTCTCATCTAAATCGGTCTGCATTTTGGCGGCTTTTTTGGGCCACGAAATCCATAGCATCCCATTCGGCTTCAGCGCGTTTTTGAGAGCATCAAACTGGTTTTCCAGTACTGCCCGTTCAGTCGTGAAAAACTGGATGAAATCGAAACCACTTCCCCTTAAATCAGCGGCCTGTTCCACCGCATCCGGCATTTCACCCATCGTCGAATCATAACCCGGCGGCGCATTCATAATAATTAGCCTAAATCCGGGCTTGATCCCCAATTTCATCACCAGCGGTTTGCCCGAATAACCTGTACTCATCAAATATCTGAATCCATTCTTTGTGGGGTGCAGCAAGCTGTATCCTGATTTTACCCTGTCGCTAGTTCGTTCAGCCTATCCAGCACGGTCTGAAGTGCCGTTCGCAGTTCTTCCCGTTCCGCCTCGGAAAGCACACCGAACGCCGTATAAAAATACTGATCCGTCAAAGCCTCGGAATTTTCGCGGATCATCTCGCCCGAATACGTCAGTTTATAAACCCCATCTTCCGCTTCAACCCAACCGCCAGCCACTAATTCGTCCAGCGCGGCAGCATAATCTTCAACCGGATAATGATGTTCTTGCAGGACTTCCGCCAGCGAAGCCGCGTCCTTTGCCTCTCCGCGCCAGAGATACGTCACCGCTTCCCACGCACGCGGGTCAAGATCAGGATACTGCGGACGCCATGCCGCCAGATGAGCATCATCCCGGTACGCCCACAAATCAAAGATCGTCACATCCAAACACTGCAAGGGCGGCGCTTCGGCAGGCGGTTTCCAGCCATAATTGGCCCGCGTTTGCACTGACCATGTATCACACGGCATATCGCCTTTGGTCGCTTCAACAACCCGTCCCAGCAGCGCCAGCGCCCGGTCAAGCGCCGCGCCTTCCACCGGGGTTAATCGCCAGCGGGGGCGCACCAATTCATCCACCCGCCGCACTGCCGCCCAACCCTTTTCCGTAACCCGGTAATTATTCCCATTCCCGGTTGGCTCAAGCAGCCCAAGTGATGCGAACTGTCCCAAAAGTTGGTCAATATCCGCCGCGCTTTCGTAACAGTTGCGCCGCGTGTAATGTGCGCCGGACAGCGTTTCGGGATTGTAGTTCGCGGTGATATACATGAATGGGCCAAGCACCTGCAAAAATGCTTCACCGAACTCATCCTGAATCATCTGTATGGGTGGCGGCGTTTTCAAGAAAGCGCGGGTTGCTGGCGGGCGCGCCCGGTAAATCGCTTGCAGCAAATCCCATTCACGCATAATCTACCTCTTTATTGATTTAAGGTTTCCAATAATCGTATTCCATACCGCGCGCCGTTGCCAATGCCGCTTCTGTACCATGCAACCGCGCCACGATATGCAGCGACATATCAATTCCGGCGGAAACCCCTGCCGAAAGCACCACCTGACCGTTATCCACATACCGTTCCCCGGGGCGAATCGTCGTGTGCGGCGCGACCGCCCGCAGTTCATCCATCGCATTCCAGTAAGTCGTTGCCGCTAATCCATCCAGCAAGCCCGCCTTGCCCAGCAGCAGCGCCCCGGTACACACCGAAAGCAGTAAATCAGTCTGCCCCGCCTGCGTTTTAATCCAGTCCAGCAGCGTCGGATTATGCAGTTCCCGCCGCGTCCCACGCCCACCCGGAACCAGCAAAATGTCGATTTTGGGTGCGTTTGTCAGCGTATAAGTCGGGTTGATGCTCAAGCCGTTGCGTGCGATAACCGGTTCAGCCTTTTCCGCGATGGTAAACACATTGAACGGCTTATCTGGTAAAGTGCTGCCCGCCACCCCAAACACCTCAAACGGCCCGGCAAAATCCAACACTTCCACTTCATCAAAAATCAGAATCGCCACATTCTGCGTCATCATTCACTTCCCTGTTCAGGTTGAACCCATCAACCCTTTAAATACAACGCCATTTTCGAGCCTGAATCTTGTGGATACGGACTTCCCTCTTCGCGTGCGGGGAGGGGTTGGGGGT
>JAIOHM010000230.1 GCA_019912965.1 Anaerolineae bacterium
ATAATTCGGTGCATCGGCTTCGAGGATTGCCAGATGAGCATCCAGCAATTTTGCCCAATCATCCGCGCCACCACTGCCATCAGGATAGGTGTAAAAAACCTGCACTTCATCCCGAACGGTATTAAATTGCGAGAAGGTGTAATCCGGGTAATGGTTGGCAATCGCGCTGTACATACCTGCCATCGTCCATTCGTTAGGCTGCAGCCCGGCTAATGCGGATATCCACGATGGGAAATTATCGTGTGTATGCCAGTCGGTTTGCAGATCAACCGGCCCGGTGAACAACAGGGTAAGTGAGTCACCAAGCTGATAAACAGGCCTATTCGGGTAATGGTCGATGATATAGGGCGCGTGATAGATCGACCCGGCACTGCCCGCGCTGCATCCGGTCACAAAGGCCGAATCGGGTTCGGGCACATTGGTATACGCCCAATCCAAAGCGCTGGTGGCGTTGACGAAGCCTTTGAAATGAATGGTCACATCGCCTTCTTCGGCATCAGTGTAGGTGTTCACGTTATCGCCCCAATGCACATCGCCCGTGCAGACTGGCACATAAACAGTGGTGTAATCGCGGAATGGATTTTCGGGATTTTCCATATCCAACATACCGCCCAGCACAGCCGGACTATCCCGGTTGGTGATGCGGCTGTCGTAAAACCCGTTGAATTCCCGGCCTGTATCCCGGCAGGTATCCGCGTTCCAGCACCCACCGCCGCCCTGAAAGTAGACCAGCAGATTATCGGTCGCGCCGGGACGCACCCAATAGGAATAGGGTGTACCGTGCGCGCAGGCGGTTTCGCCACCCGGTTCGATCTGATTCCAACCCGCGTTCAGGGTACTCAGCGAGGCATCACCACAGTCACCATTCACCCGAACCTGACCATCAGTGCAGCCCTGCGCTCGCGTATCGGAAGCAGAGAGCAGCACAAAAACCAGCAGTGAAAAAATAGTCAACCAACGCATTTTGCCCACCCCTTAATGTATTTATTCCATTCACTCTGAGACAGATTGAAAGTTCAATTTATGATCTGTCGGACTACATGTTTCCGTTGGTTGTTTTCAAAATAGCCATAGTGCATCCCCTATATGACCATCGTCCCCCTATGACTTTAGTTAGGTTGTGTTCAATCAGTCTTTCGCCTACCGTTAATTTATTGTGAATTTCCTCAATTCGTAAATGTCACACATTAACGAACGCAAGGGAATTTTCCGCCTGTGATTTTAGTCGGATTGCGTTAAATCAACCTTTTGACTAACTTCAGTCAATCCATTGTGAATTCCCTTAATTCGTAAAGTGCGGGTTACCGAATGGAGAGGGTCTTAATGGCAGTATTTGAGAACACCAATGTCACCACCATCCGGCACAAGTTTGAGCCGGTTGCTCTGAACGCCAAAGAACAAGAAGATGCCATTACCCGATTAAGATCGGTACGCGCCATAGCCGCACAAGAACTAGCCAAGCTCAGGCTACAGCCTGCGGCAGATTCTGACGCCGCCTGGAAAGAGAAAACGTTTATTGGCCGCGACTACCAAGCCGTCAAGCTGCCGCCGCAGGGTAACATCTTCCAACGCCTGCTCATGCATCCACGCTTCCAGCTTTACAACCGTTATATTGCTTTCGTCCTTCTCGTGAATCTGATCGTTATGGCTTTTGCCATTTTGTCATGGGACTGGTTCAGCACTGATGCAATCAATCTCGCCGCCATCAGCAATGTGATGTTGGCTAACTTTGCGCTGGCAATTCTGATACGCCAACAGCGGGTCATCAACTTTCTATTTAACCTGACTATCCGACTACCGCGCCGACTACCGCTGCGCACGCGCTGGTTAGCAGGGAAAGTTTACCACTTCGGCGGATTTCACGTGGGCGGTGCTGTCTCTGGAACGGTCTGGTTCGCCGTTCTCTTAGGCGCGATGGCTTATAACGTTTACAAAGGGCTACCGGGAGCATCAGTGGTGCTGGTGGTTACCAGTATATGGCTGTTGGTGCTGCTTATCGCCATCATCTACTATGCCCTGCCTCACATTCGTCGCGCGCAGCACGACAAGTTCGAACACATGCACCGCTTCGGCGGCTGGACAGCTTTGGCACTGTTTTGGGTACAAAACCTGATGTTCGTTGACCTCAACAGTGGCAACCAATCGCTGGTGGCGGCTCTACTGGTATCCCCTGCCTTTTGGGTGCTGGCTGTGCTAACGCTGAGTGTAGCGTTGCCCTGGCTGCAACTGCGCCGTGTGCCTATACACATTACTCGGCCCTCGTCGCATGTGGCGCTGGTAAGCCTCGATTACGGGATGAAGCCGATTCCCGGCTCAACGATTGCGCTCAGTCGCAACCCGTTGGGCGAGTGGCATCCCTTTGCCAACATCCCCATCCCCGGCGAAGATGGCTGTCGTCTGGCAATTTCGCGTGCAGGAGACTGGACATCCAAGTTTATTGATGATATGCCATCTCACATCTGGGTAAAGGGGGTGCCGACAGCTGGCATGGCCACCATTGCGCCACTGTTCAACCGCGTTGTGTGGATTGCAACTGGCAGCGGCATCGGGCCGGTACTGCCGCACCTGTTGGTAGACGAGATATGCGCCAAGCTGATTTGGTCAACACCTGACCCGTGTGTGACCTATGGAAAAGACCTCGTGAAGAAAATTCGAAGCGTTCAGCCAGACGCTATGATTTGGAACACAGACACCGATGGACGCCCAGACTTGGTGAAACTGGCGTATAGAGCCGTGCAAGAAATCGACGCGGAAGCCGTCATTATCATTTCCAATCAAAAGCTCACCCAGCAAGTGGTGTACCACATGGAATCGCGCGGCATTCCGGCATTTGGTGCCATCTGGGACTCATAGCCTTTGCAGGCAGCGGGCAAATGCTCAACCGCTGCATAACCACCTCCTTCATCGTGAATAGGGGTGACCGGTTCGGTCACCCCTACAACCAACATTTAGTTGATTCACTCTATCGGATGGTGCTTTGGACAATTGTGAAACGTTCCTTTAACCGCAGGAAAGGCTGCTCGAACCAGCGATAAGAAGCGGCAGCAACACCCATCGTCATGCCGAGTACGAGTATGTGCAGAATCAGGTTAAAGAGCAGCCCGTTTTCGACTCCACCGAAGTCAACATAACTCATACCCATCAGCACCAGATAGATGACTGGCACATGAACCATATAGATACCATAGGAATAGCGCCCTAAACGGTCGAACAGCCGATTTTCCAGCTTTATGGTCGAACGTGGATTAGCAGCCACATTCAAGATAAACATTGCATAAGGGAAACCGAGCATCATATTTATATAAGGCGTGTCATCCCCGGAAAAAAACAGGATGTTGCAGAGCATAAAAACCAGCAGCAGCTTTTCCACAACCGGATGAAAGACAAAATCCAGAATACGGCGCTGGTTATGGAACAGGACAAACGCCCCCAACGCCCCTACTGCCATATTTTCGATACGAAAGGCCGTTAGCAGGCTGACGAGGATGCGGAACCCATGGGGGACACTGGTATCGACCACAATCCGCTGGTCGAGGTTGATGATCAAAATTTTAAACAGGATAATCGCCAGCACCAGCGCGCTTATTGAACGGATGAACTGCTTCATGAGGAACGGCCATATCAAATAGAACTGCTCCTCGATGCCGATTGTCCACAGATGCGTTATGTAGGCTGGGGAACTGCCAAAGTGACCAACGGCATTCGGCACAAAGATGAGAAAGAGAAAAATCGCTGTGAGCAGATTCTTCACCGGGGGATTGTAGCCCTGATAATCCACGATCTGAATCAACAGCGGCATAACCACGAATCCGATAAAAACCAGCAGATAATAAAGTGGCCAGATTCTCAGGATGCGGCGGGCATAAAAGCTGCGAACGCTGATTGTGCCTGTGTGTTGATGTTCGACCAGCAGCAGGTAGGTAATGAGAAAACCGCTGAGGACGAAAAACATGGTAACAGAATCACTGCCGTTCCAAAGCAGTTTTGGGAAGCGCGGCGGGTAGTCCAGATGGAACAACATTTTGTACTGGTCAGTGTGGGCAATAACAACCGACACAGCCGCCAATGCACGAATGCCGTTCAAACCGGGAAAATAAACACGGTGCACGGGACTCCCCTTTGACCGCGCATTAACCGAACGGTTTCCCAAATTCAAATTACCGTCTGACGAACGGCACGTTGGGCGGCGATGATTTTATCTTCCCAAGTGATTTCGTCTGAATTGGGAACACGCCCGCTGGAATCCATCGCATTCAAAATATCGCGCATCGCATCTTCCAGCGTCATCCGGGGATGAAATTCGGGCACATCACGGAAGATTTTTTCAGCGCTGTAATAAACATTATGAGCGAAAATTTCCTCGCAAATCTCCGAGGCGGGGACTTTTACAGCGCGTAAATCCGCCAGCGGAATGCCCACCAATTCAACCTCACGCCCGATGACACGCATGGCTGTGCGGTGATAATCTGCCCATGTGATATAGCCCTGCTTCACCAGATTGTAAACCTGCCCGATGCACTGCTGCTTGCCTAATACACCGACAAATCCCGGCGCGGCGTCGTTCACATGCAGGAATTGGTGGAGCGCCAAACCATCTCCGCACACCAGAATCGGCTTGCCTTTGCGAATCCGGTCAATCCATGAGTAATCCCACGCAATCTGGCGAATGAGTCCCTGCTTCGGGCCGTGGGTGGTGGAAGGCTTGATGATAGTTACCGGGAAACCGTCGCGGTAGTAAGCGCCGAGATAAAGGGTATCCATCGCGGCTTTGTTGCGGGCGTAGGCGGTTGTGGGACGCAAAATATGATCTTCGCTGACAGGCAGCCAATCGTACTCGATGCCGTAAGTGCAGACGGTTGAGGTGTGGATGAACTGGCCGATGCCCTGAAAAGCGCGCAGGTTACTTTCGGCATCTTCGAGGGTGTAGCCAATCATATCAATCGCGGCGTCGAATTTTTCGGCTTGCATGGTCGCTTCGTAAGCGGCCCGATCCTTGCGATCTCCGATGAGCAAACGTGCGCCTTCGGGCGGTTGGTTGGTTTTGCCCCGGTTATAACAGGTGACTTCGTGGCCTTGTTCGAGCAGCAGTTTGACGATTGGGGTGCTGATATTGCCTGTGCCGCCGATGATGACGATTCGCATGATTATGCCTCTATTGGATTTTTTAGTGATCGGTTATAAGTTTACAGTTATCGGTTGACAGTTCACAGTTTCCAGAGAAATTCACCTCACCCCTAACCTCTCCCCAACTGGAGAGGGGAACAAAATCAATTGCGAGAATTTTGATTCGCAAAATGCAAACATTGCACACTTTGCATATTTTGCCGTAGGGGTTGTCGGCGGCTACGAGGGAAGCAGGCATGGCAATGGCGGCGGTGTCGGCGGTTGGGACGGGGAGCGCCGTAGTGTGCAGCGGCTACGAGGGAGACTGTCGCCGCGTGACACTATTGTCATATGTCGTGCGGCTATTAGGGAAGGTGGCGCTGCAAATTGCCAATAGCTTTTAGCCTTCAGCTTTCAGCTTTCAGCCCTCAGAAAAATACGGAGCAAGCTATAAGAACAGGATAGCAGGTTTTGAAGGAAAAAGGGTGACCAAATGGTACGTTTTTGAGGGCGAAGTTACCAACCCTTTTGAGGGAGCAGCATTGTTAAGATGGTTAGGGAATGGTAAGGAAAAAGGTTCAGGCAGAAAAATCGGCATTACAGGATTGAGATCAGCAGAGCAGCCCATTTGGGTATCCCAATTCGTTAGTCAGTGTGTATAATGGTTTATGACAGTTCATAATGGCTCACTACAGAAAGCAGTCTTTCATGCATAAACTCCTGCCGGATGGTCTGATACTGCGTTCATTGAGCGAGGGTCATGCCACCGACCGCGAACGCTTGCCCACCTTTTACAACACGGTTTTTAATCATGACGAAGGCGAACATGTGCAAACCGCCTTCGGTTATTGGATCGGGGATTTGATGGATGGGCATCCAACCGTCACCGATGAAGATATTTTTGTGGTGGTTGACCCCTCCAAAGATGAGCAGATTGTTTCCGCCACGCTGCTGATTCCGCAGGTGTGGCGCTATGACACGGTTGAACTGCCCGTTGGTCGCCCGGAACTGGTCGCTACTGACCCCGCCTACCGCAATCGTGGATTGGTGCGGGCCTTGTTCGATGCGGTTCATGAACGCAGCGCGGCACTGGGGCATAACGTATTGGGCATAACGGGCATTCCCTACTTTTACCGTCAATTCGGCTATACCATGACAGTTGATTTAGGACAGTATGCGGTTTATCCGCTGGCCAGTTTGCAGGATGCCAAGCCGGATTATGTGCCTGCATTCCGGTTACGTCCAGCGGTGGTTGAGGACGTACCCCAGTTGATGACGTGGACTGCCCATTTCGCCCGTGAACGGCTGCTAACCACCGTTCGCACAGCCGATGAATGGCGTTATGAACTGGCTAACCGCGCACCGGGATCAACACAGACGGTGCAATACCACATCATCATTAATGCGGAAGGAAATGGCGTTGGTTATCTGGCGGTGATGCGCTTCCGGTTTGACCGGGAAATCTTCAACTGCCTCGCTTATGTGGTCGGCCCGGAATCGTCTTATCTGGCGACATTTGAGGATGTGATGCGGGCGGTCAAAGCGTGGGCTCCGGGGCATTATGGCGACCTGCCGCCCATGATGGGCTTTGGCACAGGCATTCACGATGCATTAGCCCGACTGATTGACCGGACGATAGGCGGCCTCGTCCGACGGCGGGTGTATAGCTGGTATATGCGGGTGGTTGATCCGGTGCGGTTTATCCATGATATTACCCCGGTGCTGGAAGCGCGACTCGAAAATTCCGGGGCGCACCGCTATACAGGTGATTTGAAAATCGGCTTTTATGACAAAACCGGATTGACACTGACCTTTGAAGAGGGACGGCTGACCGATGTTGTATTAGCCCCCGCTTCCGGTAATTTTGATATTTCGTTCCCGTGGCACACCTTCTGGAATGTAGTTTTCGGCCAACACACTTATGATGATCTGCGAAATGTGCTGCCGGACGTGTGGGCGAACAGCAAATCGGCGGTGCTGCTGGATGCGCTGTTCCCTAAAAAGCAGTCGTGGATCATCCCAATCGCGTGAGGTAAAACAATGCTGGAAAAACCGAATCTTGCCGATGAAATCATTATCGCTCATTTGCGCGACCAGTATGCGATACAGATCAACGCGCTTGAATTTTTGCCCATCGGCAACGATACCAATGCATGGGTATACCGGGTCGAGGCTTCAGAAACCTACTTTCTGAAGGTCAAACGAGGGACGCTTCACACCCCCAGCGTGATCGTTCCCCGTTACCTCAAAGACAGCGGCATTGACCCCATCGTACCGCCCCTGCCCACCCAATCCGGTCAGCTCTGGCATCCCATCGAAAATTTCACCCTCATTCTGTATCCGTTCATGGAAGGTGAAACTGGCTTCAAAGCGGGCATGTCGGATGCCCATTGGATTGAATTGGGAACGGCCCTGCGGCGGATTCATGCCTTGCCGCTGACGCCTATCCTTGAACAGACAATGCGTATGGAAACCTTTTCGCCCCGCTGGATTGCCACCATCCACAAGATGGATAAGTTAGTTGAAACGGAAAAATATGACAATCCGCTTCGTGAAGATTTGGCGGCCTTCTGGAAAACCAAACGTGACCCGATTCGGCAGATTATCCAACGTACCGAAACCATCGCTCAACATCTGAAGGCTTCACCACCGCCTTTTGCGCTGTGCCATGCGGATATTCACGTTTTCAATGTGCTGATTACCCCACAAAAGCAGTTGTTCATCGTCGATTGGGACGAGACGATTTATGCTCCTAAGGAACGCGATCTGATGTTTGTCAGCGCCGGGGTCTGGCCCAGCCATAACAGCGATCATCAAGCCGATATGTTCTTTCAGGGGTATGGTTCATCAACGGTTGTTGACCCGGTTGTGATGGCCTATTACCGCTATGAATGGGCGGTGCAGGAAATTAGCGAATGGGCAGAACGGGCTTTGCTCGTCCCGGATTTGGGCGATGAAACCATAGCCGATGCCGTGCGCGGCTTCAAAAGTCTGTTTAACCCCGGCGCAGAGGTAGATGTGGCCTTCCAGTCGGAGGCGATGCTGCCTGAAGGCTTCAAATCCCTTCGGGTTTGGTAGAATAGCCTGCTGAATCTGCCAACCGGGATAAGTGCCAAACATGCCGTTTAAACAGTGGGCTGCTCGTCTCCCCCGCGTCCACCTCACCATCTACCTGTTTTACCTCGCCGCTGCCGTCCTCATTACGTGGCCGCTGGTGACGGTGTTCAGCACCCATTTCGCGGGCTATCCGTTTGGGGACGCGCACGAAATGACCCGCCATATCTGGTGGTTTAAATATGCGCTGCAACACGGCCTGCCGCTGATCGACCAACCCCTGCTGGGTTACCCGGACGGAATGCCCGGTGTGATTTTGTGGAGCGATCCGCTGCAATTTTTCCCGGCGTGGTTGTTGGCTTTTGTGATGCCCTTGCCCGCTGCTTACAATCTCCAAGCCCTGCTCAATCTGGCATTGAACGGTTGGGCAGCGTATTACCTGATCTGGAAGCTGACGGATCACCGTCCGGCGGCACTGTTAGGCGGGGTGATTTTTCTGGCTGCACCGACGATGCAGGGACATCTGGCGGGCGGGCATGGCGGTTTGCTGGTGCAGTGGCCGCTGCCGTTGTTGGCCTTACAGCTTTTAGCGATTAGCGGTCAGCCGTCAGCCCAAAATACGCGGAACCTTTCCATCATCACTCGTCACTTATTACTCGCCACTTTATTCTTTTTCCTGACTCCTCTGGGTCACACGCTGCAACTGATTTATGCAGTTATGCCGTTGGTCGGCGTTATCAGTCTGACGCTGATTGTGCAGCGAAAATGGATACCATTAGCGCGAGTAATCGGCGTTTCGATTACGGGCACAATTCTGCTCGCCTTATTTTTGCTGCCGGTGTTCAGCGCCACCTTCGGCACGTCGGCTTATACGGATGAGGGGGGTGGCGTAACCTACAGCGCCGATCTGTTGAGCATTGTGACACCTTCCTTTGAGCATCCCATTTTCGGTCAATGGGACTATACCCACCGCGTTCTGGGGATCAACAACGTCGAAGGGTCGAGCTATGTGGGTTTGGTGGCGGCAGTGCTAGGGGTTATTGCGGTCTGGAAAAATCGGGCGGCACGCTGGTGGCTGCTGGTGGCAGTGGTGGCTTATTGGCTGTCATTGGGGCCGCTGCTGAAGGTATTTGATGCACCTATACAAGCAGTTGTAGACGGGGTTGAAACCTATATCACCCTGCCCTGGGCGGCGGTTTATCATCTGCCGGGATTTAATCTGGCGCGGACGCCGGGACGCTTTAATTTTCTGCTGGCGCTGGCAGTAGCAGTGCTGGCGGGATATGGATTTTCAAAGTTCAAAGTTCCGACTTCCGAGTTCCGAGTTCAAAACCATATTGATAGTCAGAAGCCGAAACTCAGCATTCAGTACTTAATACTCAGCATTTTGATTATGCTCACCCTGTTCGAGTACCAATCGTTCTGGCCGCTGCCGACTTACTCAGCAGCAATTCCGGGGGCAGTGGGCGCGTTGGCGGAACGTGAGGATGTGCGGGCCGTGTTCAATCTGCCGTGGGATAATGTGCTGGCGGCGAAGGATGCACTATGGTTACAAACCGCGCACGAAAAACCGATGATCGCTGGACAGGTAACGCGCAAGACGCCTGTCAGTCCAGCCAAATTGAATATTTTGCAGAACACTCTCGATCTGGGGTTGCTGAACGGGGCGGGCGTGGATGTGGTGATTGTGCATAAAGCCTATGATGCAACGCTGACCGAACAGGTGCGGGCAAAATTGGGCGAACCGTTTTATGAGGATGCACAATTAGCGTTGTTTGAAGTGCCAGATTAGCTCCCGGTTTGCGGCGGAACGTGGGGCGTTGTATCATCGCCTGTAAACAACATACGTTATTTTTAACAGGGGGCTACGCATGGAGGGTTCAACTCGCACGTTACCGGGTATCACACTCATCGTCCTCGCCCTTTTTCTGATCGTTAATCATGCGGTGCGCGGGGCTGGCCTGTCCGAATGGGGGTTGGCACTGCTGCTGGGGATTGTTGGCTTTGCTCTGATGATCTCTGATTGGCTGGAATCCCGTTTCCGTCCAAGTCATGTGGAAGAACCGCGTACTACCTCACCTGTCGTTTATGCCGCACCACTGCCCACCCCAGAAAAACAGGTTGAGCCGCTGCCCTTCGATGCTATTCCAACGGGCAAAACAGCATCGGCTCATGATGTAATGATTTCGGTTCCCATGCAGGAAGCATTGGTGGACGCGGATGTGTCTAATCCGCCAACCCGCGCGGCTGCACCGGGCAAACCGGATGATTTGACGGTGATTGAAGGGATTGGGCCGAAAATGTCCAGCGCGTTGGTCGCCGCTGGATTAGATACCTATGCCAAATTATCGAATACCAGCGAAGAAACCATCCGTGCAGCCGTACAAGCTGCCGGGATGCGTTTCGCACCCAGCATTCCCACATGGGCAGAACAAGCGAGTTACGCCGCCAGAGGTGATTTTGACGGCCTGAAGGCGTTCCAAGCGACTCTTTCCGGCGGGCGGAAGGGATAGCAAAAGATACTGCGCGTATTCCGGGTTTTTAGTTCCTGGTTTTTAGTTTTTTAGGACTTACGCAGTTGGCTGGGTTGAACAGTGGCCTTAAGCCCACTGTCTTGCAGATTTTTGCTGAACCGCGTAACCTCTATTTTAACACCCAAATAGAATGTGCCTGCTGTAAGGGCGGACTAAGCGCAGCGCATGTCCGCCCATGACAAAACAATATGCTGCATTCGTTACAAGTGTTGGTTAGTTTGTATCTGAAAAACGAATTTCAAAACCAATAACCAAGAACTAAAAACCAATTTACACAGGTGAAAACATGGTCAATCTGGATGATGTGCAGCTTGCCTATGAACGAATCCGGCCTTATGTCCGCCGAACGCCGATGATGCAGGCTGTCGCGCTCAATCAGCCGCTGGTTACTGAAGGGCAGATTACGCTCAAGCTGGAATGTTTGCAGGTGATGGGGTCGTTCAAGCCGCGCGGGGCGGTCAACAAATTTTTGGGCTTGGATGCCGCCGCGATGGAACGCGGAATCATCACGGCGTCGGGCGGTAATCATGGTTTGGCGGTGGCCTATACCGGATGGCTGGCGAAGAAACCCGCCACCATTTATCTACCCCGGACTGCCCCATCTTCCAAAGCCGACAAATTGTGGGCGTGGGGCGCGCAGGTGGTGATTGAAGGCGATGTTTGGGACGAGGCGAATGCGGCGGCGATGAAAGTGGCCGAACGCGATGGCATGGCGTATGTGCATCCGTTTGCTGACCCGGCGGTGATTGCCGGACAGGGAACCATCGCGCTGGAAATCGTGGAAGATATGCCCGATGTCGATACCGTGTTGGTCGCCATCGGTGGCGGCGGACTCATCAGCGGCATCAGTCTGGCGATGAAAGCCCTAAAGCCTTCCGTCCGCGTGATCGGCATCGAACCGACTGGCGCGCCAACCCTGAAAGAGAGTCTGGCGGCGAATGCAGTCATCCAACTGCCGGAAATCAAAACCGCAGCCGGAACGCTTGCCCCGCGCAGCACTGCCCCTATCAACCTCGAAATCATCCGCGATCATGTGGACGAGATTGTGCTGGTCAGCGATGAGGATATGGCACAGGCGGCGCGGTGGTTATGGTTCGAGATGGGTGTAGCAGCGGAGTTAAGCGGTGCCGCGGCGGTAGCAGCCCTGCTCACCGGGAAAGTGCAGCCTGCGGCGGGTGAACAGGTTTGCGTGCTGGTGTGCGGCGCAGGTACGGATGGCATCACCGCGCATTGATTGAGGGTAGACCCAACACATTAGATAACCTGAGTATGGATGAGCATTTTCCCGAATAGAGGAGAACCAAGCCATTTCAGAAAGGCTCTATCAGTCTATTCCTTGCATATCAGGCGGAGCAAAATATGACATTCGTTGCTGAAGGCCGATTATCTGACTCACCCTATGTTGATTCGATTTGGCGTGGTCGAGCCGACACCGATCACACACTTATGTGTCCGGCGGATGGTCGCTGGAACCTGTGCTTCACCAACTTGAACGGCAGGATGCAGATTTCTGCCGAAGGTGCGATGTCAAAAGCGGTACCCAAAACACATATCGAAGATGTTGATTGGCTGGTGATCAAATTTAAGCTGGGTGTTTTTTTGCCCGGTGTGCCTGCCAGAAAATATCTCGACGGCGCAGCGTTACTGCCAGAAGCAGCTCGTCAATCCTTCTGGCTGCACAGCTCAACTTGGGAAATGCCAGACTATGAAAATGCCGACACCTTTGTCGATTGGCTGGTACGCGATGATGCGGTGCAGTTGAATCCAGTCGTCAGCGCCGCGCTGCAAGACCGCCCGCAGATAGTGGCTGAACGCACACTGCGGCACCATTTCCTGCGAACTATCGGCCTAACCCAGAGCCACATCCGTCAAATTGAACGCGCCCGCGACGCCATGACCCTCTTACAGCATGATGTATCGATCCTCGACGTTGTTGATCGACTCGGCTATGCCGATCAGCCACATTTGACGCGATCATTGAAACGCTTTATGGGCTACACACCCACGCAGGTGATGGGTTGGCGGCTACCCGTGTAGCTTGCCGTTTTGTTCAAGACCCGCCATTTCTCCGCCGTTACAATGTGGGTGTTCATTTTATAGGGAGAAACCACTATGAACGAGCGTCTACAACCGAGCGTCACCGACTACGCCCCGGTCAACGACCTGAACATGTACTACGAAATTTATGGCAGTGGACAACCGTTGGTGCTGCTGCACGGCGGCATGACTACAGTGGAAGACTTCAGCCTTGTGCTGCCAGCTTTCGCGCAGACGCGGCAGGTCATCGCTTTTGAGAGGCAGGGACATGGACACACCGCCGACATTGACCGCCCTTTCAGTCTGGAACAGTGGGCTGACGACACTGCCGCGCTGCTCCAGCATCTGAAAATTGAGCAGGCAGATATTTTAGGCTACAGCAACGGCGGTTCGGTGGCACTGGCTTTCGCCCTGCGCCATCCGAAGATGGTACGCAAACTTGTCCTCGTCTCAGCCATCTACAACAGTGAGGGGTATTATCCTGGCATTCTGGAAGGGCTTAAGCACGCTAAAGCTGAAAGCCTGCCGCCGATCATGCGCGAGATGTACATTAAAGTCGCGCCGCGTCCTCAGGATTGGGAGATGCTGGTAGAGAAGTCGGTAAAATCAGCGGCGACCTTTACAGGTTGGCAGAAAAAAGACATTCGGACAATTAGCGCACCAACGCTGATCATGGTCGGCGATAGCGATATTGTTCGCACTGAACATGCCGTTGAGCTGTATCGTCTGATACCACACGCGGAGCTGGCTGTCCTGCCTGCTACCGATCATATTGGCATTCTATTCCAGCGCGTGGAATGGATGGCGGAGATGATTACGGAATTTCTCAACACCCCCCTACCAGAGGAAACACAACATGGGCAAACGATAGGGCAACATGACGGACAGGAAAGCGACTTCCCGAAAAGCATCGGACGCCCTGCAATGGGTGCGCTGTTAGAAGCGGGTTATACACGCCTTGAGCAGTTAACCCGCGTCAGAGAGGCCGATATCAAACAGTTGCATGGTGTTGGCCCGAAGGCGGTCAATATCCTGCGTGCAGCACTCGCCGACAAGGGGTTATCGTTTGTTGATAAACCCTAGAGGACTTCGGCCTCGCAGATTCGGCATGATTAACATGTTGAGTTAGTCACTTCAGCACATCTGGAGCAGATCGCCTCGCTCATCCATCCATTACTTATGTTAAATAAAAAGGCCACCTGCAAATAGGTGGCCTTCTTTTTTGAGTACAGATTGTCTTAAGCGACAGGCTCTTCTACCGTTTCGGTAGTGGGTTCGAGTATTAGTTCGCCATCTTCACCCGTTGTGACGCGGACTTCGCTGGCGATCTGGAATTTGCCAGACAGGATGCCATCCGAAAGGGTATCTTCGATCTCGTTCTGGATCAGGCGGCGCAGAGGCCGTGCGCCAAATTCGGGATCGTAACCTTTGGTGGCAATCCATTCGCGGGCGGTTTCGGTCACATCCAGCGTAATCGCGTGTTCGATCAGCCGTTCCATGACCTTCTTCAGTTCCAGATCAACGATCTTCTTGATTTCCTCACGGGTCAGGGCGCGGAAGACGATGGTCGCATCTACGCGGTTGAGGAATTCAGGCCGGAACGCACGTCGCAACTGCTCGGTGACGTTCTTCTTCATCTCGTCATACTGGAATTTCTCTTCTTTGGCGTCTTCACGCGGGACATCGAAGCCGAGCGCAAAGTTTCGCTTGATGGTGTCCGCACCAACATTGCTGGTCATGATGATGATAGCGTTGCGGAAATTGACGGTGCGGCCACGCGCATCGGTCAACTGACCTTCTTCCATCACCTGAAGCAGCATATTGAAGGCTTCGGGATGTGCTTTTTCGATTTCGTCAAAAACGACGATGCTGTACGGACGGCGGCGGATGGCTTCCGTCAACTGACCGGCATCTTCATAACCGACATAACCGGGAGGCGCACCGACCAGACGAGCAACCGAATGGCGTTCCATAAATTCGCTCATGTCCAGTTGAACAAGCGCATCTTCGCTGCCAAACAGGAATTCCGCCAGCGCCTTCGTCAGTTCGGTCTTACCCACGCCCGTCGGACCGAGGAACATGAACGAACCAATCGGACGGCGTGGGTCTTTTAGACCTGCACGGGCACGGCGGACGGCCTTGCTGATCGCTTCGATGGCTTCGTGCTGACCGATAATCCGGTTATGCAGCGCGGTTTCCATCTGCATCAGGCGTTCGCCCTCTTCGCCCGCAATCCGCATGACCGGGATTCCCGTCCACATGGCGACGACTTCGGCTACATCTTCAGCCATCAGACGAGGCTGGTTGGTTTCTTCGTTCCAGTTGGCTTTCAGGTCGCGCAGCATATCTTGCAGATTGTCGCGTACCTGACGACGCTGATTCAGTTCGTCACTTTCCGGGTCTTCCTTCTCCAACAGTTCGAGGTCATCTTCGATGGTGGAAAGTTCGAGTTCGGCCTTACGCACCTGCGCTGCTTCGGGACTCTTGTACATCCGCAGACGAGCAGCGCCTTCATCGATCAGGTCGATGGCCTTATCCGGCAGGAAGCGGTCAGGCACATAACGCGCGGAGAGATTGGCAGCGGATTCAATCGCTTCGTCGGTGATTTCGACGTTGTGATGTTCCTGATAAGGCACTTTAATGCCCTGAAGGATTTCAATAGTTTCTTCAACCGTCGGCTCATCCACGATGATTTGCTGGAATCGGCGTTCCAGTGCCGGATCACTTTCGATATGCTTGCGGTATTCATCCAGCGTGGTCGCGCCGATGCATTGCAATTCCCCGCGTGAAAGCGCAGGTTTTAGAATATTGGCGGCGTCCACACTGCTGCCCGCGCTGCCCGCGCCGACCAGCATATGCACTTCGTCAATGAACAGAATGCTGTCGGATGACTTGAGTTCTTCGATCACCCGTTTGAGGCGTTCTTCAAACTGACCGCGATACATGGTTCCGGCGACCAGCGACCCGACATCCAGTTGTAGAACGCGCTTGCCCAGCAACGGCTTCGGGGTTTCGCCCATGACGATACGCTGTGCCAGACCTTCGACGATGGCAGTCTTGCCAACGCCCGGTTCACCGATCAGCGCCGGGTTGTTCTTGCGGCGGCGGCTGAGAATCTGGATCACACGCTCGATTTCGGTTTCACGGCCTACTACCGGGTCGAGCTTGCCTTCGCGGGCAAGTTCGGTGAGGTCGGTGGCAAGCTGGTCAACCAGTGGGGTTTTGCCTTCCTTGCGGGGCTGCGATGAACGCTGCTGCGATTCCGGGGTAGTCGGCTGTACAGGGCTTTCCTGAAGGACACGCCGGGTTTGGCGGCGGACTTCCTCTGGACTGATGCCCAAGCGTTTCAGCACATCAATGGCGACTCCGTCCGACTGCCGGACGAGGCCAAGCAGCAGGTGTTCCGTGCCAATGTAGTGGTGTCCCATCCGGCGGGCTTCATCTACCGCCAGTTCCAGCACACGCTTCGTGCCGGGGGAAAGGTCAATTGCAGTGGTGGTTGTGCGAAGGCTGGCGCGGGTGAGTTCCTCCACCAGTTCTTCGACCTTGCGCTGTTCCAGTCCAAGGTCACGCAGGACGCGGCCTGCAACGCCGCCTTCTTCGCGCATCAACCCCAAGAGCAGATGCTCCGTTCCGATGTAGTTATGCCGGAGGCGTTCCGCTTCCTCCTGAGCAAGGCTCAGAACGCGCCGCGCTCTTTGTGTAAAACGCTCCATTTTGTTGTTCGGCACGGTTCATTACCTCCGTAGCCGGTGGTTTTGATGCCACCTGTTATTTCCCGACGGATATTACGAGTCAGTCCCTAAACCCTACATAAATTTTACCAATTATACCAGTACCCGCCAACCCGTATAGCCTTGAGACTATCAATAGTTCGTTAGAATATCCGTATGGGGATTACAATCCTGGTACATAAGTATACGCTGTTCAAACACTGGACGGATGTTAGACAGGGTGGAGATGGGCTTTTCTTACGAGGGGATGCAGGGATGAACCGTCAGCTCACCCCTGCGGAAAACATTTCGTTATTGATCGCCGCCAGCGAACCAGTCCATATCGAGGTACTCTGCCGAGTTGACGCGCTTGAGGCTTAACCCCAGACGGCGGTTCTCTACGTCCATCTTGACGACGCGGAGTGTGACCGTTTCGCCTTCCTTCAGCACATCACGCGGGTGCGCCACGCGCTGGTCAGACAGTTCCGAGATATGTACCAATCCTTCGATTTCGGGCACATCTACCAGCCGGACGAATGCGCCGAACTTGGTCATCTTGGTGACCATGCCCTGCACAAGCTGTCCAACCTGATAGTTGATGGCGACCGTATCCCACGGATCGGCTTCCTGCCGCTTCATGCTCAGGCCGATGCGCTTGGCTTCCTGGTCGATGCTGATGATCTCGACCCGAACTTCCTGCCCGATCTTGAGCAGTTCGCGCGGGTGGGTGACATGCGTCCACGACAGTTCGGTCAGGTGAATAAGCCCTTCCGCGCCGCCAATATCGACGAACGCGCCAAAGTCCACCAGACTGACAACCTTGCCGGTACGGACTTCGCCAACCTGCAAACGACCAATCAGGCTTTCCTTACGGGTTTCACGGCTTTCGCGCGCGGCGGTGCGCTCGGAAAGGATCAGGCGGTTACGCGCCCGATCAACTTCCATCACCTTGACGACGATGGCTTCGTTAATCATTTTGCCGTAGCGTTCTTCGGGGGTCTCTCCATCCATCAGACGGCGGCGGTCGGCACTGATCTGGCTCTGTGGCACGAACCCGCGCACACGACCAAACCGGACGATCAGACCACCTTTGTTATACCCCGCCACATGGCTTTCGTACACTTCCTGGCTCTCGCGGTATTCTTCGGCCCGCCGCCAGTCCAGTTCTTCCAGCGCACGGTTAAGTGACAGGATCAAGTCGCCATTGTGGTCATGTGGATTCACCACGTACACCGAAACGACTTCGCCCTGTTTGAGCAAGTCCAGTGTTTCGCGGTTCATCCGTTCGAGTTCACGACCGGGGATAATCCCATCGGTCTTGGCGCCGACATCGACGTACACAGCCGTTGGAGAGGTGGTGGTGACAGTGCCGTCCAACACATCCCCCCGCTTAAGAACCTTCTGATCCGATGTATCCTGTGCCAGCCAGTTGGCATCGCCTTCGGGTGCATCGGCAGTACTCGTTTCCGGTGTGGCGGTTTCTGCGTTTTGGTCTCCGGCTTCGGCAGCATCCACCACCGCTGTTTCGCCACCATTGACGGCGGCTTCAGCGACGACTTCGGGCTGCTCTGGCTCGGCGGCTGGGGATGCCTGAAGTTCTTCTGGCTGTCCCAGCTCTGACAAATTTGAGTTCATGGCTTCGCTTTCTCCCGCACACATGGGTACAAGCGGGGTATTATAACGAGGACGGTCAGAAGAATCAAACACAAAAGGGCGAAAAGTTATTTTTTGGCTTATATTGACTGACCCATTAGCGCCCGTCTTGACATCTGAAACGTTTTGATCTTAAAGTAGAAGTGCGGGCCGAAGTGAGTGGGTTATCGCTGAAACCGAGTACCACCACGTTCAATTTGCCCGCACCCCACACTGCCGCCCCGCGCGGCATTTTCTTTTACTCATCCCTCGTTACTCATTACTCGTCACTAATCCTTGTATAGATTTCTGTACATTTGAACCCTCATGAACTCTATTGACATTTAAAAACCTTTTATGCTACAGTGTAACTCATGCGGGCCGACATGAGTGGGTTATCGTTTAAGGAACGGGAGGCCGGGAGTGCAAATCTCCCCACATTCCAAACGTGGGATGTATAGCTCAGCAGTAGAGCGCCAAAAACATCCACTTGCACACTTCGTCTGCATAATTTCGGTGGCATCACAATGATGCGGGCCGCTGTGAATGGGTTATCGCTCAAAATCGAAGGGTTGCGGGTTCGAGTCCCGTCGTCTATCCGCAAGGGTAGATGTAGCTCAATTGGCAGAGTATCCCGCAAGGGAGTCCATTCACCTTTTTTGCCTGCATTTTCTGATGAACGTAACACATGATGTGGGTCGTCGTGGTTGGGTTATCTGGTCTAACTGGTTCGAATCCAAACCCACCCCCTTTTACATGGGTGGGGAATCTGCCCACCGCAGCTTTTTATCCGCATTGTGTAAGTCTTAGTGAACAGGAGGTGTGCCGTGACCAACTATCTGAAGAACGCCTTCAAGTCGATGGGCATGACCCCGCAGAACGCGCCGATTCCGGGTACAACCCAGGTCGCCAATTCTGCCGGAGGCTACTCGTGGAAGGTGAATGATTGGCAGCGACTGAGCCGCTTTTTGGTGCTTGGTTCACAATCTGGCACGTATTACATCTCCGAAAAGGCGCTGACGATTGAGAACGCCAACGCCGTGCTGAACTGCATTCGTGAGGATGGTCTACGGGTGGTGCGCGAAATTGTCGCCATTTCGGAAGCTGGACGTGCCCCGAAGAACGACCCGGCAATCTTTGCTCTGGCGTTGGTGGCTGCGAAGGGTGACGACGCTGCCCGCAAGGCCGCTTTGGATGCTCTGCCGCAGGTCTGCCGAACCGGAACCCATTTGTTCCTGTTCGCAGAATATGTGCAAACGCTGCGTGGCTGGGGGCGTGGTTTGCGTCGGGCGGTGGGTACCTGGTATCAGGCACTTGAGCCGCGCAAACTGGCTTACCAGATGGTCAAGTACCGTCAGCGTGAAGGCTGGACGCACACCGACACACTGCGTTTGGCGCACCCGAAGCCTGTAACGGATTCGCACGGCGCGATCTACAAGTGGGTCACGCACCGCGAGGAAGCCAACTGGGCTGCGGATATTGTGCCGCCCGATGACGAAGCACTGGCTTTCATCTGGGCATTCGAGCGGGTACAAACGGCGCAAAATGTGGATACGGTGTTGAAGCTGGTTCAGGCTTATGACCTCCCGCGTGAGGCGCTGCCGACGCAGTGGCTCAATGAGGCCGCGGTATGGGAAGCCTTGCTGACGAAGATGCCGCTGACCGCTATGATCCGTAATTTGGGCGTCATGTCCAAGGTCGGATTGCTGACGCCAATGAGCGATGCTGAGCAGACCATCGTGACCCGGTTGGGGAATGCCGATATGCTCCGTAAGGCGCGTATCCACCCGATTGCGGTGCTTTCGGCGCTGCGGGTGTATGCTCAGGGGCGCGGGGTGCGGGGCGAAAGCACTTGGAATCCGACTTCGCGGGTGATCGACGCATTGGATGCCGCCTTCTATCTGGCTTTCCAGAACGTCGAACCTGCTAACAAGCGCATGATGCTGGCGCTGGATGTGTCCGGCTCGATGAGCATGGGGGCGATTGCAGGTGTGCCGGGGTTGACCCCGCGCGATGGCAGCGCGGCGATGGCGCTGGTGACGGCCAAGACCGAACCGAACTACACCATCATCTCGTTCCAGAATCAGATCGTGCCGTTGAACATCTCGGCGCGGATGCGATTGGACGACGCGATCAAGGTCACACATGGGTTGCCGTTCGGCGCAACCGACTGCGCCCAACCGATGCTCTACGCGCTGGAGAAGAAGCTGAAGGTGGATACTTTCGTTATATACACCGACAGTGAGACATGGGCGAATCCGGCACTTCATCCGGTGCAGGCGTTGGCGCAGTACCGCGAAAAGACTGGCATTCCGGCGCAGTTGATCGTGGTTGCCATGACAAGCAACGGCTTCACGATTGCTTCGCCTGATGACCCCGGAATGTTGGACATTGTTGGTTTTGACTCGGCCACGCCGCAAATCATGAGCGACTTCGCGCGTGGGATGATCTAACAAATATGGTAGGGGCGGTTCACGAACTGCCCCTCTTGATAGTTGAAATTTATCGGCGCGGGCCGATTGGTGTGGGTTATCGTCTGTAAAACGATTGAGCAGGGCAACCTGTTCCGAGGGTTCGAATCCCTCCAGCCTGACCGGGTTTCCCCGGCCAGACTGTGGCCGAGTGGTTGAAGGCTTAGGAAGCAATTCCTTTACCCATATCTTCCCTTTGTCCGCCCGACTTTAACAACTGAATCATGATGACGCGGGCCGCAAGGTATAAGTTACCGAGTCGAGCGTTCGAATCGCTACACATCCCCAACACATGGGATGTGTAGCTCAGTGGCAGAGCAGGAATCAAATGGCTTATGCCAACTCCTTTGCCCGTGCTGCCTGTGTATGAAATGGGGTATGGGCCGCTGTGTGCGGGTTATCGTCTCCACTTGGGGATTTAGCTTAATTGGCAGAGCACCTGAGTCTCAACACTCAGGAGGTATGGGTTCGAGTCCCATTTACCGCCGCGATCTTTGTCCATACTTTTTGCCGCGAAATGCAGTGGTGCGGGCCGGTAGATATGGGTTATCGGTTAGAGCAATTGACGAACAATCAATAGGTCAGAGGTTCAAGCCCTCTCGCCCGACGGGGTAACTCGCTGGGTAGTAGCTCAGTAAAAAAACGCCCATGTCGCTTTTTTGTCCGCGCCACGTTGTTTGTGGGCCGATAGGCACAGGTTATCGTATCTATAACGTCCCTAAGGTACTGTGCCGCGCGTTCAGCCGATTGTCGCGCTGCCGGGATTGCCGTCTCATCACAGGCTGATGGGGTGAGCGGCGGGTCGAGCGGATGCTGAAGAGTATCAATGCGACGGATGGGGCTCGCGCCCCAATGTCCTGTGCCGTCCCCTTTGCCCACAATTTTATCTTCTCATAGGTGCGGGACGGGGCATTCGGGTTATCGCACCACTCAGGGCAGAACATGCGACCTGCCCGCCCAATCTATAAAATAGAGACCCGTTGACCTCTTGACTTTTTTTCGCAGCCCTCCTATGCTTTGAATGTCGCGGCGGGCACCCCCCCTGCGAAACCGTTGGACTGAGTAGAGAGACTTTCGATGACCCTGACGAATCGCGCATAAGACACTGTAAGGTGGGCATTTACCATTCTTGTGGTCGGTTGGCGATTCGGATACGCATATTGAGTATTCCTGTTTGATTCGTGAACTGCTGCCGCGTGGAAGTGCCCATGCGGCTTTTTATTTCGCATCTCATCCGCAGCACGGTTCAAGGATCAAATTGTATGAAAATCACCGACTTCTCGACGATTGAAGCTGAATTTATCGAACGGGTACACCGGATGGTGTGGTGCAACGCCGCTACCATCGACAGCCAGCAGCGCCCACGTTCCCGCATCCTGCATCCCATCTGGGAAGGTTCGACCGGGTGGATCGGAACGAATCGCAATTCCCATAAAGCCCAACATCTGGCAAAAAATCCGCATATGTCGCTGGCGTACATTGCCGATATTTCAAGCCCGGTTTATGTGGACTGTACGGCTGAATGGGTGGATGATCTGGAGCAGAAAAAGCGGATTTGGGAATTGTTCAAGAACGCACTGCCGCCGCTGGGTTATGACCCTGCGCCAATCTTCATCAGCCCCGCGCCTGAAAATTTCGGGTTGTTGAAATTGACGCCATGGCGAATTGATCTGGTGACATTCCCTGCACCATCCTATGAGGAAGGCACGAAGGTGTGGTACGGGAATGAATAGCCATCCGATTTAGGTAGAATCAAAAGCCCCTTTCCAACCGGACAGGGGCTTTATGAAAGTCAGACTATGCTACAATTCCAAGTAGTCTATGTTATGAGGATGCTTCATGACACTGCGAGAACGGACATATACCAGAGACGATTTAAGAGCAATTGCCAGCTTACCAGAAAATGCTAATAAGCGATTCGAACTCTATCGAGGAGTCATCTACGAAGTGCCTAGCGGAACGCCTTTACACGCCTGGATTATCTCGACACTGGTTCGCATCATTGGCAATTTTGTTTTTCAGCATCGCCTGGGATATGTATTCGCGGATTCAATTGAATTCGATCTGCCGAACGGCGATACATTTATTCCCGATGTATCATTCGTTTCCAATCAGCGACAGCCCGAACTCCCCAAAGCATTTAACTTATCACCCGATTTAGCCGTTGAAGTATATTCGCCCAGTAACTATGAACGTGAGATGATGAATAAAGTCGAGAGTTATCTCGAATGCGGTACGCAGCGCGTATGGGTGATCTATCCTGAAGAGCAAATTATTGATGTGTACCGCCGCACAGCAAATGGTGATCTTTTGATACAGAAGTTCACCATAGATAGCACGCTTGATGGCGAAGATGTGCTGCCGGGGTTTAAACTGATGGTACGGGATGTATTTCCGCAGTAGCTTCTATCATCAGCCGTACACAGCGAAATTATTTAAGAATCAAAAGCCCCTCTCCGGTTGGAAAGGGGCTTATTTATTGCTGTGAGAGTCAGGTTATTCCTGTGGGATGTCGTTGTTGACGAATTGATCCTGCGGGATGTTCAGGTAGTCGGTTTGGGCATCCTGTTCGCGCCCGAAGACCAACTGACCATTCACTTCGTCGATCACGACCAGATCGCCAGAGCGGAAGACGCCGCGCAGCAGTTGGACACTGAGGGCATTTTCCACAAAGCGCTGCAAGGCACGACGCAGAGGCCGCGCCCCAAACTGCGGGTCATAGCCCTTTTCAGCCAACCAACGGCGTGCGGGTTCGGTCAGGTGGATGGTGATACCGGCTTCTGCCATACGTTCGGCGATACCGCGCATCTGCAAATCGACAATCTGCTCAACTTCGCTCAGGCTGAGGGGCGAGAAGATAATGGTTTCGTCAATGCGGTTCATGAATTCCGGGCGGAAGGTTTCACGCATGGCCTTTTCGATCTTCTGATGATCGGCCACTGCCTGCTGGTCACCGCCCTGCACAAAGCCCAGCACACCACCCTTACGGGCGAATTCGGTACCGAGGTTGCTGGTCATGATGATAACCGTGTTGCGGAAATCAATCACGCGCCCCTGTCCATCAGTCAGGCGACCATCTTCCAGAATTTGCAACAAAGCGTTCCAAACATCCGGGTGGGCTTTTTCGATCTCGTCGAACAGGATGACGCGATAAGGACGGCGGCGGACGGCTTCGGTCAATTGCCCGCCTTCTTCGTAGCCAACATATCCGGGTGGCGCACCGAACAAACGGCTGACCGTGTGCTGCTCGCGGTATTCGCTCATGTCCACCCGCACGAGGGCTTCTTCATCGTCAAACAGGAATTCCGCCAGCGTCTTTGCCAATTCGGTTTTGCCGACACCGCTGGAACCGAGGAAGATGAACGAACCAATCGGACGCTTCGGGTCTTTTAGACCACTGCGGGCACGGCGAATGGCATCGGCAATCGCGGAAACGGCTGCCGACTGCCCGATGATACGCTGATGCATGACTTCTTCCATACGAAGCAGTTTTTCGCTCTCGGTTTCGAGCATCTGGTTGACCGGGATACCCGTCCATTGGGCAACGACCTGTGCGATATCGTCTTCATCGACGGTTTCATCCAGCGTATTTTCCTGCTGCCAGAGATACCGTTCGTTTTCAAAATCCTGTTCCAGTTGCAGACGCTGGGTTTTATAGCCTGCCGCACGTTCGTAGTCTTCCACGCTGCCGCCGCGCATGGCCTTCAGACCGGCTTCCTCTTCGGCGGCGGTCAAACGGGAAATGGCTTCTTTCATTTCCTTCAAACGCTGTGGCATGGAGTACAAGGCGACACGCACTTTGGCGGCGGCTTCGTCCAGCAGGTCGATGGCTTTATCCGGCAGTTTGCGGTCGTTGATGTAACGCGCCGCCAAGCGCACGGATGCCTCAATGGCTTCGTCGGAGATGGTGACTTTATGATGGGCTTCGTAGCGATCACGCAGACCATAGAGCATTTCAATGGTATCTTCGACGTTGGGTTCATCCACAAATACCGGGGCAAAACGGCGATCAAGCGCGCTGTCTTTCTCGATATACTGGCGATATTCATCCAACGTGGTCGCACCAATGGCATGAAGTTCGCCACGTGCCAGCGCAGGCTTCATCATATTACCCGCGTCCAGAGCACCCTGCGCCGCGCCTGCACCAACCACCTGATGCAGTTCGTCGATAAACAGGATGATGTCCCCTTCGGCACGCTGGACTTCTTCCAACATGGCCTTCAAACGTTCCTCAAATTCGCCCCGGAAGCGGCTTCCCGCCAGCATCCCGGCGAGATCAAGGCTGACAAGGCGTTTGCCGAGCAACAATTCGGGTACATCGGCATCAATAATTTTTTGCGCGAGACCTTCGACAATGGCGGTTTTACCCACGCCTGCCTCGCCAATCAGCACCGGATTGTTCTTGGTGCGGCGGCTCAAAATCTGGATCACACGCATAATTTCGGTATCGCGCCCAATGACCGGATCGAGCTTGCCTTCCTGCGCCATACGGGTCAGATCGCGGCTGTATTTTTCCAGCGTGCGATAACGAGTCTCGCTCTGCGGATCAGTCACGCGCTGACCGCCGCGTACATCCTTAATGGCATCGTTCACACGGTCGCGGGTGATTCCATTATCCGCCATGATCTTGCTGACGGCGGTGTTGCGTTCGCTGATGATCGCCAGAAAGATATGCTCGGTGGAAATGTACTCGTCGCGCAGACGGTTGGCTTCTTCGTTCGCCAGATCAATAATCCGTTTGACGCGTGGGGTAATGAACACCTGCCCCGCCCCATGACCATAAATGGCGGCCTTCGGGCTGGCGCGCAAAATCTCGTCCAGCCGATTTCGCATGGCAGTCACATCAACCGTGAGTTTTTCAAGAATCTGGGGGATTACACCATCGGCCTGTTCAAGCAGCGCCAGCAAAATATGTTCAGTATCGACCTGATTATGGCCGTACCGCTGAAGAATTTCATAGGCCCGCGCGGCGGCATCCTGCGCGCGCTCGGTAAAACGTTCAAAACGCATCATGGGGGTTTACATGCCTCGCTTGGTTTGTGCAGGATAACATCCATGCCTGCACCAATCATTATTCAATCACCAGCGCCGATCTACGCGCCACCTACATCCTTATTGTACAGGATTTTCAGCACTCGACCGGATGTGAGGCTGATAAGAAGCGGGGAGCAGTGCTGCTGGTTGTAGCATACTTCAGGCAGTATCAGAAATATCTAAGCAAAATCTAAAACCTATACAAGATTTGGGGAATTGACTTCTTGACACAAACATACATGCGTGATAGTATGTAATTCGTAGCGAGGAAAGATATGCGACGAACCAAAGAAGAAGCCGACATCACACGCCAACGTCTGTTGCTGGCGGCGCTGAATGTTTTCAGTAGTCAGGGTTATGATGCCACGCGGCTGGAAGATATTGCTGCCGAGGCCGAAGTGACGCGCGGGGCGATTTATCACCATTTTGGCGGTAAGGCGGAACTCTATAACGAAATGGTGATGGAGTTCACGCAGCGGGTGATGCCGATCATAACAGAGGCGGTGGCACAGGGCGGCAGCGTATTAGATACCCTGCGGCGGTTGTTCGTCAGCACGTTGAGCTACATCGAAGAAGACGCGATCTACCGGGCGGTCAACGAACTGGTGCTGTTCAAAACATCGGTTTCGCCGGAACTGGCCGAAGGAATGCAGCGGAAAATCGAAGGCATTTACGGCCTGATCGAATTCGTCAGCCAGCAGATTCAGCAGGGCATGGATGCGGGCGAAATTCGCGGCGATATGGACGCACGCGATACGGCGATTGCCTTTCTCTCCCTGCAAAACGGATTGATGATGGTGTGGCTGCTTGAGCCGAAACTGTTTTCACTGAAGGCAAAGGCACAAAGCATGGCCGAGATTTTCATTCATGGGATTGTCCCCTAGCCGGGACAAATTTTTTCAGTTATTTACATACAGACTTGAACGTAAGTGAAACGAGCTTAATGTCCCAAAAAGCTCTTTTTTTTCGATCATTTACATACATACAAGTCTGTAAGTGAACAAGATCTTGACTTTCAAGTCGCTCAAAGGTGTATCCATAAAGGAGGATGTGCAATGTTAGGGGAACGATTGATTAGCGGTTTGTTCGGCAACCGGGCGGGAAATGCATACGACGTGCTGGTGAAGGCCTACACCGATCAGGGCAAATTCAGCGGGGCGGTTCTGGTGGCGCGGGGCGGCGAAGTGCTGTTCCGCAAGGCTTATGGATTGGCGAACCGGGAGCACAATGCGCCCAATACGCCGGAAACGCCCTTTCGCATCGGCTCGATGACCAAACCCTTCACGGCAATTGCGATTATGCAACTGGCGGAAAAAGGAGTGCTTTCAGAACAAGACTCACTGGCGAAATACGTGCCGGATTATCCGCATGGGGAAAGGATTACGCTACATCATCTCATGACCAATACTTCGGGCATTCCTGATTACATCATGATGCCGGAGTACGAACCGATCAAAAAGCAGCACATCAGCACAACCGAACTGATCGCCGTATTCCGCGATAAGCCGATGCAATTTGAGCCGGGAACCGATTTTGGTTACAGCAACAGCGGGTGGGTGCTGCTGGGTTATGTGCTGGAATTGGTCACGGGCAAACCATATGAGCAGGTGATTCAACAGCAAATTTTCGCGCCATCCGGGATGACGCATTCGGGCTACGAATGGGAGCAACCACTGATTAAGGGGCGTCCGACGGGCTATGCCGATACAGGCAGAGCCATGCTCAACGCCGAATTCATTGATGAAACCACGATGCACGGCGCGGGCGGTTTGTATGCGACGGTTGATGATCTGCTGGCTTTTGATCGGGAATTACACAACGGGAAACTGTTGAAAGCCGAAACGCTGGCGCAGATGACCCTTCCTGCCAGCAAGACAAGTTACGGCTATGGATGGGAACTTTACCAAGTGCATAACCGGAAAGTGGTCGCCCATTCCGGCGGGATGCCCGGTTACGTCAGCAATCTAGCACGGTTTGTGGATGACGATGTGACGGTCATCATTCTGAGCAATCTGGGCAGCACCGCTTTCTCACAGATGACCGAGACGCTGGCGGCTATCGCTTTTGGCGAACCGTATGCGCTGCCAACAGCCCACGCCTTCATTGATCTCGATCTGGCGGTGATGGCGGATTATCTGGGTGATTACAACCTGACCTACTTTGGACGGGCTTCTACCCTGAAGTTCACCATCGAGAACGGCAAACTGATGATGGATGTGAAGGGTCTGCCCAAAACGGTCGCCAGCGCCATCAGCCAGACGCAGTTTTATGCCCGTTCCAAAGGCGATGTGTACCTGACTTTCCAGCGTGATGACGATGGGCAGGTGAACACAATTGATGTGAACTGGAGTGGTAACGAATTGATGGCAACACGGATCAAGTGAAGGTTGAACAAATCTTCGATAACGGGCGTTAGTACATCCAGAGCAAGAAAGATTGAGGGACAAGGAACATGAATATTATCGAGACGCAAGGACTGCGTAAAACCTTCAAAGCGCGGCAGGCACAAAAAGGTGCACCGCAAATCGTCGAGGCCGTCAAAGGCATTAATCTACAGGTCAAACAGGGTGAAATCTTCGGCTTTTTGGGGCCAAATGGCGCGGGCAAAAGTACAACACTGCGGATGCTGGCAACCCTGCTGCCGCCCAGCGAAGGGCAGGCAAACGTCGCGGGCTGCGATCTTTTGAGCCAGCCGCAAAATGTGCGCGAACGCATCGGCTATGTCAGTCAGGCGGGTGGGACGGATGGCAGCGCGACTGCCCGCGAAAATCTGATCTTGCAGGCACGGTTGTACGGCAAAAGCAAATCCGATGCCCAGCGCCGTGCGGCAGAACTGATCGAGGCGTTGGAGCTGACCGAATTTGCCGACCGCCCTGCCCGCACTTATTCCGGTGGGCAAAAACGGCGGCTTGACCTCGGCTTAGGCATGGTTCACCAGCCAACACTGCTGTTTTTGGATGAGCCAACCACCGGGCTTGATCCGCAAAGCCGCGCGCGTTTATGGGATGAGGTACGTAAGCTGCGGGCGGAAGGCACAACCATCTTCCTGACGACTCATTATCTGGACGAGGCCGATGTACTGGCTGACCGGCTCTCAATTATGGATCACGGTCAGATCGTGGCAGAAGGCACACCGGATGCGCTCAAACGCCAGATCGCCGGGGACGTGGTGATGCTCGGTCTAGATGCTCACAATGGTGAATTAAAACAGGCTGTTCAGTTATTAGAGGCCCAGCCATTCGTGCGCGAACTGCATACTGACGATGAACAAATTCAGCTTTATGTGGAACGCGGCGAAGAAGCACTGCCCTCGATTCTGCGCCTGCTGGATGGGGCGGGATTGGGCATTCGCACGGTCACCCTCAGCCGTCCATCGCTGGATGATGTTTTTCTGCGCCAAACCGGACGTTCACTGCGTGAAGCCGCTAATTAACCGCCAAAAAGGAGGCGAAAACCATGAGCAAGTTGATTCGGGATACGGGACTGATTTTCGGGCGTAGTTTGCTGGTTACACGGCGGAATCCAATATGGGTCATCATCGGGTTGTTCCAGCCCGCACTGTATCTGCTGCTGTTTGCACCCCTGCTGGATGGATTGGGCGGGATGCCGGGATTCAATTCCGGCAGTTCATTCAACATTTTCACGCCGGGTTTGATGGTGATGACCGCATTGTTCGGTTCAGCATTCGTCGGCTTCGGCGTGATCGAAGACCTGCGCGCCGGGGTGCTGGAACGCTTGCGTGTGACACCCGCCAGCCGTTTGGCATTACTGCTGGGTATGGTGCTGCGCGATGTTGTTGTGCTGCTGCTGCAATCCACTGTTCTGGTGGTCATCGCTACTTTGATGGGTTTACGGGCTGATCCGGCGGGCTTAGTGCTGCTGTTCGGGTTGATGGCGCTGATTGGTGCGCTGATGGCGTCAGCGTCATATGCTTTGGCACTGACGGTGAAGGATGAAAATGCGCTGGCGTCGTCGCTGAATACGGTCATGCAGCCGCTTTTGCTGCTCTCTGGCATTCTGCTGCCATTGACGCTGGCACCGCCGATTATCAAGGCATTGGCATCGGTCAATCCGTTTTCGTATGCGGTGGATGCCTCTCGCGCACTGGTCAATGGCAATCTAGGCGATTCGGCAGTTTTGGTCGGGTTCGGGTTCGTGGCGGCGCTGATGGCACTGGCGGTTTATTGGGCCGTGCGGGTGTTCCGCAGCGCAACAGCGTAAAAACCGTTAGCCATTAGGCGGAAAGAGGGGTACAGCACCACCGCACTGTACCCCTTATGATTCCAACTTTCGTAATATTTTGGCACTTCAATGAGTCCTAATAAAACAGATTGTGTTGATAAAAAGTCGGCTTTTGTTTACACTTGAAGCAGACTAGAACAAATAGGCAACAATTCCATGATTGAATCCACCCTCCGCGATGCCTTCCACCGCCCCCTGCGCGACCTGCGTGTATCCGTCACCGACCGCTGTAACTTCCGCTGCACTTACTGTATGCCTGCTGAAATTTTTGGCGAGAATTACAAATTTCTGCCCAAAACGGAAGTCCTTAGCTTTGAGGAAATCACCCGGTTGACCAACATCATCGTCCGTTTAGGTGCGGTCAAAGTCCGGCTGACGGGCGGCGAACCCCTCGTCCGCGAAGAAATTGAAACGTTGGTCGCCATGCTGCGGGGGATTGACGGCGTAGACGATCTGACCATGACCACGAATGCTTACCTGCTGCCGAAAAAAGCACAGGCGCTTAAGGATGCGGGTTTGGAACGCATTACTGTCAGTCTGGATTCGCTGGATGACGCGGTGTTTCGCAAGATGAACGGCAACCGTTCCAGCGTGCAAAAAGTGCTGGACGGCATCACGGCGGCGGAAAAAGCCGGCTTACAGCCCATCAAAATCAATGCGGTGGTGCAGCGCGGAGTCAACGACAACACCATTGTTGATCTGGCACGCTGGGCAAAAGATAAGGGCTACATCCTGCGTTTCATCGAATACATGGATGTCGGCAACATCAACGGTTGGCGGATGGATGATGTTGTTCCAGCCAAAGAAATTGTCGAACGCATTGACGCGGTGATGCCGCTGGAGGCAACTGAACGGAATTATAAAAGCGAAGTCGCGCTGCGCTATCGTTATCAAGACGGCGGGGGCGAAATCGGCCTGATCGCCTCGGTCACGATGCCGTTCTGCGGCGCTTGCAGCCGAATGCGGCTCTCTGCCGAGGGCGCAATTTACACCTGTTTGTTCGCTTCAGAGGGCACAGACTTACGCGGCCCAATGCGGGCTGGGGCATCTGATAACGAACTCGAACAAATTGTGCGTCAAACGTGGGGCAACCGGGTTGACCGTTACAGCGAAATCCGTTCCGGGCAAACCGACCCTGCCCGCAAAGTCGAAATGTATCACATCGGCGGCTAACTACTGCTCTCGCTCGACTTGCCACCGTCGTCTTCCCAAGTCAGCGGCGGCACATGCCCATAATCGTCTTTGTTAGCCGAAATGGGCGACACTGGCCCCTTCTCTACGCCCATCATATTGCGAATCATGTGAATTTCGACGGTCGTCAGTTTGGGACGGGTCGGGCGTTCTTGATCCAACTCATCATGTTTGCCGAAAGCCTGCTCAAACGCAATCCACTGAAATTGAATATCGGCAATATTGGAAATCAGGCGGTTGGGGTTGATGCCGCGCGGCAGAATATCTTTAGGACGAATGAGCAAAATGCTGACCGCCATCACAACCACACCGATCATTTGCAGGGGGGTCAGACGGTCGCCCAGCACAAAAAATGCCAGCGCCAGCGCTACACCGATTTCAGTTAGTGCCAGCACCGCTGTCTGCAAACTGCCAAAGAATTTCACTCCAGCGAACAAGGCTAACCGCGAAGCTGCCGTCGTTAGCGCCAGCAGGCCAATCGGCAGCAGCACATCTGGCAGGCTGTGCAAAGCCACTGGACGCTTGACAACGGCCCAGACCATCGGCGGCAGTGTATCGATTGCAGTCGCCAATTCAATTGGCTTGCCCACCACTACCCACACCATCGCCACCAGAATCGCCATTGCTGTCAGGATATACAGTGTTACTGTTGGCGCAGGCATTTCGTACAGCACATACTGGCTCAGGATAACCGTCCCGGCGAACATGATAGCATTCGCCAGCATCAGTCCCACCCCCAGCCAGTTAGCAGGCGTTTTGCCAAATCCCGCGATGATAACCAATGCAATAATGGCTAACCCAACCCGCAAAATAGTACGAGTGTCCAGCCGTTCACCTGCTGCCCGCGAGAGCAGAACCACAAAAATCAGGTATGTCCCGTTCAGCAGTTGCGCCAGCGAGGCGTCCAACATCCCCAAACCGCTGTAATAAAACAGCGATCCAATCCCGTTGATGATGCCAATCACAATACAACCGAGCAAACCCGCCGGGTAGATGTATAAAAAACGGCGCGCGACGATGCTATACAAAATCCACAACGCAACCACCGCAACCACAGTACGCCATGCGGCGACAGTGAACGGATCTGCACCGGAATTAATCGCCAGTTTGCCAAAAATCGGGGCCATACCCAGAAATAACGGGGTTAGCAGCCCCAACACTACCCCCCGCACGTTGGTATGGTCTGTTCCCATGAAAAGTCTCCAGCCGCCCGCAACCCATCTTTTGAGGGCAACTCTACAGTTTCGTTGGCCTCTTGAATACTGCCACAACAGGCAGCACCACTATGAACTCACTACCAGGCAGTGTTTGTGGATCAAAACCGGGACTCTCGACCCAGATTCGCCCGCCATGTGCCTCCACAATGCCTTTACAAATCGCCAGCCCCAAACCCAGCCCACCACCCCGAAAGGCGATTTTACTGGTCGAATGCAACTGGGTATCACCTGCTGTATGGAATCGCTCGAAGATGCGCTGCTGCTCATCTTTTGCCACGCCAATGCCCTTATCCTTGACACTGATACGTACCTGTTCTTCATCAGCAGTAGCCGTCAGATAAATATCGCCACCATCCGGTGTATATTTGACGGCATTATTCACCAGATTGGTCAGCACCAGACCCAGCAAATCAGCATCTGCCCGCATCTTGCCCGGCCATGCCGTCTTATCAAAATGAATGGTCACCGGGCGGATACGCAGCACATCTTCGAAGTTATTGACCACCTTTTCCGCCACCTGACCCAAATTGATCGGCCCAATCGAAAGGTCAATCTGATTGGTCATAATGCGGCTGATCGTCAAAATTTCGTTGATGATGTCCTGCATCCGTTTGATGCCATCCTGCAACCCTTTCATCAGCACACGCAGATTTTCATCGCCCTGAATGATAGCCTTAACGGGCGGTGTATCTTCAATCAAGCGGCTGTAGCCAAATACAAGGGTCAAGGGTGTGCGAAGTTCGTGTGCCGTCAACTGGATGAAAGTATCCTTCATCTTGTCCAGCCGCATCAGCGCGTTATTGCTGGATTCCAGTTCGCGGATCTGCTCTTCCAAACGAACTACAATTTCCTGCGTGTATTTAGTCTGCGCCTCGGAAAGTGTTTCCTGATCAATCTGGTCTTTGCCACCGCCCAGATAAAATTCCACCCGATCAGGCAAAGTTTCCACATCAACTGGTTTGGTCAAATATCCGGTCACACCCGCCGCCATCGCCATCGCGCGGTGTTCGTTGTAGACCTGTGCCGTCAGCGCCACAATCGGGGTACGTTCAAAACGTGCATCGCTCCGCAGTGTGGTCGTAATTTCGCGCCCGCTTAAATCTGGCAGGTTAATATCCGTCAGGATCAAATCCGGGCTTTCGCGCCGGGCAATATCAATGCCCTCCAAGCCACGCTCCGCCACCAACACCCGGTATCCGGCATGGCTAAGGGTGCGTTCCACAAGCGAACGACTGGCTGGATCGTCTTCAATGTACAGGATGGTACGCTTAATGCTGTTCATGGTTCCCCGTACTGTTTGAGGTTGTAAAGTCTATTGTATATTATACGGCTGGAAGGTGCTGAAGAAGGTTCATGAAATTCACACCAACCAAACCCCATTCTGATTGTACTCTAACAACTCAAGCGGAATTATCTTTTACCTCTACAAAATAATAGAGGAGGGTCTAAAACCCTCCCCTACGGGAAGACATCCTTGAAAACGCTGTTAAGCCTTTTCGATAAATGACTTAATGCAGGCGGCTCACCAGACTGTCGATGAATTCCTCATCGATGAACGAACCCTTTTGCAGCAGCATGTCAATCTGCCCGCTGAGACGCTGGCGTTCCTTCGCGGTTAGTTCTTTGGCAGTCACCACCACAATCGGGATTTTCGCCATGATCTTGTCATTCTTCATGGTTTCAATCACTTTGAAGCCATCTACATCCGGCATCATCAAATCAGTCACGACCAGATCAGGCCGCACTTCACGGATGATCTCAATACCTTGTGCACCATCATGGGCAACATGAATGTCATAGTTGCCGCGTGCCTGCAAAATGCGCTTAATCAACCGGGCCGCGTCTACATTATCTTCGATAATGACGATACGCCGCACCTGAGACTCGACCTGCTCCAATGCAGAAAGCAGACCTTCCTCTGGTACGTTGACCACCTTATCTTTGTCGGTAAGTTCAACGGTTTCTTCCCAATGGTCGCCCAGAATTTGCTTCTCGACTGCGATAGTATGCCCGGAGCAATTTACAACGACGACATCATCCGGCTTAATCACACCCTCGCGCACCATATGAATCAATCCGGCAAAGGTGACTGCTGTCGCAGGTTCAACTGAAATCCCTTCCGTGCGTGCCAGAATCACGGTCGCATCAAAGGCTTCTTCATCACTGGCGGAAGTGAAGTGCCCACCGTTCAGTTTCACATAATCATAGAGCAGTTCATACGCGCGTCCGGGGTTGCCCGTTGCCAGCGTAGCGATAATCGTCTGGGGGTTTTCGACCGGAGTTGCTATCCGCTGCCCACGATTGAAGGCTTCCACCATTGGCGCACATCCGGTGGATTGAATGATGCCCAATGCAGGCAGTTTATCCACCATGCCAAAGCCCAGCATTTCCTGAAAACCCTTCGAGACGCCAATCGGCCCCATGCCGCCGCTGACACCTTGTAAGAACCAGTCCGGTGTACGCCAGCGTTCACCATCTTCCAGTTCGTCGCCAAGCTGCTCTGCGATTTCATACGACATGGTTTTCATGGCTTCGATGGCCGCCACGCTTTTGATACCGCGATCTAAAAAGATGCCTTTGGCTTTGGCAAACTGCGCCGCAATTTCTTTGGTCTGGTCGTATGAACCGGTAACCTTGATGACTTCCGCCCCATAGAGAGCCGCCTCGCGCATTTTATCGCCGGGCGTCAGGCTGGGGAAAAATGCCCAAACACGAATGTTTGCCCGCGCCGCATAAGCTGCGTAAGCAATTGCCACATTACCCGTGCTGGCAACCACAATTTCGTTGACGCCAATTTCCTTCAGCGCCGAAATGGCTACAGTCGCCTGACGGTCTTTAAAACTTCCGGTCGGCCCCTGCCGTTCGTCTTTGATGTACAGATGCTTCAGCCCCAAGCTGGCAGCAAGCGCCCGCGATTTAATGAGCGGCGTTCCACCCTCGCCCAGACTGATGATGTTGTTCGAGTCATAAATCGGGAGCACTTCACGATAGCGCCATAATCCCTCGCGCCGTTTCCGCAGCTTTTCGCGCCACGCCGCTACATCAATACTGCCCAGATCATACCGGGCTTCCAGAATGTTCTCGCCACAATTGGGACATCCCGCGACGCGCCTGTTTAGCGCAACACGTGTGTGGCAGTTAATGCATTCCAGTTCTATTTCCTGATTGGTGTCAAGTACCGGGTCCAACGTTGATCTCCAGAGTTGTATGTCACCTATCTAAAAAAAACTCACCCACCTAAACAGGTGAGGTGCCATAAATTAAAACGAGCGTAAGCCCCATTAAATTATTGGCCTTGCTCATAAATTTACACTATTTTGGTCTGAAACCATCTCTTGGAAATCGCTGTTATGTTTTTTCACAACCCTCTTACATCATCTTACGCTGCTTAATCGTTCTAGCAAATAGTCCAAATGGGTATATTGCCGGGGCATCTTTGTGGAATACCCCGGCAAAATTAATTATTCGCCATTCATCAGGTGTGATTTTACACCATCAATGAATTCCTGATAATTTTCCTGGTTCAGGTTGGCCTTGAACAGCACCGTCAAATCCGCCAGATGGTCACGTTCCTGCGAGTTCAGCGTTGTATCGGCGGTCACAACCATCACCGGGATGCTGGCCGTTTCCGGGTTGGCACGCAGTTCATCCAGTACAGCAAATCCGTCCATCTCTGGCATCCGCAAATCGAGGATGACCAGATTAGGCCGCACCCGCGCAACCAGTGAAACTCCTTCGTAGCCGCTGTGCGCCTGGAAGATACGGTAACGCCCGGAGTCATCCAGCATTTGGGTCAGCAACCGGGTGCTCTCCGGCTGATCGTCGATAATCAGGATGCGTTCGGTTTTGCTGTCCTCTTCAGCTTCCTTCACCTTTGCCATCAGTTGATCAGGAGTGAATGGGCGCGGGAGGAAACTGAATGCTCCAGCCTCCGCCGCCTGCGCTGACTCATCCGCCACTGAGGACACAATCACTGGAATATCCCGCGTATCGTCGCGCTCGTGCAACCGCTTCAGGATGTCCCAGCCTTTGTTAAAAGTCGCGCTCATGATAATCAACGTCGGACGCAAACCACTTGCCATCGCCTCGGCTTCCAGCGCAATCGAGGCTGCGAAAATATCGAAACCTTCACGCTGAAGAACCCGACGGTACTGGTCAACCATATCCGGGCTGTCTTCGATCAACAGGATTTGACGCTTAATCGGCATCACATTCGCCATCGAGATAGCCGCCCGTTTATCCTGCGCCTGTGGTGTTTCCAGAGTCTCGCTGGAATGATGCCCATTGGTTTCACCGGATGCTGGCTTCGACTGCTGCGATTCTGGCAGCGGCTTCAGCGGCGCGGTGCCCATCGATTTCGGCGCGATGGGGCGTGGCGGCAGCGGCCCGGTTTTCTTCTTGAGTGACTTGCGTTTCGGTTGTTCCGGGATCGCCCCAAGTGTAGTGTCACTGATTGTTGGCGGCGTCGGTTCCATCGGTATCACGATGCTGAAGGTCGAACCAACATTGACCTCCGAACTCACCAGCATACGCCCACCCTGCATTTCAATGAGGGACTTGGCGATTGGCAAACCCAGACCTGTACCGCCCACCGTTCGCGTCAGTGATGAGTCGATCTGCTGGAATGCCTCGAACAGCAGCGGCATATCCTTTTCCGCGATACCAATACCTGTATCCTTCACGTCCACCCGCACCATTGGCTTGCCTGTGGGTGCGTCGGTTTCGGTATATACCTGAATGACGATACCACCCTGCTGTGTGAACTTGGCTGCATTGGAAACCAGATTCAGCAAAACCTGTCGCGTGCGGAATTCATCGCCATAGGCTTTCGGCAACCCGGACGCCATCTCTAGCCGCAGATCAATCGGCTTGTCCTTAATCAGACCAATACCGATAGAACGTACCCCTTCCACAACTGGCTTGATGTCGAAGTAATCCGAGTGCAAATCCATCTTGCCAGAACTGATTTTGGCCTGGTCGAGGATGTCGTTAATGAGGCCAAGCAGATGCGTACCGCTGTTGTAAATCGTTGAAAGGTCTTGCTCCTGCATTTCCGTCAACGGGCCATCGATACCCTTCAAAATCACGCGGCTGAACCCAATGATGGAATTCAACGGTGTCCGCAGTTCATGACTCATATTCGCCAGGAAGTCGCTCTTCAGGCGGTCAAGTTCGCGCAACTGATCGTTGGTCTTTTGCACCTGCTCCAGAAGCTGCGCGTTCTGCACAATGGCGGAAAGCGAGTTGGTCAACGCGCCCATCAGGTTGACAGTTTCGTGATCATAGCTGTTCGGGCGATCATCTTCCAGCGCGATCACACCGACCAGTTGATTACCAGCAACCATCGGGGCAGCTACCGCCGACCGCGCCGAAGCCGAAATGGGCAGATAGCGCGATTCTTGTTCCACATTGGTGACAATGCGCGCTGTCATGTCCTGCGCCATCATTCCAATAAAGTTCTGCGGATCGCCCACCACTATTTCAGCCACTTCCGAAAGCGGTTGCGATGAACCTGTGAGCGCCGCCGCCCGCAGCAGGCCAATCATTTCGCCTGCATCGTCTTCGTAATACTCAACCAGATAAATCGCCACATTCAAGGCATCCAGCGATTCGCGTACCAGTACCGCCACATCTTCCAGCGACTCGTACAGGCTTTTGTCGGGCGCGGCGGCGGAAGTCGTTACGTTGAACAAGAAGCTCATGTCGCGGGCGCGGCGCTGTGCTTCGTCGAAGAGCCGTGCGTTGTCGATGGCGACCGAAATCTGTGCCGCCAGCGTCTTCAGCACTTCCACATCTTCATCACTAAAGGCGTTCGGCTGGTTGGATTGCACATCCAGCGCACCCGCAACCGCACCTTTCACGATCAATGGGAGCGCCATTTCAGAGCGTGTCAGAGGCAGGTACGGGTTTGGCTTATGCACAAAGCGCGCATCGGCAGTGTCCAGCGCGATAGCAGGTGTGCCCGTCGCCGTTACTGTTCCAATCACGCTGGCCGACCCCTTCGCCAACTTATGTTTGATCGCCAGCAGTTGCTTGCCTGCCTCACCCGTGCTGGCCTTCAGTTCAGCATAAATCTGTTCAGAGTCCATCAGGAAGATTTGAACATGGTCGTAACGGAACGATTCACGGATCAGGTTCACGACACGCGGCATCAGTTCACTCAGGTCAAGGATCGAACTGGCGATCTGGCTAACCTGCGCCGAGGTACTCAACTGGCGGGCACGGCGGTCGGTCTGTTCCAGCAGTCGCGTGGCTTCCATACGCAGCGAGGCTTGTTCCATGAACGAACGATAGATACGCAAGTCTCGTTCAGTGTGATGGAAAGGCTCGGACGCGCCCAACCAGATCGACCCAATGCGTCGATTGCCGGAGCGCAGCGGCAAAACCGCCAGCGACATCGTTTCTGTGCTCATCAAACCCATCTGTTCCAGTTCGCTCAGACGGGTATCGGTCTGCGTATTATCAATCGTCATCAGTGTTTCGGTAGAAACCTGTCGCCATGCCGGGAATTGTTCCGGGCTGAGTGTTACGCCAAGCAGGTTAATGTTGTTGCTGGAGTCCGACTGCCAGTTCGCCACCACTACCATCATTTCAGCATTCGGGTTCGTTGGCAGCGGCACAGCCATGAATACCTGTGTAACCTGCGGCAGCTTGAGTTGGCTCATGGCCGCCTGCACCACATCGTCCGGCGTCGAAGCGTCCGAAAGTGCGCGGCTGGTTTCATACAGAATTCGGGCTTCCTGCAAGGCTTTGTCTGTCTGGATGAACAGTCGGCGGTTGTCAATCGCTACCGCTGCGTTGTCGCCCAGTGTCGTCAGGAAGCGTTCATTATCGCTGGAGAAGTCCAGTACGCGGTCATAAACCACAACCAGCCAACCCATCAGGGTATCGCGAGCACGCAGCGGGATACACGCCACTGCCTGAATGCCCATTGCGATCAGTTCATTCCTGGTCGATTCCGACAGCCGCATCTCCTGTTCCAGATTGGAAATCATCAGCGGCGTTGGCTGGAACAATTCCTCCGGCAAATTAAACTGCTCCGGCGCAAACATGCCGCGCGCGGGTTGCAGCCCACCTGTTTCTTCATCCAGCAGCACGATGTAACCATCCAACGGCCCCAACATCATGATCTGGGCAATCGTCGCGTCCAGCGCCTCATCCAATTCGCGGGCTTCCGCCAGTGCACGGGTGGCCTCGTAAAGCGCAATCTGTTCGCGCAGGTTGTTTTGCAGCGCATTTTCCAGACCACGTAAATTGCTGATGTCCTGGAAGGCCACCACCAGATTGGTCACCTGTCCGCGTGCATCCTGAACCGGGGCCGCGTTCACCAGCAGATCGGTCTGTGTACCATCCGCATGGATGACCGCGATGTCGTCCGCAAAGGATTGCTGCCCACTGCGTGCCGCTGTATAAATCGGCATTTCGTCTTCAGGATAATGTACATTTGTCCCGGTACGAATCAGGTTATAAGTCGCCACATTAAACGCCAATCGCTGACGCATGGGCGTGCCGAGCAGCGCTTCAGCTTGCGCGTTGGCCTGGATAGGCAGATAGGTTTCCGCGTCCAGCACCACCACACCGGTTGGCATCGTTTCCAGAATCGAGCGCAGGTATTCGCGTTCGGTTTCTGCTGCCCGGAACAAACGGCGATTATCAATAGCGACCGCTACCTGTGCCGCCAGTGTACGCACCAGTTGTTCATCATTTTCATCCAGATCAGCGCGATCTAAACCGCGCCCCACCAGCAGCGCCCCTACAATTTCATCTCCGACATGCACCGGGGTTGCAATATGCTTGCCCACATCTGCCAAACGCTCTGGTGAGTAGGCCATAAACGCAGGGTAACTGCTGGGGTCATTGACCAGCAGCATCCGATTTTCGCGTACACAATCCGCCGCTGAATGTTCCGCCGTCCGCAGGTTGAGAATATCATCCGGCAGCGGATCAATTTCGGAAGCTGTCTGCCACGTGATCTTTTCCAGCAGTTCCGGGTTATCAGCATCCCGCAGCAGCAGATACCAGCGGTCATAATTGGCGGGTTCAGCCACGCGCAGGAAGACTTCGCTCAAATTGCGTTCGAAGTCTTCACCGATACGGGCTGCAAGCTGACCAACTTCCGCCAAGGCCAGCGCACGTTGGGCTTCCTGCTGCGCTTCGTCGAACAGCATACGGTTTTCAACTGCAATGGCTACCTGATCAGTCACCGCTTGCACATACCGGATGTATTGTTCGTCAAAAGCGTTCACTTCGCTAGACTCGACGATCAATACGCCGAACCAGCGCCGCTTCGAACCAACCGAAGAAACAATCGAACTCACCGCACCATCGCGTGTCAATGCCAACCGCAAACGATTCTGGTCGCCGAGTTCCACATCCAGATTTTTGAAGTACACCGCATCGCCCGAAGGCCCCATCAGCGCCCCGAATGGAGCAGCATCCGCATTGATGCGCTGCCCCGGTTGGGTCATGGCTTCCAGCCGTACCGTTTGTTCCCACAGATAGACAACATCAAAGTAAGCCGCATCGAAACTGGGGGTTGGCCCTGCCAGCAAAATTGAAATCTGGCTGATGCTTTCCTTCGGCTGTGCCAGATGTTCGCAGGCCGCCCGATAAACTGCGTTCGAGTCCTGCGCGGTGCTGATGGCACGGCTGGCGTTATACAGCCGCCGTGTTTCGTCCAGCGCCACTTCCGTCTGGTGCAGCAGACGCCGGTTTTCCAGCACCGTGCTCATCTGCCCGGCCAACGCTTTGTAAATTTCGTAGTCTTCTTCGGAAAGTTCACCAATTTCCAAACTGCTTAGATACAGCAGCGCTATGAGTTGGTTGGCGCTGAACAGCGGGAAAATTGCGTTGAATCCCGGCGCGATGGATGCATCCGCGATAATCTGCGGCTCACGATGTCGCAGCCGTGAAGTTAAGGGGATTTGTACGATTTCAATGTCTTGAAGTTCCTCAACGTGTCCACCTACAGACTTCGCAACCTTATGAACACGTGTCGGCCATCCGGTCGAATCCAGTTCGCCTTCCATCAAGCCCAACTCGAACGTCAGGTTCAACTCGGTATTGGCTGCCGACACTGCACGCACCAGATCAACATAATTCAGTGCCGAGTTAATTTGTCGGCTGGAAGCATACAACCGCTCAATCTGGTCAAGGGACTGGTCGGTCTGCTGAATCAGCAAACGGTTATCAATCGCCACACCTGCCTGATCAATCAGCGCGTTATAAATGCGTTCTTCACTGTCGTTGAACTCCCGCAAATCGGGGAAGTCAATCGACAGCACACCGCGCCACTGACCACGCGCACTGAACGGAATGAACACTGCTGACCGCGCATCCAACCGCCGGTAGATCATCCGCAGATCATCATCCAGACGTCGGTCGCGGGCCATATCAATCACCAGCTTGACCTGGTTTTCGCGCATACTGCTCAGGAATATCGAGTCGGGCATGTAAAGCCGAATGCCTTGCAAGTCTTCCGCTTTATCCGGGCGTCCCATGAATGACCAATCCGCTCGCAGCGTCAGCCATTCCGGTGTCGTGCCCGTTTCGTAATCTTCGAATAACCAGATTTGCCCACCGGAAGCATCCGACATGACCGAAACGATTACCGCTTGAATCACATCTTCCAATTGGTCAGCTTCGTTCAGGTGACGACTTAATTGATACAGTGTCGATGTAACCGCCAGACTGGACTGCGTTTCCTGGAACAAGCGTGCGCCTTCAATCGCCAGACCCACACGATCAGCCACCGCCCGCAAAATGGCGTGGTCGCCTTCTACAAATGGCAGTCCTTCGGGTGCGACAGCGGCAATCGTCCCAATCACTTCACCACGAATAGTGATCGGTGCGCTGATGGCTTCGATAAAACCATCGTCATCATCTGGAATAGGCTGCACATCGACCAGATCATACTGGTACATTTCATCCAGCCCGGCTTTTTCTTCAAATTCCTGCCATGCCCCGCGTGTAAGCTGACGGTTGAGCGTTTCACTCTGCTGCAATCGCTGCTCGGATTGCGCCAAAAGTTTGCCCTTTTGCAGGGTAATGGCAATCTGATCGGCCAGCAGTTGGAACAACCGCACCATATCCGGGGTAAAGAAACGCGCACGGTTGCTGTGCAAATCCAGCGCGCCAATGACCCGTTCACCCACCATCAATGGCAGAGCCAGTTCCGACCGTGTATCCAGCAGTGACGGATTTGGTAAATACGGCTGCCCATTGGACAGGCTGGTATCTTCAATCACAATGGCTTTAAGGGTGGCTGTTGCCTGCCCCACCACCGTCCGCGACCCAACCAGAATCTTTATCTTCTGCTCCATCATGCGGCCATCATGGCTGTAGGCCAGCACCGCGTTCAGTGCAATGTCGTCAATCAGAAATACCTGCGCGTGATACAGATTGAACTCATCGCAGATCAAATCGATCAAGCGGTTGAGCAAATCATCCGCCTCGGCCAACGTCGCCGTTTCGCGGCTGATTTTGGCCGCAATTTCCAGGTTACGATGGGCGCGTTGCTGATAATCTTCCATGTCCGAAGACAACTCGTGCAGCCGGATGGAAATGCGTTTGAACGCATCAATCATCTGTCCCATCTCGTCGCCACCCGTTGGTGGTGGCAGGGTATCGTCAATTTTGCCTTCCGCCAATTGGTGCGCCATCGCCCGTGCTGCGTGCAGCGGTTCCAACCGCCCACGCAATACCCGACCGATGAAAACGCTCGTCATCGCAAATCCCATCACGACAATCGCAATAATCGCCGCAATGCCACCATACACCCCGGTTCCTGCCAGCCCACTCGTACTAATCAGAATCAATTGCCAGGGCATATCCGGCGCACTGCCGACCTGAATCGGCAGGATGGATACCGTACCTATGTTTAACTGTACCAGCGAAACTTCGCCGGGATTTTGTGCCAGCAGCTCACCCAATTCCGGGTCTTTTGCGGGTAGTTCCGCCACAAACATATTGCCCGAAACAATTTGTCCCGGCGCGGGTGGGGAGGCGCTGTCTGCCAGATAATTCTCCAGACTGTTCACCAGCACCCAACGAAGATCATCCCACCCCTGCAAATCGTTCACCGTCTGCAATATCGGTTGAGCAGAAATCGTCAGTTCGATTGTGCCGAGGACATTGTTTGCCTCACTGGTCGAAAGCACCGGGACAAACAGATTCAGTACCGGTCTGGGCAAACCACCACTCGGGTCTTCTTCCAAACGCACAATGCTCAACGTCTGCCGACTGGATTCAACGCTGCTTTTAAAAATCGGGTCGAATGAAAGTTGATTCAGTTTAAGGGTATCGTCTTCTTGCAGAACGCCATTCCGTTTGAAGACCTCTGACCAGATTGAACCTGTCGCCGTAACGTAGCGAATTCGTTCGTACAGATCGAGGTTGGCGTTCATCACCCCCAGAAAATCGCGCAGCATATTCGATTGCGCCAAAGTCGGGTTGCTCGTAGCAACTTCCGCCCGCGCCTGTCCCGCAAAGGTAATCACATCGCCAGTGCTGGCAAGCCGTTCAGCATCCAGCACCGCCTTTTCCAGGACAGCTTCAATGGTTTCGGCGCGTGCCTGCAACTGTTCACGATGTTCCTGTTCCAGCCGTACCAGTACGCTGTTGTAATACACTACGATACCCAGTACCGCGAACACCGCGAACACCCCCGCCAGAATCGGCAGCACCCGCCGCATGATCTGGCTGTGTACGGAACGTCCCTGTTTTACATTCATAAGTCGTCCGGCCTCTACCATGACTTAAGCCCGTCCACATTATCCGTTGTCATCATCGCTGTGCCCGTTTCCATTGCCATTTCCGTTCCCGTTCGGGCGGTGAAGTCGGATGTTCACCTGTGGCGCACGCAACGCCTGTCCAACTTCGCGCACTGCCGTCCGCAAAATCTCATCAATTTCGGTCTGCGGTGTCAGTCGGGCAGCAATCGAGTTCACAATCCGTTCGCGCTCAGTTGCTTTCTGGCTTTCCTGGAACAACCGGGCATTTTCCAGGCTCACTGCCAGTCGGTTTGCCAGTTCCTGTGCCAGTTGCAATTTGTTGTCATTCAAACCTTCGGCTGGCAGTTCCCATTCCACTGCCCCCAGCATTTCGCCCCGCAGTTGAATCGGCACAGCAATCGGGATCGTCGAGTTGCGGGTAATTTCCCCCACTACGATTTTGCCCTGTGCCACAGCCCGTCGTCGCAGTTCGCTCAGGTCATTTCCAGTCACCGTTCCAGCCTCACTGGAAAGCTGCCGCTGCCGCCGACCATACACATATTCTTGCCAGGTTTGCAGGGTTTTCTGCCGGTTGTTACGTTCGATTTCTTCCAGCCGCCGCAGCGATTCCTGGTACAACCGCGCATTTTCAATCGCTACTGCAATCTGGTCAGCCATCGTTTCCAGAATGCGGATTTCATCTTCCGCGAAGGCGTTGCGGAACTTGCTCTGTACATCCAGCGCCCCAATGATGGTATTGCCGGACTTCAGCGGAATAGCCAGTTCAGCGCGCGTCTCTGGCAGGAATTCATTCTTGCGGTGTACCGAGCTGGCCGTTGTATCACGCGCGATTACAACTTCACCCTGCTGTGTCACCTGCCCGATGACGCTGATGCTGCCTACCGCCAGACGATGCCCACGCCCCAGCAGCATCGCGCCAACTTCACCTGTACTGGCACGTAACCCCGCGTATAAACGATCTTTATCCAGCAGGAAAATCTGTGCATGATAAATGTTCGGGAAGCGCTCGATAATCAACTGCACCACCTGATCCATCAGCATTTGCATATTACGCTGGGTTGCCGCGAAACGGCTGATTTCCTGCGTCGCACTGATGTCACGTGTACGGGTAGCGATACGGGCTTCCAGATCATCCAGCAGATTGCGTACCTGCACCCGCATATCGGTAAAAGCCGCCCCCAGATCACCAATCTCATCGCCACGCCCCGCGCCCGGAACTGGTTCATTGAACTGTCCCTGCGCTACAGCCTGAATCGCCCGTCGCAAACCAATCAGCGGCGGCGTAATGACCTGATTAAACAACGCCACCATAATCGCCAGCACCAGCACCAGCCCAATGCCAACTACAAATACACGCCCACCGCCAAAATAGGACAGTGCTTGCTGTGCGGGGGCGTTGGCGGGTACTTCCGTCACCAGCGCGAACAGCGTCAGGTTGGGGTTGGAAGGATTGAGAATCGGCGCATAATAACCGATGACTGCTTCGCGGCCACCACCAACATTGTAGCGCCCGATTTCGCCCTCTATATTACGGAATGCTCCGGCTACAGCAGGCGATTCATCGGATGCATCCTCCACCAATTCCTGATACTCAGCCGGGGAAATGACCAGCGAATTGCGTCCGCCAGTAGCCAGATAGCTGTACAGTGGAAACGCCGCCCCCTGAAAGTACAGATTGTTCAGCAGCACATGTTCAATGTTCAAGGTTCCAATCAGGAAACCAGCCGCAGCGCCCTGGTCATCCAGAATCGCCTGTGTCATCTCGACCACAACCTGGTCGTCTGTATCCCGAAAAACAGTAGTACTCTGGTTACGAGCCTGCGCCAGTGCATTGGTCGCTTGAATGAAAGCGGGAGCAGCGTTCTCAAAACGCCCACCCAACAGCGCCGAAGCTCTGGTCACTTCCGTCAACACTAAACCCCGGTCATCCACCAACCGCACACTGATAAAGTTCTGGTCACCCTGAAGCACCAGCCGCAAATCCTCAGCGGCTTCTCGAACTTCCAGCGAAAGCTGATTACCACGTTCAGCGGCAGCCAGCAAACCTTGATGGTACTCCGGCGCGGTGACAACCACATTGAGTAGGCTCTGTGCCAGTTGCAAATCCGTAGAAATAATTTCGCGCTGCCGGTTGCCATTTTCCTCGATGTAAGATTCGAGTGTTTCCCCGGTGATCTGGGTAAATCCGGATTGCAGTACTGCCGCAATCAAAAACGTTGGCAGCACCACCGCCACCACAAAGCCCGCCGTCAGTTTCAACCATAACGGCCAGGCAAAGACATTGAGAAGGTTAGTAAGGGTTTTCATTCCCCGCTTTGCTCCTTCTGCGCCAGCGGCTCAACCAGCATATCTGGCTGGATATAAATATGGGTATGCACCGCGCCCAACGCTTCGTTAAAGTTCGCGGCGGCAATTTCCAGCACAGTTGTAACATCCGTTGCGCCAATCAGCAGCGCTGTAACCTCACTGGCTTTTCGTTCACGCAGTGCCTGCGCCTGACTTTGTTCAAACAACCGGGTGTTGTCCAGCGCCATCGCCAATCGTTCTGCCACAATCTGCGCCATCTCAATTTGCTTTTCGCTCACACCCTGATCTTTGGGCACTGCAAACGACATTGCCCCAAGCGTTTGATCGCGGAAAGTGATCGGGACATTGACCACCTGTTCATCCCCGGAATTGTCGATTTGTAACTGTCCCGTTAGAAGGGTGTTGGTAATTGGCACGGGCAAATCATTTGCGGGGATGGATGTTGCTTCACCATCCAGATCAAAATCGAAACCGATAGCCTGCTTGCCGCGCCCCTGCACATAACTGCTCCAGACATCGGTCACACTGCGGCGTTCACGCTGTTGAAATTCCTGAAGCTGCCCCTGTAACCGCCCATTAGCGGTTTCCTGTTCACGCAAGCCGCGCCGCAAATCGCTGATCGTCCGCGCCTGTTGCAGCGCTGTTCCCAATTGGTCAGCCAGCAGCAGCAGCACATTCAATTCGTTCTGCGAAAACGGCGATTGTGAACTGGATTGAATGTCTATCACCCCCATCACTTCACCAGCCACCATAATCGGCACGGCTGCCGCATAATTGGCCGCCGTCAGCATATGGGTGCGGCGCGGTGCAGCATCATCACTGCTGGTTACGGAAGGCTGCTTCAAACGTGCCGCCTCGCTCACAATACTGGTATCCCCCAAGCGTAAACCGCTGCGTACCGGGGAATCCTGCTGTACCAACCCGGTACGAACGCTCTGGCTCAACAGACCTTCTTCATCTGCCAGATAAACCTGAGCGAATAAATACTGAAAACGGTCGCGCATCAGGTTTAAAGCCTGCGTTAAAATCGCGTTTTCCTCATCGACCCGCCCCAGTTCAATCCCAAATTCCGTCACCCACTGCCGCTGTTGTATATCCACCAGTGAGGAATTAGCAATGCGTTCCAAACTGCTGGTGAATGCCAGCAAAAAAGCAGACACAAGCACAATGCAAATAACCAGCAGAGGAAGATCAGCGATGACGGCACTCGATGGAATAATCTCCAGCGCTTCCGTGATCTGAAGTTGATTAATCCCTGCCAAAATCACCGTTATTGCCAGCACCACCGTCACAAGGATCATCCCCCGGCGATCCAGCAATACACCAGCGGCCACCAGCGGTACGACCACCATAACGATGAACGGCCCTACAATATTCGGCCCTTCCGGTGACCGGAACAACACGAACTGCACAACCGCCAGTGTCAGCATCCCTACAAACATCCAGATGGACATCCGCAAGCGCCCACTTTGGATGAGCTGGTGAATAATGCGTGTCAGCACTACTGCCAAACCAGCAGTAACAAACGTTTGAAGGCTTACAGTCTCGCCCGCAACTGCGCGCAAAACCGAAACCAATAACCATATCAACAGGGCGGCCACAATCACCCAGTTAATCGCCAACAGCATCGTCGCCCGCTGGCGGTCAATTGGGTTCAGATACACATGCCGGATGGTGAACAGCCTCCGGCGCAAACGGCTAATCATGCGGTTTATCTCCGTTCAAATTGCCCGGCTCAACCACACCCAGGCGGATTGCGCCGCGCGTTGCGCCCAGGGTTTTGCCCAATTCCGCTACAGTTACCTTCAACAACTCTTCCACATTCGACATACTTTGGTAGGTTGCCACAATCTCGTTAATCCGCTGTTCACGGGCGGTCGCCTGCTGCGACTCCTCGAACAAGCGGGCTTTATCCAGACTGAGCGCCAAACGCTGGGCAATCGAGCGTACCATTTCCACCAGTTCAGCTTGTGGTGTGTCGTCGCTTGGTTCCACCTCAATCGCGCCAATCACCTCATTACCCAGCATCACAGGTACAGCAATCAGTCTATTCCCATTGCTATGGCTTACAGGCTGTTTCGTTTGTGCCGCCTGAGTCAGCGCGTCTGACCATTCGCCATCACTCACCACCATGTCCTCGGCCACCGTCACACCCTGCGTCTGCCGTTGTTCACCCATATAATCTGACCAGCCCTGCCGCGTCAGCATTTGGTTCAAGCGCTGGTTCTCGCGCAGACTGGCCTCGGTTTCCAAAAACAACCGCTTCGTCTCGCGTGCGCTGCGTTCCTGTGTCTCGAACAACCGGGCATTACGGATAGAAGTGCCCAACAGATTCGCCAAAACCTGAAGCGCCTGCACATTTTCAACATCAAAGGCATCTTCGCGACGGCTCTGCACATCCAGCGCCCCAATTACCGTGTCTCCATCGAAGATCGGCAGCGCCAGTTCCGACCGTGTATTAGGCAGCAGTTCATTACGGTAATAAATCGGGTCAGTATCCCGCGCTACCACTGGCTTGGCTGTCGATGTCACCTGACCAATGACGCTTTTAGAGCCAACGGGCAGCGAATGCTGGCGCTCGAACAGTTTTTGTCCCAACGCTCCGGTACTGGCAGCCAGTCGCGCGCTTTGTCCAGTCTCATCAATCAGGAAAACCTGAACATGATAAAACGCAAACCGCTCACGAATCAGTTCCACCGACTGTGGCAGCACTTCCTTCAGGTTCAGCATTTTTGCCAGCGCCTCACCCGTTTCTGCCACATCTTGCAGAAGTTTGGCACTTTCCCGTGCACCTTCGCTGGCAACTTCTGTTTGACGGATAAAGAACCGCGTGGCAGTACCCACGATAAAAATAGAGAGTATTCCCATGATATTGACGTGGACATTGTTCGAGGTCACTTCAACAGGTTGAGAGGAAAGGCTGATAATATCCAGCACCATTACCCCCAGAACAATTATCCCGCTCAATAGCCCGATAATATTGTTGCCGAGAGTTGCTGCGGAAATAATCGCCAGCATCCCCGGAAATACTTTCCACGGCAAAGGCACTAAAACAGTTGCCAGTGCAAAAACAGCAATCATCGCTACCGATGACAGCAAAATATGACCACGCCGGGCAAGTACCAACACCCCAATATATGCAATCAAACTGAAAATGACGGTAAACAGTGGAGGGGTTATGTTTTCAGGACGGTTGATGAGCAATACGATTAAACCACCAGTGGCAGCAATGATGGCGAAAATCGCTAATGCCTGAATATAGCGTTTCCGCAGTTGGGTTAAGGTATCATCTCGCGACCGCATATTTCGGAGCAGAAATGTCATTTCCGGCCTCCATTCTGGCCGTTCGGCGGCGTACCCAACCGGATTGATACCCGGTTTGCTTTCAGCGTTTCCTTGAGTGTGCGTGCAGCCATATTAAGGGTTGTTTCCACATTATTGCTGGCCTGCAACTGGGTGGCAATTTCGTTCACCAATGCCTCGCGCTGTGCAACCCGCTGCGTAGATTCAAACAGGCGGTTCGTCTCTGCCGCCATACCAAGTTGCTCACCGACTTCCTCAATCAGGTTCAAATCCTCTGGTGCGAGTTGCCCACTGTTATCCAGTTCAAACTCCATCGCCCCAATCACTTGCCCACGAACCCGCAGCGGCACAGCAATGACCTGTGATCCACTCTGTTTTTCCTGAACAACATGATTATTATCGACAGCTTCTTTCAGCGTTGATGTCCAGTCGGCCTGACCCCGTGCTGATCGGTCGTCAAAATTGATGCTCACGCTAGGCGAATCACCCCGGCGGGTCAAATAATCTTCCCAGAATCGCCCGGTCAATTGATGATTCAACCGTTCAATTTCCAGTGCGGTCTGCCGTGTGCGCTCCACCAATTCCTGATTTTCACGTAGCTGTTTTTCGGTTTCTTCGAACAACCGCGCATTGTCAATGGCGATGGCAATGTGGTCAGCCAGTGATTGGAAAATGGGTAAATCTTCTTCTTCAAATGCGCTGGTGGCTTTGCTCTGCAAGTCCAGTGCCCCAATCACCGTATCACCAATTCGCAATGGGAACGCCGCTTCCTCTGCCGTTTCAGGCAGCAGTTCGTTGCGGCGGTGGATCGTTTGCCCCTCTTTCGCCATCGCTTCCGAATATGCGATGACCGGGCGGTTCAGTGCTGTCACCTGTCCGATTACGCTCTGGCTGCCTACCAGCAAGCCGTGCTGCCGTTCCATCAGCAAACGCCCAACCTCACCCGTGCTGGCAGCTAAGCGGGCATTCTTGCCGCTTTCATCCAGCAGGAAGATTTGCACATGGTAAATCGTCGGATAACTATCTCGCACCTGTTCGACAGCGCTGTTCAAAACCTCGTTCAGCGCCATACGCCGCGAAATACGCTGTGACACCTGGCTGGTAATCGTCGCCAGATTCAAACGGTCTTTACGCTCCCCTGCTACCGCTTCCACCCGGCTCAGCCGCGCAAACCGCAGCGTCAGGTAAATCATGCCCGCCGTGACGAGCAGCATGATCGATGAAGCAATCAGTTGATATTGAACCGTGAAAGTTTGTGGAGGAGGGATAAAAGTTCGGTTGCTCAATGCAACCACCACAATGCCCAGCACAATCGCTGTACTGCCGATCAAAGCACGCTGCCCCAGCAGCAGACCCGGCAAGACCAGCACCGGAACAAGGAACAGCGCATCAGCCGGATTGTAGAAACCGCCCCGCGCCGTAGCCCCACCCAGCGTCACCGTGAACGCCAGTGCCAGCGCAAGGTTGGCGTAGCGAATACGCCCCAACCGCACCAGCACCAGACTGGCTGCCGTAATAATGAAGAAGGAATACACGTAGAAAGCGGTTGTAGGATTTTGTGCTGCCGCCGAGAGCAGGCTCGCACCCTCGCTGTTCAAGCTGACCGTGACAAAAAACGTCCCCAGCGCCAGCATTAAGCCACCGATGCCGTAAACCAACCGTGCCTGATCTTTTTCAACCAGCCCGGTATAACGCGCTGTACTGAAGAGATAACTCAGGAAGCGTCGTACTGCTATCATTCCTCCGCTCCATTCCCGCCTGCGTCCGGTGTGTTGGTGCCCAGTCGAATGCGTGCCTGCCGCGCGCCCAACACCTTGCCGAGTTCGTTTACGGTTACGTCTAGCATACTATGAATGTCAAGCTGCCGTTGCAGTTGAATTGAAATATCGTTGACCAGTGACTCATTCTTCGCCAACCGCTGGCTCTGGCGATAGGCTTCCGCGTTTTCAATCGCCACTGCCAACTGGTTCACCATCTGGTTGAACAACGCCACATCGGTTTCGCTGTACGCATACGCCCGCACGTAACCCGCGCTGGCAATGCCCAGAATACGCCCGCGTGAAAGGATCGGTGCCAACAGCCACGACCGCACGGTAACACCGGGGTCAAGATCGCTGGACACACTCTTCAAATCCGCGATGTGCAGCGGCTCCCACGAGTCCCACACCCGCTGAACATGGCCGGTCATCGGGATAAGATCGCCATCCGTCAGGTTGATGCTGGTCGCTCCATCCACATGCTGTGCAACAGTTCGAAGTTCTTGCCGCGTTGTGTCATAAAGCGAAATGCTCATCTGCGTCATCGGGAGCATTTGCGTACTTTCCGAAAGCACAATGTTGAAAATCGTCGCCAGATCGAGTGTCGCCTGTACCGACTGGCTGAAAGCTGTTACCCGCTGCAACTGTTCCGCACGCCGTTGGGCGTCTGAAAGCAGGCGGGTATTCTGCAAACCGACGTTCACCTGCGCCACAATTGTTTCTGCCACTTCCACCATCTCTGGCGTAATCGGACGGTCGGGCGAATACATATCCAAACCCAACCCGCCGATGATACGCTCATTCAGCACAATCGGCAGCACAGCGATGGAATGCAACCCCATGTCCTCAAACACTTTGCGCGTCACCGGCTCAATGCGGGGGTCGCTCAGTGCTTTCTGGACGAGCACAGGCCGGAAGCCACTGTTTCGCATTTCTTCCCACAACGGATTGTTCAGCGTATCCAGGCGCGTACCGACTACACCCTGTTTGGGATATTCGCTTCGCACAATCCCGAACTGACCACCCGGCTCCACCAGCACAACCCCGGAGTGATCGATACCCAGCACTTTGACCACAGTTTCAGTCGCATGGTCGAGCAGGGCTTCTTCATCTTGCGTCTGGCTGATGCGTCGCGCCAGATCGTTGACCGCTTCCAGTACCCGCACCTGTCGTGCCAACTGCGCCGCACTGACCTGAGAATCACGCAGCAGGCGATGACTTTGCAGAATGATCGCGATCTGATCACTCACCGCTTCGTAAAGGCGTCGCTCGGTTTCATCAATCCGTTGTAGATGGTCGAAGTTGACCGTAATCACCTCGCGCACAACCTCACCATCAAAAACGGGAATGCCCACGAAGCTCTTGACCCCGCGTGTACGGGCAAAAGCCGTCACCGGATGATTTTCGGCCTCTGGTTGATCGACATCTTCCACAATCCCCAGCGTACGTCCTTGGGTTTGCCAGAATGCATTTAAACGCGCCAGATTATCTTCGCCCAGCATTTCATGCAAGGGAATATCAACTACCTGTTCGCTGTCCGGGGTGATGGTGTAATCAATAATGAGGGTTCGCAGGCTTCCACCCACATAACCAGCCCGCATATGGCTGATGAGGCTGGCATCGGGTGCAAGATGCTGCCGCAGCGCCCGCAGTACATCCAGCGTATCCTGCGACGCCAGTACCGCGCGGCTCACCTCATATGAACGTCGGGTTTCTGCCAGTGCCTCTTCAGTAGCCCCCAGCAGGGAACGGTTATCAAACACGACTGCTGCTTGGTCAGCCAGATTACGCAGCGCCCGCAGTCGGTTCAGCGGTAGTGTCACAGGTGTCGGACTCATAAACACAATCAGCCCGATCAGCCGTTCGGCGGCAACCATCGGCACAATCAGCATCCCGGCAATATCCTGCCGTTGCAGTCGTACCCGTTCTTCGTCCGTCAGGAAATGATCTTGATTCACATCCGGGATATACAACGTTTCCAGTGCTACCAGCGTTTCCGCCGCTGGGTAAGTCGTCATTGCCACTGTGCGCGGATTCACCGTCGTCTGGTTGTAATTGATCTCCGCCACTACTTTCAGCATGGCAGTCTGGCTGTCCATTTCCACCAGACCCAGATGTGCGTGGTTGTACTGTCCCCCGGCGAAATCATAAATCGCCCTCAAAATTTCCAGTGGATACTCAGCGCTGTAAACTGTGCTGGTCGCCTCGAATTGTGTCTGCACAAAATTCAGCGTTTCCGCCGTTTGTGTCAGCAGTCTGCGATTTTCAATCGTGATCGCCACTTGGTCAGCAATCGCCCGGAAGTTATCCTGCTGCATCCGGCTGGTCGTCAGCGGCAGCTCGGAACCCATCGCCATCAAGCCCAGCAGCCGCGTCCCGGCGCGCAAACCGATGCCCGCGATGTGCGCCACACCCTGCGCTTGCAGCAGCGAAAGGCTGATCGGCGGCAGCATAGCGCTCTGAACACCGCCGCCCAGAATCGGCACAAGTTCGCCGTCATGCAGCCGTCGCAGCGCCTCCGCCATCGATGACCCATCCAGCACTTGATCAACCACACTGAGTTGTGTAACACCTGCCCGCGAGGCAATCACCTGCGTTTCCAGAGTACCCGGTTTTTCGTTGATCTGTACAGGCTGGTCAAACAGCGCAATCGCCAGCACCTGTACCACATCCGGCATAACCTGGATGACCGCCATCGCCACTTCATCGTAATTTTCGGCCAGCGAAATCCGGCGGTTGGTCTGTACCAGTTGTGTTGCCAAAGCCTGTGTCGTCCGCGACTCGTCCAGCAGTTGGCGGCTGCGGATAGCCGCGCCGATCTGGTCAGCCAGCGTCGTGAAAGCGTCTTTTTCTTCAGTCGTAAAGGGGTAATTCTCGGTATTCAATAAATCCAGTGTGCCCAACAGTTGGTCACCTGCCCGCAAACCAAACGACGCACACCAGCCAATGCCATGCGCGGTCAGCAAATCCTGTGTCCCGCTGGAAAACGGCACATGCGATCCACCCAGATCAGCGATAATGATGGGTAACCCGCGCCACAAACTTTCCATCTGTGCCGCGTCGGGCATCGGGTCGAAATGCATTGCCCGGTCAAGTTCGCTTGGGCCTTCCGCTGTTCCAATCGCCACCATCAGCCGGCTTTCCGCCTGTGTCTGCGCGTCCATCACCCGGTCAAACAGGGTAATAGCTACGGCGGTCGTGTTCCGCGCCACCGTATAAATGATGGCCTGCGCCATATCCTGATAATCTTTTGCGCTGGAAATCATACGGCTTGCCAGCACCAGATTGTTGGCAACTTCCCGCGCCTGTTCAGCATCTTCCAACAGTGTACGCGCCTGAATCAGCGTTCCAATTTGTCCGGCCACATTAGTGAATGCATTGACCTCTTCGTGGGCAAAAGCATTCGGCTCACGGCTCATCACACCCATCACAGCAACCGGTTGTCCACCAATCAGCATCGGAATGTTTACGAACGACCGTACTCGATTGGCTTCAAACAAGCTGTAAAGCGGCGCGCCAATCTCATCTACGCCTAGAGCCTGCACATCCTCAATGACATACGGCTGCCCTTTCAGAACGGTATCCTGAAACGGCGGAGTCACACTGTCCCAGCTTACCAATGCGTCCTGTTCGCTGCGGAAGGCGCGTTCCCGGTTGGCGCTCGCCAGCGTTTGCCATCCCACAATATCGCCTAAAGGACTGAGCGTAAAACGGCTCAGGGTCAAAAAACGACCCGGCTGCATCAGCATATTGCGTGCCACTACCCCGGCCATTTCCGCGAAATCCATTTCCGCGTTCAAAGCCGCAAAAGTATGTGCCTCACGTTCGCTGATGGCTGTGCTCCGTGCGAACTCGTCCGTCAGGTGTTTTACCTGTGCCAGTGCCGCCACCAGATCAGCTAATGTCTGAAAAATCTGGAGTTCCGCTTCGCTAAAGCCCAACGGCCCTTTTGTGCCATTAACCCCAATAGTGCCGAACGTTCGCCCGCTCATACGCATCGGCAGGGTCGCAAACGACTGGACGTTCAGCATAGCCAACCATTGTTTGAGGGTTTCACCGACGGCGCTGTCGTTTACCACATCATCAATCAGCACCGGACGAGCTTCATCGAGGGTAGCGTCCAGTGGATACCCCAAATCCGCACGCCCCAGTTCGAGCGAATTTTCGGCCTCAAATGACTGCTTGCGATTGGCAGATGCCACAATCCGCAGCCGGGTAAAATCACCCGCATCGTTATAATCCGCAATGCTAATGGTCACGAACTGCCCACTGCCACGCAGCATGTGCCGGGCGATTGCCAGCGCAATTTCGGCAAACGTCGTGCAGCGCGTCAATTCGCCGCTGGTCACGGACTGACGTTTAATCAGATCAGCTAAGGTATCAAGATCGGGCGCGGTCGTCATTGGTAAACGCCTCGTTCCATCAGGTTGAAATGGAGATTGGGGACACGTCTTTACGTGTCTTCGTATGTTGTCAATGGGTAAGTAGAGGAGGGTATGAACCCTCCCCTATCACCATGATATACGAAATTGAGAAATTGAAACCGTAAGAAGCCGTTTGGTTAGTATCCTCAAACCGAGGCTACTACTTCCATTCCCATACTTCTTCATTGGAAAGCAGGCGGCGGATTTGTGAGGGGAATTTGTCGGCGTCAAGCGGCTTGCCCAGGAATCCGTTAAACCCGGCTTTCTTCGCCCGCCGCATCTGTTCGTCGCTGGCCTCCGCCGTTACCGCGCAGACCACCGTATCCCGCAAACGCGGATGCGCCCGCACTTTTTGCAGCGCTTGGTAGCCATCTTCATATGGCAAACGGATGTCCATCAGAATCAGGTCAACCCGCGGCAGCGTATCCGCAAACTGGACGACCTGCCAACCGGAAGTTTTCCATTCACAGCGTTGTACGCCCATGAACGCCAGCATCCGTGCAATCAGCACGAAATTGGGAACATTATCTTCCACCACCAGCACATGCGCTTCACCCGGTTCAATAGGTGTGCGCTGGGTCACGTTCGAGTTCTGGGTATCGGTCATGACTGGCGGCTCCTGATATATTGAATAATTTCGTCTGGCAATTTATCCACATCTATCGGCTTGCGGATATAACCATCGCAGCCGGCTTCCAGGGTCTTTTCCTTGTCGCCTTCCATCGCGTTGGCGGTCAGCGCCACGATCAACACATCGCTCAATCCATCCATCTTGCGGATGCGTCGGGTAGCCGTCAGACCATCCATCTCTGGCATACTCATATCCATCAAAATCAAATCCGGTCGGTTCTGTTGCGCCATCTCAATCCCGGTGATGGCGTTGTCAGCCTCCTGGATTTCAAATTCATAATCCGAGGCCATTAATATCCGACGCACCAGCATTCGGTTGTCGCGGTTATCTTCGATGTATAGAATTCGCGGCATTCCTTCATCACTCCCACGCTTGGCGGCGGTGTTAGCCGTCTTATTTGCTTACTTCGTTAATTATAACACGGCCTAACAAGTCTTCGTTAATGAAGATTATCCAGTTTTGTGATCTTTTTGACCAGTACCCTATAAAAACTCTAACTCAAAATTCGGTAGATTCCTACCTTGCAAAAAGGAATCTGACTATTTTCCTCTTGACACCTTAACGGCCTATGCCCAGCATACACCTAAAATACCCTTATTGCGGAAGCTGTTACAAGATTGAGAGGGGTACTTTGGTAACCCTTCCTCACCATACTTCCCTTTATACTTTGCACTTGATCCTCATTACTCATCACTCGTTACGCGTTACTTTTTCTGCTATCCTGATACTATCGCCGTGAACGGGCATCTGTATCCCGTTCGCATTGCATAAGAGAGGAAATATTATGGCTCCCAAGCGTTATAATGCCGCCCCTGCCATGCAGGTTGACTCCAGCAAAACCTATGTCGCCCACTTCAACACCAGCAAGGGCGAATTTGATATTGAGCTTTTTGCCAAAGAAGCCCCCGTCACCGTCAACAACTTCGTCTTTTTGGCAAAGGATGGCTTCTACGACGGCCTGAACTTCCACCGCGTCATCAATGACTTCATGATTCAGGGCGGTTGCCCGGAAGGCAGCGGACGCGGCGGTCCCGGCTATACATGGAACGACGAACCCAGCGCGCTCCAGCTCAAACACAGCGGCCCCGGCGTCCTCAGCATGGCGAACGCTGGACGCAACACCAACGGTTCGCAGTTCTTCATCACCCACGTTCCCACACCCCATCTCGATGGCAAACATGCTGTCTTTGGCAAAGTTTCGGGCGACGGTCAAAAAGTTGTCAACACCATCGTGCAGGGCGACAAAATCATCTCCATCACCATTAAAGAAAGCTAATCCCGAAATCCAAAAGGGACATGGTGCTTACCGTGTCCCTCATTTCTCTCTGTGTTCTCCGTGTCCTCTGTGGTGAAAAATGACTCTCATCCGACTTGCCCAACTTGCCGACGTTCCCGCCATCGCCCGCGTTCATGTCGAAAGTTGGCGCACCACTTATCCCGGCCTCATGCCCGCTGAAATCCTCGCCAACCTTTCCGTTGAACGCCGCGAAAATTTTTGGCGAGGCGTCCTTGAAAACCCCGAAGCCCAAACCTTCCTCCATGTCGCTGAAGACCCAACCCACGGCATCATCGGTTTTTCTGCTGCTGGCCCGGAACGCTCCAATCACCCGATCTATAAAGGTGAACTCTACGCTATCTATCTACTAAAGGAACATCAGGGCAAAGGGGCAGGTCGTGCCCTCTTTCAGGCGGTCGCGCGCCAATTGACCGAACGCGGCTTCTCCTCCATGCTCCTCTGGGTGCTGAAAGATAACCCCGCCATCCAGTTTTATGAAACCCTCGGCGGCCTCCGCGTGAGCGAAAAAACTGAAAACTTCAACGATGCTCCCCTCACCGAATTCGCCTACGGCTGGGATAATTTACGAATGGTTATAAAACCATAAATATTTAGTTATCCCTCCAAATTTAGGGGGTGCTGTAATTATAATTGATATATAAT
>JAIOHM010000231.1 GCA_019912965.1 Anaerolineae bacterium
GGCGCCGTTGCTGGCCTCATCAAAGCGGTGTTCGAAGGGAAAAAGGGCGATGAAGTTGTGGCTTCCACCTTCGGCGGCGCAGCGGCAGGCGGCGTAACGGGTGGCATCAAAAACGCCATCGATCAAGCCGAAAAGCAAAACCAGCAACGGACTGGATAAATCTAAATCAGCGCAAGATTAAGTTATAAATCAACGGGGCTTCTGCCCCGTTTTATTTGCCACACTACACTATTCCAGAACAACCCCCTCATTGGCGATTTTGGCAGCATCCACATAACGGCGAGGCATCGCCAGCGAGTTCCAACCGCCTGCCTCTTGCAGTGCAAAGGGGTCAGTTTGATGATGGGCTGCGGTGGTTGCCCAGTAGTGTCGGCAGTCATGTGCCGACAACTGGATAATGCCAAGTTCCTCAGCCAACACTTTCACCCGTTTGGTAATCGCTCGTTCGCTCATCCCATCTCCGGTCAGCTTGTCCCCCTTCCGGCTTTCACGAAGTAAAGGAGCATCGGCCAACATTGGGGCGTCAATATTCAGATAGGCACGGGCGGCTTTCAGGGTATCACTGGTCAGCCGATGGGTTTGGGTTTTCGCCACTTTCGCCCGGTAGAAGGTGAACGTCCGCGCCTTCAGGTTGAAGCTGCCAACAGTCAGCGCGGCCACCTCCCCACAGCGCAGTCCATGATCGAGCAGCAGGCACATCAGCAGCGCGTCGCGGCGACCTTTGGGCGTGTCCGGCTGGCCGCGCTTCAACTTACGGGCGGCGTATTCATCCAATGGGGTAGCAGTCGCCTTTTTTGCGCCGGGGCGGTCGATCCGGATGGCAAGGCCAGCTTCTTCGCGCTGCTCATCCAAATGCACACCCTCCCGAAATGAATGGCCGGTGACCATGCGAATCCGGGCCAGATCATCGGTGGTCAGCGCACCCGCCTCGGTTGCCAGCGCCGCATACCGTTTGACGGTCGAAAGCCGCACGTTGATGCTGCCGACCGAATAGCCAGCCTGTTCCTGCCAACGCACAAAGGCTTTGACCAGCCCATAGGTGATTCCCCGCCAAGCATCTGGAACCATTGCCAAATCACCATCTACCGCGCCACCTTGATTGATGAGGATGCCCGTCAGAAAATGAGCAAACAGGCGCAGGTCGGCATCCTGACGGCGCAGGGTATTGCGCGCTTTGCGGCGGCGATAGTCCGTAAAGGCGTGTTGGGCAGCCGCACGGTTGGCAACTTCACCCGCCAAGGCTAGGTCAGTTGATGGGGTTGGAATGATTGCGTTGGGGTTATCCATGCCGATTTCCTCAAGTACCTATTTCTTTAAATAATCAGTACCTATTTTAGCACGGATTGACGGCAGGTTGCCACCTCAATTTACGGGGGTATTGTCGAAACAAAAGAACATGTGACAACGGTTCGTAAATGTCAATATATACGCAGTGGGTTTTAACAATCATTGATTGGCCGAACGGCAATCCACGCATCCAATTTGCGCTGCTCACGTTTCGTCAATCGCTGCCCACGCCGGATTTTGTCGATAACGGGCTGCATTCTCGTTAGGGTGTCAAGTTCCTGAAACAATGCGCCCAACGGCCCACCTTTACGATCATACTGATGGGCTTCTTGGCTGGAGGTATAACGCAGATCGTGACACTGCCGACAGGCAAACCGATAGGCATTACCCGGCTTGTAGATGCATCCAATGCGGCGCTGGCAGCGCGGGCACTGAAACCACCAGCGCACTCCGCCATAGTTGCAGGCAGTTGAAATCAATTGGATGATATAGGATTGTGGCACAGGTTGACCGCTGGATGGTGTAATCGTGTATTCCAGTTGTAGTATCGGGGTCTGCCGATGCCACGTCAACATGTAGCCGATGGAAGCGATTTGCCTATCGCCTCGATTCCACACCAGTACACCTTGATAGGGTTGCTGCTTGTCGAAATACTCACGCGAAATGAATCGGCCAATCAATTCGTTTATGGACAGCTTTAATCCATCTTCAACCGACATTCGCTTACTACGAAATCCCCAACGAGTGGATCCATGTCCGCCCATTTTTCACCTTCAAAGTACGCTGATACTCACCTTTGGCCTAATGATTTTGGAAAATCTTGGATTACTTCAAGCGTGTGGTCAACCACCATGCGGTTCTGTCGCCCAGCATCCGTTTGCCGATCAGCCCTTCATCCTGCATCTTGTTCAGTTCCAGAATCACCCGCCGATATTCCTTGTAGCGTGTGGTCATCTGGTGGCGCAACCCCGGCCATACACTTTTAGCAACTTCCAGGCCGGAAAACACCGGACACTTGTCGGCAGTCATCACCCTGATAATGTCATCCCTCAACATCCCTAAAACCCCCTGACCGCATTTGCTATCTTCTGCACGGATGCCCCCTGTTGAGCGGAGGATTGAACGTAGTTGATTTGGTTGACCGTGACATTGCGACCGTTGTTGCTGTTGTTGATAGACGGCTGTGCTCCCACCAAAGCAGCCACCGCGCTGTAGATATCTCTCGTGGTGGCATTGTTCAGTACAGCCACATTACTGTCACTGCTGATGAGTTCCGGCCCAGCTTCACCCGCAATAAACGTTCCGCTGGCCTCGCCGCCGCCTGCCTTTAGTGGGATAGAAGTTGTACCGCCAGGTACATCAAACGGATTACCCGCCCCGACTGCCGCTGCATTGATGCCACCAAAGGCCGATGACCCGGCGATGCCGAAGATGCTGAGTGCGCCACCAGCTTCAATAGCTGCGACTTTCAGGGTATTGATGTAGTCGATCACGGGAACAAGACGTTCGTCGGCGGTGGTATGTAGTAATGCAAGATCGTCCGTCATCGTGTTGCCACTGACAACATCAGTGGTTGTATCGCCGAGACTGACCATTGCAGCTTCGGCATCAGCCGCGTTGCTTTGAACGGCATCGGAAGCAGCGCCCACCTCATCCTTCAGTTCAGTGAAGCTGGTCGATACCGCGTCGGTTGTACCCTTCAGATCGGTAACGGCGCGTTCACCGAACTGCGAGTCCACGTATTCCTGAAGGCGGGCGCTCAGTTCCGGGTCGTTTAAGGCTTCTGCCGCGTTAGTGGCTGCACCCACATTGCCAGTAACTATCGCGGTCTCAAAAGTGTCGCGCATGGCTTCGGCAACTGTGCTTATTGTGCCGAGCAATATCGGGTCATTAAGTTGTTCGGCAAAGCCGAGGGCAATACCTACATCACCCGCGCTAAAGGCAGCAAGGGCTTGCTCACGTAGATCGCCTGCTGCCATGTCGATTTTTTCTTGCAGAGTGCCTGTGTCGATTCCGAAATTAACTGGAATCTCCGTCTCAAGTTGGTTGGTTAAGTTGCCGAAGGGCGTGAAGTTCCCCAGCAATCCTAAATCTGGCGCGCTCACCGTTTGGGTAGTTGCGCCCGCACCCGTGACAATATTCTGCGCTTGTGCGACATCGCCCGCCGCTAATGCATCATCTACTGCGGTTTGGGCTATCTGGCCGATCACCTCATCTTCAACGCCACGTCCACGCGCGGCACGAATAGCATTGGTGATGTCTTCCGGGTTCTCAAGCTGCAAATCAAATTCAAGTTGCTGGCGTGCAAGTCGGGATATTTCTGCGCGTGCCTCACTGCCATCACTGCCGCCGGGTAAAGCTTCTTGAAGTCCAGCGACGATCCCTAAAAAGCTAATGACAAGGTTGCCAAAGATGGATTCCAATTTGGCAAATTCATCGTCGAAACCCAACGGCTTAAGGCCGACTTCAACCGCCTCCCCCAATGTGCCGCCGTCTTTCAGCACAGCGATAGCATCTGAAAGACCTGTTTTGATTGCTTCGATTTTGCCGGGCAAATCAATCTGCTCGGACGACATGAAATTTACGGCTTCGTCTTGAACATAGCGGAAGAAGATATCCAGTTGTTGGGTCAACGAGTCATTGATGGTTGTTGCCGCTTCCTCAGCCGCCCCGGTTAGATCGCTGAAAGGATTGGCATTGGCGTCCAGGCCGAGGATGGATGTGCTGAAGTCCTCTCCGGGCGAGCCAAACAATGCGGTAGTAAGCTGCTGCTGGGTCAACCCTTCACCGGGGTTGTTATTGATGCCATCAATCACACCCTGAAAGAACTCAATGCTGGCCTGTTCGCCCATCGCGGCGGGGTTGTCAAAGCCGAGTTGTGCCAGTGCGACACTGGTATCACCTTCAGGATCGCTCACTGCGGCATTCAGCATATTTTGGAATTCGCGCAGGGATTCAAACGCCTGCTCTGGCGTAGGGAAGCCCGACTCCATTCCGGTCTTAATCAAATTGAGCGCCTGTGTCCCGGAAATGCTGAAGTCGTCTAGTTCTGCCTTGTATTCGCCAATCAAGCCGAGGAAATCGAAACCCGTGCCGAATTCCTGAAAACCAGTTGTGACCAAATCAGCCGCCGCCCTAAAATTCGGAACCAATCCCTCGGCAACCAATGTATTCATGGTCGAAAGTACCTGCACTGGGTCTTGGTCGGTGAAGGCTTCTGTAACCTGCAAAGCGCCCCGCGCGGCATCTGCAAACTGATCTTCAGGGATGTTGAGGCGAATACCTTCTTCCAGTACGCCCGCGATAGCCGTGCGACTCTCCCCTAACCCCTCGGCATTCAGGCCGTTTATCAAGGCTTCGACATTCGGCAGTGCGCCGCGTGTCCGCGCGTCCAGTCCGGCAATCGCGTCCTGTGTTTCAAGGATCGGCGCGACGGTCAACTCTTCCAGTTTGCTCAGGATGCCAGGTAGTGAGCCAGCAACATTGAGCGTCAGATTCAGCAGCGAAGTTTGCTTCAATTCATCCACTTTGGATTTGACAGCATCAACATCACTGCTGCTCATCAGCACGCGGCCACTGATACGAGCTGCCGCATTAATCACGCGGTCAATTTTGTTCTGTGCGGTGGTCACATCAATTGTATCGACAGTGACTGTTGTGGCTTGCGTGGCGCTCAACTTGCCCACATCATCCACCGCCGTTGTAACTTCGCTTTTATCGACTGTGACCTTGAGACTTTGGTCATCTGATAAGGCAGCGATAGCCGTTGCCGCTGTGCCGACATCGGTAGTATCTACCGTCACATCAACGTCCACAGTTCCTGTCAGCGCGTTGAGGGCTTTCTCGGCATCTTGTGCCGTGCCGGCAACCCGATCAAGCGAAGTATCCAAATCATCAGCTTGGGTGATTGCGGTGTTGATTGACCGCGTGTAGTTTGTGAGGTCGAGTCCTATTGGGAATTCGATCCCGTCGCCTTCTGGCATAGCGTTACTCCTTATTCTGGCCGGACAATATAGCCCTGTGACCCGTAATCGATGACTAGACGCTGCCCACTTGGAAGGGTAATCACCTCCCCTATGCCCAGCGCAGCGCGAAACTCGGCTTGGCGTTTGAGTGCAAGCATTCGCTGGATAGTCGGCTGATGCTTTTTATACGCAGCGACTACCGCCGCACGCTTTCGATAATCGACATGCTTTTGAGTGGTCATTCTCACACCATCATATGCTTGATTGCACATACATTATTCTACTTTAAAAAGGAATGTCGCCTTGATTACCGTCGTCTGACCAACCCTCTGATTCGGTTTCCGTTTCACCTTTCGACCGCAGAAATACCAATTGGCGCGCCGTGACTTCTAACCCGGCGGCAGGTTTACCATCCGAGCCAGCATAGGCACTGGCTGAAATATCGCCAGCAACCACCATCACCGGATCGCCCTTCTTGATGTATTGATTGGCTGTTTCGGCCAACTGCTCCCAGCAGGCTACTCTAAACCAACGGACGATTTCTTTCCCCTCCCCACGCCGTAGATTCACGGCCAAACTGAAGTTACAAACGGCTTTGCCTGCTTGGGTATAACGCAGATCGGGGTTATTCCCGACATGCCCGACAAGGGTTGTACTCATATAGCTAAACATGGTAGTTACTCCTAAAATGGCTCGGCCTGTTGGTTGATTCGATCCTCAACCAAATTGCGTTCATCCTCGCGGGCGTAAATCAGAAAATCAGGCTGTTTGGATCCGGGGCGCTTGGCTGTATTCGGCATAATCACAATGCCCAGCACTGCGCCGTCAATCACGACCTCGCCAGTCAGCATCGGCGCGCCGTGTTTGGTTAAGCCTGCCCACATCGAACCGACCGTACCGTATTTGCCGCGAAACTTGCTCATGGATTTGCTCCTGCACTGATGGGTTTGCTATAGGGATTTGTGTAGTGCCGTCGTGGTGCTGGCGATGGCTCACCGGTTGGCATAAGCCGCCAGCCCTCGCCCGGTGGGGTTAGGCGTGTGCGGTGTTCCAAATCCCGTATATCAGGTATCTTTCCCGCGCTTTGGAACAGCCTCTTTTGCAATGCGGCCCAACGCTTGGCCGCGTCTGCCAGCTTTACGCCAAGACTCTCTTGGTCAATGAAATAGGTGTAGGTCAGCTTGCCGTCGCAACGGGCGCGCCGATATTTCAAGCTGATGCTGAATCGCTTCAACATGCGCCGAAACAGAGCTATTGGGCTTTCAGACAAATCAAGTCGGTCATTATCAAGCGCCCTGATTGTCTGGCGGTTAGCATCCAGATAGGGTGTAACCCGCCCGGCCAGTTCATCGGCTGGTATTTCCTCAGTGCTGCTCAATCCGTCGCGCCCAAATGCAGCCTTTACAAGGCCGTCGAAAAATGCGATTTGCAGCGTGCTGAAGCTGCGCTTGAACGGCAGTTTGTTGGTTTCCAGACGGTCAACGCGCGCCGCATCAATTTGCCCACCATGAAGGTAGGTCGTCAGCCGGATAAGCGCGGCTCGGTTGCCAGAACTGCGGTAGCGTTCAAGTAGATCGGCGCTCATATCTTGCCCGGTCACATCCTCAATTTTCCAGCGTAAATGTGCAAGGTGGTCATTTTCCAGCAGCTTGCCACTCACCCGCCGGATTTCAAAATCTTCCTGTGATATGGGATCGAGGGTCAGAGTGAGATTGTCATCAATAGCCTGCTGTTGTTCATTGGCTGCTTTCAAATCGGACTGGGTAGATTCGGCGCGTCCTGCTACCCATTCCAGGCTGAATCCCTCTGCTTCAGCCAGCGCCGCAAATGTAGCCAGTGGGCGATTGGTGAGGCGGTTATGCTGTGCTGTGTATGAAGCCCACAGGCGCGTAAGTTCGGCCTGAGCGAGATTTATATCCTGCTCAATCCCTGCCAGCTTCCGGGTTTGCCGGATTTTATAACGGGTCAGTTCAAGTAAATCTTCAGCCGATTCCGGCGCATGGCGTTCGGCGTGAGGAACCATCGCCGCAAATGTGCGTGCATTCCGATAGCGGGCAATTTGCTGCATCATAGCTGTTGGCGGTAGATGCTGGCCGGGGAAGTACCCAAACACGCCAGCGATGGCGCAGGTTACATCAACACCCGTTCCAACCGTCGGGCTGGCAATAAGCACACGCAGTTTGGGCAGCTCTTCATTGATGCGTTTTAGAAAATCACGGGATTCCCGTTCGTGGCTATTCCATCCGTAAATCAACCGGACGGCAGTTTCGCCAAACAACCTGGTAAACAAGCGGCGGAACTTTCGCGCGGCCTTCCGGCTGGTAGTGGTGATAACTATGGGCAGGTCTGGATTTTGGTCGGCACAGCGGCGCGCCGAGTCAATTAAGCTGCTTTCGTATTGGTGCAGGCGCAGTGCGGGCCGAGCTGGTCGGCGGGTGTTTTCAATCATCAGCGGGGCGCGCTCAATGCCTTGCAAAAAGCCGATGCTTTCCCGGCTGAGATGTGCGTCAAGCACAACCACCTGTTTAGCCGTTTTTAACGTATCCACCAAAGCCCGGTAAGCCCGTGCGGGTTCGTCCGCTTTCATCGTGCCATCCCACAGGGCGGGTATCACCTGCTCAATCTCGTCGATAACCACCAAGTCGTAAGAGTCTGCACCAGCGCAGCGGTACAGCGAATTAAGCGACACAACCAGTCGGTCAATACTGCCTAAGCTGTAATCCGATGGAATTGAAAGGTAATGCTCAAAAGGTGTACCGCTTACTCCCTTGTTGAGACGTTCGGCGGCGTTTTCAGTCAAGGCCTGAAGATAAGTGAGATACAACACCCGGCGCGGTTGGTGCTGATTAATTTCGTCGATTACCCATCGAGTTTTACCACTGCCGAGGGGGGAACGAATAGCCAGATCGCCGTCGGGAATGTCTACCGTGGTAGACAAATAGCGCTCACTGACTGTCTGCGTTGCTGAGGGCTTCTCAAGGGTTACAGGTGTTAATTGCGGCGGCCATGGGCGCGGATTCTCGCCCTGCGTTTGTTTTCCATTTCGCAAAGCGTCATTTACATAATCAACACCTTGTCTGCGCTGGCGGGTTGATTTGGGCAGTAAGGGCGCGTGCTCGGCCTTAAACCATTCTTTAAAGTCCAACCCTAACCACCCTGCCACGGTCTCGCGGCTGGGTGCGCCGCACGTGCAGATATACAAGCCATCCGGATCGCGCTGGGTGCTGATACGGGCTGAGGGGTTACGGTCATCATGCGCCGGGTTGATACACTGGAAATGTTTACCGCGCCGGGCCGTGCTGCGCTGCTCAATAGCTGGTATAACCACCTGCAACCACCAATAGGCGCGCTCGGCTTCCCAATTGATAGCGCCGTCGCTGGCGGGTGCAGCCGATTCGCGTGGCTTAAAAATCGGCTTCGGCTCGGCTGGCGGAATAACAGGCAGGGTTAGCAGCCGCGCGGCTGAATCCAACCCATGCAGCTTGCAGAAGTCGGCTATATCGCCTTTATCACCCAACTGCAAATCGACGGCGGTTACAGCGCGGCCAGCGTCAATCAACTGCCGGGCGCGTTTGGATGCTCCATATCGTCCAGCCGGATCGCAATCCAGCGCGATTAGGATTTGTCCGGTGTGGCTGTTGAGCAGTTCGGTTAGCAGTTCCGGCGGAATCGCGCCACCCTCGCCACCTGTGAGGGCTGTGGCCGGGATTCCGTGATGCTGGGCAACCACCGTCCCGGCCTCGCCGTTGACGATGGTTAGCGGGCGTCCAGATTCGGTGGCGAGTGCGAGGGCTTCAGGCAGCCGATACCAGCTGCGCTTGTAGCCTTTGGGTGATGTGTACTTGGATAAATCAGGATCGCCGTCAACGAACCGCCAACGCGCGCCTGTGGGTGTTTGGAATTGCAGCGCCGGGCGCAGCTTCCGGGTTTGTGGGTCGCTGTGCTGCACAACCTGAGCCTGCCAACCAGCGGCGAGGAAGTCCGATTCCGGCGCGCCCTGCCGTTCGGCATAATCAGCTAATCCAGCAAAATGACGGCGAGTGGTTTCGACAGGCTTGTCGGTCATGTCAGATTCCCCCCATTCTTTGCGATAGCTACAGCATCAGGGGCAATCAGGTGTTTAACGCACCGTCGCACGTTGCATAAAAATATGCAGGGGATAATAGGTTCTTGTGGTGCAGCAGAACTAGGTTCTATCGTTAATTGATTAATTGGGTGTACAATCTGCATGTTCGGCTCCATAAACTTCTGAATTTGCCCCGACCGTGTGCCCGCTTGCTCCAGCGGGCTTTTCGTTTATCGGGTTTGCTTATGGCCGGCACCTCTTGCACATCGTTGGGGGAATTCACGATTTGCCGAGGGATGAAACTTAAATCCCTTACCTACTAAGTTGACATCAGTGATATACTGTGGGTGGAATGCAAAACAACCGTTTTGTATTTCAACTGATGGATTGTTAAAATTCCGTCCGCCCGCCGCGTGATGCGGCCACCATAGCCCGTTGCTCGTTTCCCTACTTCCCTAGTGCTGTGCCGCCAAGCATTTTAGGCACTCTGGAAGAAATCGAGTCAACGGGTTATGCGTTTATTGACATTGACTTGATAGTGCTCATTCCGAACATATTTTCTCAAGCCTTCCTTAGATTAACACTTTTTCTTTTATGTGTCTACTAAACTTTGATTTGTTTAGCAGGTGAGAAGTTGTGTGTTTCGATCTGACTCTATTATACAGTTGCACGCAACTCCATTTGTTGTGTTTGGTGTGTTTTACCTGAATTTGAGTTTACCTCAGTTTCAATGGTTGCGGTGTCGCAAAATCGTTCTTGCGACATGGCTAAGCCTTACGGCGTTTTCTTAACCTAGATACACCTTGCCTGAGATATGTGGCTTTATCGGAAGTTCCTTTGAGTTCGCCCAGTTGAATAAGTTGGGTATCGTCGTAACTTGAAGACTCTAGCCGCTTAAGCAAAATTTCGGCAACGCCATCCCATTGTAATTGTCCCTGTGCCTGACTATGGATCATTTCTGCCTGTTCAAACAGCCATTGGTTGGTTATTTGCGGTTTTCGTTTCGCGCCTGTTTGAAAATTAGGGCGCATGTTTACAAGTTCGGCATGGAAAGGACTTTTTGAGCGGATTAAATCCGATAAGGCATCTTTGTTTCCGCTGGCATAGTATTCTTTAGCCGCCTCATACAATTCCACGAATTTATCTATTGGAACTGTTTCTCGGAAATCTTCACCATATCTTTCAACTGCGCGGGTAATCTGTAAATCCAGTTTGCTTATGAACGCTCCTAATGCTTCTGTGTATTCTTTCATGTTTTGGATGGCGAGTTTGCCTTGCCCGGATAGGGCTGCACCGTAAATCTGTCCAGCAATCATGTTTAGAGCAACCGTATGTTTGATTATTGGGTCAATATATTCAATGATGTTATCGATAGCGGCATCATATCCTTGAACAAAAAGTTGTTGTTTTGCTATGCGATCCATTACAGGGGTTAAGGCTTTTGTCAAAGATAGTTCTTGGCGCAGCCGTTCAATCTTGGCGGCTTGCTCTGCTATTTGGCGATCTTTCTCTCTGATAATGCCCTTTTTGCTCATATATTGCTCCACATAAGTTGATACTGCCTTGAGTTTCCTACGCTATATCGACAATACCTAATGCCTGCAAACCAACCTCGGCTTTGAATAAAATTACGATCTGGCTGGCAGGGTCGAATTTATCAACCGCCTCAATTAGTTGGTTAAATTCGGTGGGATACCGTTCCTTAAAAAGTGTGTGCAGATCGGCACGTAAAACATAGCTTGCCTGATCACCTGCGTCAGTTGTGATAATCCATACCCCTCGCCCATATTCGCGCTGTGCCTCCAATGCCTTTTCTCCGAGTCGCTGTTGCACCATTTGCTGAAGTTCGGTTGGTAATTTCATTGAGGATTCCTTTTGGCTCTATGCCAGCTATTAAAATTCTCCGCACGTAGAAAATCTGCCTGTGCTGATCTTTGCCGTCTGCCCTACTCTGCCGAGTCGGGTGTTTCCATGTTGGAATATAACTGGGCGACGATGACTAAAAACGCCTCTAGGTTTTCCAATGGGTTTTCGTCGAATTGCTTTTCAGCTTCACGCCATGCGCTCTGGAAGCGTAGGTTGTCCTCATCGGCCAACCTTTTCGCCTCGGCATTGTCGGCTAGGATTTCATCAATGTATCGATCAAAAGCATCATCATTCATAAGTATTCCTTTACCTGCCGTTTAAAATTCTCCGTAGGGAGAATTTCGCTCCTGTGCATTATCAATGCGGGCGGTCACTGACTATGCAGCGCCGCCCGGTTGGTTATTCAGTTGTCAGCAGGTGTTATTCACCTTCAAACCGTGCCATGAACTGCTGCACGGACACGCTATCAACCATTCCATTAGCAAAGGCGGTCTGGATCGCCCAGGCGATTTGCGCCGTCCAGTCCTCTAAATAACTATCCCGTATCAGGACTTCCTTGATTTCGGTCGTCAGTAGCTCATTAACCACCACCTGCGCGATACGCTCAATCCAGTACGGAATATAGCGGTCGGCAAAAGCCGGGCGCGCCTCGGCTTCAAGGAACATCTCCAGCCGGACTTTGCCCGCCGGGGTGAGGTTGGCAAGGCGCTCGGTGTTTCGTTGCTCGGCCTGCGCTTCAGCGGCCTGACGGCGTAGATCGTCAACCAGCTTTTCCACCGCTTCCAGTTCGCCAGCTTCAGCGGCGGCGCGAATGAGCAAGCCGAGTTCCTGTGGGGTGGTCTGTACGGTCGTGCTTTCCTGTGTGTGTTGCTGTACCATTTCCTTTATACCTCACGAAACTTAGTCTTTCGATGTGGTTACACGGCGGCGCGGGCTTCCATCCTGCGCCGTTCGTGGTTAAACCCTTCAAAAAATGGTTACTGTGGTTCTTTTGTAGAAACACAAAATAACCTTAGTGCTTATTTCTTCCCCTGCTTCATCCGCATCAGTGCGAACCGCAGGCCGCCGACGGCATTCATATCGACCGGGTGAACCTTCGCGGCGGGTTTGTACTTCTTGCGGTCAAGTACCTTCCCGGCATACCACTTCAGCAGGTATTCCTCAGTGAACACCGCGCCGCCGCCGACCAGAATCAGCGACCGGATGCCGCGCAGGTTGTTAAATGCGCCGTCGCAAATGGTGTTTGCAATCCATTCGGCATGGCGTTCCCGTTGTTTGTCCAGCAGCGGCTTGAGGTCGATTTCATACCCGGCCACCTTCAGGGTGTAATCCTGACTGACACTGCCGAGCCGAATCACCCGGTCGATATCATCCACCGTCAGGTTAGCGAAGTCATCACCCTTTTTCTGAATGGCGCGTAACATCGGCTCACGGATGAAGGTGTGCACACCGCCCTGCTCCCATGTCGCGTAGGATAGGGATTCTGGGTTGAACTGCCCGTTGCTGAATTGCAGGGCGTCCAGCGTGTGTGCGCCAATATCCAGTACCAGGCATTCACCGTCCAGCACGTCGCTTGGAATATATTCGCCTGTGTCATCAATCACAAAGCAGGCCGCCGCGCCGATTCCTTCCGGCCATACGGTTACATTGCCATAGCGCCATTCACGCGCCTTCTTGTCACCCTTCAAGGCAATACTGATTTTGCCGCCGTCCTCCAGAAACCGCTTTTCGATGTGCGGTTTGAGTTCGGCATACATGCCCGGCGGCGCAAACAGCGTCAGATCAACCGTGCCGTCTTTGATGCCCAGCATTGCCAGCGAGTGGGCTACAAGGAACTGGTGAAATTCGTTGCCGTAGCGGTTGGAACCCATATGGCGCTCAAGTTGCCGCCGGGTGATTTTGCCGACATCCTCGCCGACGATATAACGATGGCCGTTCCAGTCGGCATAGCCGTAATCCAGTTCGCCTATTGCGCCCTTGCCCATGCCGAGGCTTTCACCACTAGCGGCGGCCCGGACGGACGGTTCATAAAAGGCTTTATGGCCTTTGGGGGTGGCGAGAACGGCGTTGACTCCACCGTTTCCAGCGTCTACTGATGCTGTATAATCGGTCATATGATTTAGCCCTCCGGCTGATTCTACGATAACCCACCCTGACCCGGTGGGTTTTCTGCTTCTGTTTTACTGCTGTAACGAAAAAGCGGCGGACAGGAAATTCAACCCGGCGCTGCTCTCAGTACCCTTTTTCAGTACCACCGTTTCACCGTCTTCATCGTCATCAAAACGTGGTAGTGCGGTCGTTGGCACATTCAAGGCTTTCGGCGCGCCCGCCGATTTCATGATGGGATAGTTGGGCGGCGGCGCGGTGATGTTCCCACCCTGCCCGACAATCAGGCGTTGCAGTTCGTCAAGCCGACGTTCCAGATCGCCGCTGGTGGGTGGTGTGGTATTCAGACGTTCCCTTGTGAATGGGAATAGTTCAAACAGCACGTCAAGCCGACCTGCCCTCAAATCGACAATCAGGCGGATTCCATCGCGCAAGGTCGCTGTAAAGCTGCGCTGCTGCTTAAGCTGGTCTATGGTTTCCAGTAGTAGCAGTTCATCATCTTTGCGGGCATCTAGCCAGAATTCGCGTTTGTAGCGGGTCATAGTCCTCACTCTTGCACTAGTGCTGTATGCACTTGTACAATAGTGTAGCACTTTGCAGGAAAATTGCAAGTTAGAAAACGTTACGTACTGCTATGTGTGACCACTCAGCAGGTTGTGTTAAACTTCCTCCATGTCATACTCAACTGCCCAAATTTCCCGCCTCTTCAATGTTGCCCGTGAGACTGTCCGTAAATGGTCTGTCGAATTCTCACATTTTCTCAGCCCTAATGCCACGCCGGGGCAGGGGCGCACCCGCCAATTTACAGAATCGGATATAGCAGTGTTCGCGCTGGTCAGCGAAATGAAAGCCCAAGGGAAGGTTTATGATGACATTCATGCAGCGCTTGGCGCTGGTCAGCGCGGAGAAATCCCTATCGCCGCCCACAATTTAATACCTGCCGATGTGCCTCGGTCGCTGGTGCTGCAATCGCAGATACGTGAACTGGAAGTGCAGATTAAGCTTTTGGCTGATGATGGACTGCGGAAAGATGGGCGGATCGATGAACTAACCCGCCAGCTTGAGGAAACCCGCCGCGAAAATGACCAACTCAAGCGGCGACTCTGGCGACTTGAAGGTGATGAGGATGAGATATGATCGGAGGATTTTAACCATGCGGAAAACCGTTTTCGCGCTACTGTTGGCGTTGCTATTCATTCCGGCGGTTGTTCGGCCACAAGATAGGCAGTCGGTAACTTGTGAAAACTACATTGCAGACTTGGAAAATGATTTATCCTTACTCAACAATCGGCTTAACTCGTTCCCGCGCACTGCACCGTCACTGCGCTCAGATTATGCAGCCTGGCAGGAAAAACGGGTTGCATGGCAGGAAATCACCCCACCTGATTGTGCTGTAGCCTTGCACGCTTCTGTGATCGCAATGTATGCAAACCTAGGGGATATTCCCGCTTGGGGGCTGTATTTAGAGTACGACCCGGCCAGCACTTCTGGCAATCGAATTGTGCAGGAATCTATCGAACGGGCAAGCCTGAGCATCCAAAGTGTTGCCGAGGCCAGCGCTGCAATTTCTGGAAATGAGGTTAATATTGAGGGAGTTGCGGATAGCCTTGAGGCGATTGCCGACCGCTTTGAGAATGGCTGAACCTGATTACTTCCTATAAGTGAGGCAATAGGAAGTAATTTTAGCCGCCGGTCAATGCAAAATCAGACACGCCGAAAGAGTTCCCTGACGGGAATTTTCAGGCCGGGCAGCACATCACCCCCGTCCAAAGTGCCATCAATATCAATTGAATGGGCACCATCAACGGTGTGAACCATGAAGGTTTTCGATTTGGGATACCCGACCCATACAAGACGTGTGCCATATTTGAGGTATTGATTTACTTTGGCCTGAACTTCCTCGGCTTCATCGGTTGGAGAAACCACCTCAACCGCCAGATCAGGGGCAAGCGGAATAAAGCCATCCGGCAAACCGTTGGGAAGCCGATCCGCTTTGATAAAGCCAACATCCGGGGCGCGCACAATATCCCGACCATCAGGATTCTTGAATAAGATAAACCCTGTCTCGGCAGCCGTCACATATCCTAAATCATGCTCACCGACAAAAATCCAGATGTGACCAAACAATCCCCCAGCAATCCCACCATGCTTACCACCCGCTGGTGACATTTCAACCAATATCCCTTCGTTGAGTTCAAACCGCTTGCCCTCATTTTCGGGACGGTGGGAAAACTCCCACAAATCATCAGCGGTGAAAAATCTTTCCAGTACCGTCATTTGGCAATCCTCACAGAAATGATTCTGTCATCACAATTATAGCGCCAATTCGATAACCTCATGGGTCAAAGATAACCCCATGAATTAGGGTGGGGTGGGGCATTACATGTCATTTTCGCCCATGGGCGAAATCTCCACACTGACCACGCACGTACTGCCTTCGTCTTTTGCCGCCAAAACCAGCGTCAGCAGCTTCCGTGCAAACATCAATTCGGCCTCTGGATCGAGGATGCCGTCCAGTTGTGCTGGTGTGCAGCGTTTCTGCCGGGAGGGTGGCAGGAAGATGAAGTTTTCCGGCGTCAGAAACTGCGAGATCGCCAGTGCGTGCTGCCGGAATGCTTCTTCTTCAGGCGTGCAGGATGGTAGCTGTGCTTCGATTTCTGCGGCTGTCTTCCCGCCGCCGAAGGTGATCGTCATGGCTTGCTCCTATTCAAATCGGCAAAAATTGCCGTTTTCCCTTCAAAAGACTCGGTGAAAGTACGGTGAAAATACAGTGCAGAAACTCAAGGAAAACTCGATGAAAACTCCTGTTGATTGCATATGTTCCGCACATTGCCATGTGTGCAGTTTTTCCCGTAGTCCGCACAAAGTTGTTCATATAAAAAAGGTGGATGGAAACCCATACATATCATGTCTGCACTGCTCAACAATCATCAACAATTTTCATCCTCGGCAAAAGGGGTATGCAGAATCATCAAATGATTAGGGGAAGATTGTTATACCCCTCCACGCAGGTTTTTCGCAGTTGGCGGGCGACTCGATCAAAATCAAAAATCGTTGCCAACTTTGTTCATTTTCCTCACATGCTTGCATGTAACAGAAAGGCAATGACATCAACACTAAATCCGGCTGCAATTCGGCCAGCCGTGCGAATTTGCGTGTGGAGGGGTATGCACTGCGTTAGTCCGTTAGCCTGATACGTTCCAAAATCCATGTGCTTATTGCTTTGGGTATCTGCTCATCCTGCCCCAGCACATAATCATAAATTTCGGAAAGCGCCTCACGCGCAACATCAGCAGAATCGACAACAGGCGCAACCGCGAGTTTCCATGCCTGTTGCACATAAGGCGGCAAATCTTCCCACTTGGGCGGTTGACCGCTGCCATTATTGCCCGCGCTGGTTATAGCATCCCTGTATCGCCTGTAAGCAGCCTGGGCATTGGTATCGACTGAATCCACTATTCACTTTCCTCCTCAACAATTCTGTCGCCAGCCCGTACAAAAGCATCCAATGCGGCAATAAGCGGGCTTGAGTATCCCCTAGTGACGATACGGGCAGCAATGAAGTGCGCCAAATCAGCGGCCATATCGGCAGCTTTCTTCACATCTTCAAGTTCCATTTGACGAACAGTATGTTTGGCATCAGTCTGGATCGCCTCATCAAAAGTATTATCAGCAAGCAGCTTCGCAACGACCCGTTGTAGCTTGGCAAGATCGGTTTCCAATGGTGTATCTCCTAAATTATAGACCCTATGGATAGTCGGGAAACTTATCATTGCTGGATATTGTATCCGGCTTTGGCACAAAGCGTAATGTATGAACCTCATTTATTAGGGGTTGCAACGATTGCCTGTTTTTCGACATAGTGAATTTATCGAACAAAGAGGGGAGTTGATGAATGTCAGATAATGGGAACAGCAACTTGGAACGGGATGTTGTTATTGGTGCGGCGCTAGGCGCCGTTGCTGGCCTCATCAAAGCGGTGTTCGAAGGGAAAAAGGGCGATGAAGTTGTGGCTTCCACCTTCGGCGGCGCAGCGGCAGGCGGCGTAACGGGTGGCATCAAAAACGCCATCGATCAAGCCGAAAAGCAAAAC
>JAIOHM010000232.1 GCA_019912965.1 Anaerolineae bacterium
CCCTCCTCGCGTGCGGGGAGGGATTTAGGGTGGGGTAAGTGAGCATGGAATCCTTTAAGTTGTTACATAGGATTTAGGCTGTTAATTTGAGTAATATTCTGATTGATCTGGGGCATCCGGCGCATGTGCATTTGTTCCGCAATGCCGCGCGGTTGTGGATGTCACAGGGAAACCGGGTGCTGTTCACGGCGCTCGACCGCGAAATCATCCTCGATCTGCTCAAGCGTTATGATCTGCCCTATCAGGTGACGTACAAGCGTTTGGGTACAAAGGGCGTTACCCCCAAAGAATTACTGCTGCGTTCGTGGACGACATGGCAAATCGCGCGCGAATTCAAGGCGGATTTATTCCTCAGTTTTGGCAATCCAACGGTGGGCTTTCCGGCGTGGCTGATGCGAAAGCCGTACATCGCGCTGACCGATACCGAGCAGGCCAAAGAGCAGCATCGTTTATTCAAACCGTTCGCCAGCGTGATCGCTACACCCGACGTGTTTTTTGTGGATATGGGGCGCAAGCAGGTGCGTTATCCGGCTTATCATGAGCTGATGTACCTGCATCCCGATGCCTTCACCCCGGACATCAAAGCATTGGATTCAGTTGGCCTGAAACCGGGCGATCCGTATTTTATGGTGCGGCTGAGCGCGTGGAAGGCCACCCACGACACCACCCAGCACGGCTTTACGCCCGATGAAAAACTTGAACTGCTGCGTGAACTTTCCGCGCGGGGCAAGGTGCTGCTGACCGCCGAAGCCGGAATCGACCCTGCCTATCGTCCCTATATCACCGAATTTCCGCCGGAAAAAGCCCACGATTTATTGGCGTTTGCCACGCTGTATATTGGCGAGGGCATCACTATGCTGTCCGAAGCCTGCCAGTTGGGGACGCCCGCGATTTTGTGCAACACCATGAACCCCGGTTACACACTGGATTTGCAGGAACGCGGCCTGTGCTTTATCTATCACGATGGGCGCGGGGCGTTGGAGCAGATGCGAACGCTGTTGGGGCAGGCGGATTTGCGCACAAGCTGGACGGCGAAACGCGATGCCATGCTGCGCGACAAGATTAACCCGACGCCGTGGCTGGTGAATGTGGGTAATCAGCTTTTAGTGAATAGCAGTTAGCCATGGACATCCCCCTCAACGATAGCGCTCTGCATGTGTCCTGACGACGATCCCGCGATGCTTTCAAATCCCCCATCTGACCAGCCGCCTGAAACCCCGGATTTTGAACTGCGGTGGGAATGCCCGAACTGCGGTCAACATGTCTTTGGGGCAGAGCCGCCGGATTTATGCGACTTCTGCCAAGACTTCACCACATGGCGCTGCATCAAACCCGAACAAGAGTAGAGCATGTTTGCAAACACCATGAACATGCGGCGCAGTATAACTGGCGGTCAGATCGGGTATAGGCGGAATGGGTTGCGCTCGCAAAGACCTATGGCACTGTCTTTCTATACTATGGGCCATGATTCCCATTATGAGATGCGCTAAACAATATATGTCTTGGACTAAGAGCGATGCCCGAACTTAGTATATCTGCTCTGCTTTTATCTGATTTCATATTCACTATAACAATAAATATTGTCTCGAAGCTGCTTAATATTATAAGCTGGAGGCCAGTAGTCCGAAGGGATTTTTCCTGAGGATGTGTATATGTACCCCTTTACCCCTTCAAGTGTACCGGGCCAACTTGGAGCCGTCGATACATAAAATATTCCTACTCCTTCTGAAGTCAAATCAGCTCTGACTATATAGGTGCGACCTTGCACTTCAAATCGAATGGAATTTGGCAGAGACGCAGAAGTAAAAAAATGCGATTCCCAATTCTGGGAATTTGCTTGTATCTCTTTATAAATCTCATCGTTTATTGTACAGAAACTATCATCCGACGGCGGTTGGAATACTCGAAAGATCATATAGGCGCAGAGAGTGATTATGACTACAGCGACAACCGATACAAAGACTTTATATGACCTTAATATTTCAGACCTTTTCATAAACTCTTGTCTCTTGCGACTCTAGCAGGAATGATTTCCAATGCTAAACCTTAGAAATCACTCCATATTCACTAGTTTGCGCCTCATTTGAACAACTGTAGAAGTTATCCTGTAATTCGTAGATTGGGGCGATCTGTGTACGACCAGTTCACCATAAACTGTAGTACTGCCCCCGCAGGTACAGTATAACCTATTGCCGTCGGTTGGTTCGTCTGTGAAGCGTTAGGGCGTCTAGCTGTCGCCAGTTACCCCAACTGGATAAGCTGCCCGAAACCCCGGATTTTGAACTGCGCTGGGAATGCCCGAACTGCGGTCAGCATGTCTTTGGGGCAGAGCCGCCGGATTTATGCGACTTCTGCCAGGACTTCACCACTTGGCGCTGCATCAAATCCGAAAAAGAGTAAGGATGGTCACAGATGATGAGAATTCACCTCATCAAATGCAAGATTTGCTCCTCCAGTAACAGAGACTAACTCGCTAGAAGGCATATTCATCGGGCGAAAAGATATGCGCTCCTGTTGCTATAATTTTTACGGCGATAGGTTCAGACCCTGAAATGTATAATTTGTAACCATGATTAACGTTGATGACTCGGTTTTTTAGCTCAACAGTTGAAAATTTAGTAAATCCAGCAATATGTTGCAGGATATCTGCACATTCCTCCGTAGAGGCTATATGAAAATTTGCATTTGTCCAAGCAATAGGCCCTGCGTGGTATTTGACTTCAACAAACTCAACATAAAAAAATTCTTGAAAAGATGATTCATGTGTAAATCTTAAGGTCAAGGCAGAGTGAATAGGTAGGTAGCGTACAACTTCACACCAATAGTTACCCTCCAGTGGCAAGATATCTTCAAAAGGTTTAGGCATTTATGCACTCCTCTGTCAGTTATCCTAACCCGATAAGTCGCCCGAAAATCGAGATTTTGAATTGCGCTGGGAATGCCCAACTGTGGTCAGCATGTCTTCGGGGCAGAGCCGCCGGATTTATGCGACTTCTGCTAGGATTTTACCACGTGGCGCTGCCGCTATTCCCAAAAAGATGAGTAAACGGCGGCTGCCTCGGTCACTCCCGCTGAATTGAAATAATTGTAATATTACCTGTTCCTGCCTGTTTATCAGGTGTAGAATCGATTTTGGCAAAACGCGGTCAAAATGATGGCTTCAAATACTTCATAAAATACAGCGCAGGCTCGTCATCAATCACGATGGATTCGTTGTATTGCACAAAATGCCCCTGCGTGAAAATGCCGCGTCCATCTGGAATATAACCTCGCTTCATATACATGCGCTGCGCCGCGCCATAATCCGCGAAAAGACCCACCCCAATCCCCACCACCGGAAACCGTTCCGCCACGCTTGCTTCAGCGGCGTCCATCAACCGCCCACCAATGCCCTGCCGCCTAAGCTCTGGCAGCACATTAAAATCAGCAATTTCAGGGATATTGGCCTCCCGAAACGGTGGATAACCCGACTGCCACAGCACCGTTACATACCCCGCGAAAGCCTCATCCACGAAGGCGACGAAAACGGTACGTAACCCGGATTCCTGTTCAGCGAGATAACGCGCATATTGGGACGCGGGTTTGTTCCAGCCGAGTTCAGCAAAGGCAGCAGCTATCGGCTGGATGTCGGGTTCAGTCAGTAAACGAATGGTGAGCATTGGTATAGCCCTTGTGGACGAAAATCAGCCTTATTGCAGGGCGAAAGCGAAAGATTGATCGCCCTGCGTCACCACCAGTGATAATGTGCTTTCACTTCGTGGAATGAGAAAACCAGCAAACCCCCATACCTGCCCACCTGCAAAAGCTTCCGGGCCAAAGGGTGGGTCGATTTGCAGCGTGGTTGGGATGGTATAGCTTGTGCCGGACGAACCCAAAATAGTTAAGTTGGTTGGTGCAGGGGCGCAGTTGGTCGCCGTGCTGCACATGAGCAGGATTTCGAGCAGCACCCAATCTTGATTGGCGGGTGGATTAGGCGCTGTGCCGCCGATTTCCTGAATGAAACTGCTGCCGGGGCGGGCAACTTGAATCACCTGCAATTCACCGACGCCAATGTTGCCAAAGGTTGCCAGTGGTACGGTGCTGCCGGGTGGGATCAAGGTGGCGGTGGGCTGGGGCGGCAGGGAAGTTGGCGATGGCAAGGGGGTATTGGTAGGTGGTTGTGTAGCGCGGCTGTTTGTATCGAGGGTGGGGCGGCCTCCGACCAGTGTTACCAGGATTTCAGTTGCGGTCATCTCTATGATCGGCGCTGATGGCAGGGTGGCGGAGGGTGCCGTGATGATGGATTGTGGGACGCCGGACGCGGTTGTGGTCGGCTGGGTTATGGGTTCGGTCGGCAGTAGCGTAGGCTGCACAATCTCCGCCAACGTTGATGAAATGGTGAGTACAGGTGTAAGGACGATTTCGGCGGCGGTTGGACTCGGCGGAGTCGAACTGCTTTCAACCGACGACTGAATTTCCGGCGTGGTTTCGGCGGCCGTGCTGGTTTCAGGAACAGTGTTCAAAGCGGCTAATGTGGGCATATTTTCACCATTAGCTGGTGCTTTATTCAACGAGAGTACAACAACGGCAGCAATGCCGATCAACCCAACAGCCAACAGCACCAACAGCAGGCGGGAACGGTTGGGTGCTGCCCCCAGTTTTACGTAGCGTTCGTGAAAACGTTCATTGTCGGGGGCAAGTTTGGCAGCTTTGGCAATGGCGGCCTGTTTCCGGGTGGGCGTATTTTCAGCAAACGAGAGCAGATACCAGGCATAGGCAGCATCCGGGTTGGTTTTGACGTAAGCTCGAAGTGGTGGGCGGGCATCGTTGTAGCGGCGCTGCTGGATGAGTTGGCTCAATTCTCGAAGCTGATTATCCATTACAAGATGTCCTTGTTGGAGGTGTCTATCGTATGTCGTAGAGGAGGGTCTTAGACCCTCCTCTACACAGATTATAACGTGGGGATGCGCGGGCGCGCACCCTCACCCGACAGTTTTACGGGAAGACGCGGATGGCGTCGATATCCACATAGAAGACAGGCGGATAGTTGGTAGGTGGTAGATTATAGCCAAAACTGCTGCAATCGCTGTCGACGAATAACTGCACCTTATGCATACCGGGGTTAAGGTCATTGACGCTGAAGGCGAATGGACGGTAGCGGCCTGTAGATGCGCTGCTGCCGATATATAGTTCAATGCCGTCAAATATATTTGGACCCAGTGTGAATTGGTAGCGCACGTTATCGACGAATACTTCCATACAACCTTGAGCCGGGCCAACTGAGGTATAGACGACGAAACCCGTGCCATTCATGAAGAATTGGGCGCTGGCTCCATCCTGCTGACTGCGGCGCAGTGAACCACCTGCAGGTATGTAGCCACCCAGCGATTTCGCGCCGGGAGGGATGAAGTTGAAAGATGCGCTTGATGGGCCAACAGATGCGCCGGAGGCATTGCCCCAAATACCTGTATAGGTAATAGCAGCATCGGTTTGTTGTACCTGACCACGCGCGGCTGTCAGCAGGTTATAGGTTAGGGGCTGGATGAAGTCCAGTTCCATGTAGGTTGTAACGGCACTGGTACGCACGATTTCGGCGCGATGTATACCTGTGAAGAATACCTGACGACCGACGACTGCGGTGGGCGATGTATGGCTGCACCATGTCCGCAGGGAGTTGACCGGGTTATCGGCGTTGATGGTATCAACCAGCAGGCCATCGACGAGGACATTGTAAGTGCCGCCGTTGAATTCAGCCAGATAGCCAATGCATAAGGCATTGCCTGTAAAGATGAAATCGACGCGGGCAGTGGGGTCAACCGTATAACGTGTGCTATTGGCATATGCACCCGGCAGCGCATAGTTGTACCAGACACCTGTGTAACCGATAGTGGCAACCCGTTCATCGACCTTTGTAGCGATGGGTGCAGCCACCGAAGGCAGAACTGCATCGAATTCAAGGGTGCTGCCAGCCTGATTGGTGATCTGGATGACATGTTCGCTGGGGGACAAGTTGTTGATGATGTAAGGAACTTTGACTCCTGTCGTACTGTTGTTGTTCATCACACCATAAAACACGCCATCAACGAACACATTGGCTGTGCCATAACTCGGAGCCATTGTCCGGTAGATAGTGATGGTGCTGCCTCTCGCGCGGAACGAGACATAAGCGCCATCGGCAGTGGTGTAAGTTACGGTATTGGCATTCGAACCGAGTGAGGTTGCCGTAAACCACTCTTGTGATAGCCCGGAATTGTAGTAGCGAATGCGGGTCAGATCACGGTCATCCGTCAGACCGATCACCGGATTACCGACGACGCTGTTATAGATGCGGATACGATCCAGCGTGATACCACCCGGTGTGCCACCCGCTGCACGGCGGAGGGAGACAGTGTGGAGGCCGCTGTAACCAGCATAGACGATCTGTACCCTGTTGCCGGTTGTGATGGCTGCCCGGTTGGAAAGATTCTGCACGCCGCCGATAGTGGAGTTGAAGTCGATCTGTACATCATCAACGTAGACTTCCAAATCACCTTGCGTCGGGCCAATCACGCGATAGAGTTCAAAGGCATCGCCATTGAAAACGAAACTGGCAACAGCACTGTCGTCGGTAGTGCCCGCGTAGTTACCGCCGGAAGCACTCGGCAGCGCGAAGGTAGCCCACGTACCTGTGTAACTGATTTGCGGTGCGTTGTTCTGATGGTCAGTTGCCAGAAGCGCTACACCTGACCGGACATTCAGAGCCAATACCTGATCGTTCCAGCCACTTCCAAAGCCGTCAACCACGATGTAGTAGGTTTGTCCAGCGGTCAATTGTGCGCCTACCAGCGAGGTTGCACCAATGCCTGAGTCGTCGTTACAGGCGACTTGTGTCAGCGCACCGGGTGTATTCCCCAGGTACACGCCCAATACAGTATCGAAGCTCGATCCATGTGTATTGAACTGATAGTGACCAGAGACAGTGGGCTTGTACTTCCACCACAGCGTTTGACCGGGCGATTCACCACAAGTGACCGGATCACTAATTTGCGAAGTGACGCTGCGGCTGTGGAACGGCTGAGTGATGCTATAGGGCACGGTTGCGATGTTGGTTGCGCTCTCGAAATTATCGTTGAGCTGTGGTACCTTGCAGTTGGGCGAGTTGTAGAGCCACTTCATGGCAAAGTCGGCATCCACAACGCCGTAACCCATGAAGTCATCGTAGCCGGGGAGGTTTTCGGGCGTTCCCGCATTTTCATCCCGTGCACCGCAGATCAGGGCTTCCTTGACCGTCGCTGGGGTGGTTGCCACGCCGGAACTGACCAGCAAGGCCGCGATACCAGAGACATGTGGCGCAGCCATTGATGTACCATTCAGGTACCCATAACGCGAGGGGGAGGACAGCGTGCCAACCGCCAACATGGTGCTGAGGATGTTCACACCGGGGGCGGAGATGGTCACAAGGTTATTGAAGGTAGAGAAGCTCGCTGTAGTCGCGTTGGAATCATGGGCAGCGACGCTGATAACACCCGGATAGGAAGCGGGATAGTTGAGGATGTTGGTGCCACTGTTGCCTGCAGAGGCGATCACGATCACCCCACGCGTGATGGCGTAGTTGACAGCGGCGGCCATGCTGGTGGTGAAAGCCGTGCCACCCAAACTCATGTTGATGATCTTGGCTCCCTTGTCCACTGCGTAGACAATGCCGTTGGAGATCACGAAATTGTTACCAGCGTTGGCGTTGTTGAGCACTTTGACCGACAATATCTTGGCATTGTAGGCCACGCCCGCAACACCGATAGCATTATTGGTTTTGGCAGCAATCGTGCCTGCGACGTGGGTGCCATGTCCGTAGTCATCTGCCGGGTTGTTGTCGTCATTGACGAAATCCCAGCCACCGAGGGCGGCTTGCCCAATCAGATCAGGGTGGGTGAAGTCCACACCACTATCCAGCACGGCGACGATGACACCAAGTCCGCGCTTGGGTGAATGATCCCAGGCAACAGTTGTCCAAGTGCCACCTGGACCCGTTTTCAGCCCGTACATACCGGCATCAGTGAACAATGCGTCATTGGGGATGAAGTCGCCAGTCGAGTCCTGGAAGCCAGTGAATTCGGCCAGTTCTTCGATGTTGACCAGTCCGGCGGCCTGCGCGACGGCGCTGCCAGAGACCATGCCCATTGCGGAGGTGGCTTCGCTTATGGCATCCGGGACGAGCACTTTCATCGCGCCAATTTGCGGAATGCGCTGGACTTCAGTCGCACCCAGTGAAGTGAGCAGCGCCTGAATTGCAGCTTCGTCGGCTGCCGGATTGTAGTTGATGACCAATTGTTTGGTCGGAATGCCAGCGGGGTCTGGGGTGGGTTCGAGGGTGGCTTGTGGTGCTGCCACGTTCATCACCAACCCAAGCAAAACCTGATTGCCAGTCGCATCAATAATGGTGATGGTGAGCGTATCCGCGCCGACAAAATCAGCAGCGGCGGTGTAGGCGACTGTGACCAGTGTGTTGAAGGGAGCGTTTGCCTCAACCGGATCACTGGCGGTGACGGTAACGACACCTGCCAATGCTGAAACGGTTACGCGCACGATACCTTCGTCATCCGATACCGAAAACGGAATCGTCAACTCGATTCCGGCAGTCGCATCGAAAGCCATTCCAGCGGTGAGGCTGGCAACTGGCGGAATTGAAATGGGAGGCAGTGTGGGTTCGGTTGTGGCTTCAGGAGTTTGCTCAACGATTGGTTCTGTTGGCACTTCTGTAGGAACTTCCGTTGGAATGTCTGTAGGAACTTCCGTAGGAACGTCGGTCGGCACCTCGATTGGTGCGTCGGTCGGCGCCTCAGTTGGGACATCCGTTGGTGCTTCAGCGGTGGTCTCGGTTGGGATATCCGCTGGCGGTTCAGCCGGGGGCGGGTCTTGCGCGTAGGCGGCGCTCCCTAACCCCAGCATGAACATTAGTATTACAAATAACAATAAACGAGTTCGCATATTAAATCACTGACTCCTTCTGGTTTCAAAAACCATTGTTAATAAAAATTCTATCATTATTTTCTCATCTTTGGTGTAAATTTTGTTGAGATATTGTGATGACGTTTAATTGATTTCAAACTTTCTCTGTTGATTTATTGTGAAAAGCGTAAAGGCCGTCAGTGGTTATATGAACCACCTTATAATTGTCTGGCTGCGGTTTTCAGTGCCTCGCGCAGTGCGTCAATTTCCAGCGCAATTCCGCCGCCCTGAGCAAAGTTAGGCTGCCCACCGCCGCGCCCGCCAAGCGCTGTCAGCGTCGATTTGAGCAGCGCGCCCATATCATTGGGTAGATTTTCGCTGCGGGCGAAAAATAACATGGCTTTTTCGCCCGCTGTCCCGATCAACGCGATCACGCCGGGGTGAGCGACCAGCCGCGCGGCCAGCAGTTTGAGTTCGCCAGCGTCGCGCCCTTCGAAAGCGGCGGTGATGACCTTGATCCCCTCCGCGCCAGATGGTGCATTGGTCAGCATTTCGGCGGCTTCATAATCAATAAGCTGATTGGCAGCCGTTTTCAGGGCGGCAGTCTGGGTGCGGTAATCCTTGCGCAAACGGGCGAGCATGACCGGGGCTTCGGTCACACGGCAGTCCAGATCGGCGGCGATGCGCTGGACGACCCGATTTTTCTCGCGCAAGTCTGCCAGTGCTCGTTTGCCGCAGCGGAATTCGACACGGATTTTGCCGCCACGTTTTTCCAGCTTCAGCACTTTAATGATGCCGATTTCACCCGTGCGGGAGACATGTGTGCCACCACAGGCCGTTATATCGAAGCCCTCAATGTCGATCACCCGCAGACCATCCGTCAGCAGGTGTTTGGGCAGACGACGGATGCGTACCCCTTCCTGATCGTCCATCTCGCGCAGGCGGGCCGTAACCGGGCGGTTTTCCCAGATGATCTGGTTGGCAAGTTCTTCGGCAGCATCGATCCGGGCATCGCTTAAACTGCTGGTTTCCAGATCAATCGTCACCGTATCCGGGCTGAGGTGAAAGCCAACGGTTTTGGCATCCGCCGTCTGTACAAAAGCCTGTGTCAAAATATGCTGTCCGGTGTGGTGCTGCATGTGATCGAAGCGGCGCGCCCAATCCACCCCGCCGGAGACTTCCTCGTCTGTCAATTCGGCGTCCAGAATATGCAAAATAGCAGCATCAGTTTCGCGTACCGTCACATCCACAACCGGGACGCCATTTAAGGTGCCCATGTCATACGGCTGACCGCCAGAGGTGGGATAAAAATAAGTTTGATCGAGGATAACAACAGGGCGGTTATCCACTTGCAGCTGTTCAGTCACCCGTGCGGTGAAGGCGGTGGTGTACGAGTCGGTATAGTACAGGCGCTCGGTCATGTGGTTTTCTCCAGATTGACAGGGGCGGGATGGCTCACGGCTTAAAGCATGGAACGAATGGCGGTAATCAGGGGGTCTACGGAATCAATTTTGCTGACGAAGGTATCTGCCCCGGCGTCCAACGCGGCCTGTTTAAATTCCGGGCGTCCACCGAGGACGATAATCCGCAGGTCGGGTTGATGCTGGCGCACTTCGGACAGGCGATCTTCCGGGGGCAAAGCGGGCAGACTCCAATCCAGCAGCAGCAGATCGGCATTGGCGGTTTCCAATGCGCGATACAGGCTGAAGGCATCAGTGACTTCGGCTACGACTTCAGCGTTGAGTTCCCGCACCAGTTGCAGCAGAACGCGCAAGGCATAGCGTACGTCAGATTGAGAGTCGGCAAGCAGGACACGCATCAGTAGTTAAAAGTTAAAAATTGGAAGTGCAAAGTATAAACCCCCGCTTTTAAAATGGCGCAACTTGAGCGGCAGCCGTCAGTGTAAGTCGATTATCAGGTCTGAGTATCCGCAGGATGACGGAATCTTACATTAGTCAGATGGCTAATTTATGCTATGCTGCACTGCCAGCGCAACGGCTTCGGTACGGCTGCTGACATCCAGCTTCGCCAGAATATTGCTGACGTGGGCTTTGACAGTCGAACGGCTGACAACAAGCTGCTGGGCAATTTCCACATTGTTCAATCCTTTGACCATGCAGGCCAGCACCTCACGTTCGCGGTCAGTCAGATCGTGGCCGGGTTTGGGTGGCTGGGATTTCGCCTGAATAATGGCTTGCAGGGCTTCCTGTGCCAATGTGGGCTGTCCGGCGTGGGCGGCGCGGATGGCCTTTACCAGATCGTCGGCTGTGATGTTCTTGTACAGAAAACTGATTGCCCCAGCTTCCATCGCCTGCTGAATCAATTCCTGTTCCTTGAAGGATGTCAGCGCGATCACCTGTGCCAGCGGGCAGATTTCCCGCACCGCCTGAATGGCTGTCGGGCCGTTCATGACGGGCATCACCATATCCATCAGCACCACATCCGGGCAGCATTCGCGGGCAACGCGGATAGCCTCTGCGCCATCACCCGCTTCACCAACCAGTTCCATATCGGCATGGATGTAGAGGAAAGCGGCTAACCCGCTGCGTACCATCTCATGGTCATCAACGATCAAGACACGAATCGGGGCAGACATGGCCTCAATCCCTTCAGGCTGGCAATCCAGCGCGTATTCCGTGTGGGGCGAACCTCATATTCTAAATCTTGAAATTCACAATTGATTTTACCCCTGTCCCCCATAAATAAGGGAAGGGGTAAAATGTCACTATTTTGTCCGCTTGGAAAATGTTTACAAGGAACGCTGGTGATTAGCTGCCGGGTGTGGGCGTTGAAGTGGGGCGACCGGGGCGTCCACCAGACGGGGGTGCGCCGCCCCCACCAGACGACGACACCTGACTGGTATCCAGTGCGATATCGAAGGTTGCTGTGTAACCTTTTTCAGTTTCGGTTTCGTACTCGGTGAGTTCGAGCGTCATCACGCCATTTGTTCCCTGATAGATATTATCGTCGGCGTTCAGGGTGTCACGGTAGCCTTTGGCGGCGTACGGTGCTTCGGCATGAACCTTGTCCGTCAGTTCTTCGTCGAAGAAAAATTGGGATGTGAATTCATAGCCTGTATCGGAGTCGGGATCAGTACGGATTTTGAAGTGGATATGAACCGCGCGGCTGGAATACCAACCCGGATAGATGGTCGTGAATTCGGCGTGTCCATCCGCATCGGCGATCTGGTAACCGCGCAGCCACATTTGATCGGAGGTATCAAAGCCGGGGTCGGAAACGCCTGAATAAGCGCCATCTGCGTCACAATGCCAGATGTCAACCTGTGCACCTGCCAGCGGGACGCAGCTTCCAGTGGTGGCATCCGATACCCGGAACAGGATGTGCAGGAGCGTTCCTTCTTTTATGCTCTCGTCAGACGGCTCGATGCGAATGTCTGAACGGTTAAGCTGGTCATCAACAAAGTATGGGCCTTCCGTCAGTTCGGGACGCACCACACACGCGGGAAGTGGTGTAGGGGTAGGGGTAGCGACCTGATTAAATCCGAATTTGGCGAAACCCGTTCCCGCAATGGCGGCGGCGCTGGCTTTGCCCAACAGCGCAAGCACTTCCCGGCGGCTTAGGACGCGGCCTACTGGTTGGTCATCGTCGTGCAGTTCCATCTTCTCTCTCCTCCAATTGATTACAGGACTTTTACAGTCTGATTTGGTGTAAACGCTTTACCCAACGGGTTTACCTTAAGAAAAAATTGTGGAGAAAGTGCGAAGAAAAGGTTAATGCAAAATAAGCGGTTGACCGACCGCGTCAGCAGTCGCCGCACGGCCAGCGGACGGCAATGGTTGTGCCCTGTTCTGGAATACTTTCGATATTCAATGCAGCCTGAATCGAGGTAGCGCGTTCGTTCATAATGCGAATGCCGAAATGATCGGCAGGTACGCTGTTGAGGTTAAAACCCCGTCCATCATCCTGAATATGCAGGGCAACGCTATCTGGTTGGTAGGTCAGCCTTACCGTCAGATGTTCAGCGCGGGCGTGTTTAACAACATTGCTCAAAGCTTCCTGTGCGATTCGATACAGGTTGGTCTGCACATCCGGCAGCAGCACGGTTTCCCCTTCGACCGAGAGATTGACGATCAAACGGGTGCGTCCGGTTGCTGCTTCGATCAACTGGCGTATCAGATCACAAAAAGGGGTTTCCACCAGCGCAGTCGGGCGCAGTTCAGTCAGCAAGGAACGGGTTTCCGCCAGCGCCCCGCGCGTAAGCCGCCGTAAATCCTCTAGTTTTTTCTCGCCCTCGGCTGGATTTTCGGCAAACAGGCGCGGCAGAATCTCGGCAATCAATCCGGCGGAAAACAATGTTTGGGTTACGGCGTCATGCAAATCCCGTGCCAGTCGTTCACGTTCGGCGCTGGCAGCAGCCTGTTGAGCTTCATCGCGCAGGCGGGCATTTTCCCGTGCCATTGCCGCCTGATCTGCGAAAGCCAGCGCCAGTTCATTGTACCGTTCCCGGATGTCGTTCAGCTCGGCGGTCAGATGGATAATTTGCTGATGAGCGCGGCGTTCCCGCCAGATAAAGACACCTGTTAATACACTCAGAAATGTAGTGATCCAGTGGATTCGTTGGTAGAAGCGTACAAACATTACCCGTTATCTTTCATTGAATGATGATAATCGTAACGAAAAGAAAGACATTCCACCAATTTGCACAAATTCCTTGACAAAGGTCAAACAGGTGATGTACTCTCTGGTTAAGTTCTGGGAGCGCTCCCAGAAATTGTTGCAGAGCGCTTCATCAGAACCAGGTGAGGGTTATGAATCTTGAAGACATAGCCAAAAAGGCAGGGGTTTCACGGTCAACCGTGAGCCGTGTCATCAATAAAGAACCCTATGTCAGCGAGAAGACTCGCCAGCGGGTGTTGGCGGTCATTGAGCAAGAAGGGTTCAGCCCTAACCCTGCGGCCCGCGCTCTGGTCACGCAGCGCACCTTTATTATTGGTGTGGTCATTCCTGGAAATATCGACGTTTTCTTTACGGACAATTCATATTATCCCATGCTCCTTCAGGGGATTGCGGTCGCGGCCCATGAGCGCGATTTTGCCCTCCTGCTCTGGTTGGGGCAGTCGCACGACGACCGCGACCATTTTACCCGTAAGGTGCTGGGCAACCGTCAGATGGACGGTTTGGTGATTGCATCCCTGCAATCCGACCATCCCCTGATTGTTAGTTTGCCGGATTTTAAAGTCCCATTGGTTACGGTTGACCGACCGGAAATGTTTTACGAACAGATCAGCTATGTAACGGTTGATAATGTTCGGGCGGCAATTGAGGCCGTCAGCCACCTCATCAGTCTGGGACGACGGCGCATCGCACATATTACAGGACATTTGACCATTACCGATGGCCAGGATCGGCTGCTCGGCTATCGTCGGGCGCTGGAACAAGCTGGCATCCCTTTTGATCCCCTGCTGGTTCATGAAGGGAATTTCAGTTACGAGCAAGGATACGAGGGCATGAAGCGCCTGTTGGCCAGCCAGCCCGATGCCTTGTTCGCTGCCGGGGATACGATTGCGATGGGTGCATTACAGGCCTTGCGTGAAGCCGGGCTGCGTGTGCCGGAAGATGTGGCAATCGTTGGGTTCGACGATCTGGACGAAGCATTCGAGTCGAAACCACCCCTCACCACAGTTCGCCAACCTGTTCAGCAGAAAGGCGCGCAGGCTGCGCATCTGCTGATTGATTTGATCGAAGGCAAGCGCGTGGGGCCGCATCATGTGTTACTCCCGACTGAATTAATCGTTCGGCAGTCAACCATTTCGGCACATCCACCGTTCCAAACCCAATATAAAGGAGGTGAGGTACAACAGCAGGTATAAAGAATACTCTGTTCCAATTAATCTCGTTCCGATAGTGTGTTAGCAATATAGAGGAAAAGAGAAAGCTATGTCTAGAAAGTCATTTTACGCAATCGCTTTGATTGCAATTCTGGCGCTCGTATTGGGAGTACTCCCGGTCGCCGCCCAGGATAAAATTGTTGTTACTTGGTTTGTCGGTCTCGGTACCGGCAGCCAGGCTGAACAGATCGAAGTCCAGAATCAAGTTGTGGCCGACTTCAACGCCAGCCAGAGCGAAATTGAACTGGTCATCAACATTGCCGCCAGCAACGAAACCGCGCGCGATACCCTCAGCACCCTGATTGCTGCCGGTACCCCGCCCGACATTGTTGGCCCGGTGGGCGTCGGTGGTTCGAATGCCTATGTTGAACAATGGGCAGACCTCACACCACTGGTGGAATCCTCTGGTTTCGATCTGAGTGTGTTTGATCCGGCGCTGGTTGACCTGTACCGGACAGCCGATGGTCAACTGCTCGGTATCCCGTTTGCCACCTTCCCGTCAATCCTGTACTTCAATCGTGGTCTGTTCGATGAAGCAGGTCTGAACTATCCTCCGCAGCAATTCGACGCACCTTACGTCATGCCCGATGGCACGGAAGTCGAGTGGACTTACGACACCGTTCGCGAAATCGCCAAGATTCTGACGGTTGATGCCAATGGTGCCGACGCCACCAGCCCCGATTTCGATGCCAGCAATATCGTGCAGTTCGGTCTGAATTTCCAGTGGGCACGTACCCGCTTGATCTGGACAGATCTGCAACCAGAAGTGTTCTATGATTTCGAAACTGGTGTTGCGACAATTCCCGAATCATGGCGTACTGCGACCCAGTGGTGGAGTGATCTGGTCTGGGAAGACCACAGCATCCCCACCACCGCCTATGATGGCAGCGAACTGCTCGCCACTGGTAATGCCTTCTCGTCGGGCAACCTCGGTATGGCCGTCACTCCACTGTGGTACACCTGCTGCTTAGACAACAGCGTTGGTAACTTCGAGTGGGACCTGGCCGTTGTACCGAAATCGCTGGATGGTGAATACCATGTCGCAACCGATGCGGACACCTTCCGTCTGCTCAAGGGCAGCGCCAATCCAGAAGCCGCCTTCACCGTCCTCAGCTACCTGCTGACCGAAGCTGTTCCGAGCCTCTCGGCTGTTTACGGCGCGTTCCCGGCTCACCCCGATTACCAGCAGGCAGACATCGACAAGAAGACCGAACGCTATCCGTGGGACATCAACTGGCAGGTAGCCGTTGACAGCCTGGCCTACAACAATGCCGGCCCAGTACACCACGAAGCGGACTTCCCGAACTGGCAGAAGGGTCACGACCGTATCGATGCATTCCAGAACTTGCTGTTGGGCGAAACCGGCGCAGAGATTGATCTCGCCGCTGAACTCGACAAGCTGGAAGCCGACGTGAATTCGATCATTGACGAAGTCACTGGCTAATTGTGACTGATGGGTTTGCCCCTGCTCACGAAAGCGAACAGGGGTAAGCCAATGTAGTGATTGGGGAGGGGCGTCGCTCCTCCCCAACGAAAATTACAGTTTGTACTTATTGACCAAGAAATTAATTGTAAGCGCGTTTTGAAAATTATAATTTTCTCTATTGACGTGTATAGCTTGTTCGAATAGATGAGGAGTAGGTGTTATGACAGCCGCTGATCAATCTCGTGCTGTTCCTGTAGTAGAGGGGCGACCTGCTGAAGTCCCCCAAAAGCGTAGTTTGGCTCAACAACAGCGCCTGTGGGGGTGGATTTTTCTCTCGCCATGGATATTTGGGTTTACGGTGTTCACGGCGGCCCCCATTGTCTTCTCCTTCATCTTAACCTTTACCGACTTTAATCTCGGACGTCCTGATGAAGCCCAATTCGTTGGCCTCAGGAACTGGAGTTTATTGTTTAGTGACCCGCTGGCGATCACCGCGCTGACTGTCACCATTCGCTTTGCGCTGATTGCCGTTCCAGTTGGCATTCTCCTGCCGTTGGGATTGGCGGCACTGCTGAATTCCAAACAATTATTTGGCAAGCGTGTTTGGCGGCTCCTGTTTTATATGCCCTATATGGTTCCGGCAGTCTCCGGCATCTTCATCTGGCAAAGTTTCCTGAATGGTCAGACCGGTTGGCTGAATCGCTTGCTCCGGTTAGTCGGTATTGTTGACCCGCCCAACTGGTTGCAAGACGCGAATTGGATCACAACAGCCTTTGTGCTGATGGGCGTGTGGGGCATCGGTAATGCGATGCTGACCATGCTGGCGACGATGCAGGGTGTACCAACTGAATTGTACGAAGCCGCTGATGTGGACGGCGCAAACGGTTGGACGAAATTCCGCAAGATCACCCTGCCGATGATCTCACCCGTGATTTTCTACAATCTGGTGCTGAGTGTCATTGGCTTGATGCAATATTTCGTCGTTCCCTACATTGTGACACGTGGCACAGGGCAGCCCGGTCAATCGGCCTATTTCTTCAATATGCACTTGTATAAGACGGCCTTCACCTTCTTCGACATGGGTTACGGCGCAACCCAGGCGTGGCTGATCTTTATCATCGCTCTTGTGCTGACTATCGTTCTATTTGTAACATCCAAACGCTGGGTGTATTACGCAAGCGGAGAATAACCAATGGCTGCTGTAACCCATTCAAAAGCTGTTAACACATCACCCTTTTACAGTATTCAGCTCCGCAAGTTCGGCGTGACCGCAATTGTCACGATGCTCGCACTTGTCATCGCGATTACCTACCTCCTGCCATTCGGTAACATGGCACTGCTGGCGGTAAAAAACCGCGATCAGATCGTCGCCAGTTCCGATGGCCCGGTCTGGCCGATGGAGCCAGAGAAGTTCACCTATCAGGACAAAACCTACGATGTCTACAATGTCCCATTCGAAGACGGGACGCGGGAATTAGCCCTAGTCACGAAGGGCCGCCAATCGAGCGAGTTCATTGACCCGGCCAACCCGGATGCCGGGGTCGTTACCTGGGAAGGCAGTTGGCGTACTCTGGAACAGGTTTCCACCGTTGTACCCCACTTTGAAAACTTTAACACCGCATGGGATATGATTAACTTCCCGCGCTTGTTTGGTAACACACTGGGTATCGCCCTGATCGGAATGGTCGGCACGCTTTTGTCAAGCATCTGCGTGGCGTATGCTTTCGCCCGCTTCCCGATACCGGGCAAAAATATCCTTTTCATCATTCTGATCGGCACGATCATCCTTCCCAGTCAAGTCACCCTGATCCCAACCTACGCCTTCTTCGCCAAAATTGGCTGGATCAATTCGTGGCTGCCGCTGACGGTGCCGCACTTCTTCGCCAATGCCTACAACGTGTTCCTGCTGCGGCAATTCTTCCTGACACTGCCGCGTGAACTGGACGAAGCCGCCATGATCGACGGGGCGACACCCTTCCAGGTGCTGACAAAGGTCATCATTCCGCAGTCGTGGCCGGCGATTATTTCGGTGGGGCTGTTCCACTTCATCTTCGCGTGGAATGACTATTTTGGCCCACTGCTTTACCTGCTGGGCAGACCGGATCTGCAACCCATTTCGGTCGGCGTACAGGTATTCAACTTCCAGTATGGCGCGCGCCCGGAACTGGTACAGGCCACTTCGCTCATGGCGATGGTGCTGCCGCTGGTGATCTTCTTCTTCGCACAGAAAATCTTCATGCGCGGTGTAGTGGTCACAGGCGTCGAGAAATAGTTAAATTGCAAAGTTAAATGTAGGGGCGTCCGACCCAGACACCTCTACAAAAAACAACAGCGGATAACGATAAGCTCAATTACTATCCAGCCTCCTTGAAGGGGAGGAAACCGTGTCATCCCTTTTCTCCACCACCCCCTCTTTTGCTGAAGCGGGAGGGGGCTGGGGATGGGAAAAGCCGAGGCGTAAAACGATGTGTCCCCGGCAACCTGTTCTCCTGAAAGCGCTCCCGGAAAATCTTCGTAAAGCTGTTACCCCAATTTTATCAGGTGGAATAATGAAAATTTCAATTGCAAAAACATTGTTACGGATGATGTTACTGTTGGTTTTGCTGGCCGTGTTTGGCGCTGTCGTGGCGCAGGACGCCGTGCTGACCGTCGATGCAGCACAGGACGAGGGCGCAATTAGTCCCTTTGTCTATGGCGCGAATTATGGCCCGCCCGCCGCTGTGTCGCTGGATTTGCTCGATGAGGCGCAAAATTCTGGCATTCGTTATTTCCGCATTCCAGCAGGGCGCTGGGGTGACGATAACGATCTGACCACCATTTTCATCGATACCTACTACAATCAGGCCGTCCAATGGGACGCGGAACTTGCCATTAGTATGCGGATGCAGGGTTCAGGTGGCACAGTAGAAAAAGCCGCTGAACTCGTGCGCTATACAATGGAAAAGGGCTATAACGTCCGCTATTGGGCAATCGGCAACGAACCCAATTTGATTGATTTCTACGAAGGCGGCGAAAGCAATACCGATTTCTCCCAGTTCAGAATGGAAGAATACAACCGCGATTGGCGCGAAATGGCCGAGGCAATGCTGGCGGTCAACCCTGATCTGGTGTTGGTCGGCCCGGATGTCAGCCAGTTCCCACCGACCCGCGAAGGCGATCCTTACAACAACCCCCTGCGCGAATGGGTGCGCGAATTCCTCCGCGCCAACGGTGATTTAGTCGATATTGTCGCGGTTCATCGTTACCCCTTCCCGGTCAACAATCAGGCCACCACCATCGAACAAGCACGGCTCAACCCGCCTGAATGGGATGTGCTGGTTGAGAATCTGCGTGAAGTCATCCGCGATGTCATGGGCAAGGATATGCCCATCGCCATCACCGAAGCCAATTCGCATTGGTCAAACAGCGGCAACGGCGAAGCCAGCCCGGATTCGTTCTACAACGCCATCTGGTGGGGTGATGTATTAGGTCGCTTGATTGCCCAAAAAGTCGAAATTGTCGGTTACTTTGCCTTCCAATCATCGGGTTCGAACGGCGCGTTCGGCTTGCTGGAACGCTACGAAGTCCGCCCGACCTATTACACCTATCAGCTTTATAAACAATTCGGTTCGCAGTTGGTGCATTCTGAATCTGCCGATAATGATGTGCGGATTTACGCCGCCAAACGGGACGATGGAACATTGACCCTGCTTGTGATTAATCTGGGGCCGGACGAAGCCACGCGCACGTTGTCTTTAAGCGGCTTCACCCCCTCTGGTGACGCTGAAGTCTGGCTTTTCGACAGCGAACACAACGCCGAACAGATTGACTCGCAAACACTTGCTGACGGCGGCAGCCTGACTGTACCGGGGCAGTCCATTACCCTGTACGTCCTGCCGGGGGCATAGTACACCGCAACCTTAAGTTGCAGGGTTGTAGGGGTGCAACATGTTGCGCCCCTGCCGAAATACCCATCATCTTAATCTTGTCGAGGCAATAGACTATGAAGCAAATTTTCAGCTTGGCAATAATCCTGCTGATGTTATCGGGTATGGTGGGGGCACAGGACGAAACGCCTGCCCCCATATGGCCGAGCCAGTATTACGCGCCATACGTGTATCCCGGCACTTTCCCGCTGGCAGTGACAGCGGAAAATACGGGCATTCGTTTCTACACACTGGCCTTCATTCTGGCGGCGGATAGCTGTCAGCCTGCGTGGGGTGGTGCTGCCCTGCTCAAGAATATGACCTATCTCAAGCCGGACATCGACAAACTGCGGGCATTAGGTGGCGATGTGATGGTGTCCTTCGGCGGGGCAGGTGGCGACGAATTGGCGCTGGTTTGCCCGAATGTCGAAAGCCTGACCGAGCAGTATCAGATGGTGATCGACGCTTACAGTATAACCCATCTGGATTTCGACATCGAAGGCGACGAAATCCGTGACCCCGAATCGATTGAACGCCGCTCGCTGGCGATTGCTGCCCTGCAAGCAACTGCTGCTGAATCCGATACGTCGCTTTCCGTTTCGTTCACGCTCCCCGTACTGCCCACCGGATTGACCGAAGAGGGTGTCGCCCTGCTGCAATCCGCCATCGATAACGGTGTGGTGATTGACGGCGTGAACATCATGACGATGAACTTTGGCGAGAATTTCCCGCCGGACAAAATGGGCGATAACACCATTCAGGCCGCGCAAAGCCTGTTCAGCCAGCTTCAGGAATTGTACCCGGATGCGAAAGACGCCGACCTGTGGCGCATGATCGGTCTGACGCCCATGATTGGTCTGAATGATAGCCATCCCGAAGTCTTTACGCTGGAAGATGCCGCCGCCGTTACAGCTTTCGCGCAGGAACAGGGGATTGGCCGGATTTCGATGTGGTCGCTGGGGCGCGATGAAGAATGTGTCAGCCAGCAGCGCATCATCTCGGATAGTTGCAGCGGCCTTGTACATGATGAGTTTGCTTTTTCGGCGGTGTTTACACCGTTCACCAGTGCGGAATAAGGTTTTTGATGCTCAAAGATTCGTCGCTGCGTAACCTTGTACTCTTATGGCTACTGTGGTCATTGATTGTAGTCGGATTTCAGGCGATTGCTGATTGGCGTTACCAGCCAGATCGCCCCGACCGCGCATTGGATTGGACGCCGGATTGGACAGCCCGCGCCAGCCACCGGGGCAATATTTATTTGACCGAGCCGTTTATGAATCAGCAGATTTCAATGGACTCGGAATATTATCTCTCCATCGCGGTCGCGGGTTATGATGACCCGGTAGGCCGCACCACCAATCCGATCCCCGGACATGGCGAAATCCCGCTGAATTATGCTTTCTTCCCGCTGTACCCGCTGGTGACGCGCGTGATGGCTGTTCCACTAAGTATCTTCGGTCAAAGTCCGGTGGGGACGGCGGCGCTGGCCGGGGTGCTGATTTCGCTGTTGGGGACGTTAGCCGCTGTAATCGCGCTCTACGATCTGGTGAAAGACCAGATGGGCGATGAGGGCGGCTGGCGGACAGCCTTTTATTTTCTGATTTTCCCGACCAGTTTTTTTCTGGCGCAGGTATACACCGAGGGTTTGTTTCTGGGGCTGGCGTTCAGCAGTTTAGCGTTGATCCGCCGCAAACACCTTTTGCTGGCATCCGTGCTGGCGGGGTTAGCCGTCCTGACCAAAGCCATCGGCCTCGGATTGCTCGCGCCGTTGGGCTTGGTCTGGTTAGGTGAAGCGTGGACGTGGTGGCAGGGGCGGAATAATCCTACTCCCGAAAACAGCCAAAAACGCGAAACCGTCGCCCTGCAAACCCTCATCATTCACGGCTTATACTTGCTGATTCCGCTGGCAGCTTATCTCATTTGGCATCTGACGTTGGGTGACAAAGCTTTTTTGGTGGAAGATAATTGGTTTGGGCGTGGCCTGTTCAATTTTGAAGATTTTTCGAGCGGCGTGGGTCGCATGATGGAGAGCTTCCGCGACGGGGACAATACCCAGATGATGATGTACTACGCGATGGAAATCGTGAGCGTGGTATTGTCGGTGGTGGCATGTTTGTTTGTAGTGCGGCGTTACCCCGGCATTGCGCTGTTTAGCCTTTTGGCATTGATCGTCCCGGTTACCGGGTCTGCCCCGCAGAGCATCATCCGTTATGTGCTGGCAATCCCGGCGGTATTCATCTTTTTGGCAACGTTGGGGAAGAATCGTGCCTTTGATCGCGCGTGGACAACCTTTAGTTTGCTCCTGATGGGAATGCAAACCGCGCTGTTCACCTTTGATATGTGGGTCGCGTAAATATAAGAGAAACTGGAGATTATCGATCAACAATGGGGTTAGACCCATTGCTTAAAAACAGTATTTTGGAGTTGAACATGCGAAAAATAGTTTTGCTGAGTCTAATGGTTATGTTCATCGGGCTGTTGAGCGTTCAGGCACAGGATGCTGAACCGGTCGTCATCAGCGATTTTGAAAACGGGTTGCCTTTCGCGGTTGATGGCTATAACAACGGATTGGGTTATGTCCCGTGGGGCAATGTTTTTGAAAATGTGACGCTTTCGGCGCGGCAGGTGCTGCCGTATGGCGAGTTGGGTTTGCCGGAACGTGAAACCGAACACAACAACGTTCTCGCCGTGAATTATGACATTACGGGGTGGGGTGGTTTCACCTTCGCCATCAATGATGGTCAGGACTGGACGAGCCAGGATTGGTCGGCCTATAACGCCTTCCGTTTCTGGTTCTATGGCAGCGGTACTGGTTCACAGGTGCAGATTGATCTGTTCGATAATCGCGCTGCGGGTTCGACGAGCGATACGGCTGAACGCTGGTACTTCCGTATTGATGACACTGTGGTCGGTTGGCAGCAGTTCACCATTCCCTTCGCCTTATTCCAGCGCCGGACGGATTTCCAACCCGGCGGCGCGCCCAATGATGGTCTGGGATTGACCGAAGTTTCCGGCTATGCCTTCGGTTTCCCGCCCAGCGACGGCCCGCAGATTGCCTACATTGATGAAGTGGAACTGGTCACAATCGAGGATACCTCCGCCCTGATTGTGGAAGGCCCGGCGCAGGAAGATACCGCAACTTCCTTGCCGGAAGTGACATGGGATTCGCGCGAATGGACGCTGGCATGGTCAGACGAATTTGAAGGCGAAGGCGGAACACCCATCAACGACGAAAACTGGACATGTCAGATTGGCGGTGATGGGTGGGGCAACAACGAACACGAGTATTACACCGACCGCGTAGAGAATGTCTCGCTGGATGGTGAAGGCAATCTGGCTATCGTCGCGCGGCAGGAAACGCTGCCCAACACCACTTGCTGGTATGGGGAATGCCAATATACTTCCGCCCGCTGCATCACTGAAGATAAAGTTGAATTCACCTATGGCCGCGTGGAAGCCCGCATTCAAGTGCCGTTTGGTCAGGGCATCTGGCCTGCATTCTGGATGCTGGGCGCGGATTTCCGTGAGGCAGGCTGGCCGAATTCTGGCGAAATTGACGTGATGGAAATTATCGGCAAAGAACCGCGAACCCTCTACGGCACGGTGCATGGGCCGGGGTACTCTGGCGGCAACGGCATCGGCAGTTCCATTACGATGGATACGGAATTTACCAATGATTTCCATGTATTCGCCATTGATTGGGATCCCGAAGTGATTCGCTGGTATGTGGATGGCACGCTGTTCCATACCGTGACGCCTGATGATTTGCGTGGGCGCGAATGGGTATACGACCACGATTTCTTCCTGCTGCTGAATCTGGCAGTCGGCGGCATTTGGCCGGGCTACCCGGACGACACCACCACCTTCCCGCAAATGCTGAAGGTGGATTATGTACGTGTTTATGAATTAGCCGATGGCGGCTGATAAAAAGATTCAAAGATTTGTAGGGGTGACCGGCCCGGTCGCCCCTATAAATTACGAATGACTAATGTCTAATGACAACCAAGTAAGAGGCTATTATGGGTTTTCCGAGTGATTTTCTATGGGGCGCTGCGACCGCCAGCTATCAGATCGAAGGGGCGGCGCAGACGCATGGACGCGGAGAGTGCATCTGGACGCGCTTTTCGCATACCCCCGGCAAAGTGCAAAATGGCGATACCGGGGACGCCGCCTGTGAGCATTATTTCCGCTATCAGGAGGATGTGGCCTTGATGCGGGAATTGGGCTTGCAAGCCTACCGTTTCTCGATTTCATGGCCGCGCGTGATTCCAGCGGGTACAGGCAAGATCAACACCGCTGGATTGGATTTCTATGATCGTCTGACGGATGAACTGCTCAAGGCAGGCATTCAGCCGTGGGCGACCCTCTACCATTGGGATTTGCCGCAGGTCTTGGAAGACAAGGGCGGTTGGACGAATCCCGATGTGGTGAAGCAGTTCGCAGATTACACCGACCTGATGACGCGCCAGTTGGGTGACCGTATTCACGGCTGGATTACGCTCAACGAGCCGTGGTGCAGCGCCTTCTTGGGTTACATGATGGGCGTACATGCCCCCGGTTTGAAAGACGATGCCGCCGCATATAAAGCCGCCCATTATCTGCTGCTGGCACACGGCGAAGCCATGCCCATCATCCGCCGGAATGCACCCCAAGCGAAGGCGGGCATCACGCTCAATCTTTCGCCCCATGTCCCGGCGACGGACAGCGAAGAAGATGCGAAGTTAGCGCAGTTGGGCGATGGTTTTGGCAACCGCTGGTTCCTTGATCCGCTGTTCAAAGGCGTTTATCCTGCGGATATGGTTGAGATTGCGCGTCCGGCGTTGGAGGGCATCGACCTTGCCGCCGTAAAAGTTGCCGCCGCGCCCAACGATTTCCTCGGCATCAATTACTACATGCGCTTTATGGTCACCAGCGACCCCACCGCCCCCGGTGGACGCCGCGAACAGTTCCCACCGGATGCCAAATTCACCGAAATGGGCTGGGAAATTTACCCGCAGGGCATGGCCGATATGCTGCTGCGCGTCCATAAAGAATATGGCCCGATTGACCTGTACATCACCGAAAACGGCGCAGCCTTCCCCGACCCCGCCCCAACCAATGGCGTGGTGGAAGACTCGCAGCGCGTCGATTTCCTGAAAGGTTATCTGGCTGCCGCTGAATCCGCGATTGCAGCAGGCGCACCGTTGAAAGGCTATTTCGTCTGGAGTCTGCTGGATAACTTTGAATGGGCATTGGGCTACAGCCGTCGCTTTGGCGTCGTCCATGTAGACTTCAAGACGCAGCAGCGCACGCTCAAGCGCAGCGCCCTCTACTACCGCGACCTGATCGCCGCATCCGTCGCCCAACCTGCTTAACAACCATCTGTTCCACCAACGGGGTAGGGTAACACCTGCCCCGTTTTTATTTACATCCTTTTCAATCCCCACCGTGTCCGCAGATGGCGATACATAAAAAAGAATCGCAGCGGCAAACCATCAAACATCAGCCGCGTGAATATACCCATCAGCCCCGGTTTATGTTCCAGCGTCACCTGATCGACCAGTTCCACGCCGTCCGGTACTTCCGTAAAAACATGCTCATGTTCCCAATGCGCCAGCGGGCCGGAAACCATCCGATCTTTGAACGAAGTTGGCGTTGGGCCGGGTTCGTGCTGTGCGACCCACCGCAGCGGCAGCGGCCCGATCCACATACGGAAATCCACCGTTCCCTCGGTCAGCGACTTCAGACGATTATCAATCATCTGGATAAAAATCGGCGGCGGTGTTAGCTTGCCAAACGCATTCGGCTGCGCGTGAAAATCCCAAAGCTGCTGGGCTGTCCCCGGCATAATCGAGCGAAACTCAACGGTTTTTCGTCCCATGAAAGGTTACTTCCTGTTTATTAAAACAAACGTCACTGAAACAACTTTAATCATAAAGCCTTAGACCATCACTCAAAAATGGTAAGGCGAAAGTGAAATATATCCAATGCAGGCAATCGCTTTTGCCTTTACCTTTTTCATGAACCCCTCAGAAGTGGGGGGACACTTGAAATAAAAAACATACTATTTTGGAATATATACAAATTGTTAGGGGGAATTATATGGCACACTACGAACTTAAATTATGTTGGGATTGCCGGGGATCAGGGGAAAAACGGGTCTTGGGTTTTAAGCGCGAATGCCCAAGCTGTAAGGGTCAGGGTTTTATCCCAACGGCCACCTACACGCTGGAAGATACCCAGCCTGTCCAGGCGGTTCAGGAAGAACCCGCTTCCAACCGCCGGGACAGCCGCCGCCAGCGATGAAACCCATTTTGACGGGCGTTTGAAAGGCACTCAACTGGGTGCTTTTTTTGTGCAATTTTTGTCATTGCTCGGAGAGATCAAGTTTCATGAATACCTCATGCGCCATCATCTCTGGCGGGAGTTCAAAGTAAGGCGCGGTCACTTCAAAACCCAGCGATTGATAAAGTGTCTGCGCTTCCTTCAAAATATCGACCGTACTCAAAAGCATCGTCGTGTAGCCGATCTTGTGGGCTTCTTCGATCAGCGATTCAACCAATGCCCTGCCAACCTTCTTGCCCCGGAATTGCGGTCGTATCCATAACCGTTTGACCTCGCAAACCCCATCGCTGAGTTTGTAGAAAGCCACGCACCCCGCAGCTTGGCCGTCATACTGTGCCAGCAGCAGCCGTCCTTCCGGGGGTGCATATTTTCCCGGCAGGCCTGCCATTTCTTCTGCATACCCGCTCAAAGGCGGCGCATCGTTCAAATCCGGCAAATAATTGTCCACATCCCTGCGTAGAAACTCGAAATATTCCGCGAACAACGCCTGTGTATCGCGGATTTGCTCATCAGTTACCACCTGCACAATGCGAATCATTCACCCGCTCCCCACCCATCCAATCACCGTTGTATTATCGCATATCCCAGACTACCTGCGCTCATCTTATCCTCTACAGTTTATCATCCAACCCTTTTAACGAAGCCATTTTTCAAGCCGAAATTGTATGGGTGCGGACTCCCTCCTCGCGTGCGGGGAGGGCTGGGGAGGGGTAAAAGCAAATTTATCTCCATTTCCAAAAACTGTTGGAGCGCGAACTGATTTTTTCTTCCTGGCCTATTGTGAGCGTTCACAACCCATGTTATAACTGAGGCTGCTTTGCAAAATTCAAAAATCATTAGGATTGCATACTTATGTACACAATAGGCGTTGATTTTGGAACCGAGTCCGGGCGCGCGGTGCTGGTCGATACCCGCGATGGACGCGAAGTGGCGACGGCTGTTCATGCCTATCCCGATGGCGTCATTGACCAAAAGTTACCCGGTAGCGACAAACCCCTCCCCCCGGATTGGGCGCTGCAAAACCCCTTCGATTACATTGATGTTCTCAAAAAGACCATTCCGGCAGTGCTCAAGCAGAGTGGCATCAAACCGGAGGAAGTCGCCGGAATCGCCATCGACTTCACCGCCTGCACCATGATGCCCGCCAAAGCCGATGGCACACCCCTCTGCGGCTTGCCCGAACTGCGTAATCATCCCCACGCATGGGTGAAACTCTGGAAGCACCACGCCGCCCAGCCGCAGGCTGACCAGATTAACGAAACCGCCCGCCGGATGGGGCAGGGCTGGCTTGATCGTTACGGCGGCAAGATTTCTTCGGAATGGTTCTTCAGCAAAGCCTTACAGATTTTGCAGGAAGCCCCGGATATCTACCGCGCCGCCGACCGTTTGCTGGAAGCCTCCGATTGGGTCATCTGGCAGTTGTCCGGTAACGAAATTCGCAGCGCCTGTACCGCTGGCTATAAGGCGATGGTGCAGGACGAAGGTTATCCCGTCCGTGAATATTTCGCCGCGCTCCATCCCGATTTTGCGGATGTCGTGGATACCAAAATGACGCGGACGTTTGGGCAGTTGGGCGCGAAGGCGGGCGGATTAACCGCGCAGGCAGCCGAATGGACAGGACTCCGCGAAGGCACGCCCGTAGCCGTCGCTAACGTCGATGCCCATGTGACCTACCCGGCGGTGAAAGCCGTCAAGCCCGGCACGATGGTCATGATTATGGGCACATCCACCTGCCACATGCTGCTAGGCGACCAATTGCAGACCGTCGAAGGCATGTGCGGCGTCGTGCGCGATGGCATCATCCCCGGTTATTACGGCTACGAAGCCGGACAAAGTGGCGTGGGTGATATTTTCGCGTGGTTCGTCAATCACGCCGTCCCGCCGGAATATCACGAAGCGGCGCAGGCAGCCGGCATGGATTTACACGCCTACTTGGAACACGAAGCCGCCAAACAGAAACCCGGCGAACACGGCCTTATCGCCCTCGATTGGTGGAACGGCAATCGCTCCACGCTGGTGGACGCTGATCTGACTGGCTTATTGGTCGGTGCGACATTGGCGACCCGTGCCCCCGATATTTACCGCGCCTTGATCGAATCCACCGCTTACGGAACGCGCGTCATCATCGAAGCCTTCGAGGGACAGGGTGTTCCGGTGACGGAATTGGTTGCGGCGGGTGGACTGCCAGAGAAAAATAAACTCCTCGTGCAGATTTACGCTGATGTGACCGGACGTTCACTGCGCTTGGCGGGTTCGCCACAAGCCCCTGCCCTCGGTTCAGCCATGCACGCCGCTGTTGCCGCCGGACTTTACCCGAACATCGAAGCCGCCGCCGATAAAATGGGCAAGCTCAAGGCTGAGGTGGTGCATCCGATAGCCGAAAATACCGCCGTTTATGACCAGTTGTACGCCGACTATCGTGTGCTGTATGACTATTTTGGACGGGGCGCGAACGATGTCATGAAGCGCCTGAAGGCCACCCGCCGCGCCGTTCGTGGTGAATAATGCGTTTCCTGTTGGGGCGTCCATCATTTTGGACGCCCCAACATCATCTACTCACCCGCAAACTGATACAGTCGCAAACGGCTGTAATTAAAAAGGCACGGAGTCCCACCGCCAGCCCCTTCACCCTGATACGAATGCAGAGTCATAAAACCGGAGTTATCCGGCAGCCACGCCACCCCCGCCAGAGGCAGATTGCCGCTGCTCTGATAATTCAGATCGCTTATATCATTCCCTGTGTTCAGGCATTCGGTCAGTGGCTTGGGGTCTTCGGAGAATCGCACGGCTGGACTGCTGATGCCCGTTTCCAGATTCAGCAGGCTCAATTCGGTATCGCCCACCTGTAATGCTGCATACTGCCCATCCGGGTTGGGGTAGAGGAAGGGACTCGGCACAGGGAAGCTGGTGAGCAGTTCCCCATCCGGCAGGCTGTAGACATCCAGCGTCGAAGCATAATTCTCGACATCATCGAAGTCATCCAGTTTTGCGGCATACAACCGCGTCCCATCCGCCGAAAACGATGGGAAAATGTTGAAATCTTCCACTTCAATCGCCATCAATTCCGTCTCGGTCTGCAAATCAATCAGGTGTAGACTGGTTTCCCCGATTACCGCCCCCAACGTATGATCGTGATTGTAAACCGTCGTTTCCGGGTATTCCGTAAACTGGCGGAACAAGGCGTTCAGCGAGTCGTTGGTCTTCAAAGTCGCTTCCCCGTTCTCCAGCGAAACCAGCAGCGTCAAACTGTCATAAGTCTCCATCGCGTAGTAGCGGATGCTCAAATCGCCATCCGGGGTAAACGCCAGCGGATTCACATACCAGTCCACAAAACCATCTTTCAGCGGCGTCAGGACATCGGCAAAATCGTTCGTCTCGTCATTGACGGGTGTCCCATCCGCGACTTGGAATCCGCGCAGCCGGAAATTACGGCCAGAGCAGCTATCCATCAATACCCAGATGACCGTCTGATCCGGGGCAAGCGTCGCGCTCACCGGACAATCGAATCCAATGTCGTACTCCACCGTCAGGCTTAAGTTTGCGTCTTGTGCGTGGCTGTACAGCGCGGTGCTGCCGAACAAAATCATCATGACCGCGATGAGGGATAAGGATTTTAGGGATGGCTTTTGGGACATAACCGCCTCGTTTGATAAACCGTTGGTATGTCCATTTTATGCAGACCGCCGCCCATGACCAAATGACTTTTGTAGGGGCATCTATCCTCATGTACAGGTCTTTTTGAGCGCGCGTTTTGCCATAATCGATCCTACGCCTGTTAAACAGGTGGGAACAGGTAAAATTACATTCCAGATTTCAGGTCGTTTCTGAACGATTTTGCAACCGCGATTTAACCACAGATTTCACCTATATCCCGGATACCAATAGCCCAGCAGCAGCCGCGCCGATGACGACAATGGGGACATTCAGCTTTGATTTCCAGCGAAATAAAATCACTAATCCGATTGTGAAGATCACCAGCGCAGGCCAATCGGTGATGGCAACACGCAGCAGCCCCAGCGTGGTCGCTGCAATCAACCCGACGACGCCCGCCGTCACGCCATCCAGAAAGCTGTGCAGGGCAGTGTTAGCAATCAGCCGTTCCATCAGATTGTGTCCGAGGAGCGTGAAAGCAAATGCAGGCAGGAAAATGCCAAGCGTCACCGCCACCGCGCCAGCCAGTCCACCACCGAGATAACCCACAAACGTCCCGAAAATCACCAACGGCGCGGGCAGGATTCCCGAAAGCGCCAGCCCATCCAAAAACTGGGCGTTACTCATCCACCCGCCTGTTATTACCGCGTCGTGTTGCAAATACGGAATGACCGTGTACGCCCCGCCGAACGTGAGCAGTCCAGCGCGCAGCCCGGAGCCAAACAGACTTCCTATGGATGCCGCCTCACTCGCATTTGCAGATGCCGTAACGGACACGGCGTTTGGAGTATTGAGTGCGGTTAAACCCCACAAAACAATCCCGATCAGGGCTATTGTTCCCAGAACAGCCGCCAGCCTCATGCGTTGGTGTTTGACCAGCCCATAAATTACGCCAGCGAGTGCCAGTGTCACCACAAAATTGACGCCGACGAATTGTGCTGAAAATCCAAGTATGGCGATGCCCCACAGCGGACGATCATGCAGCGCGTGTCCGCCAATGCGATGCACCGCCCGCACAATCAGCGCCCCAACCACCGCCTGCATTCCGTAAAAAGCGCCCGCGAACAGCGCCGATTGAATGCCATAGGTCATATAAAACCATGACAGCAGGAGCATCAAGACGAATCCGGGCAGCATAAACCCCAAACCCGCCAGTAGTCCGCCAATGTGTCCGCGCGCCTGCATCCCGAAATACACACACAGTTCATGCGCTTCCGGCCCCGGCAAAACCTGATAAACCGCCAGCACCCGGTTAAACCGTTCGCTGCTGACCCACCGTTCTTCATCCACCAGTTCTTGCCGGAGCATCGCAATCTGGGCAACTGGCCCGCCCCATGCTAACGCGCCGAAACGCAGAAAGCGCAGAAATAATCGGCTGTACGATTCGCGGGGTGGGGCGGTTTCAACCGCGACGGGCGATGCGTTCTGGATGGCATCAGCCGTCATGATTGCACGCGCAGTTCGGTAATCAACTGCTCTACGCGGGCCCGGATGAGGACGCGGGCTTGTTCCGGCATCTGGCTGACCATCGGCACATCCAGCCACCATTCAATATTTTCTGGCGCGATGTTCAGTGCTTCGGCGGTGCAGCCCATTGAGATGATGTGCGCCGCGTTTTGTAAATCCTCTGCGGTGACACGGCGCGGCACAACCCCCGAAACGTCCAGCCCTTCCTGTGCCAGCATCTCCCGCACCACAGGCGAAACCGTTTCGGACGGTTCTGTCCCCGCCGAGTCTGCCTCAAACGGAAGCCCTTCTTGCACTGCAAATTGGTTGAAGTAGGCGGCAGCAATCACGCTCTTGGCGGCATTGTGGGGGCAGAGAAAGAGAATTTTCTGATTCATGATACGGTCTCCTTTTTGCTCACGCGCTCCTGACAAGCCGCATACAGGCAGTCATATACCCCGAAGCCAAATTCCAGCCGTTTTTCCAACGACCAATCCAGCAAATGCCAGCCGTTAGCGATCTGGCGCACACCTTCACCCTCCGGTGCAGCATCCCGGTCTTGCGTATCAGCCGCGCGGACGATCTTCGCCAATTCCAGCAGCGCCGGGTCAGTCAGCTTATACACGCGGATGAACGATTCAAAAGACGAACTGCCCTCATAATGCCCCAATTCCACACCGGACACATCATAAGGCAGCGCCCCTTCGCGCTCCGCCGTCGCCATCACCTGATCGGCGGGTACAAACAGCAGTTCGGCGGCGGGGTCGATAAATTTCCTGATGAGCCACGGGCAGGCGACCCGATCAACTTTCGGTTTCTCGCGCGTAACAAATTTCGCAGACATCATTGCTTCTCCTGATTGAGTGCTTGATTTTCAGAAGCCAATTGGGCATACAGCGCGTCGTACAGCAAACGCCCCCGTTCCAACGCTGTGTGATCGTCCGGGCTGATGCGGCGGATTCCCTGACACAACACATCCAGCCCCGCCGCTGCTGGCTCGACCATCACCTCTTGAATCACATCCGCCTCGTCAATGATGCTGGCGATTCGGCGCAAAACCGGGTCATCCAGTTTGTATTCCCGCAGCATCGTATGGAAAGTACAGTGACCGTGATGATGGGTCAGCCGCACACCCGGAATATCGAAAGGTTCATAACCTTCCGGGGGCGGCGTTTGCCCCGCCGGAATAAAACTGAACTCGGCGTTTGGGTCGATAAACCGCAAAATCAACCAGCCGCAGCCCATCCGATCAACACCAATGTTTTCCCACGTTACCCATTTCATGAGCCTGATCCTCTACTTTCAAGCAGTATTTCTCGCACCTGTTCCCCCAATGGCGATTGAAAATAATCCTGCCGTTTAACCTGTTGATAGCGTTTCGATAAGGCCGGGAGGTCTGCATCCGGCTGGTTCAGATCAGCCAATATTTCACGATAACTGCTATCCACCTGTTCCATAAACTGCTTTTCGAGTTCGATGTCCTGCCCGGTGAATACCTGCTGCGCCTCCCAAAGCGTCGCTTCGCCGCCTTCCATCTGTTTGACTTCGGTGGTCAGCCATTGCAATTTTTCGCGCGTCTGGGGTGTGGCGGGCAGCACCCACGCCATATCATGCAGCGCTATCGCCCCCAAGCCCTTCAGCTTGCGCCACACATACACCCGCCGCGCCGAGGGTTCATTCGGAACTTTATACGTGAACAATAACCAGGTTGTCATCTAATTTGCTCGTCAATACTTTAGGCCAGTGATGGTTTTTGCTCGACAGCATCTGCATCCGGCAGCGTGTTTTCGATATGATACAGTGCCGGAATCGCATAACTGGCAATCGGGAAAATCACCCCAACGATAGCAGTGAGCAAAATCAGCAGCGATATGCCCGCCCCCGGCCCTATGCCGACTAATCCGCCGAAAATAGGCGCAAGGCTGCCATTGACCGCCATCGAGGGTTCAAACAAACGGTCGCTCAACGGGCCGGAGATCAACACCGCCAGAGGGAAAGTGAGCTGCCCGGTGAAGCGTCGTGCCGCGAAAACCCGTCCCTGCACATCCGGGGGCGTTTTCGCCTGCCAGATCGCTTGATTAGAAGCGTTCGCCACTGCGATGAAGAACAACACCACAAACCCGCCAATCGACCAGACGACCACCTCTTGTCCAAGTCCCAATAAAGCGCGTCCCACAGCAATCAGGATGATGCCCCCAAGTACGCCATGAATCCGCTGCTTCGGGCCGCCCCAAATGCTCATCACCAAACCACCAACCACCCCACCTGCCGCCATGACTGAAGCGACGATGCCCAACGCAACTTCGTCGTTGCCCGTCCGCGCCAGCACCAGCGGTGTGCGTAAAACGGTGCTCATCCCCAACATCAGATTAACCATCAAAAAGTTCGCTTGTAAGCCCAACAAACCGGGACGCTCCAGCATAAAGCGAAAACCGTAAGAGATTTCTTTCCAAAATCCCCGTCCGGCTTTTTTGCCCGTCTCGGAAAGTGCAGGCTGCGGAATCGGGATCAGCAGCAGGGTGATAATCGCCACACCGAAGCTCAAAATATCAATCAGCATGATGCCTTCCAGCTTCACAATCCCGATCAGCATTGCCGCCAGCAGCGGTGCTAGCACCCGTGAACCATCGTCGGCTAACGCAAGCATGGCACTGGTACGGGCATAATGTTTCTTATCAACCATCAGCGAGATGGTGGAAGAATAAGCCGGAAATTGGAAAGCCTCGAACACGCTGGACAATGCCGCTATCGCGTACAGATGCCAAATTTGCAGCGCATCACCCCGCAGCAGGACAAAGATGATGATGGTCAACAACCCCGTTGCAAAGTCACTCGCCATCATCATCACTTTACGATTCCAACGATCCACCAGTACGCCCGCAATCGGGCTGAACAAAACGCGCGGTAAGGTCGAAAAGAAAATCATGGTGGTAAAGGTGGTCGCCAACCCCGTTTGCTCATATAGCCAAATCCCCACCGCAAACCGCGTCAACGCTGACCCAATCAGCGAGACAAACTGCCCTGTCCAAATAATGCTAAAGGCTGGCATTCCTGTGATCTGTATCTTAAACATCATGTTTAGGCCTAAATAAATGTAACCGCAGTTACAATGTAACTATGGTTACAAAATAGCACGAAACAGACTCCGATGTCAACAGGCGGTTGTCATGAATAAATTCACGACTGCCGTTGATGACATTCTTTCAATAACCCCACTCAAGCGGAAAATCCCAGAATTATGGGATGGCTTGCCGGGTTTGTTCAGATGCAAAATGGCTTTAAACAGAGCGAGAGGAAACCACGATGATACTCCTGCACATTGAACATTCGGTCGTTCATTTTGATAACTGGAAAGCATCCTTCGATAATTTCGCCGAACTCAGACAGAAGTCCGGTGTGCGCCGTTACCACGTACTGCGCCCCGTAGACAATCCCAATTATGCTATTATCGATCTTGAATTCGATGAGTTAAGTCAGGCGGAATCGCTTCTGGCATCCGTGCAAGAGGTGTGGAAGCGCGTCGGCGGAACGCTCATTAACAATCCGCAGTGGCGTTTCTCCGAAGTGGTCGAAACCAAAGTTTTGTAGGTATTCGGAGTCGTGCCGAGACAGGCAGATGATGAAAGCAGAATACACCAAACAGGAAATGATCCGGTTGTGCCACAGCGGGCTGGACTCCCGAAGTCTGCGCGTCGAACTGCTCAAACGCCTGCGAATGGTCATCCCATTCGATTATGTGTACTTCTCCACCACCGACCCGGCAACCCAGTTGAGCACCAGTTCGGTGCTGCTGGAGGAGCCGCCTTCATGGTGTATGTCCGTGTTTCTTGAAAATGAGTTTCTGCAAGCCGATTTCAACAAATTCAGCGAGATGCTTCGGAATCAGGAGTCTGCCGCTGTCCTCAGTCAGTCGACCCGGCACGAAATGCATCGCAGCCAACGCTATCGGGATATGCTAACCCCACTGGGGATGGGCGATGAACTGCGCGCCATCTTTGTCACTGATGCGGCCTGTTGGGGAACACTCTGTTTGCACCGGGAACAGGCCGAGTCGGGGTACACCGCCGCCGAGGCTGCTTATCTGGCGCAGCTCACGCCGCATATTGCGGAGGGCTTGCGTAAAGCACTGCTGCCGGGCGATTCCGCTATGAAAAAAGTGCCGAATGAGCCGGGTGTGCTGATCCTCACAGATGATCTTTCCATCGTAGCGGCGACCCCGGCTGCCGAACACTGGTTGACGGAACTTCGAGAAGCAGAACGCGCAGACCGTCATGCTTTACCGCTGCCTGTGCGAAGTGTGGTCGCTAAATTGAAAGCCATCGAGTCTGGAATGGCATCAGGCTCAACCCCCAAAGTACGTCTGCACACGCGCTCAGGTCATTGGCTCGTGCTGTACGTTTCCCGCTTGAGCAATTCTGCGCAAATCACCGTGATTTTTGAGATTGCCCAACCAGCCGATATCGCGCCGCTGATGATGCAGGCTTATCAGCTCACGAAACGCGAAGGGGAGATCACCCAATGCGTGCTGCTGGGATGGTCAACTACGGAAATTGGGGCACGACTGCATATTTCGTCGAATACGGTACAGGATCATCTGAAGGCGATCTTCGATAAAGTGGACGTTAGCAGCCGGGGCGAACTGGCGGCGCGCATCTTCACACAGCAGTACCAACCCCATTTTCAGGCGATACATCCGGGCAGGTCATAACCGTTAATGACCCGATACACTCTGCTTATCAGGTGATTGTTACGCGGATTAGGACGCCTCACACTATTCGACGTGTCCCGTAGGGGGCACCAGGTTGCGCCCTTTAGAGGGAGGGGACGCTTTTCTAACCATTATCGAACTTGTGTTCTGATCTGTTTCGTTTTATAATGAATGGTGTGAGCGTAACATACTACGCCCTGTGCAGCTTCCCAAAATGCGAAATATGCACAACAATCTGTCTCGCATTTGCCGCATTTTTCGCATATTATCAACTTATACGTGTCGTCCAAACCCATCCCAACCTCGACGACAAATCCCCAGTGGCGGCCAAAACTATCTCGTCACCGCGCCGCCGCCATTCGCGTAAACTGACCTGTATTTTCTGGCAACTGGCAACTTAAACCGACTAACAACTCCTCTGACATTGACGACATCTGCGACATTGCGCGCAAACCCGTTTTCGCAATCGCAATCGCCGCAAACCATCCCTTATGGGTTTAACTGAAAACCGGAACGACCTGCTTTTTTCTGGAAACTGGAAACGCGTAACTGGCAGCCCATCTTGACTATCGACCAGCGACTAACGACTATTGACTATCCTGACATTGACGACATTGACGACATCTGCGACATCGCCCTGTATTGACTGAAAACTGAAAACCGATAACTGACAACTAAAAACCACAGTGGCGGCCAAACCCTTTTTCGCCACGCCGCCGCCACTTCCGTCTCAAAGATTCCCAAATTCAGTGAATCACGGATTGCAGTGACACGAACACGGAAATGGCAATGGGCGGCGGATAGAAACGCTCGACGGCCCGCACGAGCAGCTTGCGAAAGGTGGCAAAGCGGTCAGTTCATAGCAAAGATGTTGTTGGTGAACCTATTGAAATAGGTTGAAATAGCAAACTTTTAGAGCAAAAATCTCCTAGAGTTCGCTTCAAAAGACGTTTTCGAGTTCAGATTCGAGTTCACCAACAGCATCTTTGCTATCAACTGACCTAAGAAGGAACAAACAATTCATGCAGATTCGCCTATCCACCCCCGATGATTATCCGGCAGTGGGCGAGCTTTACGCGGCCCTTTATCCCGATCAAACCATTACCGCCGCCACGCTGATCGAAGCCGATCAACAGCGCAGCCCAGAGTATCAGATGAAACGATGGGTTGCCGTCAGGGATCAGAGGATCGTTGGCGTGGGCAGTTACTTCCAGCGCGAATGGTTTTACCATCCGCAAACATTCCGTATCAGCGTGCTGGTGCACCCTGACCACCGGAAACAAGGAATCGGTTCGGCACTGTATGCCCGGATTCGGGACGGATTGCAGCCGCTCAACCCACTCGCGCTGATCGTCGACACTTACGAGAATTTCCCTGAAAACATCCGCTTTTTGGAAAAGCGGGGCTTCGAGATTTTTATCCGTGACCGTGAACTTCGGCTGGACGTCGCCATGTTCGATTGCGCGGTTTATGGTGACTATCTGGGGCGATTACAGGCGCTGGGTATCGAACTGAGGTCGGTCACTGAATTGGCTGATGACCCCCAGCGCAATCAAAAGCTGTATGCACTCGATCAACGCCTCACCGCGGATGCGCCCCAGGCGGAGTACGCGCCGGAGCGCAGTCTGGCCGAGTATGTTGATGATGCCATTACGGGAAGCCGTGCGTTGCCGGATGGTTTAATGGTGGCGGTGCATGAAGATGATTACATTGGATTCACCCAGGTTATACTATTGGATGAGCAGACTCTCTACCAACTCCTGACCGGCGTCCGGCGTGAGTATCGGCGTAAAGGAATTGCTCTGGCGCTGAAGCTGCGCTCGATTGCCCACGCCAAAGCCAACCAGATAAAAACCATCATCACCAACAACGATCCGTCCAACTTGCCGATGCTGAGGTTAAATGAGCGATTGGGATTTAGGCCGCAACCCGACCGGCTCTTTTTCAGAAAAGAACTGCGGCGGGAATAACCACCCGGCATAAAAAGCGATGGGCAAACACACTGGATAGTCGCCAATTTTGATTCTGGTGTATGACCCCGGCAATCTTAACAGCGGTACGTGGCGGACGGTGGCGGGGAGTTATTGAAGATGGGGGTTAGAGGTGAGTGCTGAACGCGGTTGGCACTGGTGGACACGCGCGTCCGGACAAAAGTGGACGTAAGCGCCGCAGGTGGTTGGCGTTCGTGCTGGTCAACCTCACATGGACAACCCAGCAGGTTTACCAGAAGTATCGTCGCCGCTTTGGGGTAGAGTGTTCCTACCGCTTGCTCCGCCAAGTCAAGGTGCTGACCAACTCGCGCAATCCCGCCTTGCGCTTCTTCCTGCTTGGCTTGGTGACGCAGAATGTCTGGGTCAAGTTGCGCTGGCTGTGTACACGGCGTCCCGGCAAGGGCAGGTACAGGCTCATTCCAACCTTGCTCCGCTTTGACCGTTTTCGCAAGTTGCTGACTCGCGCGATTGAACTGCTTTTTCCACCCTTGAGGACGGTTCTCGTTTATGCGCTACCTAATCCGTGATTCACTGAAATTGCACAAAATCCTTCGCCGCCTGTGTCGCATTTGCCGCTTTTCTCGCATCTTATGAATCGATACTTGTCGCCCAAACCCATCCCGCCGCCGCCACTTCCGTCTCAAAGATTCACAAATTGCACAAAATTCCTGTGCAGAATGTGAAGAAATTGCAGAAATTTGCGAATCTTATCAATGTATACGTGTCCGACAAACTCATCCCGACGACGACGACGACACCGACGACATAAAATGTCGCAAAATCCGTGTACGACATTGACGACATTGACGACATTGACGACATCTGCGACATTGCGCGCAAAAGTTCCCCTCTCTGTTACTACGGAGAGGGGCTAGGGGTGAGGTAAATTGACTGAAAACCGATAACTGACAACTATTCCGCCGCCGCTAACGGAATCACCATCGTGAACGTGCTGCCCTTGCCCACCGTGCTTTCGACCCCAATGCGCCCGCCATGTGCCTCGGCGATTTTCTTCACGAATGCCAGCCCCAAACCGACCCCACCCCGGCCAGCCGTGCGCGCTTTATCCCCTTTATAAAATCGCTCGAAAATATGGGGCAAATCCTCGGCATCAATGCCAATGCCCGTATCGGCCACCGAAATATGCACCTGCTCGCCTTCCAGCTTGGTTGTCACCGTGATTTCCCCTCCATCCGGGGTGTACTGAAGGCTGTTCTGAATCAGCTTTTTGATCGCCCGGTACAGCATATCCGAGTCCGCTTTGAAGACCGGAATGGTGGCATCCGGCACAAAGTTGAGAATACAATTTTTGTCACCGGAAATTTTTTCCAGAAACGTGACGGCGTTCCTGACCACATCATTCACATAAAGCGGGATGAACCGAAATTCCACCATTTCTTCATCCACTTTGGACATTTCCACCATATCCTCGACCATCGTTGAAAGATGGGCGATTTCCTGCTCCACCACATCGATATGATGGATGAGCTTATCGGGTTGATCTACTTTACGCCGGATCAGATAGGTGCTGGTGTTCAATACCGAAAGCGGTGTCCGTAAATCGTGCGAGACAGCGTTCAGGAAATGTTTTAAGGCTTCGACCGTCCGCGCCTGCGAAGCCACTTCCAGCGCCCGTTCTTCCGCCTGAAGATGGGATGAAATGTCGGTCAATGTCCCGGAGACGCCCAGCGGTGTGCCATCAATATCATTCAGCGGCCAAACACGCACTTCCATCCACACGGTATGCCCATCCCGATGGAGATAACGCAGCCGCCGCCGCGAATAATCCAGTTGATGGTTGACCAGTTGTTTAAAACGCTGACCGCTTTCGGCTGCATCATCCGGGTGGATGAACGCCCTAAACGACTGCCCCAAACTGCTTTCGACTGGATAGCCTGTGGTATCTTCCCACGCGGGATTGAGGAATGTCCAGCGGCCATCGGTATCAAGCTGAAAGATCACATCATGGATGTTATCCACCACTGTTTGATAGCGGAGTTTACCTTCCTCAAGGTAGGTATAAAGCTGGGCGCGTTCCAGCGCGAGGCTGATGTGTTCACCCATTGCAATCAGCAGGCGCAGATCATCTTTAGTGAGCACTTTATCCGGGCTTTCGATCATATATACACCCGCCACATCATTACCGTTGAACAGGGGGACACAGACCATTGACCGGGTGCTGCCGATGACTTCTATGAAATCAGGGTCGTCACTGGCATTAACCACTAATGCAGGCTCACGGTTGCGGACGACGCGCCCGGAAACGGCTGTCGAAATCGGGATTTCGCGGATGACCTGATCGTAACCAACATAGTGCTGAAGGACGAGGGTTTCCCCGTGCAGCAGATACAGGCTGGTATGGGTGTAGCCAAATTTTTCCGCAATGGTTTCGACGATGATACGGATGAGGGCGTCAATATTCATCTCGCGCCCGATGATGGTGCGGACTTCACTTAGCAAAGCCAGTTCTCGCCTTTGCCGTTCCGCCTCTGCCAACAAGTCCCGGAGGCGATTTTCGCTCTCCTTCAGGTTTTTTTCAGATTCCTTGCGTTCAGTGATGTTGCGGCTGATGTAAACCCGCCCGGTTGATTCTACATCTCCATCATGTGCTGCGCTGCCCAAAACCTCTATCCAGATGTATTGCCCATCACTACAACGAAAGCGATATTGGTTGAGCGAATCCTGGTTTTTTTCGCGGGCGGTTTTGTGTGCCCCCATAAGCGATTCAACATCATCCGGGTGAACGAGTGCCAGCCAATCATACATGGATCGGCCTGTCCAGTCTTTCACGCGGTAGCCTGTCATTTTCTCCAGCGACCGGCTGATGTATTCGATCACACCATTTCGGGTGTAGATTACCAGATCAAGAATGCTATGGTTGATGAGTTGCAAGCGTTGTTCGCTGGACTGAAGCGCTGCTTCGACCTGTTTCAGTGGGGTGATGTCGCTGAAGGTACAAATGACTTCCTGAACACTGCCGTCCGGGTTGAGCATGGGTTCAGCGTTCACCAGCAGCCAGACACGACTTGCGGTGGTCGGACGGTAAACGCCCATCACCACATTCCGCATAGGCTGGCGGGTAGCGATGGCCTGCGGGACAGGATGGGTTTCGCCGGGGAAGGGGGAACCGTCTTCATGGATAACATTCCAATCGGGGTCAAAAGAGGTTTTCCCAAGCAGTTGATCTTCGGTCAGGCCGAGTAATTCAAGGGCTTTGGGATTGCTCAGGAGCATTTCTGCCTTTGGCCCCTGAAGCAGAATCCCGGTTGGAATATGGGTGATTAACTTGCGAAAACGTGCTTCAGACTGGTTTAATTGTTCGATTCTGGCCTTGCGTTGGCTAATGTCCCGTATGACGCTCTGGATGTATAACGGTTTTCCACTGTTATCGCGGATGAGATTTACATTGATCTCGGTTGGGATTTCACGACCGTCTTTATGACGGAAGGTGCGTTCGTAGATCGGCAGGTTTTCGCCAGCCAGAAGGGCTTCCAAAATGCCTTTGCTCAGGTCGTGTTCGCGCTCGACGACTACATCGCGGAATCCGAGTTTGGAGAGTTTATCGTGGTCATAGCCCAACATGGAGGAGGCCTGTTGGTTGATATGTTGGTGTCCCCCTACCAAATCCAGCAGAAACACCGCATCGTTGTTTTGCTCAAACAGCGCATCAAAGCGGGTTTGAGCGTTGTCGCGCTGGTCATAAACACTGCTCATTGCATCGAGCAATTTCCCCCATGCTTGGGCGTCAGGCGGGCTGTGTTCGTTCAATCCCAGTGCCACGAGTTGGGACTGCAATGCCGGGTGAATTGCCATCAAAAACCTCGAAAACATTTCCATATGTAATAATTGTAACCCAATTTATGTTTATACATGGTGTTCTGCCTATCGTTTCTTAATCTTCTTCTGCTACAATGATCGTTACACACAAATATGGAAACAACAGCCGATAGGACTGAAAGTGACACAGGTACGCAGTGACATTCGTAACGTGGCGATTATTGCCCACGTCGATCACGGTAAGACAACATTAGTAGATGGGATGTTGAAGCAGTCGAAGGTCTTCCGCGAGACGGCCAACGTAGGCGAACGCATCATGGATTCGAACGCACTGGAACGGGAACGCGGCATCACCATTCTGTCGAAGAACACGGCTGTCACCTGGCGTGATACCAAGATTAACATTGTGGATACCCCCGGCCATGCCGATTTTGGTGGCGAGGTTGAGCGCGTTCTGAATATGGTGGATGGTGCGCTCCTGTTGATTGACGCGGTAGAAGGGCCGATGCCCCAGACGCGCTTCGTTCTGCGGAAGGCACTCGGTCTGGGCCTGCGCGTGATTGTGGTCATCAATAAGGTTGACCGCCCCTTCGCCCGCCCGGATGAAGCGCTGAACGAAACCTTCGATCTGTTCATCGAATTGGGCGCGAGCGATTATCAGGCAGAATTTCCGGTCGTCTACGCCATCGGTTTAGTGGGCAAAGCGGGTTATGCGCCTGCCGGGTTGCAGAGCGACCTGACGCCCCTCTTCGAGACGATTGTGAAGGAAATTCCTGCACCGGAAGTCGATGTGGACGGCCCGGCTACCCTGCTGGTGACGACACTGGAATATGACAACTATAAAGGACAGCTTGGCGTCGGGCGTTTGCACTCCGGCAAGCTGAAAAAAGGGCAGCCTGTCGTGCGGATCACACCGCAGGGTGTGCGAAGCAGTGGTCGGATTGAATATCTGTTCACCTATCATAACCTTGCCAAGCAGGAAATCGACGAAGTCCTCGCTGGGGACATTCTGGCGTTTGGCGGTCTGCCTGAACTAGGCATCAGCGATACGATTGCCGACCCCAGCGTGACCGAGATGTTGCCACCCATCAGCGTGGAAGAACCCACGGTGCGGATGACCTTCGGCGTGAATACTTCACCGCTGGCCGGACGCGAAGGCAAAACCGGTTGGGGAACATCCCGCCGTCTGCGCCAGCGTCTTTATGATGAGACTCGCAGTAATGTGGCTTTGCGTGTGGCCGACAGCGACACGCCGGATAAGTTCATTGTCAGCGGACGCGGCGAACTGCATCTGGGCATTTTGATCGAAACCATGCGCCGTGAGGGGTATGAATTCGAGGTCAGCAAGCCGGAAGTCATCTTCCGCGAAGACCCGGAAACTGAAGAAACGCTCGAACCTATCGAGGAAGTGCATATCGAAGTGGCCGATCATCTGGTCGGCACAGTGGTCGAAATGCTGGGTGGGCGGCGTGGTTTGATGACCGACATCCGCAGCGAGAACGGCACGACCTACATGACCTATATTGTGCCCACACGCGGTATGCTGGGCTTCCGCCCCAATTTCCTGCGTGCGACCAGCGGCATGGGGCAGGTTCACAGTTTACATCATGGCTACCAACCGCTTGCGGGCGATATTCCGGGGCGTCAGTTCGGCAGTCTGATCGCGATGGAAGGCGGCGTTTCGACCGCTTACGCGATGGTCAGCGTCCAGCAGCGCGGCAGCTTCTTCATCAGCGCGGGCGTGGATATTTACGAAGGTATGGTGGTGGGTGAACACATCCGCCCCGGCGATCTGGATTTGAACGTGGCGAAGGAAAAACATCTGACGAACCACCGTGCCAAGCCCAGCGAAACCACATCGGGACTCACCCCGCCGCGCGATTTGAGTTTGGACGACTGGATCGAGTTCATGGCGGAAGACGAACTGCTGGAGGTTACGCCGATCAACCTGCGCCTCCGCAAGCGTATCCTGAACAGCGAAGAACGGCTGAAGGATCGCAAGCGCCGTGAAAAGATGATGGAAAACGCCTGATTGTAGACTGGGGCGTCCTGCGGGATGCCCCATCTTATAACAGGAGGAGGTCACAAATGGTTATTCAAACGCGCATGTCGGTCGAGATGTTTGATGAGTTTATTCGGCAACCAGAGAACATCGACCGCGAATTTGAATACATCGGTGGGGAGGTTGTCGAAGTGGTCTCGAATCCAAAATCGTCAAAGACAGCCGGACTGATTCTGATCGCTTTCGGCATCTACCTGCGGGAGAATGATATTGGTCATGTAACAGGCGCGGATGGGGGGTATCAGGTTTCCGGCGAACGCTACATCCCTGATGTGGCATTTATCAGTTATGCCCGCCAACCTGAGCTTTCGTACACCGATGGTTACAATCCAAACCCGCCTGATCTGGCTGTAGAAGTTATTTCTCCCGGCAACACCGATGATGAAATCACCCTAAAAGTCACCAACTACCTTTTAGCTGGAACGGTGGTATGGTTGGTGCGCGTGAAAACCCAAACCGTTCAAGTCTATCTGCCGGGACAACGTCCACAGGTAGTCGATATTGATGGTGTTTTGGATGGTGGAACTATTCTCCCCGGTTTCAGGCTGCCTGTAAAAGATATTTTCCCGCTCTCGCGCACAGCCTAAATGAGCAAGGGCGACCGGGTCGGACGCCCCTACCGAAAAATATGGGCTACTGCTTGCGGGCGCGGATGCCCATGAATAATGGGAATTCGTTATTGGCACGTTCTTCTGCGCGATTATCCCCCTGCTGATAAGTCGTGATTTCATCTAAACGGTCAACCAGCAAGCCACATTCGGCCAGTGTATTGATGTAGGTACTCACGGGTCGGTGAAAGCTGATGGTCGTGCCGTGTTTATGCTGTTTCATGGGGATATTGAGGGGCGTTAAATAGCGGTCAATCCGGCGATATTGGAGGCGGCGTTCGCTCTCGTAACCCCATCCACTCTGGCGCGGGATGCGAAAGCACGGATGCGTCATCACAATCGCCACCACCCCACCACCCCGCAGGGCATAAGCTGCGTTTTTCAGCACATCGTTTAACGGACTCATGTCCTGTATGCTGAGTAAGTAGGCACAGGCATCGAAAGCCACTTCGCTAAAATGGTGAGATAAATGACGCGCATCGCCTTCGATAAAACGCCCATATGCCCCATGATAATTTTTGGCTTTCTGAACGAATTTACGGCTGATTTCGATTCCAGTGTAGTGCGCACCGGCAGCGTGAACTGACTTCGCTAGTACGCCCGTCCCTGCGCCAATATCCAGAATATGCTGACCGGGTTGTGGGGCTAACAGATCAAGCATAGCTGGAATCGCTACATGGCGGTGATGCTCACTGCCATCTTTGCCGACCCAACCATCATACCAATCCGCGACGGCATTCCAGCCGGAGGGGTTTTTATTTGCCATGTTCGGAGTGTTCTTTCACACAATGCGCTGGTTGAACGATGTCTGTGCATAACAGACGCGCAGGTGGATGCAAAGGGGCATCCCCAATGCTGAATCGCCAACTTACTTTTTGAAGCGGGGTTCAGCTTATTGTGAGGCGGATGTCCAGATACGGATCATCCGTGTTATGAACACGAACATAACACTCTCCTGAAGTAGAAGTCGCCAGTTTAGCACATGCTGACAGGTGTGTCAAAGGGTCAGGAGAGTTAGAAAAATCATCGTTTACGTCCCCATTATGTCACCAACGCGGGGTCGATACGGACGAACACCGAGTCACCTACGGCTGTGACCACTTGACCATCACTGAGTTCACAGATGACGCGGGTTTTCCGCCCAATTTCGCCTTCGACCCATGCACGCAGATGTAGGGATATGTCCATTGCGGTTGGCTTCAGATATTTGACGCTGAGTGAACCAGTCACGGACATAATCACGGGCTGCGTGCCGGGGTCGCGGCCTTCGGCTTTGTAGCCAAAAGCCATCGCCGTCCAGTTGGAGTGGCAGTCGATGAGCGAAGCGATAATTCCGCCATAGAGCGCACCCCGCAGGCCGGATGTAAATTTGGCCTGTGGGGTGAAGGTGGCTACCACGAACTGACCATCCTCTGACCAGTAACTTTTGAGGTGTAAGCCATCCGGATTGGATGCGCCACAACCGTAACACATACCCTGCGGCCAGCAGATGTCTTGAAGTGCCTGTTCCATTGTTTCATCCCGTTTTCAGTAAACCGCACAATAAGTCAGTTTACCTGTAAACGCGATAAAAACTCAACTGGCTTGCGGCCAGGCGGCTTCCAGAAACAGGCCATTGTTATCGGTGAACATGAAGTTCCGCAGCCTGCCAATAGTGTTGACCTCACTCATCTGGACATCGAAGTTTTTCAACCGTTCGCGCAGGACGAGGGCGGCTTCTTCATCCGGGAGGGCGAAGGCGATATGTTGGAGGACACCGTTGATAAAGTGAAAACGTTCCGCCAGCATTTCCGGCTCGGCTAACAGATTGGCCTGTGGATATTCAAAATAGTGCAGTCCCCATGTTTCGGTATCGCCCGGTTTGATGAAGCAGTGGCGTCCGCGCTGGGGTGTGGCGGGGAGGATTTCGCCAATTTGCATCCCTAAAGCATTCCGATAAAAATGGATAGTCGCGTCCAGATCGGGTGTGACGAGGGCGATGTGATGAAATCCGTTCCAAGGGGTATCCATAATGTTGTTCCTTTCCTGAGTGAATTACATTCTGGATTCTAGGGGGGTGGCGATCCGGTGTATTGTAAAAATCCGGCATCTGTCCCATGCCATCAGGGAGCAGTCGCTTGAAGTTAAGAAATGCGTTACGCTAAATTGCCAGAGTGGAACAAATTGTATCAAGACGGTGAAAGCCGTAGGAAGGAATTACACGGATGAAACCCGATTTCGGAGATACATTTAGTAATGCAAAATCCTACGAAGCCTATGTTGGTCGATGGAGTCGTTTAGTTGCACATCCGTTTATCGGCTGGTTGGATGCTGCTCCCGGAGGCGACTGGCTTGATGTTGGGGTCGGGACAGGTATTCTTACCCACGTCATTTTGCAGGAAGCGTCCCCGGCAAAAGTCGTTGGCATTGATTTGTCAGCAGAATACATCGACTTCGCCCGCCAGCGTATTCACGATGACCGCGCTGAGTTCAAAGTGGGCGATGCAGCCAATGTCGCCTCTGAATCGCCACAATTCGATGTTTCGGTGGCTGGTCTTGTTTTGAACTTCGTGCCATCGCCCCAGGAAGCAGCCAAAAGCATGACGCAGGCAGTCCGGGACGGCGGGATAGTGGCTGCATACGTTTGGGACTACAGTGGTCAAATGGAAATGATGCGCCACTTCTGGGATGCCGCGATTAAAGTTGACCCTTCGGCCAGTGAAATGGATGCCGGCCAACGCTTTACGATTTGCGAACCCAACAACCTGCGCGCCTTATTTGAGTCGATGGATTTAAAAGGGGTTGAAGTGATTCCGATTGATGTTCAAACTCAATTTAAGGATTTCGATGACTACTGGCTGCCTTTTCTGGGGGCACAAGGTTCGGTTTCCAAATATCTGCGCGGGTTAAATGATGAAATGCGAACCGCGCTCCGCGACCAACTGCAAAGACAACTCCCTACCAGCGATGACGGCGGAATCTCACTGGTTGCGCGAGCGTGGGCGGTAAAGGGGAAGAAATCTATTTCCTGAGGTGTTCTGCCCAGCGGCCTAATCCATCAGCCGCGAATGTGCCGGGTGTTTGGGCAGCGAAGCCTTTGAAGTCGTGGATGAAGTGCGCTTGATCGGTATAGCCGAATTCGTGGGCTAAAACGGTGGGTTGGATTGAAGGATTCATCACCCATGCATTACGGATAGACTCGAAGCGAATCAAACGGGCGAGGGTTTTGGGCGAAAGGCCTGTGAAATGTTTGAAGCGGCGCTCAAACTGGCGTGGCGAAAGATGGGCATGGGCAATCAATTCGCTCATCCGCACCTTGCCATTCGTCCGGTAAAGCTGTTCTCCTGCCCTTTGAATGATGGATAAGTCAGGATTGGGGTGATGGGGCAGGGATTTCACAAACTGCTGAAGCGTTTGTACAGCTTCAGCCTGTCCCTTTCGATGAAAAGTGGTTTGGAGGGTTTGGGCGAAGTCGTTCCAGATTCCATCGAGGCCAATGATCTGGCTGGGGGATTTGGGTAGGTCAATCCGGTTTTGCCATGCATACAAGCGGACGCCAAGCAGTTGAACGTCTCCGGTCGCGCGTAATTTGAGGGGTTTTTGTTGAAGCCGGGAGAGCATGACGGTTGGGAGTTGGGTTTGTGTACCGTCGGCGGTTTCCAGAAGCAGCGGTGCGCCATAATTGATGACCAATTCGAGATACGAGTCGGGCAGTATGGCGTTTTGGTTATAGGCATGTTGATCGGCTTCGAGCGTCCAGAAGCAGGCGACATTAGGGGTCAGGGTAGGCTGTGGAGCGAATTCGGTGTGGGGCATGGATAGATATTTTCTCGCAGGGGCGTAACCTGTTACGCCCCTACCCGGCTTTATTTACTGAACCAGCGGATGTTTGAGTTCCCAAATATTGCCTTCGGGGTCTTTAAAGTAGGCGGCACGAATTCCCCAAGACTGGCTGACCGGGGCTTTGGTAAATTCAACACCTTTGGCTTTAAGGGTTTCGTAGGCTTCATCCACGTTATCGACATTGGCGCACAGCAGTATGCGATCCACTTTCCCAGTTTGGGGTTCAAATGCATCCAGCGGGACATTGACCATTTCAGCAGCTTCCGAGATGTGAAGCAGCGCGAAGTCTTGGTCGTCCATCTTAAAGGCGACAAATTTGGGTTCGAGTTGGGCAACTTCCAGGCTAAGAGTATCTCGATAAAAGGCCAGCGATTTCTCAAAATCTTGCACGAACAAGACGGTTGAATTGATCTTGCGAAACATGGCAAAAACTCCTATGTTGTGTGTACGCATTTTGCACAATGAACGTTTCGCAGCGGATGCGCCGGGTGTTTCCGCTGCGAAGGTGTGGTTGGACTGCCGCTGCAATACGCGCAGTAGAAGCATGGGCAAGGATTATGAGCGCGAGAGCTAGGTGCGGTGATTCGACTGTTCCTTGATAGTTTGGGGCGTAAACCGTTTCCAATGACCTTCGGAAACCACTTCAACTGCTCCATCGATCACTTTGAGGGCGGTCTGATCGTCAATCGCGTACCCCGGCACTTGCATCCCGGCAGCCCATCTTTCGGCATGGGTCATGGAATTGTCCGGCAGCATCTCATGATCCAGGTGCGGAAACATCGCAAAATCGACCAGTCCCAGCGTTTCATCGCCACCTGTGGGCGGAGTCCAACCGACGAAGCTTTCTCCGATCCGAGGAGCCATTATCATGCTCCCGGCGCTCAGGCCGACGTAGACCGCGCGCAGCGACGGCAAGCGGTCTGCCAGCCCGGACTGCCGCATCCAGTAGCAGAGATAGAGCGGGTCGCCGCCATTCACCAGCAGAACGTCGGCTTCTTGAACCATGGGAACCCAGTGCTTTTCATCAATGCTGGGCAGTGCAGTCAGCTCCAGCACGCCTAATGACTTCCACCCCAATTCGCACATGGTGCATTCATCGTTTCCGCTGATGAACCGCCATGCCAGGGCAGCACCGCCGGGTAGGGCGTATGATGCGGTGGGAATGCAGAGGGCGCTGGACTCGGCAACTGGTTTACCCAGTAGATCAACCAGCGCGTTATGGATGCTGGTGTTTTTGATGCCAGCGGAAGTAAGCAGAAATTTCATGATCCCTCTCCTTGACGATGGTAATCCTCTTACAAAGCAAAAATTTCTCTAAGCTCACGCTCTTGGCGAGGCAGAATTACTGTCCTGCATTCCAAAACACAGTTTTAGAGAAAGGCAACTTCCTCGCGGATTTTTCTGACAACGGTGGGCATGGCGCTGAAGAATTCGGTATAGGCGGCGCTGACTTCATCTTTGGAGTCACGCAAGAGGCGGTCGAGGGCTGCGTAATTTTCCAGCCAGAAAATCCACAGCGAGGACGGGCCAGCGCCCAAGCCACCGCTGCCTGCGACAATTTCTTTTATCCAGCTTTTGCCTTGCACCACATCATGCAGTTTACGCGCTTTGCGGCCATAGGATTCTTCAAACGGGGTCGGCCAATCGAATTCAACAATGAGGTAAATGCCTGTGGTCACGTGGTCTCCGACAGTGGGTAGAAAATACATTCCAGTATAGAACATAAATTCGTGTTGTGTCAAGCAGGATGTGCGCTACAATCCGCGCGGGATTATTTGCGAAAAAGAGCAGGGACATGAGCGAGACGAATATCACGGAGGTGCTGAACCTCATCAATGTGGTTGTGGCAGGTGTCATCAGCGCGGATGGCTACGGGCCGATCAGCATGATTCGGGAATTGGGCGCGGTGAACGCGAATTTTTTCATGCTGCGCGGGAACAATATGCCGCCAGCCCGACGATTCAAGCGGTATTGGATTTGTCGGCATCCGAGGCCTATGTTCAGGAAGGCGAGAAAGTTGATCTGGGGCATTTCGATCATCAGGCCGCATTGGAACGCTCTGGACATCTGGATGAACTGCTGGCAGGTGTGGCAGACGCGGGACAGGTGAAGCAGTTCCTTTATGATCTGGCGGTGCATGTGGCGGAGGCAGCCGGGCCGGGAGTCTTCGGGCGTGGCAAACCAATCAGCCCGCAGGAAGGCATGTACTTAAAATTGTTGAAAGAAAAATTAGGGCTTTATCAATAAGGAGCAGGGATGCCGCACAACACGGTCAACGGGATGCAGATGTACTATGAATTACATGGGCAGGAAGGCAAAGAAGTCGTTTTATTTTTACACGGTTTAGGGTCTAGCACGCAGGATTGGGAGCTGCAAACGCCATACTTCACGCGCGAGTATCGGGTGCTGCTGGTGGATATTCGCGGGCATGGACGCAGCGGCAAACCCGCCGGGCCGTACAGCGTGCGGCAGTTCGCGCAGGATATGGTGACGCTGCTCGATCAACTGAAGATTGATAAGGCGCATACGGTGGGGTTATCGATGGGCGGGATGATCGCGTTCCAAATGGCGGCGGATTATCCAGACCGCCTGTTGACGATGACAATTGCCAACAGCGGCCCTGCGGTAGTCGCACGAACGCTCAAAGAGAAGTTCGCTATCTGGATGCGATTCTTTATCGTGCGGCTGTTGGGGATGCAGAAGATGGGCGAAACGCTCGCCAAGCGGTTGTTCGTCCGGCCTGAAGAAGAAGCCCTGCGACAGACCTTCATCAAGCGGTGGACGGAAAATGATCCGCGTGCCTATATGGATGCGATGCGCGGTATCGTTGGCTGGACTGTGGAAGACCAGATTGGCAATATAAATGTCCCAACGCTGGTGCTGGCGTCTGATCAGGATTATACGCCCGTCGCGGCGAAAGAGGCTTATGTCGTAAAGATGCCGAATGCCACGCTGAAAATTCTCCCAGACTCACATCATGCGGTGGCGGCTGAGCGCCCGGAAGTCTTCAACGAAGCGGTTTACGGATTTATCCATTCCGTCATCGCGCCAGCACGCTAAACAAGGAACTACTTCTACCTCTGTAAACCCGGTTAAGGCTAAAATAAATATATTGCTTTCGTAATTTGCAAAATAGAATAGGGATAGGTATATTCACTTGCAAGCTCGATTGAATTTGAAATATAAATAATACTGTACACATCCAATAAGGGAGCAAGTACCTTGTTGACACACAAACGATTGATATTCGTCTGCATTATGTTTCTGTGTGTATTCATGGTGAAATCTCTCTTGGCTGCACAGGGTACTGATCTCTCTGGAACAGGCTCGGCAGCCAGTAATACCGATTCTTTGGGCGACCTTGAATTTAGCTTCGGCTATCCAGAGGGTTGGCGCATCGTTGAACTGGATAGTATTCCGCGCGGAGGGGCAGCATTATCGCTTATACAGCGCGACGCGCTTGGCCTAGAGTCGCCAGTTGCCTTATTGACGATTTCGTTAATTGAGTCGCCCCGCGCACTGGATGTATTTTCCATGTCAGGGGTCTTGACATTCGGTTTGGCACGGGAGACACAGCCCAGTCAAGGTTTCGTTCTTGCAGAGCGTGATGCGGCTGCGCTGCGTGGTATCGTTGCGGTTGGCGATGTAGAGCGCGAAACACTTGCCGTAGTTATTCAAGTAGGGCCTGAATTATTCGCGCTTGGTCAAGTAGTCAGTAATGGACCGTCGTTAGATGAACTGGAACCCGTGGTTCAGGAGATTTTAGCTTCGGTCAAAGCAGATTTACCAGAAGAACAGCCAACGGCGACCAGCACCCCGATTCCACTGCCTACTGAACCACCCAAAGCCTGCCCATGGATTGCGACGGCAGCGGTTGCGCGCGTGAGAGTCGTTAATGCCGAAGAAGCCGGCACGGGTCGTGATTTTGGCACAGACGGCGATCAAATCGTCCTTACGATGGCGATTGGGCCAGCCTTGCCCAATCAACAAGTTGATCCGGGAATTTTTGGCACCTTCCTCTTTGAGTGGACGGCTAACCTTCAGGGCGGCGATATACGTGATGAAGTGGGGACTTTAAGCCGAGATATTTGTGATGAAGATTTTGGACTGGTGGTCAGTATTGTTGAAGATGACTCTACCCCATTCGGCCCAGTGCTAACCTCTATTGGCGAACGGGTATTCCTCCCACTGGTCACGGCTGGACAGCCTGTTGAATATCGGTCAGAGGTGATTGAAGTATTCCAAGGTGAATCCCAGGATGGGGGATATGAGTATCAACTTGCCCTCCGCATCACTATTCAAACTCAGGAAGGAATCACCACCGCTGATTTGACCCCAACTCCTACACCTTCCAATACGTACACGCCCGCCCCAACCAACACGCCAACGTCTACCCGTACACCGACGGCGACTTTCACCCTGACCCCAACGGATACCCTAACGCCATCGAATACACCAACCAATACTGATACGCCAACCAGTACGTCAACCCCAACTCAAACCTATACACCAACGGTAACGCTTACACCATCCGTCACGCTCACACCGAGCAAAACCTTTACACCGACCATTACACCGACGCCATCGCGGACGTACACCCCGTCAGCGACTTTTACGCCCAGCCGCACGCCAACATCGACGGCTACGCCGACAAATACGCCTACACCAACGAATACCGCAACGCCTACCAAGACCTTTACACCTTCCCTTACTCCTACTCCAACGTCAACCTTCACGCAGACCATGACGCCAACGGTCACACCGACAGAAACGGTAACGTCCACCCCAACGCCGCTTATTTGTCCGGGGGCTTTGCCAGCACGCTTGCAGCCCGGTATGGAAGCCCGTGTCATTCCGGGCGGGAATCGTAACCGTGTGCGGACGGATCCAACCTTAAACGGGGTGGAGCTAGGACGGATAGATCCCGGTGAACGTTTCTTTATTATGGATGGCCCGGTATGTGCTGATGGCTTTACGTGGTATTTAGTCGATTACTTTAACTTGGTCGGTTGGACTGCGGAAAGTGATGCCACTGACTATTGGCTGGAACCCATCACGGTGCCGCCGACGGTTGAAGTTGGCGAGGATGCCTGCATTGTGACCGCCAATGGACAGGTCAACCAACGGAATGGTCCCGGCACTGGCTTCGACCAGGTTGGAACGTTGGTCAATGGGGATACGCGCGTTGTGATTGGTCGGGCAGTTAGCACTGCTGGATTCAATTGGTGGAAACTTGAGGATGATACTTGGGTTCGTGAGGACACGGTGACGATCTCTGGTATATGTTCCGGCATACCTGAGGTGCAATAGAAGCATGGGCAAGCAGAATGTGTTCATCAGTTATTCACATGCAGACCGCAACATGGCGGTGCAGATTGCGTCACTATTGTCAAAAGAGGGTTTGAACATCTGGATTGATGTCGAGGATATTCCTCCCGGTGAAAATTGGCGTAATGCGATTGAAGATGGATTAAAAACCGCCGAAGTGATGCTGCTGCTGGTTAGCCCAGAGTCGATGGCTTCTGCCGAAGTGCAAGGGGAGTGGAATTACTTTCTTGACGAGAAAAAACCCATCATCCCAATTCTGCTTCGGCCAACCGAGATTCCATCGCGTCTGCGGCTCATTCAGTGGATAGATTTTTCACAGGGAAGCGGCAGCTTGCTTGAAAATTATGCTCGCCTGCATGACCGCTTGAAAGGAGAGGCGGTCACGCTTCGGGATAACAATCGTCAGGCTTTTCCGGCTGGGCAGAATCCATCAGCACATTTACCGCCAAGTCATGACGGGGGCGCGAATCGCACTCAGATCATCATCGCCTTGATTGGAGCAGCGGCGGTAGTCGTTGCAGCCGTGATTGGTTTACTACCCATACTCCTAAATCGCCCGGACACTTCTTTGCCAACTACTACGGTAGCCGCTGTAATTAGCACGGCGACAGTTGACCCTGCCGGGACAGCGGTAACACCACAACCCACTGCACTTCCCGCAGCAACCAGCACCCCTTCCGTGCCTCGTGGGACATTTGACATCACCCTCATTTACAACCAATCGGACAGTTTCATAGTGCAAGCCAATAAACCTAGCAGTTTTGATGGACTTGTATTGCGAACAACTAGCGAAGAGTCCGTGTTGACTGCCTTTTTTACAGATTTAGCCCCCGTCGGATTTGTACTTCAGTCAGGGGAATGTTTGGTATTTGTCCGTACTGGCGAATCGCCTCCGCCACCTCGTGCGTGCCAAAAATCCTACGAATATGAGATGGTGTCGGCAGAAACCTTCTGGTATGACAATCAACGTAATCGGGCGCGCGACCTCGCATTGGTATTGGACGAGAATATTTTAGGCATTTGTTCCGCACAGGGTGGTGCAGGCGTTTGTGATTTCACTGAACCGTAATGGGAGATAAAAGCTATGCGGTATGGATGGCGGATGAGTCTGTTGGTCTTCGTGATGATTGCAGCCCAGTCTGTTCTGCTTGCACAGGACAGAAGCACGTTCATCGCCTTTGTAGGCAAGCGCGGGGAAAACGAAGACATATTTCTCACTACGCAGGATAACAGCATTACCTATAACCTGACCAACGCCCGTTCACGAGATTGGCATCCCACGTGGGCGCACGATGGTGCAAGAATCGCGTTCAGCACTGACCGTGATGGCAATAATGAAATCTATATGATGGAGGCTAATGGGCAGAATCCTCGCAACCTCACGGTCAATCCGGCCAGTGATACTTCGCCGGATTGGTCTCCAACATTGGATGAGATCGTTTTTGTCTCTGATCGGGACGGCGGTTTTGATTTGTATGTGCTGAACATTGCTGATGGCACAACTCGCCGCTTGACGACGGATGCTCAACCTAAGAGCGACCCTGACTGGTCGCCTGATGGCACACGCATTGTGTATTGGGAATTGGTTGGGGACGCCGCACAGTTAAATGCGATTGATGCCGACACAGGGGAGATTACACCTCTGTTGGCGGAAGGACAGAATCAGTGGCCTGCTTGGTCGCCAAGCGGAACACAGATTGCTTTCTTTAGTTCCATCGGAGAAGGCAGTGCGGCTGTCCGTTTGTTGGATCTCGCCAGCGATGGAGTCACTGATTTGCTTAGCTTTGACTTTAACAGCGCCCGACCAGACTGGTCGCCGGATGGAAATCAGCTTGCCTTCATGAGTGATCGTGACGGCAATTTCAATATCTACATTGCTTCTGCGGATGGCTTAACGCTCACCCGTTTGACCAGCAATGCTGAGGATGATACCTCCCCTGCTTGGCAGCCTCAGCCCGCTGATTTGGACTTCAGCAATACGGCGCTCGGTCAAGGGGTCAATGTCGTTCAGGGAACAATTGATCCGGCATTGCAAGCGGCACTTGGGCCGGGTGATGCAACCATCTATGCACCAGAAGTGGCGAACCCGGCAGACATCATCACGGTACGCTTACAACTAGACCCACAAGTAGCGGAGGGCGCACCTCAGCCAACGCCTGATTTGCCTGCACGAGATCCGCAAGCAGTGGAGGTTTACCGCTTTATGGGTGCTCGCCTGAGTCTCTTCGGCGGCGATTTGGGGGAAAGGTTTGATGTCTATCCCAATCCAACGGCGTATGTCATCCAGGTACAAGAGAATGGTGAGAATTATTGGGAATGGATGCTCGCGGCGACTGGCGATGAAGCCCTCGGAACAAATCGCTTTATCATAGAGCTTTACTTGCCCGCTTTTGAACAGAATGGCGCTGTTATCGAAACGCGCATCGCGACCCTTAATTTCCAAATCGAGGTTGGGGCTGAGGAAGTCACACCGCCAGAGCATGTTCGATCAGCAATTGTGCCCGAAACGCCTGAAATCGGTGTTGCGGTTGAGTATAGTGGGCAAGAAGCATTGTCCATCATTTTTCTGGATACAGTGGACACAAGCTCACTGGTGATCGTCGGACGCCGACAGCCATTTATAGTAAACCAGGATTTTGATGCCCTGAATTTGAGGGATGGACAGTCCGCCCCCGGACAATGTTTTTCCTATATTTTGACAAGTGCTACCCCGGTACTTTCGCGGGACTGTCAAAATGAGGCTGAGGGAATGGTAGCGGATATCGAATTGGCGCAGAGTGACGTATTCTGGTTTAACCGCATTAATGGTGGTATTCAGGATGTGACTATTCAGTTCAACGGCAAAACCTATGTTTGTCCCGCGGAACTTGCGCCGCTGCGTTGTGAATTCTAGTTGAGCAAACACCTGAGTGAGTCGATGAAGGATATGATAATGCTCAAATGGATGCGCTGGATAGGGATGCTTTTACTGGGGCTGTTGGTCGTCAGCTTGGGGGCAGCCTTGACCGCTGCCCAAACCAGTCCTGTTGAGGAATTGCAGATCGCTTTTGTCTCCAATAGACAGGGTAATGAAGACATTTTCATTATGTCTGTGAATGGGGAAGGTGAACGCGCGGGGCGCTTAACCGATAGCGCCGCACGGGATTGGGATCCCGCTTGGTCGCCAGATGGCGCACAGATCATTTTTAACAGCGACCGCGATGGCCGAGACACACTCTACATTATGAATGCGGATGGGAGAGACGAGCGTCCGTTGTTCTCCGGCGAAACCTTCAATGATTACGAGGCGTCGTTCTCGCCTGATGGTTCGCAAATTGTATTTGTGTCTGATCGAGGCGGAATTGGTCGGGATATTTACACGGCCAATGTCGATGGCACCAATATCCAGCCCATTACAACCGATGGACGAATCAAGGGTACACCAACCTTTTCACCCGATGGTTTGGAAATCCTGTTTTGGGATCAGACCAATGATGGCAGTATTAATGTCTATCGCTATACCATTGCTGATGGCGAGATTCTTCTCGTGACGGACGGCCAAACCAGTGGTTCGCCAGTCTGGTCGCCGTTGGGCGATGCGATCTTTTTTGATAGTGATCGGGGTGATGGCTTCTGGGCTGTCTATCGGGCTGCACCGGATGGGGCATCACCGGAACGGATGACGGACAGCGGTGTAAATAGTGGACGGTCTACTATTTCGCCCGATGGTCAGCAGATCGCGTTTGTGACTGACCGCGATCAAAGCGACGATATTTACCGCGTGAATATTGACGGTAGGGGTCTGACCCGCTTGACAATAAATGATGCTTCCGATCACAGTCCAGCGTGGCAGCCTGCTATTCCACCAAATGTCGTGGAGATTGCTGTACTGCCGACTCCTATTCCAGCTTCCGATGCATTGGGGCCGCCTACTGTAGGACAAAGTGCCAGTGGTGTAGAAACGGTGCCCATTACGCTTGAGCGGCTCAAGCTGGAGTATGGTATTCAGGCTTGGCACGATAACAACTGGTTAGGTGCGGGGCAGCGCGTCGGTGTGATTGACACGGCGTTCGGCGGTCTGGATACCTTTATGGAGACAACTGGGGATGTGCTGCTGCCACCGGATGTTCTTTTAAGTGATTACAGCAACAGCAACGATGCACATGGCACTGAGGTTTTGGAGATCATCCATACCATCGTGCCCAACGCTGATCTCTACGCTTGCCAGTATAAGGCCTCACTTGAGGAATTGACTGTGTGCCGCGACTGGATGGTGCGGAATGGGGTAAAGGTTATTAATCACTCGGTCGGCTTGCCTATACTACCGCTGAATGGCAAGAGTGCATGGGCCAATTTGGTGAACGATACTTATGCCCAAAGCGTTTTATGGGTGAATTCTGCCGGGAATTTCAATCAAGGTTACTATACCGATAACTTTCAGGATGGTGATGATCCTGATAGCGCACATGATTTCATTGTTGGTAATCAATTGGGGGATATGTCAGTTGACCTGCAAGGACAGCGTTACTCTGGCAATGTACTCCTGAGTTGGATCGAGCCAACCGAGATAACGAATGAATTCGGTGAGATCGTATCTGTGCTTGACCCAATGCAGCGTATCGACCTCGACCTGGAAATTGTGGACGCTGCTGGAAACCCCGTTGGCCCACAGGGAGCGGGGCAGCAGCGCCAAACAGAGAACTTGGATGTCCCCACCTTCGAGCGCATTCAGCTTGCTGAGGTTGCGACCCCTTTTAGTATTCGGGTGGTAAATGCCGGACGCGACTTTGAAGAACGGGTCGAGTTTTCGATCTTTGTCGAATTTGCCCCACTGGAACTGCGCGCTGATAAAGGTTCAACCATTGCCCCGGCGGATGCAGTCCGTTCCTTAACAGTCGGTGCGGTCAACGGTAATCGCCAGTTGGGTGCCTACAGTTCACGCGGGTTGGAAATTGGTGCGTATACCAAACCTGATCTTTCTGCTCCGGGTGAAATCGTTCTTGCAAATGGAACCCCTTTCATCGGTACATCGGCTGCTGCGCCAGTTATTTCTGGTGTGGCGGCGCTGCTTCTGGAACGAAACGCCGATTGGACAATTGATGAATTGTATGAGGCGCTGGCAGAAAGATATGTGGTTAACCAAAACAATCTGGAATTCGGCGCGGGTATCCTACAACTTGGCCCACCGGGTATCAGCCGTCAAAATGGTCAGGTACTTATCATCCCGCCAAAGACTGTGTTTCCTCAGCCTGAAGAAATCTTTGTTGATGAAGGATACCAATGTCCGGGGGCTATCCCACCGCGCATGAAGCTTGATATGCCCGGTTATGTCAACTATGATCTTGGCTTGGCAATTCGTCAGCAACCGGGCGGCAGCGAGCTTGATCGGCTCAATCTCGGTCAGCTATTCACCGTTATTGGTGGGCCTGTTTGCCTAAGTCAATTGAACTGGTGGGAAGTTGAGCTGGATACTGGCGCGATTGGTTGGGTTGGGGAAGGTGAAGATTATTATCTCATTGCCCCGGTCGTCTTGGAGAGCGCAGAACTCCCACAGGAATATGATCCAACATGCCCAAATGCGCTTGAAACACAACTGACAATCGGTGGTCGTGGTCGTACCAGCACGGGTGGCACACTCTTCTTCTTCCGTTCAGAAGGTGCACGCAACCAAATGGATCCGGTGGGTGGTGGCGAACTGGTACATATTCTGGGTGGCCCACTTTGCGAGGGCAGGAATAATGATGTGCTGCGTTGGTATGTTCGCATTGTCGAAGGTAACCGTCTAGGACAAGAAGGATGGTTAGCTGAAGGCGATACAGATACTCGCACTATTGACCCTGTTGTGGAGCAAGAATAGGATTTTTTGATCGGTTTCTTCTACTCTACATTAGCCAGAACAGGCTGGTACATGGTCTAGCTTGAAATTGGGGGCGCAGGGCAAGAACTGCGCCCCTTTATGTTGTGTAGCGATTCTCATAAAAGGCCGAAATTTGACACAGCCCCGGAAAACGCCAAAACGCTGTCATCCAGCGCGATCCAGCGCGATTCGGGGTGTCGAAAATGGGGGTGGTGAAATCAAAGCGCTTTCCAGAATCACCGTTTTGGGTTGTTAAACGGTAATGCCCGAAAAGTTGTACAGGTCGATATCAAAAAGTTGTGTAAAAACGCGATCTGAGCTAATTTTGAGGTGAAGTCCAACGACCCTCTGATGAGTGGTGAACCCCTCCGGGGGATTGAAACAAGTTTAATCCCTTTACTGCGGCGATTGGTTCCGTACCTCTGATGAGTGGTGAACCCCTCCGGGGGATTGAAACATTTTCTTTTCCACGACTTCATCTTGCATAGCAAACTTATCTCTGATGAGTGGTGAACCCCTCCGGGGGATTGAAACTTTCCATCAATTTTGCCCTCATCTCTCTTGCGATTTCTCTACGGAGTGATGGATTTATCCATTCAGTCACAGCACACTAAACAAGGAACACCATATGGGCAACGGGCAAAATCAACCGAGCGAATATGAGGCGCGGCAGTTCAATACACCCATTTATGTCGGCAAGCGGGCGCTGGATTTTTCACCCTTTCAGGCTGCGCTGGCAACCTTCACCCCGGAACGGGCGGCGGCGATTGCCAATGTGTTGGGCAAGGCCACGATTTCGGATGCTCAGCGGCAGTTTGAAGCGGGCGAACTCACGGCGGAAACGCTGACGCTGTATTACCTGTATCGCATTCAGCAGTTTGATGCCGATAAGCTCAACAGCGTTCTGGAACTGAACCCGGATGCGCTGACGATTGCGCGGCGGTTGGACAAAGAACGGGCGCGCGGTCAGGTTCGAGGGGCGATGCACGGCATTCCGGTGCTGCTCAAAGACAATATTGCGACTCATGACCGGATGCATAACACAGCAGGCGCGGCGGCATTGGTCGATGCTCAGGCGGCGCGAGATGCGTTCATCACGGTGCGTTTGCGGGAGGCTGGGGCGGTCATTCTGGGCAAGGCGGCCATGTCCGAGTGGGCGTATTACATGACCACAACCGGAACTTCCGGCTTCAGCGCGTTGGGCGGGCAGGTGAAAAATCCTTACGGTGCGTTCGATGTGTCAGGGTCGAGTTCGGGGTCAGCGGTAGCGGCTGCGGCACATCTGGCGATGGTCACAGTCGGCACCGAAACCACCGGATCGATCATCGCGCCTGCTTCGCAAAATTCGATTGCGGCGCTCAAACCGAGCGTGGGATTGGTCAGCCGCGACCAGATCATCCCGATTTCGCCAGCGATGGATACGGCAGGGCCAATGGGGCGGACGGTGACGGATGTGGCGATTTTGATGAACACGCTGACTGCGCGTGACCCGAACGATCCGGCTTCAGCAAGTGCGGCGGCGTTATTTGGGACAGATTTTACGGCATATTTGAATCCAGATGGGTTGCGCGGGCGGCGGGTTGGTCTGCTGCGCTTTGTGGAGGATGAGCCGTGGGACGAGGCGCTTTATGCACAGGCCATCGAATTGTTGAAGGCAGGGGGCGCGGAAGTTCTCGAAATTGGGTCGATTGCCAAAGAGGATTTCGCGCTGGTGGATACCCGCAGCGTGGTGTTTCCCTATGATTTCCGGCATGGTTTAGATGCGTATCTGAAGGCTAATCCACAGGGCGCACCGGAGTCGCTGGCGGCGGTGATCGCGTTCAATGAAACTGACCCCGCGAACCGCGTACCGTTCGGGATGGATTTGCTGACCGGGGCACAGGCGAATACTTCGACACAGGCGGAACGGGATGAAGCCTTAGCCAAAGCACAGTCCGCCGCGCGGGGCTACATTCAGGATAAGCTGGCGGCGCACAATCTGGATTTTCTGGTGAGCTTCAATAACTATTTGGCCGCCTTTTATGCGCCGCCGGGACTGCCTGCGTTGGGCGTTCCGGGGTTGTACCGGGAAAATGGTGAACCTGTGGGCATCACGTTCGTCGGCGATTATGGCACGGATGCCCAGTTGATCGCGGCGGGCTATGCGTTGGAACAAGTGCTAAGCGGACGACGCGAACCGGTGATTGGTTAAAAGCAATTTATGCCCACTTTTTTTATGAGCTACGCGCGCAAAGATTTAAATCTGGTCTACGAGATTTATTTTGCTCTGCGGGATGATCCCCGTTTCAAGCTGTGGTTTGATATTGAAGACATTCGCCCTACTCTGTATTGGGAAGATGAAATCAAACGTGGGCTGGATTCATGTGATGCAGTCATTTTGATTGCATCGCGGTTTTCACTTTCATCCCTGTTTGTGGCGCGTGAGTGGCAGTATGCACTGGAGCAGGGCAAGCCCGTTTATGCATGGGTGATTGATGACTGCGCGGATGCCGAATTGGCAAAACTGCCACACGTGACGCTGCTGGATTTACGGGATGATCCATTTGATGTTCCACACTGGAAAGCGGCGGTTGAGGGTTGGCTAGACGATAGCCCTCCGACGACACCTGTGGCGGATTTCAGGCGTCCAAAACTGCCCGCTTACGTCCGCACCTTCACACGGCGCGTTGGAATTGCTCAACTGGTTTTTAGCATTTTGGCATTCAGCATCCTGGGTTTGTTTGCGCCCGCGCATGAACCGATTGTAACGCTGCTTGGCTTGCCGTTATTGATAGCAGATGCTTGTTTGGGGTTATGGTTTTTGGGACGTTTACGCCGCCGTTTGCTGGTGTCGCGCTCATGGGTAAGCTGGTTTCTCGTCGTGTGTATGGGTAAGTGGTTTCTCACTTTCTATTTGGAACTTTATACGACGCTGCCTGTTCCCGATATTTGGGGTGGGAATACCATCATCGGCATCTTTATAGTGGTCTTTTTGCTATTTAGCGTATTCAACCGTCTATGGCTTGGAGACTACGAATTTGGATACCGCAATCCCGCTAACGAACAAACGCTGCGACAGCAGTTCGCACAAGCGCAATATCTCCTGCCCATCTATCACTGGTTGCAATTTCCGCGTTATCGACGTTCCAAACTGCGGGGTTGGCTGCCCGCTTATGCCAGCAGCATCATCACCCGGAATGGCTTTGCAAAGGACGACAGTTTCTTCAAAAACCATCAGCTTCGTCCACGTCCATCCCATCAGGTGATGCGGGTGGCTGTGCTGCATTCAGCCGCAGATGCTCCTTTTGCCAATTGGTTAGCTGATGTGCTGGATTACCCTGTTAGACCCACTTGTCACCTCCTTGAGCAATCGCTCGATGCCAATGGGTTTGATGATTCTGATGTGCTTTTAGCGTTGATTTCTCCATTTTCACTCAATACTTTAGAGGAGATGATTGCGAAACGCGGTTGGGGTAGAAATCAGTTATGGGTGAACATGTTGTTCCGTGACACGGATATTCCAGACAAATCCCCACTGTCAGCATCCCAGTGGATTGATGCTCGCCGCAACTATTGGGAAGCGGTTGAGATGCTGCGTAAACGACTGCGCGGGGAAAATTTTTACACCGCGACCGGAGATGTGCCGCCGCGCAGCTTCGGACTGCTTTTGAATCCGATGATGTGGGTTTTATACTGGCCTGTCCTGATGATAGGTTTGGTGTGGATGCTGTTTTTAGCCTTCGCACCGTTGGTTTCCCTGCTTGTCCCGCTGATTGACCCCGTGCGTTTGTACAGCGTTCAAGTAGCAGCGGTGTATGTACCATTAATTGCTGTGTACAGCCTGCTATTTCTGACGTTTATGGTCAGCACGATACGTGGGCGACCTGCTTCTGTCGAACTCACCGCAGCATTATCGGCTTTGTATCTCATCCCAATTACCCTCATAAATGTGTTCCAAATTGCAGCGGTGGGATGGCTTACGATTGGCGGATTTTTATACCTGATGCATAAGAGCCGCCACGATATTTTGAAGCGTCCGGCGCGGTACGGCCTCGATGATTTAGTGATCTCTGCTTTGATTGCGCGTCCGAATCTGCGGTTTGAGCGCCGCCGTTTTGGGCTGCATGTTGTGGCGACTGTGCTGCTGATAGGCACAATTTTGTTATGTGAAGCCGGAATCGCGCGTGATCCGCTTGGGCGTTACAAACCGGATTGGTATAACAGCGTTATCCCCAATACAACAGGTGTGGAAATACGCGGGCTGTTGGCTGGAACGGAAATCGTTCAAACCGAGATTGGCGGCCTGAGCATTCCCAATCCATCCCATCAGTTTGCCAACACCCAGCGAATACACCTGCTGCTCATCCTAAGGCAAATTGCTGAGGGGGCAAAAATCACCTTCAATTTATATTATGAGGGACAGCAGTTTGAAACGCTTTCAATGTTATGGGATAAGCAAGTGGATTGGATCGCTAACCCGGATGTTGAAGGGTATTTCACGCAATACCTTGAGAATACCGCACAACCGATTGCCCCCGGATATTATGAATTATATGTGTTAATCAATGGTGTGAACGTAGCACATACAGCCTTTACCGTAATTGAGTAGAGATTTAACCAGAATTTGACGCAAACGGGCTATCGTAGTAGTCTCGAATCCACATGCTCCCATGTGTTCGATTGGATCCATTTCAAGGAGTAATGCTATGTCGTTGAACGTTCGCAAGGTGCTGATGTTCGCACTGTTTGTGCTGCTGATTGTTGCGCCATTGAGCGCGCTGGCACAGGATAAAGTAACGGTTACCTTTTATTACCCGACGGCGGTGGATTCGCCCGTCAACCTGGTTTTACAGGGCTATGCTGACCAATTTATGGCCGATAACCCGGATATTCAGGTTGAACTGACCTATACGGGAACCTATACCCAGACCCGCGACACCATCAACACCGAATTGCAGGGCGGTGGTGCAGGGCCAACGGTAGCGGTGATGCTGACCACTGACCTGTACAGCTTTATCGAAGAAGGTACAGTCGTTCCGGCGCAGGATTTCATCGACCAGTCGGAAGATGGCGCGGCGATGGTGGCTGATATTTTCCCGGCGCTGATGCTGAACAGCGTGGATGAAGAAGGCACGATCTGGTCGGTGCCGTTCCAGCGCAGCACCCCGATCATGTTTTACAACAAGGATATGTTCATTGAAGCCGGACTGGATGCAGACAATCCGCCCAGGAATCTGGAAGAACTGGTCACTGCGGCCAAGGCGCTGACGCTGCCGAATGGCGAACGCTGGGGCCTGATGGTTCCGGTGCAGGGTGGTTTCCCCATTTGGTTGTTCCAGAGTTTCGCCATTGCGAATGGTCAGAACCTGTCGGATGTTGACCCGACACAGGTGTATCTCAACACGCCGGAAACGCTGGCAGGCTTGACTACGTTGATAGAACTCGGCACCGTGGAAGGCGTAATGCCAGTTGGTGGTTCGGTGTGGGGCGATACCCCAACTGCATTCCTCGCGGGACAGGCAGCCATTATCTACCACACAACAGGCACCTTGACCAACATTCTGAACAACGCAACCTTTGAAGTCGGTGTGGGTTATCTGCCCAGCGGGCCAGCAGGTGAAGATGGCACGGGCTATGGCACACCTACTGGCGGCGGCAACCTGTACATGTTCGCCAATGCGACGCCAGAAGAACAGGCAGCGGGCTGGGCATGGATTGAATATCTGGCCTCACCGGAAATTCAATCGGATTGGGGCGCGCAGACCGGGTATGTCGCCAGCCGCATCAGCGCGTGGGACATTGACCCGCTGATGTCGCGCGTGGCTGAATATCCACAGTATGCAGTTGCCCGTGACCAGTTGACGATTGCCGAACGCGAGTTCACCAGCTACCGTGCCATCGACGTTCAGAACATCATCAACACTACCTTGAGCGGCATCATTTCCGGCTCGGTGCCGCTGGCGGATGCACAGGCAACGCTGGATGCTGCACAGGCACAGATTGATTCGCTGCTGGCGGAATATCGGTAGTGAGTAACGAGGTATGAGTCCTAAATACCTGCGAATTGTTACTCGAATGAATTAAAGCTGTTCATTGTAGGGGCGCAACATGTTGCGCCCCTACGCTACAGGGAGGCCTAATGGAAAGCACGATTACAGGGGTGCGAACGCGGGCAATAGGCAAAACGCAGATTTCGTGGAAGACACGGCTGCTGCCCTACCTGATGATTCTGCCGACTCTGTTAGGCATATTTGTGTTTACGCTGTGGCCTGCCGCCCGTACGGTGATCGACAGCACCTATAAACAGCCGCGCATGGCCCGCGATGAACCCGAATTTGTGGGGATGCAGAATTACCTCGACCTGTTCGATCCACTGCATTACATCGGCGGGCGCTTTGGACGCATCCTCGGCAACACGCTGATTTTTTCCGCCGGAACGGTGCTGATTAGTGTGCCGTTGGGGTTGGGGTTGGCGCTGCTGCTGAACCGGCAAATAC
>JAIOHM010000233.1 GCA_019912965.1 Anaerolineae bacterium
AGCTTGTATTGCCTTTTCGCCGGTCTTTGGTGAGATCAGAATAATTACAGGAACTTTCTGGACAGCCGTTTTGATGCACGCTGCTGGCAATGCATTCGGGCATCCACTAGCTGCCGAGTATGTTGAGATTGCAACGGGTAAAGAATATCTTGGCTCAGTCGGTAATGGTCTTTTCGCCATTGCTTTCATGTTCCTGATAGGGGGTGCTATAAACCGATGGCGAAGGCAACAAGCCAGCCTTTCGGGGATATCACAACCGTAACGGGTTATCTATTTAGCCATTGATGTGAGTAGACTATCGGCAAGTTGCCCGATGGGAGACTCGGCGGATGGATAAACCGAACTCACATTGATTTCGCACAGCAAATAAGTATCCTCACCAGATTGGGTTTTGTCTCCCATAATGAAGTCAGTATCCCACAGAACAGGCAAGTCATCCGACTCGATGGCAAGGGTGTTGCGCATCTCAGATACCCATGCGGTTTCCAATTTCGCTTTTAGTCCTGCATAACGTGGAGCATCAGCATCATAGACGCGCTTTCCTTCGGGTAAGCCCTCCGTTACAAGCAAACCTGATCCTGAGACGTTGATACCGTCCGTTTTGGGGAGTTGATGGAGAAAGCCAATCACCCGATTTTGATTCATATAACAGCGGATTATGCCCTCGGCGACACGTGGCAAAAAGGGCATTTCGACCAAATAGCCCCCTGCCGCGAAGTGCGCTTCCCAACTGGCGATGAAAGTCGATAAGGCGACTTCTGACACAGTATCACTTCCAGCGTGCATCAGGCGAATGGCTCCGTCAGTGTGCGAAGTTGTGAAGCGTTCGACTTTCCAAACTCCCTCGCCAGAGTGACTGCGATCCTGTTTCAGGATGCGTATTTTCTTTTCAAGTAGCCCTTTGGGGAATTCTGCCGCGAACTGCTCATAAGTCTGGTACAGGCACACATCTGTACCCCACCCCATATGGCGTGTATGATAGAGAACCGCTTTTGCCCCCATCTTCGGGATGACATCGGGTCGCGCACTGACATAGACTCCTTCGGCAACCAGTTCGGCGAGGGCGGCATCCAGTCGGGAACGGTTCTGATCGTTTTCAATTGGGTTCACCCAGACCATTATGCCAGCACAATCGTGCAGTTGTGCAACTGCCTCGTCATGACGCTCGTGGGTATAGGGGACGGACACCACATCATAACCGCGTTCAATAAGTGCATTGTAGAGGGCTTCCAATCGATTGCGAGAACCGATAATCGGGTTATCGTCTTGTGTTTCACCATACCATAACAGCGCGATACGTTTGTTCATATTGACTTCCACTACTCAGTTTCTAATTCGTGCCTCAATTGCTCGATGTAAGATAGGATAGCATCCCGCGCACCAAGCAGGTTTTGGCTCGCGGGCGGAACATCCAACCACATTTCTATCCGTTCAGGTGCAAGGTTCAATTCCTTGGCGGTGCAATCCATCGATATGATGCGATGGGCGGTGTCCAATTCCTCGGTAGTGACGTGTCGTGGATGATGCCTTGAAACATCGATACCTTCGCTATGGAACCAATGGTGCTAGTTCAAAGGCTAAATTCAGCTAAGGAGAGATGAACGAAGCCGTCAGCATCGGGTTTGAGACCATGCCATTGAAC
>JAIOHM010000234.1 GCA_019912965.1 Anaerolineae bacterium
ATAAACGATCAACCGAAGAGTATCACACATGCCTCCAAACGGTCAAGTACCGCCAAAGATAGCTGATCAGATACCATTCCCAATTTCAGGATGACAACGGATATAAACATTGCTAGGATTATTTCCGACCGGATTGTGAAAGGATACAGCTATGACAGAAGCCAGCACGCGAAACACGAAATTCATCAAGGCCTCGCCGGAAACGCTCTATCAGGCTTTTACCGATCCCGCAGCCTTGCCCCTCTGGTTTGCACCCGGTGATATGACCGCCGAACTCCATAATTTTGACTGCAAAGTGGGTGGCGGTTATCAGATGTCGCTGTACTATCCCTCATCCGAAGAAACGGCTCAAGGTAAAACGTCAGCTAAAGAAGATCGCTATACAGCCCGCTTTGTGGAACTGACCCCGCCGAAAAGAATCGTTGAAGCCATAACCTTTGATTCAGTCGATCCAGCCTTCGGGGGTGAGATGATCATGGAAGTCACATTCGAGGCCGAGAATGGCGGTACAACCGTCTCGGTCATATTTAAGAACATTCCATCGGGCATTCGACCGGAAGATAACGAGGCTGGCACACGCGCTACGCTGGATAAACTAGCTCACTACGTCGAAGGGCAATCGGGTTAGTATCGAAGGAAAATCTGCTTAGTATGTACGAATCCAAATGAGGGAGGGATTTATATTTTGACTATATTTATAAGTCATGCCGCACGCGATAGAGAACTAGCAGAACAGCTTAAAATGGAAATACATGCTGAACTTGGATTAAGTGATGATGAGGTTTTTCTTTCGTCGTATGAACGTGCCATACAAAAACAAGATTGGAAAGCAGAGGTTGAAGATGCCCTTCTCCGTGCCACAATATTAATCCCGTTAATTACCCCATGCTCTGTAAAAAGCATTTGGGTTGGTGTTGAATATGGGCATTTTTGGGCACAAAATTCCATTGGCAATGATGGAAAACAGCGTTTTGTTTTTCCACTACACATCCCAAAAGTTTCGATTCCTAGCCCTCTTGATAGAGATACCAGTGTCTCAGTTATGAATGAAGCTGCGCTCGTGCCATACTTTGAGAAGTTGTGTAGCAGTTTAGGTGTCACTGGAACGGGGAAACTCACCACAAGGGCTATCGTTGAAAAAGCAAATAGAATACATCTTTTGACAGGTGAGGAAGCAAAATGGCAAATGGAGGGCAAACTTTACTTGAATATTGCTACCACTGTAGAAGATAAACAGATTGTTATAGATTGGATGATTGAAATGGATATTTTGCAGGGGATAGACCTGCATTGGAATAAACATCTCAATAAGCTGAGTTTTCAAGAGGCTAATCTGTTTAGGGCTGACTTAGGGGGATGCGAATTACAAAACGCACGTTTTTGGGGTGCAAACTTGGAAGAAGCAATATTAGGTTCAGCATATTTGGAAGGCGCTGATTTTAGTCACGCAGTTTTGACGGGAACTAGATTTGGTGGAGCAGTTAACTTAGATGAGAATACTATTCTTCCTGATCAAGAAACCTATCACGATAGAGAGAAAAGAAATGAAGTTCTCGTCCAATTCGGAGCAAATCTAGAGGGATGACGGATTGGATGATTTACCCATCCTCCATTATTTCGGTTCGTTCTAAAACCCCTGTTTATGCACAACATAAAACTCCGAGGCATTTAGCTCGGAGTTTTATACAAAAAAGCGGGCGACGAGATTCGAACTCGTGACATCCTCCTTGGCAAGGAGGCATTCTACCGCTGAATTACGCCCGCATTTACTCTAGACATTATATGAAGCATTCCGTCCTTTGGCAAGGGTCTTTTTTCAACCCGCCCCTCACCTTCTCCGAAACAGACCGCTGAAAAACGCCGTTTATAGACCCGCTACCATTTCCTAACCATCCAACAACCTGCTTAACAGTTTTTCTCCCTCAAAACCGTTGGTAAACTCGTCCCGAAAAACGTACCATTTGGTCACCCTTTTTCCCTCAAAACTTGCTATCCTGTTCTTATGCCCTGCTTTCATGCTTCTTTGCTGAAGGCTAAAAGCTAAGGGCTGAATCAGCAAGTATTGCAGCGGAAGGCACATCCCGAATCGCCGCAATACTCTTGTCCGACAAAATCCGCTATCCACGCGGAGGTTCAACAAACACCCCATCCAGTAACCCGCCGTCTATCCCATATTTTTCTGGAAACTGGAAACTCGCAACTGGAAACTGACAACTGTCAAAGACCACAATCCACCATTGCGCGCAAACCCATTTCGCAATCGCAATCGCCGCAAACCGTCTTACTCCCCTCGCCGGTACGGAGAGGGGCTGGGGGTGAGGTGAATTTCTCTGACAACCGATACCTGACAATGACATTGACGACATTTCCCCTCAGCACTGACATTTTGCGCGACATTTGCGACATAAATGTGACACAAACGCAGTCTTCTGTATGGACTAAAGGCTGATGGCTAAAGGCTAAAAGCTTCTTGGCGGCGAAACCCAATTTTCGCCACGCCGCCACCGCCGCCATCGCCGCCACTTCCGTCTCAAAATGCACAAAATCCGGTTGTGAAATTGCAGAATTTGACGAAATTGCAGAATTTTGCGAATCATTCCGCATTTTCTGGAAACTGGAAACGCGCAACTGGCAACTAAAAACCAATAACTACCCCGCCAATCGCTTTCTCAGCTCATCCAGTGTCACTTCTGTGAGCGACTTCACCACCCAATGCGCCCCACCGCCGTGTTCGTCGCCTACCCCCACTGTCCAGAATCCACCCGCTAAGGCAGCCTGTAACCCGGCTTCCGAGTCCTCAAATACCACAGCCTGTGACGGTTGAACGCCCAACTGTCCCGCCACCCACAGAAAAATATCCGGCGCGGGCTTGTTTTTATGAACGGTGTTCCCGTCCGCGATCACTTCAAAAGCTGGCGTAAGCTCTAAAAGTTCCAAAACGCGGTGGGCATTCTGGCTGGACGACCCTAATCCGATTCTCAATCCGGCCTTACGTGCCTCATTGACCAGTGCCTGCGCTCCCGGTTTACAATCAGCCGGTGTAAAACTGTTCAAAAGGTGGAGGAAATAATTGTTCTTACGTGCCATCCACGCCTGTGCCTGTTCTTCAGATAATGCATAACCGTTCAGGAAAATATCGAGGCTTTGACGGCGGGCTAATCCTTGCATCTGGCGGTACTGCTCGGCAGTGAAAGTGATGCCTTCTTCATGGGCAAGCTGTTTCCAGGCACGGTGATGCAGTTCCAGCGTATCCGCAATCACACCGTCCATGTCAAAAATCAGGGCGCGGAGGTCAACATTCATTAGGTGTTCCGGGGTGTTTCGTGTGCAGTTTCGTGGCTATAATATCACGCTATGCAACAAATAAAACCACGAACTATCATCGTTTATACATTCTTGATTTTGTGCCTGATGGCCTGCGATCCACTGGCGTTACAACCCACACCGCAGGTTATTATCGTCACACCCATTCCCAGTAGTACCCCGATAGTCACCGCAACTCCAATCCCAACACGAACGCCGATTCCCACCACTACCCCTGTTTTGACTCCTTCCGCTACACCCTTCCCGTGTGACGAGGAAAGCGGACAAGTCTTGAAGTTTGACACCTTCCGCAGTGAGACAGCCAGTGAAAATCTGCGCTATCGGGTTTACATTCCGCCCTGTTACCAGCAGTCGCAGGTGCGTTACCCAACCTTGATTTTGTTTCACGGCGCAGGTGAGGATGAATCGCAGTGGGAACGCTTGGGTATAGTGAATGCGCTCGATCAGGGTTTCCGCTTGGGGGCGCTCCCACCCACAATTGTAGTCATCCCCTACACCGGGTCGATTGGTAACGACAATACTTTCCCGCCCGATCCTTCTTATGAAACCGTGATTCTGGAAGAACTCATTCCAGCAGTCGAGCGCGATTTCTGTACATGGAGTGACCGCGATCACCGGGCGATTGGTGGAATTTCGCGCGGCGGATTTTGGGCATACAGCGTTGCCCTGCGTCACCCGGATGTGTTTGGGGTGGTTGGTGGGCACAGTGCCTTTTTCCCGGACGATCTGCGCGAAGTCCCACCCGCTTTTAACCCGCTGGAACTAGCCTTGAATTCTGCCTTGCTTCCCGAATCTGATTTACGGATGTATCTGGATAACGGCGCTAGCGATTTCGCTGGCATCAGTCAGGAATTGTTTTCCAGCCGTCTCAGTTCGCGCGGTATTCGCCATACTTATGTGATTAATCCAGTGGGCGATCATACTGATGAGTATTGGTCGGCCCATGTTTCGGAATATCTGGCGTTTTATGGGCGGGAATGGCCGCGTCAGGCTGCTGAACTGCCAAGCTGTTTACAGCCCAGCCCATGAGGTTGAGTAGGGGACGATCTATGTATCGTCCCTTACAGCTTAACTACCTGCCTCAACAGTCGCTTCCGCAGTTGCCTCAGGCAGGGTTATGCCGGGGATATTGGCGCGGCATTCGGTCAGATTTTCCTGAATCGCGGTCAGCGCTTCATCGTCGCCGCTGTCCTGCGCCAGCGGATAACCCATCTCGAGGAATGGAATCGCAGCAGGGCAGTTCCCCTGCGCGATTTGTGCCCGTCCCATCCACAGGTAATGACGCGGCCACGGCGTATCCAGATCAATCGCCAGTTGTAGAGACTCGATCGCCGCATTGTTGTTGCCTAAAGCCAACTGCACCCGTCCCAATAATCCGAGGCACAGAATACTCTGTGGATTGGAATCCACACAGCGTGATAGGAATTCAGCGGCCTGCGAGAAGTTTCCCTGTCCGTTGTAGTAGAAATATCCCAGCCAGTACAAAGCCAGCGAATTTTGAGGATTGGTTTCCACAATATCATTGATGGTTGCGATTGCCAGTTCCGAGTCCTGATCGACGAAGTAATACATACGCGCCAGATCGACAGCGAGATATGGCATATTTGGGGCTGCGGCATAAGCCTGCTGGTAGTAGTCCTTGGCCGCAAACAGATCAAATTCGATGTCTTGGGCGATCAGGCCCCGCGCCCGCAGAGCTTCAAAACTGTCTGGGTCAATCTCAACCGCGCGGTCAGCCGTGCTGGTCGCCAGATCGAAATTTTCATTATTCTTGTAGGCTTCTGCCAGAAAAGCCATCGCCCTCGCGTTATCCGGATTGAGTTCCAGAGCGCGTAGGGAGCTGGCAATTGCTTCGCCGTAACGTCCGTTTTCGTTCAAGGCCATCGCCCGAATCGCCCATGCATCAGAAGCGAATGGGCCAGCCGTCACAGTGCGCTCGGCAATTTCCAGTGCTTCCTGTTCGCTGCCCTCCATAATCAAGCCGAGTGTAACCCGATAGTATGCCTGCACATTATTCGGCACCGCATCCAGTATATTCTGATAGCCTTGAAGGGCGGCTTCGATTCGTCCATCGCGCCAATCAGCTTCTGCCCGCGTCAGATTCTCGGATGGATTCTGGGTCGGGAAGGGCGTGGGGGCGACTGCTGTTGCCAAACCTGACTGTGCATTATCGACCACACTATAGATCGCGTCATGAATCGGCGGGCCAATGGTTTCCCGGTTATTGTAAATCTGGATTCCGCCGTATACGACCAGTGGAGTGAGAATCCAAAGCCACAGCCAGCGCAGCGAAATGATGCTGCGCTTCTGACCGCCTCGGTAGCGTTTGGGGGTTCGCAGATACATTCGCTTATCCCCCCCCTCCTAATCCAATCGGCGTGGGCAAAGGCGTTGGTGTGACTGGAGTTGGCACGGCTTGATTGCTGTAGGCTGGACAGTACTGCGTCACCAATCGCAGCCCTTCTTGTGTGGTGCTTAACACGGGTTCCTTGACGGGCAGTAGTTCAATGCGCCGGAGCGAATCGGTCAGCACTTCCCATGCTGGATCGCACTCGTTCAGATAAAAATGCGCCAGCCCGCGCAGGTAGTAACACTCGATTTCCTCGGATTCCAGATCAACGCACTTGAGGAAGTTTTCAATCGCGCCTTCATAATTTCGGCGTCGGAAGTTGACCATGCCAAGCTGACGATACGCTTGGGCGTAATTCGGGTCAATGGTTAGAGCATCGTCACAGTAGCCCTGTCCCTGTTCATCCTGCCCAATGCGTGAATAAACCTCGCACATCCGTAGCAAGGCTTTAGCGTTGCGGGGTTCCATTGTCAGGATACGCTCATAGGTGGCGACCGCTTCTTCATACATGCTTGCGCCCACATATTGTCCCGCTAGTTCAAAGTAGGGTGTCGTCAAATTGGGGTTAATGTTGATGGCATCTTCCAGTTCGCGGATAGCCGCGTCCCGTTCGCCCACCCAGATCAGGGCAATGGCATAACTGCGGTGAGCATCGGCATTCATGGGGTCGGCTTCAACCGCATTGAAACCGTAATCGAGTCCCTGCTGGTAACGACCAATGTCCGTGTAAGCGCGGGCGAGAACCGCCAGTAGCGGTGCAAAGTTCGGATCAATCTCGATGCCGCGCAGGGCAATCGGAATGGCCGAGGCCGAATCGCTCATCCAGACCAGTGCTTTGGCCTTGAGTGTAAAACTGCGGACATCGTTGGGCGCAGCAGTAATTGCTTGGTCGCCAAGCTGCGAAGCTAATTCTGCATCCGAAAGTGAACGCCCCAAACTGGTATCTGCCTGACGATCAAGTTCGATCAATAGACGACCATACTCATAGAGATAATTGATGTTATCAGGTTGCTGGTTGACAGCCTGCGCAAAGGCAGATGCGGCTGATTCTAGTTTGCCCTGCAAATAGTAGTTGTAACCCTGCTCGGCGTACCAACTGGCAAAAGGGGTGGGCGTAGGAGCCATGCCCACTGCGTCCAGCGCCATGAGTTGCAGGCGGCTGAATTGGGTGAAGAAAAAGACCAGAAATCCTCCCATCAGCAGGCCGAATATGAACAGGGTACGTCCCGTGTTCCGTCGTCGTCGCCTGGTGCTGAAAAAGGGCTGCGAGTAATCCCGCTTGATTTGCATATTCAGAAATCCTATAAAACCTCATCGAGATAAAACGATAATCACCTGCTAGGGGTTTGTCAAGCGGTGTATTTATCAGGGTTGGGTGGTGCCGTCGCGGGACTCCGGCGGGGCATAGTTAGTAACAGTGAAGGGGATAGGCGTGCTGGTTTGCTGGGTGCCATCGCTCAATAGCGCATTAGCAATTAACTCATGCTGACCGAGTTCTAAAGGCCACCAAAATTCCCAAGGGGCAGTATCTACAGTGCCCAGCAGTATACCATCCATTATAAAGGTGACAGTCCTTGTATTCGGCGGGGCAGCCGCCGTTAGCCGTAAACGTTGGGTTTCCAATGGTGTGATCGGGCTGAGTTCAAAGACTGTGTAGGGATCGGGTTCGAGCAACCGCAGTCCAGCGTCGGCATCCGGTAGCAGGACTGCGGCGTTCACTGGGGGCTGGCGCACACCGTTACGCAGTGCCCAATCCCGGGCTTCTTGTGGCAGCACGAGATACACCTGCGAGACACGATGTTCAGGTGGTGTGAAGTCATCTGCCAGAAATCCGGTTTCACGGTCGATAATGAATGTTTGATAAAAGTTATCCGGTTCAGTTGGGACAGTGCCCTCAATGAATACTTCGGTTCTGAGTAACGGACAATTTGGAGTCGGCAAAAGCCCACTGGCGGCGCAAACCTCGTGGCGCACGATTCCGGACGGTTCATGAAATTGAAGTTCCGGCTGACCGAGCAGCACCGCGCGCAGAAAAGCGTTCCAGATAGGCGCTGCACCACTAACCCCAGTCACATTGACCATTGGTGTATTGTCAGCATTACCGACCCATACACCGACCACGAGATTGGGCGTGTATCCCACCACCCAATTATCGCGAAAATCGGTAGTTGTCCCCGTTTTAGCCGCAGCAGGGCGACCGATATTGAGGGCGCTGTGTGGGCCAAATGCTGGAACGCGCGCCTGATTGTCGCTCAAAATATCGGTGATGATGTAGGCGACCCGTTCGTCAATTACCCGTGTATTGAGTTCTGGCGGCTTCCATTCATAAAGCACATTGCCCGTATGTTCGGTCACTTTCAGGATGAAGGTTGGCTGGACGCGATAACCCCCATTTGAGAAGATGCTGTACGCCTGTGTCAAATCCAGCAAACGCACCTCGCCGCCCCCTAGCGTGATCGAAAGATCAACGGTTGTGTTTTCCGCTAGGGTTTCAACGCCAGCATTTTTCAGCAAACCGACCAGCGCCGGGATGCCAACATACTCCAGTGCGACTACTGCGGGAATATTGAAAGACGAAGCCAGTGCTTCCCGCGCCAGTACCGGCCCATGTTCCACCAAACCAAAATTAGCAGGTGTGTAACTTTCCAGTTTGCGCGTGATGAAAGGCGTTTCCACATCCAGAATCAGCGAGGCTGCCGTCCACGGTTCGGGCAGAGTAGGGTTCATAGCGGCAGCGTAGGTGAAGGGTTTGAGGGCGCTTCCGGGCTGCCGTAAAGCCAGTGCTGCATTCACAGCACCATCAATCGATTCATCAAAATAATCCGGGCTGCCTAGCATGGTCAACACCTGCCCGGTGAAAGGATCAATGGCAACCAGCGCGGCGTTGTTGGCGTTCGCTGGAACTTTTCCCGGTGTGACCGGATTGTTCAGATACAGCAGTTGCGCGCGGGCAATTTCCTCGGCTTTAGTTTGCCAGTTCAGATCGACGGTTGTAATCACATCCAGGCCGCCGCTGTAAAGCTGTTCAGGGTAGTTGCGCTGCAACTGCGTCCAAACAGCCATCACGAAATGCGGAGCTTTGATGGGGAAGGGCGTAGCAGCGAATTGCAATTCATCGTTTTTAGCTTCTTGCACCCCTTGTTCACTGATGTAGCTGTTTTGCACCATCAGGTCAAGCACGGTGTCACGGCGATCTTGTGCGGTTTCTGGATTGGTCAATGGATCATAGATGGCTGGCGCTTGAATTAATCCGATCAGCAGCGCACATTCCGCCAGTGAGAGTTCGCGTGCGGATTTACCGAAGTAGGCGCGAGATGCTCCTTCGATGCCATAAGCCAGGTTGCCGAAGTAACTCTGGTTCAGGTAAAGTGCCAGAACATCGTCTTTGCTGTAGGCCGCACCTAATTGAATCGCCAGAATGCTTTCACGCAATTTACGCCGCAGGCTGCGTTCGGCACGTTGTTCGGGATCAAATAGCAAATTGCGGGCAACCTGCTGGGTGATGGTGCTGCCGCCTGCAATCACTTCACCACCGCGTAAATTGATCCATACCGCACGGGCGATGCCGACTACATCCACACCGGGATGGCTGTAAAAGTTAGCATCTTCAGTGGCAATAACTGCATTGACACAATGCTGCGGAATTTCATTCAATTCCAACGCTGTGTTGCGTCCGCCTTCCGGGGGCAGAATTTCGTACAGCAATAAGCCATTACGATCAAAAATCCGCGTCGAGGGCAGGGCTAATCCAGCCTGCAAGCGATCAATTGATGGTAAATCCGCGAACAGCCAGAAGTAGATGAAGATGCCTCCGACTAATAAAACACTAGCCAGCATCAATAAAATTTTCCGGCGGCGGGATAGGCGGGCAAAACGTCGAAGCAATAACATGAAAATGATTATACCGCTTCAGAAGTGTGAAGTGTTCTCCAATAGGCAATGGCGAAGGCGACCACAAAAATCGCTAACCAGTTTGCCAGTAAGTCATCAAGTCCCCTGGTTTCCAAGATTGAAAAGTGTGCCGCTTTTTTATGTGCTGGCTCCTTTAATGACACATCATGATTGTAGTTGAGATCACAAGAATTGCTCGACGGATGCCCTGCGTTCGGCTTATGACGACTGAGTCTTGAACTAAGTGTTGAAAGTTGTATAATCAGAATTGACTAATCAGAATGGACTATGTATGGATCGGGAACTACTGCTGCTAGGTCTGCTCCGCCGTGAAGACATGCATGGATACCAACTTCACGAATTTATTAACCAGAATATGGCCTCTTGTGTGGAGTTGAAGAAGCCGACGGCATATTATCTGCTCGACAAAATGGCTGAATCCGGCTGGATTACCGAGACCGAAACCCAGGAAGGCAATCGCCCACCGCGCCGTGTTTACCAGCTTACACCTGAAGGGGAAGCTGTTTTTCAGCGGCTGTTGCGGGAAAACCTCTCTAGCCATTATCCAGCGCGATTTACAGGCGATATTGGATTGACATTTCTGGACACGCTGCCGCCAGATGAAGCAAAGACTTTACTCATGCAGCGGCGGGCTGTGTTGGCAGATGAAGTAGTAACCGCGCAGGCCATACCGAATCATCCGGGGAGTTCTCAGTTAGTGATTGAACATCGCCTCCGCCACTTGCAGACTGAATTGGCATGGTTGGATGAGGTGATTGAACGTATTGAATCAAGCTAAAAGGAGAAATTGTAAATGTCGAAAATGACTTTAAGCCGCCTTATCACTATTGTTTCTTTACTCGCGTTACTCTTGATGGTTGGGGTTGCTGCTGCCCAAGAAACTACACCTGAACCTTCTGCCCCTGTTTCCAGTCCATCAACTGAGACGGCAGCCCCACCTGCTTCTGGAGCAGTCACCGCGCTTCGGCATACCCACTCGTTGGTACGCTGGCTAGTCGTTATTGTGACCGTTGTAGCACTTATTCGTCTCGGTATGGGGGTAGTTCAGGGCGGAACATATGATGCAATGACCCAACGCATTATGCAGGCTTTCGCTGGGTTGACTAGTTTGCAATGGCTGATTGGGTTGATCTTTATGTTCGTTTACGGTAGCTATCTTGGCCTGATTCCGGGACATGTGTGGGGACATCTGGTGGTGATGACCATTGCTGTTGCGCTATCTCATATGCACAACATGTTCAAAAAGAAGCCCGATAATGTGCGTTTTCGCAATAGTTTGCTTCTTGTGATCGGCGTAGTCGTGTTGGTTATTATTGGTGTGGCGCTGCTGCCACAAGGCTGGCGCATATTCCCGTCCTAGTAGTTATCTGACAACCTAAGTTGCCCGTTGTTCACGTAGGGACACATTTTGCCCCTGCGCTAGGTTTTGTGTTGTCTGTGAAAGGAAGATCATGATTCAATCAACTGCCGTCTCGGCTTCTGATGAAAAGCTGGATTTCAAACGTATTCTCCCGATTTTTGTTATCATTCTAGTCGATCTTTTGGGATTGACGATTATCATCCCCTTGCTGCCATTGTATGCCACCTCCTTTGGCGCTGATCCGCTGGTGATTGGCTTACTAGGCACATCGTATCCGTTAATGCAGTTCATCGGCGCACCGCTGCTAGGCGGTCTTTCTGACCGCTTTGGACGCAAACCCATCCTTATCATTAGCCAGATAGGGACATTTATTGGATTTTTGGTGTTGGGATTCGCCAATGCGCTGTGGTTGATTTTCCTTGCTCGCATCATTGATGGGCTTTCTGGTGCAAACATTGCAGTAGCACAGGCAGCACTCACCGATAGCACTACAGAGAAGACCCGCGCGCAGGGGTTGGGGTTACTGGGGGCAGCTTTCGGATTAGGGTTCATCCTTGGCCCGATTATCGCCGCTGTTGCATTGGTGGTGAGCCAAAATGATTATCATGTTCCAGCGTTTATTGCCGCTGCTTTTTCGCTGTTGTCGATTGTTTTAACGACTTTCTGGTTCAAGGAAACTCTGCCCAAAGAGAGGCGTGGTCAACACAAGGAAAAAGTTTCAACCAATGTATTCTCGAATATTTTCCGTGCGCTGCGGCTGCCGATGGTGGGTACACTGCTGATTTTGATGTTCTTCCAGCAGTTGATTTTTGGAGGCTTCGAGAATCTGATTTCACTGTTTACCCTCAATCGGTTGGGCATTAACGCACTTGGTAATGCAGTAATCTTTGTGTTTGTCGGGGTGATTCTTGTGTTTGTACAGGGATATTTCATCGGTAAATGGAGTCGTCGATTTGGAGAACGTAAGCTGATTTATGCTGGACTGGCATTGCTGGCGGTTGGTCTGACGCTGACATCTCTCACCCCTTCGCAGCCTGCCCCTTGGTACTCACGGTCTGAATTGGTACAAGAGCTAACCCAGAATGAGTCCATCCTATCAAGTGGGCAGGGTGGTGCAGTGAGTGATCTATCCATTGATATTCCAGAGGATGGCAATAACGGTTGGCTTGGACTGATCTGGATTATGGTTGCCATGATTCCAGCATCCATTGGTGGTGGTATTCTGTCGCCGAGCATCAACAGCCTGCTTACTCGCCGGGTTGGGGAGCACGATGTAGGCGGTACATTGGGTGTTAGTGCGGCATTGGTGAGTGCGGCGAATGCAATTACACCACTGCTAGGCGGATCGATTTTCAAATGGCTGGGTTCAACTGCGCCATTTCTCATTGGCGGTGTCGTTCTGGGGATTTTGTGTTTTATCGCTTTTCGGAAGGTTGTACCTGACCCACAAGAAAAGCAGATTTTGAACCAGGCAGGCTAGATTTACCTACCGTGTAAATTTCCTTATACCCACTTTTGAACCGAATGGTTTCGAAGTGGGTATTCTGTTTAATTACATTGGCTCCAAGCCAATATGGGCTATGACAATCTGATCGGTTATCCGATAATAATCTTATGTGGCACCAGCGCAGGGGTGTGTTCCTGCGAGGGAGACAATCATATGACGTATGTTGAGGCAGAACCCAGCGATGCGCAGCTTATTGAACAGGTACGCGCCAACGATTTGAGTGCGCTGGGATCGCTGTTTGATCGTTACTATACTCAGGTATATCGTTCAGCAGTTGCCATTACGCAAGATAGCGCCGTCGCCGAAGATATTGCGCAAGATTGTTTTTTAAAAGTGCATCGTTATGCAAATCGGATTGATACATCCTTGCCTTTAGCCCCTTGGTTGTACCGGGTTACCGTAAACTTAAGCTATACTTGGGTATCTCGTCAGAAGAAACGTCGTGTATCATTAGAAGCAGTGGTTGATCGTCTGATTAGCCCGGCTTGGCTTTCGCCTGACCATATTGCTGAACACTCCGAAATTCAACAGCAGGTACGTCTGGCGATTCGGGAATTGAATTTCAACCAGCGAGTCGTGGTTGTGCTACACTATCTTAGTGGCCTGAGTCTGGAAGAAATTGCGGAAGTCCTGGATTGTCCTGTTGGAACCATTAAAAGCCGTTTGTACTATGCGCGCGAAAATTTGCGCGGACGGCTAGGGGTTATGAACTGGTCAAATGAGGTGGCGCATGGGTTTGCCCGATAATCAACTGGATGCTTGGATTGAGTCAGCTTTGCAGTCTGGAACGGCGATTCCGCCGCACCAAAAACAGATCGTTCTGGAGCAGATCATCCAGCAGGCACGCCATCAGACGACATTACCTCCCCTGATGCTGCCTGTGGAAAATCAGAGATTTCTTCGTCGAGCTATGCATTTTAGCTGCCAAATATGGCAGTGGATGGCAACATTTGCAGTTGACGAAAGCCAGTATGAACGTGCTCGCCAGAATCGACATCTGATTCGTTTTGCTGCCCCTGTCCGGGACGGTCGGATGCCTACACACATGATTGAACCACTGAGGCTGAACTTCATGAGTCCGGTGTTTTAGGATATTCGTACTGTCAAATCTTAATGAAATCTCCAGACTCCCGTCTGTTGCCCACTTGATTTTATCGTTATAATAATGTTTAACTGGTTTGCACCATGTTATGGGCAAACTGGTTTCATTATGCGTCAAAGAAAAGCGCATAATATAGAGATATTCGTCTGCTATCGGAAAGGAGATGAGGTACAAAGGCAGGGTTTTTATCCTGCATGTGCCGATTACTTATGGCTTCTTTGCCGCGTATTATCACTGTAGATCCTACTCTGACCATCCGCCGTATTGTGCGCGGTGCAGTCGATTTGATGAACCGTCCGATTATTCAGATTGACGTTCCCGGCGGTGCGGAAGCGTTGGAGGAATTGGATCGCGGTGGGGCAACTCTGGTTATTACATCTTGGGAATTATATGATGATATCCAGGGACCGGAATTGGCGCTGCGAGTCAAACAGGCTGCACCTGAGACCGCCGTCATCATCTTGGCAGACGTTGAAGACCCAGAACTTGATCAGGAAACACAGGCTGAATCCCCCTTTGTTTACATGCACCGCCCGGTCGACATCCATCAATTTTTACGGGTGCTAGTTGCCGGCTTGGATAGCCAGAATATTTTTGAGGCCATGAAAGCTGTTTCGTCAGTGGCATCTTCGCCGCTGTTCGATCATGGCCCGCTGCCTGATATTGATATGCAGAATGCTCGCAGCATTGTCAAACGCTTGCTGGTAGATGTAGGTGCAATGGCGATCATCTTGGCGGCACGTACGGGTGAAGTATTGTTGGAAGATGGCGCGCCGGGTTATCTTAACCGTGAACAACTGACCAACGCTCTGATGCCGATGGTAACGACCACGATTGAAATGTCCACTCTGGTTGGAGGACAGACACAGGCCATTCAATTTTTTGATGGCGAAGAAAAAGATGTGTTTGTGTTTTCGGTTGGTTTGCATCATTTCTTATGCGCTGTGTTTGACGGACAGGCTGGTGGTCGCCAGTTTGGTGTTGTCAACCGTTATGGCCGGCAGGCGGTACAAGATTTGATCGCGCTTTTGGGTGCATCAGCATTCATTATTCACAAGCAATCCCCGATAGCAGCCGAGCAGCCCCGTCCCAGCCGCAAAAAAGTTGCGACCCAGGAAACCGAAGCTTTGGAGCCTGTGCTCGTGCGCCCTTCTGTCGAACTGCCCGAACCCGAACCGCTTAAGCTCGATCCTATTCAAAATCTCGATATGAGCATCTTCGACCAACTTGGAAATGTAGACGAAAATGCTGCCGACGATCTATTTGACTTGGATAAATTGTCTGATATGGTCAACAAAGGTAGTGGACGCAAAGAACTCTCTTTTGATGATGCAGTTGAATTGGGTGTGCTGTCTAACAATATGGATAGCGATGCCAAAAAGTAGTGCGGTTGTGTACAAAGTAGCAAAAATGGCGGCTGGGCGCAGTGCATCCAGCCGCTTTTCTATTACAATAGATAGAGTCACAATTTTGATGAAATTTTCCGAAGTCGTTAAGCTATTGCAAGGTAGCGCCAACGTATAATATCGTTAGACCAGAATTTGCGGTGACGCAAGGACAAACCTGTGACGAAGAAAGCCTCAACGACTACCAGCGTCGATACCAGCCAGAGCAAAGACCCCTTAATCGGCAAACAGTTGGGTGATTATCGCCTGACTAGTGTGCTGGCAACCGGGGGTATGGCACGCATCTACAAAGCCATGGATTATAAACTCCAGCGACAGGCGGCCATCAAGGTGTTGGCGCAGGACGAGGTGGATAGCGATCAAACCCTCACTAAGCGTTTCCAGCGCGAAGCTCGTGCCGTTGCACAGCTAGAACACGATAATATCATCACCATTTACCAGTATGGTGAACATGAAGGTGTGTATTTCCTGGCGATGAAGCTCGTCAAGGGCAAAGATTTGGCACAGGAATTGAAGCGGCTGAAAAAATCCGGTCATAAACTGGATGTGAAGCGGGCTTTACGGATTATGGAGCAGGTGGCCTCTGCGCTGGATTATGCCCATGCTGCCGAGGTTGTTCACCGCGATATTAAACCTTCCAACATTCTTCTGGATGATGATGACAAAGCCATTTTGACGGATTTCGGGTTGGTGCTGCGGACATCGGTTGAAACAACGATGGGTACGGCTTTCGGAACACCCCGTTACATCGCACCGGAACAGGCTATTTCTTCTAACAAAGCGCTGCCACAAAGCGATATTTACTCGCTGGCAGTCATCATGTACGAGATTTTAGCGGGCGAAACACCCTTCAATGGCGAGTCTCCGATGGAGATTGCACTTAGCCACATCAGCGATCCTGTGCCCGCACCGCGTACTAAGAATAAGGACATCCCGGAATCGGTTGAGCGCGAACTTCTAAAAGCACTGGAAAAAGAACCGGAAAAACGGCATAAGAGTGCAAGCGATTTTATCAAGGCGATCAAGAAAGGGTATGGCATTGGTGTAGAAGCCAAAGCTGCTGTACCTGTCCCGTCACCTTCTCCAACCCAAATGACTTCACCCTCCATCGTCTCTGAGTCATCCAAAGCATTGTTGGAAAATTGGACGCTGCCTAAAGCACAAACTACCCCAAAAGGTACGACTTCTGGTAAACGGTCGCGTATACGGCTGTTACTGTTTTTACTGGTGATTGTGAGTAGCGTTGGCGCATTTCTGGTGCTAAATGGCCGAGGTGGGAGTGGTGTCCCCGGCGCGCCCATCACCTTGATGTACAACGAATTCAATTTCACCATGTTCAATGGTGGAGATTATGATCTGAATGTATTTGAGCTAAATCTGGTACGTGGAGTCAATGGCGGCGGTGATGATTTTTCCGGTGATCGTGTGCGTGGAGATACACTGCCATCAACTATCTGTTTTCGGGTGAGTTTGCAGGGCAAGCAGAATGATGCACCGCCTCAGTGCACCAAAATTCAAAGTGCTGAATTGCTCACTAACCAGAGTTTGCTGTTCTGGCGAAAAGAGACCGATAGCGATGCAGTAGCTTCAACATTTGAGGTGCAGTACAAAGGGCAAGTAATTGCGCGCTGCAATACGGTAGGTCGTGGTGAAGATGCTGAATGCCGTTTCAACTGGCCTGTGCCGCCGCCCACAGCTACACCGCCTGAAAGCTAGACTTATATATCAGGAAAGTGATGCGGGGGTATGACCAACTACCCCCGTTTGATTCTGGGCAAATGCTACAATATCCTCGAATAAGCTAACCCATTTTGGAGCAAAGATGACCGAACAACTGCTTGTCACAACTGATTGGCTAGCGGAACATTTACAGGATGATGATCTACGGATTGTAGATATTCGGGGACATGTACTCCCTGCTACTGAACCATTGCCGCATTACTTTAATCACCAAGAGGATTATAACCATAGCCATATCCCTGGTGCAGTTTTTGTAGATTGGGTGCGGGAAATCACCGACCCTGATGACCCACATCACGCACAAATAGCCAAGCCTGATCGCTATGCTGCTCTCATGAGCCGTATTGGAATTGGGGCCAAGACGCTGGTTGTAGCTTATGATGATGCTGGTGGGATGTTTGCCGCACGATTGTGGTGGAGTTTGAATTATTATGGACATACACGTGTTGTTGTTTTGGATGGTGGGTGGAATAAATGGGTAGCGGAACACCGTTCGGTTACAGCAGTTATGCCACAGATTACCCCAGCGATATTTGTTCCTCGGCCTAATTCTGCACTGTATCGAAGCGGCGAGGAGGTGTTGGCGGCATTGAACAGCGAAACGCTGCTAATGGATGTCCGTACTCCCGCTGAATACATTGGACAAGCATCGCGGGCACAACGTGCAGGGCATATCCCCGGCGCAATCAATCAACCGCGTGGGGATATGCTCAACCCGGATGGCACGATGCGTTCATCAGATCAGCTACGTGTTCAGTTTGCTGCTGCTGGAATTACTGCAGAAACGCCAGAGGTGATCGTCTATTGCAATGGTGGGGTTTCGGCCAGTTATGGTTTATTGGCTTTGCACGCCGCCGGATTACATAATGGGGCAGTCTATGATGGCTCATGGAAAGAATGGGGAAATGACCCGGATAAACCTATTGTTTAGCTGGATGATGATTTAATACGGGTAATGCGAATCGTGCTGCGGGTATTCGCTGGAATATTTTCAGAGATGTAGCTCAATGCCCTCAGATGTGTATTGGGTATAATCTGTTTGTTGAGCAAATTTTAGTGCTTGTGGACACCATTATTTTGGTGTTGTCCAGCACGATTGAAAGCACGCCAACCGATGCCGAGTTTCCGACGCAGAGTGATGCGTTCCTGAACGGCGGTTTGCAAACTCTCGTTTAATAGCTTCATCGGCTCAATATCTTTTTCGCCTAATGCATGCAGCAGTTTGCTACCCAGACTGCTTACCAGAACCAGACCAACTGTGAGCATCCACGCGACCAGATCAATGCGCTCTTTCAGATCGTGGTGGAGTTCATCCGGGTGCGGGAGGAGGTTGGAGGATATATCCGACGATAGTGTGCGCGCTGGTGGGTTGGTCTGGTGTATGATGTATTCCGTTATGGCGGTACGCAGAAATTCGGCTTCACTTTCAAAACCTTTATCCTTCACCAGTTCGCGTACCTGCTCTTTGAGTTCAGCGGAAATGGTTGCCTGAATTTTTTTATCGCGTGTACCTTCTCCATCGGCCATTGCCATCTGCCTTTGCGCGTTTAACGATTCCTAAACTCATTCTATATCATATTTTAATTACGGTGTTGATGAAGATTAGGGGTTGTCCAGCATCATCGACAGTGTAGGCAAGGTCAGTTGATAATACATATCGGCCATCACATCAGCAGAGTAGGGGGTATCGTGTTCGAGCCACCAACCAATAAGAGCCAACATTGCTCCAGCCAAATAGTTAGCAACAACTTCTGGAGGTAGTTGTGTTTTCCCTGTTGATGCGACAGCTTCCATCCGTGTTTGAATCTCATCAGCTATATATTGGCGAATGCCTTTCATGATGGCGGCGGTACCCTGTTCGCTGAATAGGGTGACACGGTACAGGTCACGGTTTTCCAGAGCGTGAACAAAAGGAATTGTGCGCAATGCCTGTTCTGGGGCAAGAAATTGTTCGCGTGAAGGCGCACCATAGCGGGTTTTAAGGTCGTCGAATACCTCATGCAGGTTACTGAGCAGCAGTTCTTCCTTGTTGTTGTAGTGAATGTAGAAGGTGGCACGGCCTAAATTCGCGCGTTCGGTGATCTCTTGCACCGTCACTGAGTCGTAACCTTTTTCCAGAATGAGACTAATCAGTGCATCCCGCAGCAGTTGCCGTGTGCGTTGAATACGACGGTCGGGCTTTTTCACGTCTTTTTTCCTGTCTATTAGTGTATTTATGTCTATAACTATACACATCGGCAGGATTTTGCCAACTTTTAAACAACCTGCTGGGAGGATTAGGCGGTTTTGGCTTTTTTTCGGCGCGGAAGCTTACGCTGCAAGCCCCGATCTGATGACCACATAGCATAAGGAGCCATCATCAGGCCGGCCAATTCCAGTAAAACGGTGTCGTAATTTACGCGCCAACCGGCAAAATCAATCCATGCTTGGTCACGGTCAGCTTTCAGAGGAACATCGGCTGCCGCCAGTTCTTCACAGGCTTCATCAAATTCTTCACGAGTGATGCTGATCGGCTGATCAGGAAAAAAGGGGTTTGTTTCATAGGGAATGCGGAAAAAATCGGCAATATGTCGCAGTGCCACAAATCCCGCACGGATGCATAACTGAGCTTCTGGCGTGCGGGGTACATCAACCACAGATGTCATCAGTGAGGCTGCATCCAATACTGCCCCTGCGGCGGTAATCCATGATCGGTCTGGTTGTGGAGAACGAAAGAAATTGATCGGGCCAAGCGAAGTATGACTTTCGTCAATTTCGGAAAACCAGACTTCCCATTCCTGCCAAAATTCAGGTAGATAATCCAATCCTCGAATGCTATGTGCCCGCGTAATGAGTGTAATCGGTGATGGTGGTGAATCGGCACGGACTTCCAGCATTGTCACCAGTGTTTCCCGTTTGGAAAAAGCGGCATACATGGTTGGTAGATATGAGATAAGCAGTGCCACTAGCCCCAGCCCAATTGTTGCTTGGGAGAATTGAAGAATGGTCGCCAGCAGGCCATTGGCATTGATGAAACCTAGTGTGTCAATGGTGAAGTAACCCAGTGTATATAGTGATGATCCACTGATTTTAAAGGCATCATACAGGGACGGGATACCGATTGCCCAATACATCAATGTGTAGCCCACCAAAACTAATATTAGCCATATGACGGGTAAAGAAAGCAGCGTTATTGGGGCAAAGAGTGCCATAATCCGGTCGCGTTCGAGATAGGATTGGGCTTTGCTGGCGCGAATGCTGAACAACTGATTGACTCCTCTGAAGACTTGACGGGTCAAAAAGTTGTTATCGCCGCGCGGCAGTACGAAGGTACGGATTGCTGACAGCAGCGTGAAAATCACAATGGCCGCGCCAAAAATGAAAACCGGGATTCGCAGGAAATCCAGCATGGTATTTCTATAGTCCTGTTGAGATCAGTTTTACAGGTGGGAGGATTGCAGTTGAGTATACCAAACGGACATGTGTCCCATCAACTTGAGGGGTGTGTGTCTTTGATATATGATTGACACACTGTGCCTGTTTGTTCATGGAGGGGGTTTGTGTCCAGACAAAAGTCACCTAAATCAGAATCGATTGTTACTAACCCACAGGTGCTGGTCGCTATTATCGGTGGCGTTGTGACCGTCTTGGTCGCCTTTGTTGGGATTATCCCAAATCTGGTGAACAATCAACCGACTGCTACGCCTCAGCCCACCGTTATTGTCGTGACTGCTACACCCCAATCTCCAATTGCGACGCAAATTTCTGTTGAAACCCGGGTTACCGCCATCCTGCCCACTGAAGCCATAGGAAGTGTCCAGTCAAATCCACCCCCAATACAACCGGTTACAGGTAATGTACTGTTAATGTATGACAGCGAATCGTTCACCCTGATTAATCAAAGTGATCAAACACTGCCTTTAGAGGAAGTTGTTTTTCGCAGCAGTCGTGGTGAATGGGATGCACGTGACTGGGGGCCAAGTGTTTATAACAGTTTGCCTGCTAACCAATGCCTTCGGCTGCGAGACGCGACTGTTGGGCAGCGGCAGCCACCCGCTCCCTGCCGGGATAAAATATATGGTTTACAGGTGGTAGGTACATCTGCCCTGTTCTGGGTGGGTGTCGATACATTTGAAGTAATACGGGCTGGACAGGTGATTGCGACATGCAGTGTGAGTGAAACAACCTGTCTTATTCAAATTTAGGGGGCAGGATGATATCTGTAATTCATTATGACGACCTGACTTGGCCGGAAATCGCGGCACTTCCTCGTGATATGCCGCTGATTCTGCCGCTGGGTGAAGGTTTTGAACCAGAGCAGATTGCCGCTGTGCTGGGTACGGATTCGATTTGCCTCCTCCCTCCACTGCCTTATGGGTGGAAGGGGAGTATTGTCCCGGTAAGCGATACAATGCTGCGACGAGTTATCGCTGGCATTTTCAGCGGGCCTCAAGAAGAGGAATTCACCCGATTGATTGTTGCTCATGCCGGTGATGAAAATCTGGAATCTCCCGGTATCTGGCAGATTAAACTGGAACGTGCTCCGGGGACATCCATTTTGCCTCTGCCTGCCGCCACCCCACAGCGCGTTATCCTGATACCATGCGGTCACACCGAGCAGCACGGTTATCATCTGCCAATGAGTACCGATACCATCATCATTGGCGCGATTGCAAATGGTACGGTACAGGCCATTCCTGATGAGGCGGAAACGTTGCCTGTCTTGCCTTACGGAGTCAGTATGTACCGTTCGTCTTTTGCTGGAACGCTCAATATGGGTGGGCGCACATTTGAGGATTTTCTGCTAGAGGTGATTGATGTGTTAGTAGTGCATGGTGCCGACCGTTTTTATCTGATGAGCGGGCATGGCGGTAATTCGTCGTTTTTGCATAACACAGTCAAATATGCCGGGGATAAACATCATCATATTTTTGCGGCGACCACTTGGCTGCACACCTCTGGGCATTTGGGCGCACCCGCACTGGAGCAGTATCGTCGTTCCAAACGTGGCGGTATGGGACACGCTTGCGAGTTGGAAACCGCCTATGTACTACACTTGCGTCCAGACTTGTGCAAGATGGAGCGCGTGGTAGATGAGATCGAGTTCATCAGCACTCCTAATTATTACATGGATTGGATTGAAGGTGGCGCGTTGATTATGACGGCCACTTGGGAAGATGATACCTTGACCGGAAGTTATGGTGCAGGCAGTGTTGCGACGGCGGAAAATGGAGCGCGCTGGCTGGAAGTTGCAATTGCCGAAAAAGTGGCACATGTCCACGAAATTCACGAGCAGGCTAAACGAAGGTTGGCGCGCCGGGCGGAACAGAGCGCACAAGGCTTAACATCCTATAGCGTACTTGAACAACAAATCTGGCATCACTTTTAATGTCGCATTGGTTGACAATTGTTAAGTCTCTTCTTAGAATCCCCGATGTTCGCTGTTTCACCTACTGATGATTCTAGTAATGAGGGAAAACTATGCGATTGAGAACTTTTTCAGTGTTTATGATTATGGCCGTCTTGTTGACGCTGGCCGCGCTCCCGGCTGTTTCGGCTCAGGATGCACTTGGTTCGGAAGCCAATCCGATTCAGGTTTATTTTGTGCCTTCGGTTGAAGCGCAGACTATTACAACAGGCGGCGAAGTGATGGCCGCAGCTTTGAAGGAAGCCACTGGATTGAACTTCCAGGTTTTTGTGCCCACCTCCTACGCGGCGACGGTTGAAGCGATGTGTGCTGCACCCGGCAGCTCAATGGGCTTCATCCCGGCAGCAGGCTATGTTATTGCCAATAACCGCTGTGGTGTGGAAGTTTCCGGTGCGGCAGTTCGTCGTGGCTGGAGCGTTTACTGGGCGGCTTACATTGTGCGCCGCGACAGCCCCATCTACACATTTGGTGATCTGGCGGGTAAGAGCTGGGCGTTCCCGGATAGCGGTTCGACCTCTGGCTTTATTGCCCCCTCGGTGGAACTTGCCGCGGCTGGTATTGAACCCGGCGAACGCGTGGAAGCTGGCGGTCACAATCAGGTTGTGCAGGCTGTATATAGTGGTGAGGCCGAATTTGGTACAACCTTCTACAGCCCGCCATTGGTCCCCGGTGCCCCTTGGCGGGTTGGCGATAATCCCGAACCCTATGATCTGACGGTTGACGAATCACGCCTTGCTGAAGATGGCAACCTGTTTGTTGGCGATATCCGTATTCTGGATGCCCGCGCCAACATCCGTGAAACTGCGCCAGATGTTATCGATCAGGTACGTATCCTGCGTCTAAGTGCCCCAATCCCGAATGATACCCTCAGCTTTGGGCCGGAATTCCCGGCAGACCTGCGTACCCAGATTTTCGATGCGCTGGTAGCTTTCTCTGCGACCGAAGGCTGGGCACAATCGATTGGTAGTGAAGATTTCTACGGCTGGAGTGGTATCGACCCCATCGCTGATTCAGCCTATGATCCGGTACGTCTGCAATTCGAAATCCTCGGCCTGACCGAAGCAGACGTTTTCGGTGGCTAATTGATTTGCAGTTAGTCGGTTCGATTGAGTATGCTATACGGACAGGGGGTAATCCTCTGTCCGTATTTTTTTAGGGGCGCTTATGCTGATTATCGAAAATCTGAGCAAAGTTTATGAGAATGGCTTTCAGGCCTTAAAGAATATTAACCTCGAAATCCCGGATGGTCAGTTTGTATCAATCATTGGCCTGAGCGGATCGGGAAAATCGACCCTGCTGCGCTGCATTAACCGTTTGATTGACCCCACCGAGGGGCGCATTCTCTGGAATGGGCGGGATATTACCGCCGCCACCGATGATGAATTGCGTCAGGTTCGGCGGCGCATCGGGATGATTTTCCAGCAGTTTAATCTTGTCAAACGCTCTAGTGTGCTGACTAATGTGATGTCTGGTCGTCTGGGGTATATCAACCCGGTCTATAGCCTGTTTAACTATTTCCCTGCACAGGAAAGAGATCGGGCATTGGCCGCATTGGAACGGGTTGGCATTCCTGAAAAAGCCTACAACCGTGCCAGCGCTTTAAGTGGTGGTCAGCAGCAGCGAGTAGGCATCGCCCGTGCTTTGATGCAAGAACCGGAAATGATGCTGGCCGACGAGCCAGTCGCCAGCCTTGACCCAGCCACCTCGCATTCCGTGATGAAATATCTGGAACTGTTAAATAAAGAAGATGGAATCACCATTTTGTGCAGCCTCCACTTTCTTAGTCTTGCGCGTGCTTATGCTGACCGGGTGATCGCGCTCAAGGATGGGAAACTGGAATTCGATGGCTTGCCTGCGGAAATTGACGAAGAACGTTTCAAGATGATCTACGGCGAAGATGCTGTACAGGTTGAAATCCATTAGGAGTGATTTTATGAATGAACGCCCATCTCGTGCATCTGCCGCCCTTCGCCGTCTGCTAATTATTATCGGCATTGCTGTTGGTCTAGTGATTTTTTCGTATGGCTGGAGCGTCACTCAGATTAATCTGGAGCGTCCACAAGAACCCGTCCGCCAGCAAAATGTGGGCAATGCCTTGCGTGAACTACTGTCCCCGAATGTGCTGGAACAGGATTATGATATTCAGGATGCCTCCACTCCGATTGTGATGGACTGCCCGGAGAATTTTGAAACGGCTGTCCTTACACCGCCAGAAGGCAATATTCCTTATGTGTTCGTCACGCCGGGATGCGCCAGCAGCGGCGATATTATTACTGTACAGGGCTTTAACTTTTTCCCGGACTCGCTGGCGCGCATCAACTGGATTGCCACCGATGGCGAACGCCGCATCCGGCAGGTAGATGGTTTGGGTGAAGATAATTTTGTGACGCGCTCGGATGGTACATTCAGTGTAGAAATTGAAGTACCACGCATCCGGGGTACCACCGGAGAAATGCACGCAGTTGAGGCCCAAGGGCGCTTTCCCGTAGGTGCGCCTCGCCTGAGCGCGACGACCTATCTGGTCTTGGAGAAAATGGTCGAGACGGTGTTCTTAGCCTTGATCGCCACCGCACTCTCCATTTTACCCTCGGCTATTTTGAGCTTTTTTGCCGCACATAATTTGATGCGTTCTGTCCGAATGACACTGGGGAATTTGCTGATTAGCTTTATTCTCCTGCCTGTAGGTTGGGCGTTAGGTGCATTCCTGCTGAGTCAGCTTGGAATCATGGCAGTTAACCTGGGTAAAGGGGCAGGACTGATTCCCGGTGGGGCAGGAGCAGCTATCCTGTTTTTTGCTGCCATTACCTCGTCCCGTAAGATTCAATCAACAGATTTGGATGTAGGGGTGGCACGCTGGCGGGGCATTTTGAACGTAGTATTGTTCGCCCTCGTTGCTGTTTTTATCATTGGTTTGGTGGGTGGGGTAGGCATCCTGTTAGGAGGCCTGTTTGATACTGGAATCCTGGGTTATGTCAGTTACTTTATTGGCACTATTGGACGATTGATCGAACTGACAATTGTGCCAATTGCCGGGGTAATAGGGGCTTTCGGACTATCTTCCATCGGTACAACCTTGACGATTGATGTTCTGAAACGCATCCCGGTGCAGATGAGCCACATGCTGGGCGGTGTTTTGGGCTTTGTAGCTGGGGCGATTTTACTAGGGCTGACGGCTGCTGTTGGGATGCAAGCCGCTTGGCTAGGACTGTTGACGCCGATTGTTGCTGCCAGTCTGGGTGGTCAGTTGCTGGTGATGCTCTACCGTCGCTTAAGCGGAAAACTGAAAACGCCGACAGCCAGTGATCGTGTTTACCGTACTGTCGTATGGTGGGTTGGCGCACTGCTGGTTTTTGTCTTGGTGTTCAGCGTGCTTAATATCGGTCGTGCGTTGATTGAGGGTACATTGCCCCCACAAAATGCAGCTACCAGTATTCTGGGCATATCTTTATCGGGATATATGTTCCAGTCCATGTTGATTGGCGCAGTTTTAGGCGGGCTGGCAGGTGGGTTGGCTGGTACGAAAGCTGCTTTCCCCATTGGCGATGTGCTTTATACCATTACCCGCACCATTTTGAATGGATTACGCTCTATTGAGCCGCTGATTATGGGTTTGGTATTTGTGATATGGGTAGGCATCGGCCCATTCGCCGGGGTGCTGGCGCTGACGCTGCACTCCATTGCTTCGCTCGGCAAGTTATATTCCGAGCAGATCGAGAACATTGACGCGGGGCCAATTGAAGCACTCCAAAGTACGGGCGCGAACCGCTTGCAGACTATCATGTATGCAGTTGTGCCGCAGATTATCCCACCGTACATTGCTTTCACCATGTATCGATGGGACATCAATGTCCGTATGTCCACTATCATCGGCTTTGTGGGTGGCGGTGGTGTGGGTTTCCTGTTGCAACAGCAGATCAACCTGCTGCGCTACCGTGATGCAGGTGTAGCGGTGTTGGCAATTGCAATTGTGGTTTCGGTGCTGGACTATGCCAGCGCATCTATCCGTGAGCGTTATATCTAAAATAACGTCAGCTATGGATAAATCTTTTCAATAGATTATTTGGCTGAGGGGAAAATAATGCCTGATAAACAGGTGAGAACAGGTAATATTACATATTTTATTACAAATATTTTTGATGATTTTTAGCTGTTCACTCATGCAAAATCAGACACAGCTTTCAATCTATGATGTAAGGCATTCATGACTACCCTTATCCATAACTGACGTTAAAATGCGTAGAGGCACCCAAGAGGATGCCTCTACTACAACAAAATGGCTGTTGGGGAGTAAGCGTTAGTTAAGCGTTGTTGAATGGGCCGACGATAGCCACCACGCCCGAACGCGGTTGAGCATCGCCACCTTCTGGCCAATGACTGGTCAGTTCTTCAAGGCTGGCAGAGTTTTCACCGGGATGCTGAACCGCTAGGAACAGGGTGTCATTTCCCAGCCATGTCGGGCCAGTCAGTTCGCAATCTAGCGGGCCGCTGGCGAATTGGAAGGCTTTGCCAGCATTTTCACCATTGGTTGGTAGCATGAACAGGGAGTTGTTCCCTTGGAACTGATAGATACCCTTGTTGATGCTGCTGCTAGAAATATCCGTCACCATCCACAGATTCCCTGCTCCGTCAAAGATCAGGTTATCCGGGCTGGAGAAACCACTTTGCGGGCCGCCTACTGCGAAAATATCCCAGCCGAATTCCAGTGATTCATGATCGCCATCTGTTTCGATCAGGCGGGTGATCTGACCGTGAAAATTGCCGTGTGCGCTGTTGTTGGTGAAAGCGATATACACATCACCTGTTTCAGGGTGGATTTCGATGTCTTCTGGACGGTCAGTACGGGTTGCGCCCAGCGCACGGGCAGCTTGCGCAGCATAGGTTAGTACATCAGCTTGGCTTGTCAGCGTGTAGCCGCCGACCTTGCTTGGATCACCCAGCGTTTCCTCATTGCCTTCCCAAACGACCGGAATCCACACGCCTTTGCTGAAATCAGCGGCGTAAAGCGTGCCGCTATCCAAAATATCGAGATTGGCTTCGCGGTTGCTGGCGTCGTAGATTGCTTCCGAGATAAACTTGTAGACTACTTCATCACGCTTATCATCGCCCATGTAAGCCACAACTTTGCCGGATTTGCCAATGCCAATGGCGACATTTTCATGGCGGAAGCGTCCCAGTGCTGTGCGCTTCTTGGCGACCCCAGTGAACGGATCAATTTCCACTACCCAACCGAAGTGTTCCGGTGGTTGAACATTGGCTGCATCTGCCTGCCAACCCTGTGCTGGGTTCTGTTCGTTTAGGCTGTCTTCGCCGTAGTAATCCTGATAATTTTCTTCGCAGCTTAACCCGGTCATCCATGGGGTCATACCGCCGGAGCAGTTGCCCAATGTACCGATGACTTCTGTTGCACCACCCACGACCGTTGTACCCGCCACCGGGCCACTCAAGGCAATGGGCGTCCGTCCGTCGAAGCGGCGTCCGTAATCACTGTCGGTCACAACCGTCCAAAGGCCATCAACTTTACGCAGGTGAACAACCGCGAAGCCAATTGCATTTTTTTCGGCGTTGATCTGGTCAACTGTTTTATCACCTTCACCGCTGTAATTGCTGACCAGCAGCGAATTGACATATTCATTATTCACGACCAGCAAACCTTCTTCGGTGCTGCTGCCACCTTCCAGCATGTCAATTGGGAACCAACCCGTCCAGTCAGCGTTATCACCGAAGGTCTTCCCGTCTTTCGTGAATACATCCCCGCGTTTGATGATGATCTGATAGCTGAAGCCTTCTGGCAGTACAATATCATCGGTGGTTGATGGGGCAATCGGGCTGAAAGCCAAGCCAGCCTGCGCCTTTGCCGCTGCTGCCGCGACCAGTGCCGGGGCTGCTGCTTGCAGTACACCCGCTGGCAAAGCGACTGCTGCCGCTGCTCCTGCACCCATGACACTCATGCCACGCAAGAAGTTGCGGCGCGAAACCTTTTCCTGAATAAGCTGTTTCCAATTATTCTGCTGTTCTGTCATTTTTGTGGAGTCTCCTCAATCATTGAACCAGAGTTATTACAAACACTTGTCTACGATCAAAAATAACCTGCCGCTTTTAAACCCGGTTTATCGTCGGCTTAAGTTGCGATGTCACTTCCTTAAACCGAATCGCCAGCTTATTTAAAGAATTCCTGTTAAGACTCTTGCGGATACAATAACTACCAAGAGAGGAAATCCATGCGTTATGCAATCATTGGCGGAGGGGTGGCGGGAATCACCGCTGCTAAAACACTCCGTGAACATGCCCCGGATGCTAAAATCACCGTTTACACCTTCGAGATTCATCCTTTTGGCCTGTATGCCCGCAAAGATATGGCACGGCGCTTGATAACTGGCATTCAGGATGGGGACGAACTGTTGCTTGAAAGTGAAGCAACCTTGGCAGAGCAGGGCATTGAACTGCATTATGAAGAAGTGCTGCGTGTTTTTCCTCACTTGAAACAGATATTGCTGCCGCGACACATCCGCCTGAATTACGACCGTTTACTGCTGGCGACAGGGGCAACCCCTTGCATCATTGATGCCCCCGGCCTGCATTATATTGGCGTTCATCAGGTACGGAATTATGAAGATATTTCCTTGATCGAAGCTTGGATGCCGCAGTTGCAGCAAAGCGGCGCGGTGGTCATCGGTGGCGGTATTCTGGGGATGGATATGGCCTATGCACTCAATCGACGTGGGGTGCCAACCACCTTGGTTGCCCGCGAAAAACATTTGGGTATCCCAAGCCTTTCCGAAACTGATGCTGCGCTGGCGGAAAAATGCTTGCGCGCCGAAGGTATGCAAATCGTGCTGGGTGAAACACTAGCGGCTTACCTAAGCGAAGATAACCGCGTGCTGGATGGGGTGCGTTTATCTAGTGGGCGCATCATTCCCGGACGCATGGCCTTGTGTACAGTTGGTGTTTCACCAACAACCGATTTTCTGATTGAATCGGAGGTGGAGATTGACGCTGAAACGGGCGCAATTTGGGTCAATGCTAACCTGCAAACCAATCAGCCAAATGTGTACGCCGCTGGAAACTGTGCCCAGATTGACGGTTACATTGCTCGAACGTGGAAACAATCAGCCGAGCAAGGACGTGTAGCCGCCCTCAATATGCTTGGTCAATCAACACTTTATCACCCTCCTGTTGCTGAAACCATTACCCCGTTGATTCTTGAATCAATTCAGGAACGGGTATGAGGTGTTTTATGGGGCGAATTATTGGTGATTCGCCCTGTTCATAAATCTATTTGCGAAAGTTTACACAAAGTTTACACCTGTTACTTGACCGGAATATATGTCTCGCTTATTGTGATCTTATACACCATGTCCAGAAATTTGTGACATAAACAAAGCGAGTCTGTAATGAAAAACCGATATCCACCCGGCCCAAAGCAATTCCTACTGTTGGGCAGTTTGCGCCAATTCGCCAATCACCGTCTGGAATTTATGATCGCCAACCGTGATCAATTTGGGGATATTGTTCATTTTCGCTTTGGCCCGCGTCACATTTACCAGATTAATGACCCGGAGATGATCCAGTATGTGCTGGCCAAACATCCGGAACAGTTTCACAAAAGCCCTGCGCTCAAACGTAACACACGCCAGGTCATTGGGCAGGGTTTGCTGACCAGCGAAGACGAATTCCATAAGCGTCAGCGCCGCCTCGTGCAGCCTGCTTTTTATCATAAACGTATAGCTGCTTATGGCGATGTGATGGTCGATTACAGTGCCCAAATGCTGGAAGGTTGGCATACAGACGACCAGCTTGATGTTGCCCATGAAATGATGAAATTGACCATGCGAATCGTAGCTAAAACCCTGTTTGATGCTGATGTGTCTGGCGATGCGGATTCGATTGGCGAGGCCATAACAATGGGCATCGAAACCGTTGGACGCCGCATTACCCAGCCTATTCATCTGCCAGACTGGTTACCTACACCCCAAAACCGTGAGCGTAAACAGGCCGCTGCTTTGCTGGAACAGACCATCACTCGTATGATTGACGAACGCCGTGCATCTGGCGAAGACAAAGGTGATTTGCTTTCCATGCTGTTGATGGCTGTAGATGAAGAACAAGGCGGCGGGATGTCCAATAAACAGGTGCGTGATGAGGCGATGACACTGTTTATTGCTGGACATGAAACGACGGCGAATGCATTGGCCTGGACGTTGTACCTGCTGGCACAACACCCGGAGGTTGAAACCCGTCTGGTAGAAGAATTGCAATCTGTTCTGGATGGACGCCTGCCCGCGTTTGCTGACCTATTGTGTTTACCCTACACCGAAATGGTCATCAAAGAATCCATGCGCCTGTATCCGCCTGCTTGGGTGACGACCCGCGAGGTGATCGAAGACATCGAGCTTGGCAGCTACCCCATCAGGAAGGGCAGTATTATCATCATGAGCATTTATACCATGCACCGCGACCCGCGCTATTGGAACGAACCCGACCAATTCCGGCCTGAACGTTTTGCTTCCGGTTGGGAGGATCGTGTTCCCAAATATGCTTATTTTCCATTTGGTGGCGGCCCGCGGGTATGCGTTGGCAATCAATTCGCCATGATGGAAGCTAAATTAGTGCTGGCAACCATCATCAGCCGTTTTCAGATGAAGCTTGTTCCGGGACAGCAGATTGTTCCTGACCCATTGATTACCCTTCGTCCACGCGATGGCATCTTCATGCGGTTGGCCGCGCGGGAAGCTGTCACGGATCCGTTAGGCGCTATATGTAACTAAAAATTTACGCGTTTTTAGGTTTGCTTTCGTTTACTTTTACAGGGACTGCGGTACGCTTTACATTGAGCGCAAAATGCAGTTCCATGAATGAGAGCGATCACGAGGGAAAAGGGCGTATGACGACCAAGACGTTGGCCCGTCCGTTGGGCGGGGAAATTTACGAAGAACTGAAAGACCGTCATGGCAATGTGATTGTCTTGACATATAACGACCTGTGGATGCTGTTGGTGTGTCGCACATCGCTGGATGGCGATTGGGTGCGTACCCGCCAGGCCGCCAGTATGGTTATGGATGCTGCTGCCAAATGTGCCATTGCCGAACGGTTGTGGGAATTGGAACAGCTTTTAGGCGGATTGCCAACCGTTCCGGCTGGTGTACAAAGTTTTCATCTACAGCGTGCTCATCAGTGGTTTAAAGGCCGCCCGGTCGTCTACGAAAAACGCTGGTAAAAGCCTGATTTTGAAGCTTTACTCATAAAGCCTCATGCAGGTGGGGCTTTACGTCTGTTCGGCTGATGCTGTTTTGGGTAAAACCAAAGGTCGATAATTTTCATACAACAGCCGCCCCATCACCATCAGCGGTTGTGCCAGTAGCAAACCCAACCACCATTGATCGCCTGTGATACCCATCATGGCGAATGGGGCATATGCGACCAGAATTTCCCACCACCGCAGCGGAAACAGCGTCAGTGTGAAGAACGAGTAAGCGCCCAGATAGGGTGCGCCCGCCAATGTGGCAGCGATGACATACTGTAATTGATGCTGTCGTCCCTTGATGAAGAACACACCCAAAAGCCCGATCAGCAACCAGGTTGGCGCGATGTAAAACCAGGCGTCACCTGCGAACATGGTTTGCGGCGTGTATGACAGCCAGCGCACCGGCCAATCCAGCCCATAAATGACAAAGCTCAGTGCTGCCCCTGCCGCCGGGATAATGAGCGATTTCCAACCGTTCCACAGCACCAGCGCAATGATAGCAAAGGCGGCTAACTGTGGTTTGGTTGCCATCATCAACAATCCTAATCCCACCCAGATTGGTTTCCCTCGCTGCGTGTTCCACCAGGCAATGGCTAAACCGAACGCAGCAATAATATCAATTTGACCTAACCACAAAATCCATAAAAAAGTGGGCGAGGTAAGCACAACAAATGGCTTCCCGCCCAAACGCCGCGCTGACCAGTAAGCAATTGCCATCGTCAGGCCGCATAGCACCAGATACCCAACACGCCATGCGAAGACACCTAGTGGGAACATGAACCATTCTGAGAAATAAGGGTTGTAGGTGCAGGCTTCGCAACCCTGCGCCAATCGGTGAAAATAACCCTGATAATCGAATCCACCGGGTAGCAGTGCCAGTCCACCAAGTACCAGCAGTGCAATTTCTGCATAAATAATTGGCTGTTGACGTGGACTGCTCAACACAGCCCAGGCACGTTTTAACTTGGTGAATCGTTTGGGTGTGGCGGTTTGGGATGCAGCCATAGGTTATGGGCTATTCCTTTAGAGATCGATTTAATATCCGCGACTCCGGATGCAACCCCAGCAACCAGTCGCCTAGAATGGCCGCAGCCTGATGTACGCCCCGCGTCGAACGGGGATAGCCGAGATTGCCCAGTTTCAGCGTATATTCGTTTGGGGTTTCACGTTTGGCGAGCACAAAAGCGATGTGCTGGTCAATCGTGGGCTCTTTGATATACACCTCAAACAGTAGCACGTTTTTGCCCCGGTAAACGTAGAGAAAACTGATGTGTGTTTCGCCAGCTTTGTGTTCGCTGGACTCAAATGCCGCCAGCATCTCATCCAGTGAGAGCGGGCTGGTAAAAGCGATATGGGGCATGTCGAATTCCTCTTGTACCGGAATATGGATGGGCACTTGGTTGCGTTGATAGGCGAAGTAGTAGCAGGGACGGCCTTCGCGCAGGGCTTTGCCTTCATACTTGGTAACCACTCGCCCCGGTAGTGTATTTGCCCAGGGCGTGGATAGGGTGTTATCCAACCCCGGTGTCTCTGCCAGCAGTTCCGCGCTCATCTCGGCATATTCGATGATGTCGGTCGCCAGATACAACCTGCCACCCAATTGCAGACGGCTGACCATCGCATTCAAGGTGTCGCGCTGCATCAAACGGCGGTGACTGTGGCGCTTTTTGAACCAGGGGTCTGGAAAATTGATGTGGATCTGGTCAACGCTGGCAGGCGTGAATAGATGATGTAGGGCTGTTTCCGCCGTTGAATGAATCGGAATCACATTGGTCAGACGGTTGCGTGGGATGGATTTTTCCACCGCTCGCAGGCATTCTGCGGCAATCTCCAATCCGATGACATGAGCATCCGGGTTTTGCCGCGCCAGATGTAGCAGGAATGCGCCGTAACCAAATCCAATCTCCAGAATGAGTGGTCGTTCTGAACCAAATAATTCTGCCCAGTTGGTCGGCCAAGGCAGGCGTATGCTCGTCAATTTCTGCATAGAAGAAACTTCATTATGAGTTTAAACATGTTGAAATACTATCATCTGTCGTCATGTAGTGAGTAAGGACATCCATTATACTGTGACAAGGGGATAATCTGGCGAGAGATAATATGCCAATTCTGGTGAAGTGGTACGACGATTCCAGACAGATTGCTTTGTGGGAATTTGAAGGGCAGTGGCAATGGCGCGATTATCATGCGGCTATTAATACGGCGGTTGTTTTGCTGAAGACGGTTGAAAACACAGTCGATTCTATTATCGACCTCAGCCGCAATGAATCGCTGCCCCCGGACATGTTAATACATGGCCCCCGCTGGTTTCGTGTCGCCCCAGCCAATTTTGGAGTCACGGTTGTTGCTGGCGGTGGCAGCCTGATTCAAAATGTCGCGCTGACGATTGGTCGATTGTACAAGCCATTTGGCGAAAAAATTCTGGTTGCAGATGACGTAGAAACCGCTTATAAGTTGCTGCAAAAACGCCGAAGTATGAGCGGAGAAGAATAAACAGCGGAGAGGGTGGGATTCGAACCCACGAGGGTGTTACCCCTACTCGCGTTCCAGGCGAGCGCGTTAGGCCACTACGCTACCTCTCCAAACGGCACGCATTTTAGCAGTCACCTATGCATTTAGCTAGGGACGTTTGGCAGTATTCGGGCACCTGATGAACCGGTTTTGGTAGGGCGGCTGAGTTTGTCCAGAAAGGTCATCACCTGCCATGCGAACACATCCGGCGTTTCCAGTTGGGGCATGTGTCCGCAGTCCTTGATTTCCGTCAGCTCCGCACCGGGAATGCTGACTTTAATGGCCTGAGCTTCCTTTACCGTTGCGATTTTGTCCTCTACACCCCAAAGGATCAGGGTTGGAACGAGAGGTGTCACCGATTTGGGCATTCCGCTGCCGATCATCATTCGCATCAAACGCGCATAGCCGGGTGCTGCACTCTTGACTTCACTTTTGAACGAGTCCGTCAGCACATCTTCAATGTGAATCATTTGCTTAAGGGTTTCCTCGCTGGTGCCCTGTTTACCCAGTGATGAAAACATAAACTGTGACACAACTGGAATTCGTTCCATCAGGCGTAGAGTCGGTGGAATATCTGGCACACCGCCACCGTTAACCAGAATAATTGCTGGTGAATAGGTTGGGTTGGCCGCTGCGAATAGTCGGACGAGTAGTGCGCCAAATGAACTGCCAATTAAAACTGCCTGCTCAAGTTTCTGGCTGTCCATGAAGGATTTGATCCAGTGCATCATGACATCCAACCGCATCCGGGGCAGCAGTTGGCTTTGGCCGAATCCGGGTAAATCGGGAGCTAGAACATGAAAGTTTTCAGCCAGCATCGGTAAGACAGTCTCCCAGTGCAGTTGGGCATTACCAATGCCGCCATGCACCAGCAGCAGTGTTTTGGAATGGCCTTCACCATCTTCCCAATAACGCACGCGCAAGCCGTCCAGAAGAACGGTTTTTTCACTGAGTGTCATACTTACCCCCTTACGCGCTGACCGAAAAACTGTCATCGATCCCATCTGCTTGCACAAAACCATGTTCGATCAGCCATTTTGTAAGCTGGTCTATGTTTGGTTCGGTAATCATTGTGCCCCGGTGTATACCGCGCGGACTTGTACCGGCTTCAAGCGGCGTTGGGTCACTGATCGGTAAATCAGAGTCTATTTCTGCAATCACCAGTGTTGGGACAGAAAGAAACCCCGTCCATGATAGCACTCGTGCTCTGGCTGTCATATCCTGGTCAATAAAAATTTCCCGGTAAGGAACAGCATAATCCGTCAGCACCCGTTTTGCTAGACTGATATATGGGCATCCGGTTGTGCGGGAATACATTACAAGTTGTTTGTTCATCCGCCTGTTCCTGTTGGTAAAGGAGTTTCAATGGTTGGGGGTTGAGAGGGTTCAAGGAAGCACACAATCCCATCAGTAATGCCCTGCGCCATCGCTTCCTGATTTTCGGTCAAAACGGTTCGATCTGCGAGTAAGAAACCCAGTTCGATGATCGAAGCTGGCGTCAGGGGATGAATTTCGCGGAAGGTGTGGTAATCCGTCATATCAACCGTTACACCTTCCCGCCGCTGCAACCCGGTGGATTGTGCATAGTAGCGGGCAACACAGTCCACCAGTAAATCGTCAGTTCCCCGCCCCACACGGGATGATGCACGGGCGATCAAATAACCAGATACCAGTTCACCAAAGTCCTGACAGGTGTTGGCGTGAATGGATACCAGTGCCGCTGCTTGATAATTGTCCAACCGGGGATCAAATTCATCCAGTAAATCGACTGAGTAGCCACGACCGCGCAAGTTGCGCACAACCAACTGTGCCACTGCGAAATTGATCTCAGCCTCCGTCAACCCATCAGGGCATACTGCGCCGGGGTCAGGTGGGACTTGTGGGCCTCGGTGCCCGCTGACGATACCCACTTTCCGCAGCCAGTTTGGTGTCGGAATACTGGTCGGAATGACTGTCGATTGACTGGTGGCTTGGGCGACACTCAATTCCTGCTTTACATCATCCGCGATAAATTGAGAGGGTGTCCACCAGGCGAAAATGGTTGCCATCAAGCCGGCGGCAATCACCACTACAACCAGTGTGCGGATAATACCGCCTAGAACCCCGACTGTTTGCCGTCGCCGTTTGGCCTTACGCCGTTTCACACGCCGAATGCGCTGTTCTTCAATCTCGGCCTGTCGTTGCTGGTCGCTTTTGGCTTTCGGGTTCTCCAGTCCGGGAACATTACTGGTAGCAGTCGCAGTGGTTGCGGTTGTACGCTGATGGAAATCAGATGGTTGTATCGGACGCTTGAAAAGTTGCTCTGCCGCACTTGTTGGTTGAGGCTTACTGGCTTCAGCTTTGGCTGCTGCCTGCCGCATCATCTCCATAAAGGCGACGGACGCCGGGATTTCCGGGTTAGTGGGATCGTTGTCCCTGTTTTCAGGGTGTGCGTTGTCGTCGTTAAAGCGATCATCCGGCATGGTGTCTGCTTTTTAGCCCTCGGCCCCATCGAAACAGTCTGCGCTTACGTTGAGCCTAATTATATAGCGAAATCGGGATGGCTAACACCTTAAGGGCTGTCGGTTATGAATTCGTAAACCTGCGCGCCTTCGCTTTCAAAAACCAGATTGAGATAAGTTGCATCGCTTACCTGTGACTCCATCTCAACCAGATCAACAGGAGGTCGCCAGCGGAACATGCTGGTGATGCTTTCCGGGTTAGTGATAATCTGCGGCACAATCACATAATCAATTCCCGCTGTTTGCAAAAGTTCTGCATGAGCTGGATCAGCCGGATTTTCCCAGAAAGCGCGCAGTAGTTCTTGTTCTGCCAGACTGGCCTCGTTATTGCGGAAAAATGGCTGCCAGCGGTAGTACACACTGTCACGCTCTGAAATGACGGGTACCCAATCGCCTTCGTGGGAATTATCTAGTTGTGTGCCAGTGTAGTTTAGAACACGGGCATCTGCCGGAGTATTTTCCTTTAGCCATTCCATTGCCTGTACATCAGCTTGTGAAGCAAAAGCACCGAAGAATCCAACCCGGTCTTTACTAAAAGACAGTAGTTGTTGGTTAAAGACCAATATCACTAGCGCGATTACAATTAAGGTACCCAGTACGCCATATGATAGGCGAGGCATCCATTTCCCTAACCGCACCTCAAACCATTTGTCCCATATCCACAGTAATCCCATCCCGCCCAATATCGCATACGGGATAATCGGCCCATGCCACGCAATACTGAAAGGGTAATCATAACGCAGCAGGGGGGCAACCAATCCCGGCACGAGACGTTCCAGAATGCCCAGACTGCTGAACTCCAACACCATCACCAGCCAACCAACCGCCAGAATTGCGCCCTGATCGCGCCGCCGTAGACCCACCACCGCACCTAAAATGGCAATAGGCAGGATTATGACACCGTGATACACCACCATCACCTGCCAGTAATTTGGATCGCGTGTGAACGGGGAAATAATGTCCGAGCCGAGCAAGTCACGTACATTCAACAGCCAGGGCAAAATGCCCACTACAGCCACCGGTGGGATTCCGATGACCATTACCAGCCACGAACGCATTGTGGGGCGTGTTTTGCCCAGCCACATCGTCAGTAGCCAGGGTACATATCCCAACCCCAGAATAATAGTCGTGTCCGGCTGCGAAAGTACCAGCGCTCCCAGCATCAGACCGGCGGCAACCGCATCCGGCCATGCGGGTTCGCGTAAATAGCGTAAGGCATAAATCAAGAATGCCTGTGCGAACACCAACCCCAGCAGGGATGTAAAATGCGAGTCCATGAATGCGGTGAACAAGCCGACACCAATGAGCATGGCAATTGCTGTTGCCCGCCCCAATCGCTGATCCCGTAGTTCCGAACCCATATCAAAAGCCAGCCACACATTTAGGGTCGCTAATACAGCACCAACGCTCAGTTGGATAATGTGCAAACCCTGGTCAAGTTGCTGGTTCAAATAGGCGATAATGAGCGTGAAGCCCGGTGAATACAGATAAGTGATTTCAGGATGCCAGGGTGCAAGCGTCTTAAAGTCCCCGCCTATCCGGGCGGATAAGGCCAGATACCCGAATCCCTGTGCATCTGTATCGAGCGGCACATGCAGCACCAGCGCTGGAATGACGAACACCAGCGCCGCGAAAGCCAATAACATCAGATCACGCAACCCCGGCCAACCTTGATCCCGGTCGCTCAGGGTTTCGCCGCGGGCTTCGGCTCGCTTTTGCCCGTAAGAAAGGGTGCCGAACAGGAAAATGCCTGTTACCAGCGCGAATAACAAATAATCAATGACCAGTGTGTTCCAGCCAAATAGCATTGCCCAGAATATCGCGCCGCCCATCACCAACGCTAATGTCAGCGCCGAGGCCAGCCCGATGCGTGGTTGTGCTGTGTTCCAGGCAGGGGCCAGCATCGCCCCTGTGCCAAGTACAACTGCTCCGAATACGAAGATGACAAATAGTGGCATGAGTATTGACTTCAATAGTATGGATACAAAACGGCGATGAGTATAGTCGGTAGAACTTTACTTTGCTACGCTAAACATTTTTTGGAATCAAAAAGGCCGGGATTTCCCCGACCTTGTCTTGCTAAAAGCGAATGGCTACTGACCTTCTAAATGTGCCCGCAGCATCCAGGCCATTTTCTGATGTTTTTGCAGGATACCCGTCAGCAGGTCTTCCGAACCCGCTTCATCAGCGTCGTCGTCGATCACATCAATATCTTGCCGGATTTGCCGCACCAGTGCCTCATGGTCAGCCAGCGCGTTGGCGATCATCGTGCGCGCATCTGGGTAAACGCCGGGTTGTTCGGTCAGTCGTGCTAATTTCTGGAATTCAACCAGCGTTCCGGGCGCGTTCTCTCCATGTTGACGGATGCGTTCGGCCACCTCGTCAATGATATCAGCCAATTCGTCATACTGATTCTCAAACAACGCATGGAGTGGCTGGAACTGTGGCCCGGTAACATTCCAGTGGAAGTTCCGCAGTTTAATATACAGAACCGTTTCATCAGCCAGCAGTGGCTTGAGAATGTTCACCACAATCTGCTGTTGTTCATCGTTAAGACCCAGATCGGGCTTAATTGATTTTGTCTTGGTTGCGGTTGGTTTGGGTACTTTTGCTTTGGCGGTTGCCATGATGATATCCTCCTGATTCCAAACATTACGTATAGCATAACTCATTTGTGTAAGATTCTTGTGTCAACAACCTGAGAAGTCGATTATAATTCGCCTCCACAGGTTTATTTTGTTCTCATTGGAAAGCCAATAGCTATGCAGATTGCGTCGAACCCCTCACAACTTCAGGGACTTTCAGAGAACGAGGTCATAGACCGCCGTGCGCGTGGGCAGGGCAACAACGTCCGTTTGGAAACCAGCCGCTCCTATGCTCAGATCATCCGCGCCAATTTGTTTACATTTATCAACATGGTGCTGTTCGGCATCGGGCTTATTCTGGTGCTGCTTGGCCTTTATACCGATGCATTCCTCTCAGTTGGCATTGCCTTCATGAATGCAGTCATTGGTTTGGTGCAGGAAATCCGTGCCAAGCAAGCCCTCGATAAAATTGCTTTGCTCTCTCGCCCTATGGCCACCGTTATTCGTGCTGGTGTCCAAAAAGTCATTGATCCTACGGAAGTTGTTGTTGGCGATATTCTGATAATCGGTGCGGGTGATCAGATCGTGGTCGATGGCAAAGTGGTAGGGGATAGCAAAATCGATGTGGATGAGTCCCTGCTAACAGGTGAATCCGACCTAATCCCCAAGAAATACGGTGATCCGGTATTTTCCGGCAGTTTTTGTGTGAACGGCTCTGCTGCCTACGAGGCCGAGAAGGTTGGCATGGAAAGTGTCGCCAACAAATTGACAACCGGAGCGCGCGCCTTCAGGCAGGTAAAAACCCCGCTGCAACTGGACGTTGATTTTGTCATCCGGTTGTTGCTGGCGCTTTGCACAGCGATGGGAATCCTGTTCGGCATCGCTGCCATTGTCACTCGTCTGCCGCTGACCGAAACCGCCAAAATTGCTGCGGTTGTCACTGGGCTGATTCCCAATGGCCTGTTTTTCATGATTAGCATTGCCTACGCGATGGGGGCGGTGCGGATGGCCGGACGCGGTGCGCTTATCCAGCAGTCTAATGCAGTCGAATCGATGAGCAATGTTAATGTCCTGTGCTTGGATAAAACGGGCACACTGACCGCTAACCGCATCCATCTACATCAAACCCATCCAATCAGTATTGACGATGTTGAATTTCGCCGCATCCTGAGTATTTACGCCGCCAGTACCCCGGCTGGCAACCGCACTTCGGAGGCCCTGCACGAAGCCTTGAAGGGCGAAAAGCAGCCCGTTATCGAAGAAGTGCCATTTTCATCTGCCCGTAAGTGGAGCGCTCTGGCCTTCGATACCTCCGAAATACGCGGGGTATATGTGATGGGTGCGCTGGAAATGCTGCACGAGACGCTCAACTTGGATGGAGAAGCGCTTCAACAGGTTGCCGATTGGTCAGATCATGGGCTGCGTGTGCTGGTATTTGGCTTTAACCCCGATGCAACCACCCTCCCCAGTACGGATGCCGACCCCACACTGCCACAGCTTAGACCGCTGGGTCTCATTAGTTTCAGTGACGAACTACGCCCGGAAGCTGATAAAACCCTCAAAGGTTTTACTGATGCAGGCATCCGGCTGAAGATCATCTCTGGCGATAATCCGCAAACAGTAGCAGCGCTGGCGAAGCAGGCAGGGCTTCCGGGTGATATTCACGTCGTTTCTGGCCCGGAATTAGACAGAATGAGCGTAGGAGAGTTTGGCGAGATAGCTGAATCGACTACAGTTTTTGGGCGTATTACCCCGCAGCAGAAAGAGAAGTTGGTGGATACGCTCCGCGCCAGAGGCCACTATGTCGCCATGATTGGGGACGGTGTGAACGATGTGCTTTCGCTCAAAAAAGCCCACATCGGCATCGCTATGCAAAGCGGCAGTCAGGCTACGCGCGGTGTGGCCGATATTGTGCTGCTCAATGATTCATTTGCGGCACTTCCTCCTGCTTTTCAGGAAGGCCAGCGTATTGTCAACGGAATGTTGGACATTATGCGCCTGTTCCTGACGCGTGTGGTCTATCAAACGCTTATCATTTTGGGCGTGGCAGTTATTGGCCTCGGTTTTCCCATAACGCCTGTACATATGTCGTTGCTTTCGCTGTTCACCGTTGGCATTCCCATGCTGGCGCTGGCAGCATGGTCACGTCCCGGTACACCCAAAAAACACCTTATCCAATCCGTGCTCGGTTTTACGCTGCCTGCTGGATTGACGTTGGCGTTAGCGGGTCTGCTGATCTATGTTGTCTACTATGTCGGATTGCTTCGGGCAGGTGGTGCTGTCGATGTTCTGCAAGTGAACGATCCGGTTTTGCAGCAGCACGCGCTGGATATTGCTCGCACCGTATTGACGACGGTAACCACGATTGGTGGTTTGATGCTGATAATTTTTGTCGAGCCGCCTACGCATTTCTGGTCAGCGGGTGACGAATTCAGCGGTGATTGGCGGCCAACCATCATGGCAGGTGTCCTTTTGTTAATCTATATCCTGTTGATGGTCGTCCCCGGCCTGCGTGAATTTTTCGAGTTAGCCATCCTTGAACCCCGCGATTGGCTCATTATTACAGTTGTGTTGCTTGCATGGACATTTGCCTTGCGCTTCCTCTGGCGTACCCAATTGTTCAACCGCTTTTTGCGTCTGTCGGATACATAAACGAAAATTGTTAAACAGGGCAGGAGTAAAATTCGATGAAGACTCAAAAACTGGGGCAAACCAATATCGATGTCAGTTCGTTGTGCTTAGGTGCGATGTACTTGGGCACGCGCAATGATCTGGCCTCATCCTATCGACTGTTAGACCAATATCTGGATGCGGGCGGTCAGTTTATCGACTCCGCCAATATTTATGCGCATTGGGTTAGCGGTTATCAGGGCGGCGAAAGTGAAGCCTTGCTGGGTAAATGGATGCGGGAACGTGGCAATCGCGCTCAGGTGTTCATCGCTTCCAAAGTGGGCTTTGAGTATATGGATGTTCCCCGGCGTTTGCGGGCAGCCGATATTGAAGCCGAATGCAACAAAAGTCTTCAGCGGTTGGGCATAGACACCATCGACCTTTATTATGCCCATGTCGATGACCGTCAAACCCCGCTGGAAGAATCACTGGAAGCCTTTAATCGGCTGGTACAGGCCGGAAAAGTTCGTTTCATCGGTGCGAGCAATTATCTGGCGTGGCGGCTGGAACAGGCCAGATGGATCAGCCAGACCAACGATTGGGCGCAGTATTGCTGCATCCAGCAGCATTATACTTATCTGCGCTTGCGACCGGGAACCAATGTTGACCCGCAGAAAATGGTCAACGACGATTTACTCGATTACTGCGATCAGATGAAGATCACCCTTTTAGGCTACAGTGTATTGCAAGCTGGCGCATATACCCGTCAGGATCGTTCTTTCCGCCGTGAATTTTTGATGCCGGATAATGACAAACGATTGGAAGTCTTGCGCGCCGTTGCATCCGAAACGGGTGCGACGGTCAATCAGGTTATCCTGTGCTGGATGCTTCAGCATGGGATTATTCCGCTGATTGCCGCCAGTGATGAATCGCAGCTTGGCGAAAATCTCGGCGCGCTGAAATTTGAACTCACCGCCGACCAAATGGATCGCCTAAACGCCGCCGGAACGCAATAAGAATCTATCTATACCGCTGTGCAAAACTGAACTGAGGCTGTATCGCTCCCTTCTGCACGCGGGGGAAGGGCTGGGGTTAGGGGTAAAACAAATAGAGGCGGTTTTTACGCCGCCTCTTGCTCTTATTTCTCTGCGGTGAATATCTTTATTGTTTCCCCTCGCACTCCAGCACCTTCATTGCCGCATTGTGTCCCGGAATACCACTCACGCACCCGCCGCGCAGCGCCCCGCTACCGCAGATGAACAGGTTTGGATGGGCTGTTTCTACACCCCACGTTCCTGCCAACATCGGCTCATCTACAAACGGCCACGTCAAATCCTGATGGAAAATATGCCCTGCTGGTAAACCGATTTCTGCTTCCAGATCAAGTGGCGTCTTGGCCTCAATGCATGGCTGTCCATGTGCATCGATTGCTAGGCAGTCCTCAATCGGTTCATCCAGATATTGATTGATAACCTTCAGGTAGCGTTTGACGATTTCTGCCCGTGTGCCATCATTATCGGCGCGGAACAAACGCGCGGGCAAATTCACGCCGAACAGCGTCAGCGTTTGATAGCCCGCCTCGCGCAGTTCCGGCGTCAGTGTCGTCGGATCAGTGATGGTTTGGCAGTACAACTCGCCCGGTGGCAGTTCTGGGAGATTGCCATTCAGTGCCACCTGATAACTCTCTTGCATCGCTTGATAACCTTCGGCGGCATGGAATGTCCCCGTAAATGCTTCGTAAGGAGTGTATTGGCTGGCCTTCAACCGGGGCAAACGCTTCAGCAGCAAATTAATCTTAAAGACCGAGCCTTCCGGTTCTACTTCTGGTGCGGGCATAGCCCCTTCGGGCAGCATTCGTCGCAGCACAGTCGGTGCAACATTCGCCAGCACATAACGGGCGCTGACGGTATGGGTTCTATCGCCATGTGTGAACTGGATTTCGGCAGTCTCGCCCATTCCGATTTGTGAAACGACTGCTTCCGTGACCAATTCCGCTCCGGCTTCGCGCCCTGCCCGTGCCAGTTCTTGTGTGATAGCGCCCATGCCGCCCGTCACGATTCGCCATTCACCTGTTCCTTGCCCGACGATGTGATAAATATGAGTTCGGTTTTGAAGCAGGGTAGGGTCATGTGGATGCGTCAATACCCCAATGTTGGCATTGGTGAACACCAATCCGCGCACAATGTCATCATGTAGAATGCTTTCCAGCCCGACGCCAAACGGCTGCTCAATCATGATCTCCCATGCTTTGCGCGCCTCGGCGGTATCGAATTGTTTTTGCATTTCTGCCCGCGTCACCAATGGCCGTAGCAGCGTCGGCCAAACGCGGGTGGCGAATGCACTGCATAAAGCATCAAAGTGCTGAAAATTGCGGTATTCGCTGTCGCCTCCCGTTAATTGGCGGAAGGATTCAACCGTTGCGTTTGGGTCTGTATTGCTAACCAGCAGCGCCTTATGCTGCCCGTCGCGCACGGTCGGTGTAAACGAAGCCATCGCCCGTTTGCGACTCTCGAATCGCAGTTCCAGATCATTGCTAATTTGTGATGGGAACAAGCTCATCAGATACGAATAGCGCGAAAGTTTGGCATTAATCCCGTCAAAAATGGGCAGCGAAATGGCCGCGCCGCCGACCACCGGCTGTTTTTCCAGCACCAGCACCGAAAGGCCAGCTTTCGCCAGATAGGCTGCTGCGCTCAGGCCGTTGTGTCCCCCACCCACGATTACCACGTCATAGCGAGTCTTAAATGTTGTAGTTATGCTCATCATCAAATGTCCTTAGTTGCAGTTTGAGGCGGATTGTAAATGCCCTCTCGTCGCTTGCCAACTGACAAATAAAAGGGCGAACCCTGTTAGTTCGCCCTGATTGTGTTGAGATCGAGATATTTAGCTGGTTTCGTATGGGGTTACGAAGCCGTGGATGAAGTTATCCTCGACGACATTGCCCACTCCGTCGTAGTTACCGATTCCGACATCATAGTAACCATCCGTACCCTGATCCAGCACAATATTGTATTTGACGGTTGCATAATCAGTCAGCTCGACATCAATACCCACGTCAGAATTGCCATGAATCTTGTTGCCCGTAACCGTAACCCAATCGCCCGCATCGTAAATCAGGATAGCCGTTGCCGCCGCATCAACGCAGCACCACGAATTCCCGCCGACGATATTGAGACGGATGGTTCCCTGTCCGCCGAAGCCAATCTGAATGCCGTTGGCTGCAAGATTGGCCTGATTAGCTGAACTGCTCAGAACATTCAATTGAATGTTGACGCTCACGTCGCCGTTGGCGACAATGCCTGTCTTCATGTAATTGGTAATCGTGTTCCCCCAAATGGTGACATACTTCGTGTTGGGGTGCGTCCCGTCGAAAGGATCATTGCGGACTTCAATCGAGTTACCTTCTTGGCATCCGCTGCCCACCTGCCGCACATCGTAAACTTTGTTGTTGATGATTGAGCCAGATGCGCCTTCAAACATAATTCCGCGTAAGCGTTCTGCACCCGCATCGCAGACATTAACCAAGCCCGAAACTGTCAAGCGCAGATTTTTGACATGGGCAATCGTGCCGCCGTTCTTGACAATCGCGCCAATGAAGTGTCCACCCGCTGGGTCTACCGCTGTAATGGTGCGACCAGCGCCGTCTAAAGTAAAACCGTGCGGAACAAGAATAGTAGTATCGGTGGTGCAGTTGGCGGTGAGGATCATCCGCGAACCGATGTAATTAAATGTGCAGGTGGCTGCGCTGGTGACGGGGATGAAAGAGGTGAAGAGCAGCAGACAGGCGGCACAAAGCAGAATCAATTGAAAATGGCGTTTCATGACATTCCCCTCAATTTATCTATTTTGTTGATGCCAAACGTGAGTTCTAAGCGGAGGATAATGTAATAATCAACGTGTGCTGCGAAAGATTTGTACTCCTTTCTGTAACCGTCAATTAGGTAATCTGGCGAAATGTAGTACAACTTTAATTATAATATTTATTAAATATTGGCGATTTGACAAATGTAACAAATTTTCAATGGAATTTGTCACCAAAAATTGAAAAGCGCCAGCTCAACAACTGGCGCTTTTCATAGTGTACAACCTCAGTAGTTTATTACTGTACTGAGAACGGCACCTCATACGGTGTTTGCAGAAAACCGCCGCCGCTGTCCACGATCACTAGCCGCAGCACATAATTCCCCGGCGCGAGTCCCGGCACGTACAGATTTTCAATCTGACCGTTCACCACATTCTCGGTATGGGTATTACCGATCGTCACCCACTCTGCAAACGGCCCGCCGCGCACTTCCAGCTTATAGAACTTGCCTTGATCAGCGGTGAACTGTACTGTCCCGATGATCGGTGTTTCGCCACTGAGGACTTGCCCCGGCTGCGGCGACGTAATCACGGCAGTTGTCACAATCGGCCCAAAACCACCACCGCCGCCTTGCAGCAGATCGGGCGAACAGGCAATCGTCGGCAGGAATGCCAGCCCATTGTTTCGGGCATATTGCTCGGCAGCAACTGCGTCCTCTGGCACAGGCGGCGGCGCGATGAACAGCAGCGGTTGTGACCCGGCGGCTGCACCAGCCAATTCGGCTGGCACTTGGCAGTAAAGCGGCGCGGGTGGATTGGGTTGCCCCGGCTGTACCGGGAACTGAATTAGACTGGCGATTTCTGGCGCAAGGCGGAACGCTAGCACTTGATACACCCCCGGCGAAATGAGACTTAACTGCGGTTGCCCCGGTTGTTGTTGCGGCTGCTGTTCCGGCTGTGCGGGCGGATATTGCAGGTTTCCTTCCACATCAGGAATAGCCGCCGGACTATCCAGAAACCATTCGTTGACACGGCTGCAATCACTGGCTGGGTCGCGCAGCGCTCGAACGTCGCAGATTTCCCGCAGCGATACACCGGAAGGTGGAGTGAACTGATCGGGAATTTGCCCGCTGGCGGTGAACGCACTCAGCGCATTGCTGCCATAAATGCTGGTGATGACCGTATTCCAGATTGGTGCAGCACCCGTCAGCCCCGACGAATTCACCATCGGATCGCCGTTGCTGTTACCGACCCAAACCCCAACCGCGACATTGCGCGTGTAGCCCACCGTCCAATTATCTTTCACATCGTTGGTCGTGCCTGTTTTCACGGCGGCATCCAGACTGCCCGTGTTGAGAGGGCTGTTGCTGCCCATCGCCGAGCTGCGGGCTGGGTTATCGCTCAACATATCGCTGATGACGAACGCCACGCGCGGATCAAGTGCCTGCCGTCCCAGAGCCGTGCGATTGACTGTCCGTTCGGTTGTGTTGCCGCGTGGGCAGCGGTTTTCATACTGGTAAACGATGTTGTCATCGTTATCCAGAATGCACATAATGCCAGTTGCCCGCACCAGTGAACCCTGATTAGAGAACACTGAATAGGCATTCGTCAGTTCCAGCAGTGAAATTTCACCGCCGCCCAGTGTCAGCGATAGGCCGTAGATGCTGCCATCTGTGCCCAGACTTTCCACGCCGAACCGCTGCATAAATTGCAGCAGATAATCCACCCCGTAACGCCGCAGTGTTTGCACCGCTGGGATGTTGTAGCTGTTCGCCAGTGCTGTTCGCATAATCACCGGGCCGTGAAACGCGCCGTCATAATTGCGCGGTTCATACATCGGTTGCCCCGGAATGCCAATCCGCACAGGCGTATCCCAGATCACATCGCCCGGTGTCATCCCGTTTTCCATGGCTGCCGAGTAGGTGAACGGCTTCATCGTGCTGCCCGGCTGCCGTACCGAAATCGTGACGTTGACTTTGCCGTCAATCGCATCGTTGTTGTAATCCACGCTGCCAACCATAGCAATGATTTCGCCCGTTACCGGAACCATCGCCAATACGGCTGCATTGGTCACATTGTTGCCAGAAAGTCGCGCAACCTGATCGCGCGCCGCCTGCTCCGCCATTTCGTTCACGCTCAAATCGAGTGTGGTATAAACCCGCCAGCCGCCTCGTACCACTTCTTCCGGGCTGTAACCCAGCTCACCCATCACCCGTTCCATTTCGCGCTGAACGTAAACTGTGAAATGTGGCGCTTCCAGCGAGACATCGGGTGATACCAGCGTATATCCCTGCCGCAGTGCCTCATTGCGCTGTGCTTCCGTGATTTTTCCGGTTATCACCATCCGTTCCAGCACCAGTGTCCAGCGTTCATAAACGGCCTGTTGGATGATCGGATCAGGGTTCAGCGGGTCGAGTTCAGCCGGGGTTTGTGGTAGACCGGCCAGTAGTGCTGCCTCACCCAATGTCAGATCGCTGACATGTTTGCCAAAGAACGTCTGTGCTGCGGCTTCTGCGCCATACGACATATTGCCGTAGTAAATCTCGTTCAGGTACAGTGCCAGAATCTCATTCTTGGTTTTACGCTGATTGAGTACCAGTGCCAGCAGGATTTCTTCGACCTTACGTTGGATGCTGCGTTCGGCGCGATATTCATAATCGAACAGAACATTACGCACAATCTGCTGAGTGATGGTGCTGCCGCCCGTCGAACCCTCGGCTAAACCAACATATTGTGCGAACGCCCGCAGCGTCGCCGGAACATCAATGCCGGGGTTAGTGAAGAAGTTATCGTCTTCAATAGCGACAGTTGCATCAATCAAAATCTGCGGGAATTCCTCAAATTCGACCGTCGTGCGCCGTCCCTCATTAAAGACTTCATACAGCAGTCTGCCACCCCGGTCATAATAGAATGTGCTTTGGAACTGCTGGTAAGTATCAACCTGTGCTACCTGTTCCTGAAGCTGATCTTCAATTCGTGCGCCCAGTGTGGCACTCACCACCAAAGTGAGCAATGTCAGCCCACCACAAAAAATGGCGATGAACCCGACGATGATTCCTACACAGGTTGGTGAACAGCCGAGGCAGCCGCGCGCCTTAGCCTTGCGTCGTGGCAGCGCATTTCCCTGGGGTACATGCGGTTGTGCCTGACCCGGTGGTGGCGGAGGCATGTATCCCTGTTGAGCTTGTTGAGGTCGTGTGAACTGCTGATGCTCTGATGGAACATAACCTTGTTGCTGTTGTGGCACAGCAGGCATATGGGGCACGGTGTAGCCTGCTTGAACGGCTTTATGCTGTGCTGTATGTTCAGTGCTGGTGGATTGCGTATTCTCGCTGACCACAAAATCCGGGTTCGGGTCGAGTCCACCGCTGCCCGGTAGTGTTTGCTTTGGATCAGGCACACCCGGTTCGCGCGGAATCGGCATCGTCGGCATATTCCGTGCGTCTGCTGGGTTCGCCGCGTCCCAAATATGTGCCTTATCTGGTTTTACCGCTAAACGTTTTTCTTCTGGTGTGTCATCGTTCTTCGGCAGATGAAACGGCACATCATCGTCGTCTGGTTTTTCACTGTCAAATTCAGTATCAAACTGTGGATCGCGTTCGTCTGGCATTCAAATCTCCACCCAATAACAGTCCTGGCTGCATGTGTTTATTGTATAGCAGGCGGTCAATAAGCGTCTATGATGCGAACCTGACGGACAGGGCGCGTTTGCACAACGCTTACCCCCTGTTCTGAAACGCGCTATACTATAGGACATAACAAAATTTTCATATTCTGATGCTCATCTATGGAATCATCGTCTACTGTTCCCATCCCTTATCCAGTAGGTGTTTGGCGGGTGCTTCTACGTGCTCCATTGCTGGCTTACCGTCTTGGCCTCGGCAGTCTGCTAAACGCTGCTCATTTGATGATATTAACCACACGCGGGCGCAAGAGCGGTCAGCCGCGCTTTACACCCATTGAATATCGGCGGCACGGCAGCAAAATTTATCTGGTTTCAGGATGGGGTGAACAGCCACAGTGGTATAAAAATTTGCTGACCGATCCACTGGCAACCGTTCAGTTGGGCGGGCAGCGTCATAGTGTATTGGCTGATCGTGTCACCGATCCTGCGGAGGCTTTACGGGCGCTGTCCCTGTTCCGCCGGGTTGCGCCGGGGCGTTATGATGCTGTTTTGGGGCGCTTGGTCGAAAGCGATGTGAATGCCCACACCTTGCCAGAATTGTCAGATCAATTCACGGTGATGCGTCTGGACATCATCCCGGATGAACCCGCTTTACCCGGTGTAGTTGCCGATCTCATCTGGTTATGGCCGGTTGTGGTGGGGGCTTTTGTCCTCGTCAGTTTGACCCGTTCAGGCCGTTCGGGTCGAGGGGAGTCTGTATGACCGATCACGTTGCCGATCAAGCCGTACTGTTGCGGCAGGTACGGCTGGCGCTTCAGAACGAAAATTATAAAGATGCTGCTCAAGCCCTCAAGCAGGCGGCGGCGCTGGCACATAACGCGGGCGACCGTGCGGCTGAAGGTCGTCATTTAGGGAATTTGGCGCTCATCTATTATCGGGTTCAGCGTCACGATCACGCCCTGCATTTTTTCGAGCGTGCATTGGAGATTGCCCGTGCCGAAAACGACCGCCTGACCGAAGATGGCATCCTCGGAAATATGGGTAACATCCTCCGCGAGATGAAGCGTTATGACGATGCCATCACCCATTTGAATCAGGCGCTTTTGATTGCTCAGGAAATTGGGGATGTGCGTGGCAGGGGCATCTGGCTCTCAAATTTAGGGCTGGTTTTTGATGATGGTGGTCGCTACCGCGAGGCGATAGATGTTCACAAAGAGTCGATCAATGTGGCACGTCAGATGCGTGACCAGCGGGGGTTAGCCTCCCGCCTGAGCAACCTCGGCAACAGCTATCTTGCGGCGGGCGAAAGCGCGGAAGCCTTAAAGTGTTTTCATGAAGTTGTTGCGCTCCACACGGTTATGGGCGAAAAAAGCGAAGCCGCCCTTCGTATGGGAATCATCGGTAACATTTACAGCGAATTAGGCCGTGCCGCTCCATCGGATTTTGAATCCCGCTTTTACTACGACCTCGCCCGTGATGCTTATAAAGATACGCTGAATTTGGCACAACAATTGGGCGATAAAGTTGCCGAAGGTGATTTGCTTATTTGCTTGGGCAACGTTTACGGCAACATTGGTGAGTATACGCAGTCCATTAACCATTTTGAGGCAGCACTGCTGCTGTTTCAGTCGCTGAATTTGCCAGATCGTGTAGCCTACGTTGAAAAGAATTTAGTGCTTGCTCGCGACCTTTCGCAGCGGTAATCATGCGTATTTTGTTGACGGGTGGTTCAGGGTATCTGGGGTGTGTATTGTCCCGTCAGTTGGAGAATAAAGGCGATACGCTGCTGCGCTTGGATGTGCGCCCGCCTGCTGACTCGCAGGGTACTTATCTCGAAGGCTCAATTCTGGATTTCCCAACCCTCGAAAAAAGCCTTTCGGATGTTGATTGTCTGGTGCATATGGCTGCGTGGCACGGCATCCACGAATTCCGGGGACAGAAAAATGTGTTTGAGTTCTGGGATTTAAATGTCACCGGGACATTTTATGCTTTTGAGGCCACCGCCCGTGCAGGTATCCGCCGTATTATCTATATCTCCAGCACCAGTGTGGATGAGCCGAATTCAATTTATGGACACACCAAAGTACTAGGTTAAGAAATCGCCCGTACCTATGCTGCTCGTTATGGCATCAATGTCATAACGCTGCGCCCGCGTGCCTTTATTCCACACTGGAATCGGGATGCCTATACTAACATGTAATTTTGACTCATCGGTTGTCAAAATTGGATCTTCCGCAGATTATGTAGATTCGGGTCGGTAGAGAACTTTCTGCCGCAGTTGAAAAGGGTAAGAGTATTTTAAGGCCCTTCTGTTCCAGGGATTATTTATAACGTCTCAAAATGAGCTAGAAAACTGACGATTTCCGCCTCCGAACCGTCGAGACGCAGCAGATCTTTTGCGACTGCCTCTTTATAGGAAACTTGGCCGGTGGCAAGTGATCCCAGTGTTATCAAGTCCGCCCGCAGTGTGAGATTCGGGGTGCCGGGATTTTCTTGTTCGACGGTGATGAAAGCGTCATGTATTTTTACGCAGAAATTCGCGTTGAATAGCTCACTCTCGATTTTGACCTCGAAAATCCCGGATAAATTCGCGGTCACTGCGGGCATGAACATCATATACAACATCAATTCAATGGCCTCTGTCGAGAAGACCTGCCCCGCTTTTGGTGTGCCGAGCGACTGTGCACCCCATAGAGCCAGGGATACCATCACATCTTGCAAACTTCTCCCATAAGGCGTGAGTTCGTACACGGATGAAGCCGCCGGTGGAGGTAAGAAACGGGTCTGAATAAGCCCATTTTCCTCAAGCGCTTTTAGACGCGTGGTCAGGATATTGGTTCCGATGGTTGGCAAACCCCGCGCTAAGTCACTAAACCGCTTAGGCCCAACGAATAGATTACGAATGATGAGCAATGTCCAACGTTCCCCGACCAGATCGAGCGCGTGGGCCAATGGACAATATTGGTTGTAAGTTTTTTGTGTCATAGGCTTCAATTATAGGACAATTTCAAAAACCATCAATATGATTTCGAAATGAAAGTTTATACTTGCTTTTTGAAAGCAAATCCATTATAGTCGTTTTAATACTGCTTTCACAAGTGGCTGCTACAACCGAAATGCAATCACAGGAGATTAAAACAATGACTACAGATCAGCAAGCAACCCAAACGGCACTCATCACCGGGGCATTCAGCGGTATAGGGCTGGCAACAGCGTTAAGGCTGGCGCAAGATGGCTGGCGCGTCTATGCGTCAGGCCGGAATGTTTCAAAGAATGGTGAGTTGATTACGCAGGCAAGGGCATTGGGGGTGGAGATCAAATCAATAGCGATGGATGTCACCGATGAAAGCAGCATCCAAACCGCCATTGACCAGATCGCACAGGAAAGTGGTCGGCTGGACTTGCTGGTCAATAATGCAGGCGGCGGTATCACGGGAGCTGTTACCGACTCTAGCAACCGACAAATACGCCAGCTCTTCGAAACCAATGTCATTGGCGTGCTTGCAGTCACACGCTTGGCGTTACCTTTAATGCTTCGGCATCAGCAGGGTCGAGTCATTAACCTGAGCAGTATACTCGGTAAAGTCGCTTTTCCCGGTATGGGAATTTATGCCGCCACGAAATTTGCCATGGAAGGCTTTAGTGATGCCATGCGTCTCGAATTTAAGATTCTTGGGCCGGACTTTCACGTGATCCTTATTGAGCCCGGATTCATCAAGACTCATTTTGCCGACAACTCAAGTAATGTCGAACACGCAACACAAGCGACACCTTATGGGGCATCCTACGCGACTACGGCGGCGAACACTGTCCAAGTGGGAATTGATAATGGGCCTAGTCCAAAAATCGTCGCAGATGTGATTGCAAAAGCTGCCCGTGAACGCAATCCCAAAAGCCGGTATGGAGTCACTAACACGGCAAAGATGGTGATGTTTTTGCGGCGCCTACTGCCGAACAGGATGTTCGATAGCATTATGTTCAGTATCAGTGGGCTTGGAAAGTATATCGCCACGCACCGGGCGATAAACAAACATCCGCTGCAAAACCCGGTTCGTTGACATTTGATATAAACTTGTCGGATGGGCACGCTGGTTTTGGGGTGGAGCCGTTCACGATGATGTTGCTCAGGCAGTGGCTTTGAGTATCGATTTACTGCGAACGGCGGATCTGCCAGAATATCTCATTTTGACAGTGGATGGGGCTTACGAGTAACATCGATGCGGATTTATCAGATTGGGATGCGGAAGGCTCGGTTCGACCTTCCGCAAATACTATTCACAATTTTACGATCTGGTGCTGCGTTATGATCTGAACCCCGCTCAAAAACCACAGGAGCAGGACATAAGCGAAACGCAGCGTCGGTTAAACTACCAACCAACCTACAGCCTCCGCAATCTTTTGCAAGATTTAGCGTGCTGTGGGTTGGATGGGCCACCTGTTTAGTCGTCATCATCATCGTCAATATCGTCGAAGTCTTCATCCCGGCTCAGGAGGCGGTCAAGCATGGCGCCTTCGTCCTCATAACCCAAAATGTCTGCTAGATAGTTGAACTCGCACACAATCGTCTCGAACAGGTGATTTTCTTCATAGGCATCTGGTGGATAATACGAGATAACTGCCTCAAAGAGTTGCTTCAGATCCACGTACCGTCTTTCCAGGTACTCTAAATATTCCGGCGTGTATGATCGCTCCGCCATTGTTTCCTCATTCCGGCTTGCTAAATTGGATACGCCGCATCTTCAGTCGGCACAGATGGGCGCGCGAGGGTTTTGTTTTAAGGACTTCCCGGCACAGCACGCCATGTTCCGGTCAAGCCGCCCGCATCGAACACCATAATGATGATTTGTCCCCGCTGTGGCAGGTAAACCATCTGTCCACGCTCAAATGGTTGCACAGTAGCCTGCCCACCGTTTTCGTCGGTAGTTGCCCACCCCAACCCGGTGCGAACTTCTTGGAAGCTGCGCCAGATTTTGCCGAACCCGCGTATGGGTTCTTTCAATCCGGTTGGAGGTATTTCGCCGCCGCTGACCGGATCAACTGCTGCGTTATAGGTGTCGTCAAATCGCTGATAGCGTCCGGTGTTGAACAGTGCATAAATGTACCCCGGTGGGCCTTCCAACCAGAACATCTCGCCCCGTTCATAAAGCTGGTTAGCGCTGTTCATGGCTAATGCGCTCGTTGCTGTCGCACAGCCCAGTTGGGCGTTCAAGGTCGCGTCGCTCTGGTATACAACGCCGAATCCACCGCCCGGTGCATACGAACACAGGCTGGTAATGGGTGCTGTTGGCAGCAAACCCGGTGTCGTTGGCACGATCACGGGTTGCAACTGTTCGGGCAAAATTGTTGCCTGCGCTGCCAGTGCCACCAGTGCCGCAATGCCTTCGTTATCCGCCGTCGGCGCGAGTGTTTCCGTTGCTGTCGGCGTAATCGTTGGTGTTGATGTCGCCGTTTCCGTGATCGTTGCGCTTGGTGTAACGGTCACGGTGATCGTTGGTGTCACTGTTGCGGTTGGGGTATTGGTTGATGTGGCACTGGCTGTCGCGGGCACACCTGTATCAGTTGGCGCTAACGTTGGCAGTTCCGCCAGCGTTGGCAATACGCCTGCTGCTTCTGGCGTGGGGTTGCCGCTGCACGCCGCCACCACCATTGCGAACAAAAAGAAGGATACGGCGCGCCATATCCATTGATTGTTGTTTGACCACCGTTTTTGCATCATACGGGTTATTATAGACCAACTCGCCCAACTTTGTACCCCGATAGGAGCTGCCTGATGCCCGACGATGTGCTGCTAACCTTTGTTCATATCAGCGATACCCATATCAGCCCTGACCCTGACTATGGCAAACAGGAAACCCCCCACAGTACCAGTGACAGCGCGCGTTTGTTAGTGCAGCAAATCAACGCCTTACCCTTCAAACCGGATTTTGTGCTGCATACCGGCGATGTGGCCTATGACCCGGATGAAACGGCCTATTTCACCGCCCGCGAAATTTTGAGTCAGATTCAATACCCGGTCTACTATGTAGCGGGCAATCACGATAAACCTGAACCGCTTCAGCGTATCCTCTTAGGACGCTCTGAAATCCTTGCTCCTTTCCATTACACTTTTGACGTAAATGGGGTGCAGTTTATTGTGCTGGATAGCAACGGCCCTGCTGAAGTGCCGCGCGGCAATATCATCCCGGAACAGCTTGTTTGGCTGGATGGTCTGCTTTCCAGCATGGATGATCGCCCATTGGTGATTGCCGTACATCATAATGCTGTTCCCGTCGCTGTTCCGTGGTTGGATGGTTTTATGCGAATCACCAACGGCGAGGATTTTCACAACATCCTGCTCAAGGCCCGCGAACGCTTGCGTGGCGTTTTCTTCGGCCATGTGCATCAAAACCTGACGATGTTCCGCGATGGCATTATGTATAACAGTACGCTCAGCAGTTGGGGACAGTTTCATGCTTGGCCGGGTTTGAACGATACCGTCAAGGATGAAGGTGCGGAACCCGGTTTTAGTGTTGTCTCCATCACCCGCGCCAATACCTACATTCGTCGCTACCGATTTCGCATCTAACCATCTCCCAACGCCGGGGCAACCGATTTAACAATCCTTGCCCCTCATTTCCGTTAGCAACTTCGTCCCCAAAAACGTACCAAATGGTCACCCTTTTTCCCTCCAAATCTGCTACACTGTGTTTATGAACAGCGTCCGTGCGCTGCGTATTCTCTGTCAACTGTACAGCAAGTATTGCAGCGGAACACTATCCCGAATCGCCGCAATACTGCAAAACCGAGCCAACCCCCGAATCCACTATCTACGCGGAGGTTCAATAAACAGTCCTTCCCGTTGATGCGAGAGTGAATCCAGTATCCACGCGAGGGTTCAAAAAACACCCCCTCCCGTTCGATAACCCGCCTTGTTATCCGTATTTTTCTGGAAACTTGCAACTGACAACTTTCAAAGACGACAATCCACCATTGCACGCAAAAACATTTCGCAATCGCAATCGCCGCAAACCGGTTTGCTCCCCCTCCATTTGGAGAGGGGCTAGGGGTGAGGTGCATTTTCTGAAAACTGAAAACTGTGAACCGACAACTTATGTGGCGGCGAAACCCATTTTCGCCACCGCGCCGCCGCCGCCACTGATCCCCAAAAACCGCCTGCGAATCTTTCCTGTTTCTTGTACCAATAACCAATCACTAATAACCAAAAACTCTGAACTATGAACTGTAAACCGACAACCAATTTGCAATTGCAGCGCCTCTTTCCCTCACACCCGCCGACAAATGACAATATTGTCGCGCGGCGGCAATACGAGAATGTGGCGCTGCACACTACGGCGCTCCCCGTCTCAACCGCCGACATTGACATTTGCGACATGCCAGCCTCCCGTCTTCCCGCCGACAATCCCTACGGCAATTTTGCATTTTGTGCACATTTTGAATCTGCTTCCTACTGCTTTCCCTCGCCATGAAACCTCTGTGTTTCTCTGTGGTTCAATCTCTTGTTTTCTCTTCTTTCTTGGCGAGTTGGCGGTTAAAATGACCTGATCGCTAAAAGCTAAAGGCTAACAGCTACCAATGGCTATCGACTACAGCATCGACTACAAATGTTTCCCCAAGCAGGAACTCACCACCGAAGGTATTTTGGAACGCATCAAAGGCCGCGCCCGTGCTGATGCGGTTGTAGACCTCTTCCGGCGTAATGGGGATGATCGCCCTGCCTCGGAAATGGGTTTTGAATTCGTCCGCAGTACCCCGGAAGGCGCTCAGGAAACCCGCGTCATCTATGTACAGGAAATGCTGGATCGCGCCGCCGAACTCACACCCTATGAAACCTACTGTCAGGGTTGTCCGGCCAATAATACCGGTGTCCCTTTTGGTTGCATGGGGCAGATCGAATATCCCATTTCTGGTGTAGCCGAAATCTGGCTGTTGAATGCTTTGCCCACAACCGAGGAAACCTTGCCCTGGTTGCTGCTCAAACAAGCTATCGAGGAATTTAAAGTTGATGGCAGCACCGTAAATCCATTACGCGCCGCTGGACAAACCTACTTTCAGGAAAAAGGGGTATTGGTGCGCCGCTTAGGGGAAATTGTAGCCAACACCAACCAGATTTTTGAAATGCTCTTTACCGTTGGGCATATCAAGCCGTCGTATGCTTCTATCCTGCTGCTGCTTTTTAAGGCTATCTCCCGCAGTTTGGAAGCCGATCAGATCATGGCAATTTCCAAATCGCCGGATGATGCCTTCGAGAATCATCCCTTCCTGCTCAAGCCTGAACCCGATGATGACGCCAGCATCACCCAGTTCAAGCAGTTCTTCCGCGCCCTCTACCTCGCTTGGGGTCTGAATGTCCCCCTGCTGTTAGATGTTTGATCGGTATTTTCGCATGACTGCTTGTAACTCATCCAACGGCAGGGCATGAACCATTCGCTCTTTGTAACCGATCATAGTTTCAGCCGCCGTGAGCGCATTCAGAACCGACTCTTCAACTGCTTCCGCCGCTGCCTCAAACATGGCGTTCATCTGAACATGGGGCAGCATCTTCAGTTCGTAGGGTATTTTCTGTCCCGCGCGGATGTCATTCCCGGTGGCGAACGCGAGGAACAAATCCCCGCTTCCGTTATGCCCCACACATCCCACCCGCGCCAATCCGATGGTTGCCCGCTGTGCCAGTCGTTTGCACTGTGTGGGTAACAATGGGGCATCCGTTGCCAGAATTACGATGATCGACCCACCCGGAGGCGGCTCTGCCCAGGGATCGGGTACGCGCGCATAACCGATTTCTCGCCCAACAGGCACACCATCCACCCGGAACAGATCACGATCACCATAATTCGTCTGCACCAGCGCGCCCACCGTGAATGTGCCGCTATCAGTTGCCACGAGGCGTGATGCCGTCCCGATCCCGCCTTTGAAATCGTGGCAGATCATCCCGGTTCCGCCCCCAACACTGCCTTCGGGGATGACGCCGCCGGAAGCATTTTCAATCGCCTCGTAAACATGCTCCGCTTTCAGGTGAAAAGCATTGATGTCGTTCAGCCAGCCATCATACGTTTCCGCCACCATCGGCAGCGCGAAATACTCATCTTTCCGGTGCGAAAACTCATAAGCTACCAGCGTATCCCGCACAATGCCCACCTGATGCGTGTTGGTGATGCCGATAGGGGAGGTGAGTAGCCCTGATTCTTCCAGCCAGTGCGTCCCGGTAAAATCACCATTCCCGTTCAGCACATGAAAACCCGCAAATGCTTGGTTATCCCAAATGGCTTCCTCGCGCGGCATGATGATCGTCACACCTGTGCGTGCTACGCGCGGCTCATCATAAATCAGGGTGCAGTGTCCAACCCGCACCCCTTTCACATCTGTAATCGCGTTATAGGCTCCAGTTGGCATCCGCCCAACAGTAATCCCCAAATCGCGTAACCGTTTTCTTTCCATCGGGCTTATTTTTTCTTTGATGGGCTAATCTCTACTTTTGCATGATTGATATTATTATACTCATTTGTGTTTAATTCTACTTTTACTTTTCTGCCTCTCTTAATACCATTTTCAGCTATATTGGTTATCCCATTCATTTTTATGTTTTCTTTAGCTAAATTTTCATTTCTTTTTATGAACATTCCAACTATCTGAACGACACTAGATAAAATGTCGGCGGTAAACTTCATGACATTTTCAAGTTGTTCATCTCGTACCCATTTAATGGGTTTATCTTTACTATTGGTTGGGTTTGAATTGCTCATACATCTACCTGTTTAGTGTTTTTAACACTATAACATTGCATGTCTCATAATAAAGTATTTCATTATGAAAAACCTGTGAATTTCACAGGCGGAAAAAGTTTATTGAAAATATTTTAGTAATTGAAATATGGCTGGATAACTTAGAGAGGGGACTTGTCCCCTCATTGATAGCTAGAAGTCTTTTCTTATCAATTAAAAATACAAGGCGATGTTTAACTAGAGTATGCCTTCACCACCTGTCGCGCGATCACCATTCGGTGAACCTCTGACGCGCCATCATAAATACGGAATGCTCGCGCTGCTTCGTACCACTTGCTCAACGGCAAATCGCGCGAGATGCCTTTCGCCCCACAAATCTGGATAGCCCGGTCAAGCACCCGGTTCACGGCTTCTGCCACGAACACCTTGCACATCGACGATTCCTGTCTTGCTTCCTGTCCCTGTGCCAGGAGCCATGCTGTCTGGTTAATCATCAGCCGTCCTGCATGGAGATCAATCGCTGAATCCGCCAGCATCCACTGGATAGCTTGATGCCCCGTTAGTGCGCTGCCGAAAGCCTCGCGTTCACTGGCGTACTGAGTAGCGATTTCCAACGCGCGTTGGGCGATGCCTGTCCACCGCATACAATGGGTCATGCGGGCTGGCCCAAGCCGTTTCTGAGTAAGCCCAAATCCATGACCTTCTTCGCCCAGAATCGCGCTGTTTGGTAAGCGTAAATCATGGAACTTAATCTCGCAGTGTCCGCCTAGATCCTTCGCCCCCATAATCGGCACATCTCGGATAATATCAATCCCGGGGGTTTCGATTGGTGCAAGAAACAGGGTAGACCCTTTATGGGTAGGCACATCCGGGTTGCTCACGGCCATGATAATCAGGAATGCTGCCCCACGCGCGCCGCTTGAAAACCACTTGTGACCATTGATGACCCACTCATCTCCGTCGCGTACAGCGGTTGTTTTCAGCATGGTTGGGTCAGACCCCGCGCCCGGAGCAGGTTCAGTCATCGCAAATGCCGACCGGATTTTGCCTGCCGCCAGCGGTTTCAAATAACGTTCAGCCTGTTCCTCATTAGCGAACATATGGAGCAGGTGCATATTGCCTTCGTCTGGTGCGGAGCAGTTCAGCGCCACCGGGCCGATTAAGCTCCGTCCTGCTGCCTCAAAAACGGGTACAATTTCTTGCAGGCTGAGTCCCAATCCACCCAATTCTTTGGGCAGTTGTGGACACCATAATCCAGCCGCTTTGGCCTTCGCCCGGAGGGCATCAAGCTGTGCAGGTGTAAGACCGTCTTCGTGTTCTTCAAGGTGTGCTTCCAGGGGAATAACTTCTTGGTCAATAAACTGGCGTACCCGCCGTGTAATATCCTGTACATGTTCGGGAATTGAGAAGTCCATACAAAACTCCTTTTGAAAAAATTTTCCCAAGTTTAGCATGTCTGACCGGGGTGCGATACTATTTGAAGGACACATTTTTGATTTTGCATTACAATCAATAACAAATTACTTGGGGTAACCTTCAGCCTATGGTCGATAACCCGGCTCAAGAAGACTTCCGTCAGCGGCTTACCGAATATCTGGAAGCAGTCATGGATGTGCCGTCGGTTGAGGTATACACCTTACAACCGCTTGCAGGTGGCACATCGCGCGATAACTGGTTGGTTGGGGTAGAAGTTGACGGCGAAAAACAGCAGCTCGTCTTGCGCCGTGATCTGGCGACCACGATGGATGAACAGGCTTTGCCCCGTGATCAGGAATTTCTGGTCATGCAGGCTGCTTATGAAAGTAGTGTTCGCGTCCCTAAACCGCGTTGGTACTGCCTCGAAGCGCTGATTTTGGATACCCCATTTCTGTTGATGGATTACGTCGAAGGCGAGTCTATCGGCAAAAAAATTGTTCAGGATTCAGAATTTGCCGAGGCGCGGCTTCATCTCCCCGAACAAATGGGACAGCAGTTAGCCTGTATCCACGCTGTCAATCTCGAAAAATTTGATCTGAAATTTCTCTCGTCACCGCGTCCCGGCTTCTCACCCGCCCAAGAACGTTTGCTTCAAATCCGCGCCCTGATTTTGAAACTCGGTCTGCATAACCCTGTTTTCGAGTTCGGCCTGCGTTGGGCAGAACAGCATACTCCTGCTTGTGATAAACCAGTTTTGCTTCAGGGAGATTTTCGCTTTGGCAATCTGCTGGTTGGCGTAAAGGGCTTAAACGGTATTGTGGACTGGGAATTTAGCCGCATCGGTGACCCATTGGAGGATGTAGCATGGCCGTGCATCCGCGATTGGCGTTATGGGAATGGTGAGCAAAAGCTGGGCGGCATTGCCGACCGTGAACCCTTCATCAAAGCCTATGAAACCGCCAAAGGCTGTGTTGTAGATCGGAAAGCGGTCGATTTTTGGGAAATCGTCGGCAATTTACGCTGGGCCGTAACCTGTCTTTCACAGGCCAACCGCCACCTGTCCGGCGGAGATCAAAGCATTGAACTGGCAAGTTTAGGCCGTCGTTCAGCCGAAATGCAGTACGAGATGTTACGTCTGATTGGTGAAATGGGGTTATAAGCCATGTATGACCGTCCAACTACGCCTGAACTGCTGGATGCTGTGCGAAAGTACTTAAGTGAACAGATTATTCCTGTAGTCAGGAATGACCGTAAACTGAATTATCAAACCCACATCGCCATCAACTTATTGCGAATTGTCGAACGGCAGATGAGCATCGGAACGGGCCAGGTCAGGGATGAATGGCTGCGTCTAAATCATGTACAGGGAACGACGAATCTGCCGCCGACTGACTCTGCCGAAGCCCTTACCGCCTTGTCCGAACGTAACCGGAAATTGTGTCAGGAGATCAGCGCCGGACGTTACGATTATATGCCACAGCGCGCTGCCCTCTACGAGCATTTGCTGGCAACCGTTCGCGTCCAATTGGAAGTCGCTAACCCTGACTTTCTGGAAGTTCTGGCGAAAGAGGACGCGAAAAAGCAGCTATAAATCAAAACCCGGCCATATACTAAGCCGGGTGTTTGAGGAAAAGTTGCTTAATCGCTACAGCTAATCGGCGGCAGACCAATGCTTTGCCCGGAAGGATAAGCGGTTACGCTGCCACCGGTGGCGTCGTACCCATACACCACCCAACTGCCGGAAAGCGGTGGTACACCGTTTGTGAGAGTGGTTTCCAGCGACGAACTTTCAAAGGTTACGCTTGTAGACCCCGGCGGAGCATTTTCATACACCACCGTAATTTGCCCATAATCGGGCCCGCATGACCAATTTGCCATGAAGGGTGGCGGAGCAGCCTCGCGTGGCACAGTCACTGTTGGGGAGACGCAGGCTGTTTGCCCATTCACCAACGCTTCAACATACCACGACATCTGAATATTGAAACCTGCATTGGAGAGGTCAAACAGAACATTAGTGCTGGCAGTTTCTACCGAACCAAACCCTATCACCGTCAGGCGGTAGCTGGTCGCGCCGGGGGCAGTGTCCCAGAAAAAGGTGTTAAATCCATAGGCCAGTCCATCCAGCGGTGAAGTTGGCCTGAATCCACTGCAATCTGCTAGTCCTGCTGCTGGCATGTCCACATTAACGGATTGTACTGTGCGATCAGGTACATCAATTGGGTAGTTTAGCACTTCATCTGGAAGTGATTCAAGAATCCGTAAACTATCCAATTCATCCTGTGTCAGCGCCCGGAAGCCGCCAAATCGCCCATTGATACTCTGCCCGTCATTGCTTAAAGGGGCTTCCACTGTAAAGCCACGTGGCACTTGCACCCCATTAGCATTAGCGGTTCCATTGATAGTAGACATACGAAGTGCGTTGTTCTCGGTCGTTTGTAGAACGATAGTCGAACCGATGTTGATGTCTGCTCCATTGACCGTAATAGCCACCTCTATATTTTGTGGCCCCTGCGCCACGACCAATGATGGTGCTTCCTCGCAAGTAAGCTGGCTGACACCCGTGCGGAAGGTGAAGGCCTGCATTGGGGAACGGGGTTCTTGGCTCGCATCAGGCAAACTGCTTAAATCACCCTCAGCTTGAATCAATGCTCGGTTGACCCACCCCAATGTGCTATCAAATCCAACTCGCAACCATTCACCATCGGTACTCAGAGCGTCAGTTTGTAAGGTGGTTCCAGCGGGAACACTCCCAATTACATTAGCCCGTGTGGTTGGTGCGCTGCGAATGTTTGCCCCGCTAAGAGTAGTAATATTGATCGGATCAACCGACTGCTGTATGACTTCTTCGGTTGGAACTTCGTTTTCGATTGAGGCATCCCCCAGCAGAATAAACCGCACCGATTGACCCGGCAGGGTATTGGGGATGTTTGCCCGCAGGCTTAAGAGTGCTATACCCCATTCCTGAAGGACTGTGTCGAGTGGTGTGGTCTGGATGGATTGTGTGTTAATCAAGTCTGCGCGGTCGGAGGGTTGAGTGAAGAAATCTTCAGACACATCCTCAGTGAAGATTGCTCCAACACGGTTGAATCCATAACAGGCCGTATCACGCGCCATATTCCCGCAGTTGCTTCCCAGGTCTTTTAATGCCTGCTCCACCAGTGCAGGACAACTTTCGCCCTGCAACATACCGCGTTGTTGGGGGGCAAAAACCAAAATGATGCTTAGCAAGATTAACGCCAGTGTTGCTTTTTGACCAACCATCTCCATTGCTCCTTGTGTGAGCCTCTATAGTAACACCTTATGATTGCACTTTTGAACTGTAATCAAAAAGCCCGACTGTGAGCCGGGCTTAGGTTACAAAAGAGAAGCACGTTAGATCAGCAGGAACTCGTTACAGCACAGATAGGCGGCAGAATGCTCAAGTCGCGTGGAATGCTTGTGCCAGAAGAACAAATCACCTGTCCGTCGCGTAAAGCGTCCACACTCCATGAAAGTGTATTGCCGCTTAGATTTGTCAGATCAACACTAGCGTTCAGATTAGTCGTCTCGACTGAGCCAGCCGATGTGTAAAGGCGATAGCTGGTCGCGCCGGGGGCAGCATCCCAATAGAATGTGGTAACCTGCACACCCCATCCATCCAATGGAGATGTAATGCGGAATCCCTCGCATCCCTGTCCACCAATTGTAATACCCGGTTGTGGGCCGCCTGTGCCTCCATTATTGAGCGCGGCTAACGTTTGTTGAATTTCTTCCGGTGTTGGTAGATTGATCGGGTAGTTTAAGAGGTTAGGGGGCAGCAGCTCAAGAATAACCAGCTTCTCTAATTCTTCTGGGGTAAGTGGGCGTAAATTCTGAAGCGGGCCATTTTGATTTCCCTCATCGTCCAGTGGAACATCAACTACAAAACCCGCCGGTACAATAACGTTTCCAACGCGGCCACTCCCACTCACGATGATGATGGTTAGTAAATTGCCCGACTTGAGTTGCAGCACAGCCGTTGAACTGAGTTGAATATCTACACCATTAGCATTTAGATTGACGGTTAAATTGTCTGGCCCTTGTACCATCAGCAGGGATGGTGCTTCGTTACATTGCGATTCGCCAATCGAAGTCGTTAGGTAAAACGCTTGCATTGGTGTTCGGCTTTCGGCACTGACCACAGGCAGCGTAGTTATATCTGGGTTGTTGTCTACAAGTTGTCGGTTAATCCAACCCACATTGATTTCGTTAAAAACCACCCGCAGCCATTCACCATCGGTGCTAATTGCATCGGCAGGAAGTGTTGCTCCACTTTGCACACTGCCCACAACGTTTGAGTTAGTAGTTGGACGACTGCGAATATTGGCTGCCACCAATATGGTCAGGTTTACGGGTTCACCGCCTGTTTGTAGGGCTTCTTCCGGTGGAACTGCGTTTGTTACTGCAGCATCACCCATCAAAATAAATTTAACGGCCTGACCTGGCAGCGTGTTAGGGATGTTAGCCTGAACGCTTAAAACGGCTACACCCCACTGATTAATCGCTGTATCTAAAGGTGCAGACTCGATCGTTTGAAGGGTGGCCAAACCTGCTACATCAGATGGCTGGGTGAAGAAATCTTCAGCAACTGTTTCTGTAAAAGTGGCCGCGACATTGTTGTAGCCATAGCAAGCATTGTTTCGAGAAAGATCACTACAATTGGTGCCCACAGCCGCCAGTGCTGCTTCAACAACGGTTGAACAGGTATTTTCCTGTGCGAGACTGCTGCGTGCCGAGAAAATGGTAATCCCGCCGAGCATCAATGAAAGCGTGAATAACAGAGGCAAGTATCGTAGGCGCATGTAATTACTCCTCATTCTGGCATTTAGCATGAACTGGTTGCTGGGCATGAAGCCGGTGGTGCAGCACGGGGAACAGTGACCCGTGCTGATGTACAGACAGCTTGCCCATTAAAGAGTGCCTGTACTTCCCATGCAAACGAGAAACCATAACCTACCGATTCAATGCTCAGATTAGCTGTTACCGATGTGGTATCCCCGCCAACCCCGAATGAACCAACCAGTGCTCCGCCCGCTTCATCCAGATTATAGAGGTTGACACGGTAGCCTGTTGCTCCTCCTGCAGGATCCCAATAGAAGGTTGTGCTGCCATATGGAAGGCCATCCAATGGCGATGTTGCCCGGAAGCGGCTGCAATCCACTGTTGATACCAGTGTAGCAGGCGGTTGGCCTGGTTGCTGCGTGCTGGGCACGGATGGAATACCAGTATCCACACCGCAGGGGATGGCTAATCGTTGTCCCACATAAATTAACTGTGAGTTCGTGATGTTATTGGCGGTCATAATCGCGCCCATGCTGGTGCGATAGCGCAGGCTGATACGATACAGATTTTCGCCTGCGCTCACAGTATGGGTGAGTGTAGTGCCAAATGGACATTCGACAGACTGAGCTGTAGGTGTTGCAATAGGGGTGTGCGCCAACCCAATTCGTTCCAGAATGGCCTGCGCTGATTGCCCCTGTTCGAGGTCGCCAATAGTAATGGGTTGGGGCGGTGTCCAGGGACAGTTTTCCCCTACGATTTGATCATTAGTCTCGTCATCTGATCCTAAATTGTTGGGTGGAAGCAGGCAACGAGTAGTTGTATTCCCGGCGAAAACAGTCACTTCATTGGGCGTGCCTGCCTCAAGAACTGCTTTTCCTTCCAGCACAGTCAATTTCATCTGATCGCCGGAAGGCAGCGTCTGTAAAGTTGCCAGCGACCCCAATCGAATATTGGCTCCATTGGCTGTCAAATCTACTGTGAGATTTTCAGGGCTTTGGATTGCTAAGAGAGAAGGGGTTTGACCGCAGGTGGTTTGCACTGCTCCTGTACGGAAATAAAATGCTTGCATGGGAGATTGGGCAGTTGAGGCAATTGGTAAATTGTTAAGGCTCTCAGTCTGGTTGACGGTACTGCGATCAATCCAGCCAGTTCCCAGATTGGTCAAAACCCGCAGTGAAAGTCCATCCAGACTCAAACCATCAGCTTGGAGAACCGTTCCGGAGGGTAAATTACCCACTATCTGGCTATCTGCTTCTGGGGCAACCCGCAGATCAACACTGGATTGGATAATAACCGTAATCGGTTGAACAGGGTTGCTATCGGAGCTAATCACCGCATTTTCTACTTCGGTATCGCCCACCAGTAAAAAGGTTACAGCCTGCCCCGGCAATGTATCCGGGATATTGGCCTGTATTTTCATGACCGCAATACCCCACTGCGCCAGCCCAAGATCAAGCGGTGCTGTGCGGATGGTTTTCATGGTCGCAATATCGGTGATTTCTGCGGGTCGTGTGAAATAGCCTTCGGCTACTGCCTGTCCGAAAGTGGCATCCACCCGGTTGAAGCCATAACAGGCGGTGTTGCGGTCTAGATTCCCGCAATTGTTCCCAACCTGTGAAAGTGCCAACTCAACCAGTGCAGGACAGGATGCATCGGTCTGTGCCTGACTCTGAAGTGGAAAAAAACTCAGGACACATGTTGCAATAACTAATGTGAGGACGATGCCCGCAGGGCGAAAAAACATGGCTTGCTCCACCTGAACGGTATAATCAATCCCGTAACTTTGGATTATATACCTGAAATTTTGAGCCGCCAGCCTGGGGAAATAAAAAGCCCGCTGCTGTGAGCGGGCTGAGGTGCCGAAGCCCAGACTTGAACTGGGGACCCATGCATTTTCAGTGCATTGCTCTACCAACTGAGCTACCTCGGCGGGCACATCAATGTGATTTGATGTGCCCGTAGTATAGCGGAGCAATGTCGGGACTGCAAGACTGTTTTTCTAAAACGATTTCCTTACCAGCCTCCACAGTCAACGTAGCAGTTGTAGTAGTCTTCCCCTGCTTCACATACATAATTGCCACATACAGGCACATAAACAGGTTCATCCAGTGGCGGTGGGGCTTCGCGCAGCATTGTAACACCCGCACTGGTACAGGCTACCTGTCCATTGACCAGCGCAACTACTTCCCATGAAAAGCTAAATCCCCCGCCTAAATTAGAGGTGTCGCCAACGAGATTGGTATTCGGTGCAGTAGTCTCAAACGATGCTTTCAACGCGCCAGTTTCATCGTACAAATTCACACGATAGCTGGTCGCACCGGGCGCGCCATCCCAATAGAAGGTGGTCTGGCCAAAGGGCAAGCCACCTAGTGGTGAGGTAGGTCTGAAGTTACTGCAATTGGCTTGTCCCGCTGCTGGCCCGGAAGATGCTCCTCCACCAACTGTACTTGTCTGTGAGAAGAACAGCAGGGCTTGCTGAATTTCTTCCAGGGTTGGGAGGTTAATCGGGTAATGCAGAAGGTTCGGTGGTAGATCTTCCAACGTCTTCAGCAGTTCAAGTTCTTCTTCCGAAAGCGGGCTGAAATCTGTCCAGTCCCCGATAATGGTTTTGCCATCTTCACTTAAGCGGGCTTTGACCGAAAACCCTTGTGGAACGAGTACATTACCAAGTTGGGCTTCGCCATCAATAACCATCAATTGCACGAGTCCGTCGCCAAGTGACCGGAATACAATGGTTGATCCAATAGTGACATCTGCACCATTAGCCGAGAGATCAACTTTAACACCCTGTGGCCCTTGTACGACCAGCAGCGATGGTGCGGTTGTGCAGGAAGGATCGCCAATACCTGTGCGGAAGTAGAAAGCCTGCATTGGGGTACGGGCTTCACGATCAATATTGGGTAGGGTGTTCAGGTCGCCGGTTGCTTGAATGACCTCTCGGCTAATCCAACCGGGGCCACTTTCATATAATATACGGAGCCATTGCCCATCCGTGCTGAGTGCATCAGCATCCAGAGTTGTCCCGGTTGGCACACTGCCGATCACATTTGCGTTTCTGCTAGCTCCGCTGCGGATATTTGCTCCAACAAGTGTTGTAACTGAAATGGGATCAGCCGCTTGTAAAGCATCTTCTGGTGCCACTGCGTTATCAACTGCCACATCGCCCAGAAGGATAAAAGTCACAGCTTGTCCGGGCAGGGTATTGGGAATATTGGCCTGTACATTGAGTACCGCAATCCCCCAGAATTCTTCAGAAAGATCGAGCGGAGCGGTTTCAACTGTTTGAAGTTGAGTCAATGCGCTGCGATCAGCGGGTTGGCTAAAGAAGGTATCTTCTACTGCTTCAGTGAAGGTTGCATCAACCCGGTTGTAGCCATAGCAGGCACTGTTACGGTCGAGCGCATTACAATTCTGACCAAGTTGGTCAAGGGCTTCCTGTACCAGCGCTGGACATTCATCACTCTGCGCCATTCCAGAATGGACAGCCAAAATTAACAGGAATCCAGCCACCAGGAAGGCTGGAAGTCTTTTCAGGTAAGTTCGGGTTCGCATGAAATACTTCTCCACACATCAGTTCTTGTGACTTTCTATTGTAGTGTGCAAAAACTGATTTGCGCGAGTTTTATAGACATTTTTTCAAACTTTTTATCTTTTGGTTGCAGATAGTGTGTAATTCACATTACTTAAGCCACTGATGTCAGCCAGTGTAACGGTGATGTACTGCTGGCTGTAATCAAAAGTGAAGGGAATGTTGATTGAATGCCCACAATACAGGCTGGGACGTTCTGGTGCTCCCCATCTCACGTATTCAGTCCCTGTTCCGGTGCATAAGAGGGTAAGCGTAAATTCACGATAATTATTGGGTAAAGATGGCAGGAGGTTAGAAATTTTGAATAGAATGAGGTCTCCAGACCCATCAGTGTAAACGAGCGACTGAGTGAAATCGCCCCAACCATCCCGGTCAACCGCCATTTCCAAAATACCTGTATTGGTAGTTTGCGTAGCTAACGGGGTAAGGTCAGGCAGATTATTACATACCCCTTCTACAACGACTACGCCACGGAATACCCAGCCCTGTTGATCGTTCAGAGTGACTTGGAGCCAACCTGTATCAGTCCGTCCACTAATCAATAAGGTGCTTCCAATGGATAGTGTTCCAATAACCGGGTAGTTCGTGCCGGGGCCGTTTCTAATGTTCACATTGCTGCCAGCAGCATTGCGGATGCCACAATATACAGGGTCAGACGGATTAGATGCAACAATTGTTCGGTAAGCCGGAGTAGCCGACAGGGCATTCAGATAGGGGAGCGAAGTTGTATTTTCTATAGGCAAACTGTTGCCGGTATCGCCAACAAGAAGCGATAACATACCCTCTTGTTGACTTTGACTGGCTTTAATAGCAATTTCGTAAAGTCCTGTATTGGGGCCGAGAGTCAAAATTGTATTTTGAAGATTATTGCCGCCGAGTTTAGCAAGAATATTACCCTGTGTATCCCTAACCTCGGCTTCATAAGGTAGGTCAGGAGGTAACTTGTAGAGTGAAACCTGCATGGAACTGCTGGGGTTTGCAGAAAATGAATAGATTTGATCCGAAGCAATCAGTGGAAAATTCACGAATGTGGGATTATTAGGTTGGAGCGACATAGTGATGCTTGTTCGGCGTGCTTCCTGACAGCCAACAGCCATTAATATAGGGATGAGGAGGATAGTTATTAAAATTCGGTACTGAAACACCGCCAACATGGGGGTCTGCCTGTTCCCGAAAAGTGTTTAGAGGTTTCAACAACTTTTCGATACTATTTTTATACTCAGCATAGGCGTCTAGTACTATCTCATCTGGACGCGAAGCTGCTTGTCACCCTATCCTTTCCATACTGTATGGATACGGTTAGAACTTTTGTTTTTGTTGGTCGTGGGTTATAATTGTATTGGAAAAATCAGGGCGTTAAGATAATATCGCCTTACCACAAGATTGAGGGAGTTTTATGACTCAGGATCGTGCCGCTGCGTTGGCTGCTATTGCCCAGCAAGTCCGCGAGTGTAAATTATGCCGTCTGCATGAAAAGGCTACTAATGGTGTGCCGGGTGCAGGCACTGTGGATGCTGAGTACATGTTTATTGGCGAAGGCCCGGGCTTCCACGAAGATCAGAAAGGGCTGCCGTTTGTAGGACGCTCTGGGGATTATTTGGAGTCGCTGCTGAAGTTAATTGATCTCAAACGCGATCAGGTATTCATTGCTAATGTGGTTAAACACCGCCCTCCCGATAACCGTGATCCAATGCCTGATGAAATGTTGGCTTGCAAACCGTATCTTGACCAGCAAGTTGAAATTATTAATCCATTAGTGATTGTGACTCTGGGGCGTTTCAGTATGGGGCGCTACTTTCCGAACGGAAAAATTACCCAGATACATGGTCAGCCGAAGTATGACAATGCTCGTGCATACTATCCGCTGTTTCACCCGGCGGCTGTACTTCGCAATCCGGGTCTAATCAAAGAAATGGAAGCGGATTTCAAGCGACTGCCTGAAGTTCTGGCAAAAGTTAAGGAGTTACGCGCTAAGGGTGGTTCGCCCAAATCAGATAACCCTAACGATGATCCCCCACAACCACCGAAACAATTATCGCTGTTTTAAAGTTGGCTGACGAAGCGAATCAGGCGTTTAATATCGCGCTCGATGGGCTTATCGATGAAGATATTTCCGACGGGTGAGATCAGCATAGCCTTGATGTCCTCGGCTAATCGAGATGCCTGACTCCAACTGATAAGCATGTGGATTTGATGCCCGGTTTTCAAGCAAATCTTGACTCCGGGTTTTTGTCCCAGATCGATTTCACTGACATTGGTGATATAACTGCTGGGAATGCTGGCTGGTGGATAGGGACGTCTGAGTTGAGGTTTTAGGAGCAGACGATAATTTGTGACCAATGCATCCAGCGGAGGTACAGTTGGTGACCAACCGGTTGGTATGCGCCGGATGATTGAAATTTGGTATTCACCGAGTCTGTGTTCACCGGGGAGGATGAGTTCTTCCTGGAACAACGGGGATTCTCTTTAGGGTAATTGACGATTATGATTTGATTGTAGAGCACTTTTGGTATGTGTGGTCAGCTTATAACCAAAGCCGAACGTAAAATAAACCAATACTTTAAATCCCTAATTCGTAATTGAGCGCGGCGAAATGCGCGGCAACGGAATAGGTTGCAGCATGGAATTGATGTCTTTCACGAGTTTGCTGCCCTGACTCCAGTCCACTAGCATGTAGAGATGGCGGCCATTCTTAAGCACCATCAGAATGCCGTCGCGTCCACGCAGGCAGGCATTCCACACTTTGATGATGTCGCTTGGTTTGATGCTTTCATGGGTTTTGGCCCGTTCGGTCATTTCCGGGAATACAATCAGACGGCGGTTGGTGACCAACGCCTGCTGCCAGTAACCATCACCATTCCATTCACCATCTATCCATTCAACATGCTGTACTTTGTAGCATCCAAACTGATATTCGCCAGACTCAAGTAAATTACTGTACATCATAATGTGTCTTCCACTACAGTTACTATGACAAAAGCTTAAGGGCATTAGCCAGTTCTCTCACCCCCTATCTGTAGGGGTTTTACGTTTTTCAGATTAAACCCCTCACCTAACAGAAGAATAAATTTTGTTACGAGTTAAAAACCTAATCGAGTTGGGTATAATAACCAGCATGCGATTGGAGGGGTATAGTACATGGGTCTTGACGCTAGTGTGATGTGTAACTGTTACCGAGATGGAAAAACCACAGTTTGTCCATTCCCGGATGATTTTTATATCGATGAAGAGGGTTTTCCTGTCCTTCGGTTAGGCGATTTTGATGATGAGGAGAAATCTGACCAGTTTGATACATGGCTAGCGACCTGTTGTGAGCACCCTGATATGGATTATCGATCAGTGTTTGTTGCTAATTGGCGTGGATACCGATCATTTCTTGATGCATTGGAACAACTTGGATGGGATCATTTCCCAATCTTGCACGCTGAACTGCCAGACGGAAATGAGGGAGTGACTTCAGCGACAGCGGCGAGTGCAGCCTTGCATGAATTGTCATTTTTCAAGGCTAAAGGGGACGGCATTCCTAAAATATTCCTTGTCAACACTGAGACGGGGGCGATTATTGGTGCATCGATGGTGGATCAAAGTAATCCTTTTGGTCTTGATCCGCGTACCGGGCTAAATACTGGTTTTGATGAAGAAGGGTTTTTCATTCGAGATGCCTGGGAGTTAAATCGCGAATTGTTTCGCGCAATGCGATTTGAGCAACATGTTGTTGATGCTGAAGGACTGGATAAACCCCAACAGTATGAGTATGTTGATTTGGAACATAATCGACGGTATGTATGCAGCACCCCGATTCGCCTATTTGAGCGTGCAGATTTAGGCCAACTGAAGCAGGTATATCCAAGCAAAATGCATATTGAAAAGCGCTCAGTGGATGCAGCTTACTTTGCCTACATCCTTCAACCGCTAATGGCTATCTTTGAGGCATCTGTGGAAACCGGGAATCCGGTTCGCTGGAGTTGATTGGTCAGGGTGTCAGCCTCTATAATCGAATGGATTAAGGGGGTGGTTGTGTCCCGGTGGATGCTCCAGTCTTCAAAACTGGTGGTGGGTTGCACAGACAGGCCACGGTGGGTTCGACTCCCATCCACTCCCGAAGCTGTATGCTGATTTGATCTCACATCCGTGATACCCTTTCTGAGTGTATTGAGTTTGTAGCCACGCAGGTGAACATGACTATTGATCCGAATCAACTAGAAGTTAAGCACAACTCCGAAGAAAAACGGTTTGAAGTGGTTTTGGGCGATAAAATAGCGATGGTGGAATACATGTTTGGGGGAAAGAACATGGTGTTCACCCATACTGAAGTGCCACCGGAATTCGAGGGGATGGGTGTTGCTAATAAAATGGCACATGTTGCCCTCGAATATGCCAAAGCTGAGGGTTATAAGGTGCAGGCGCTTTGCCCATTCATCAGCCTTTATGTGCGTAAACATCCTGAGTATCAGTCGATTACCTGGGGATATGAATCTAAATAGATGACGGTTTATTGGTACCTGAAAAACAGGTAAGAGCAGGTTATCTTAAGGACATTAAGAACCCTGTCGAAACTGTTTTCCAAGTGTTATCCCATGTTGAAGCTCATTTCGAGACAGTTACTTTATCCCGGTTGATGAACTAGATGAGACTTAATCTGACACTCTGAGTAAACTCAAGAGGAGAATGGAGTGTCACGATGAACAACGAGCAGAAGATTATCGCCACGAAATTGGGCTTGCTGAAACTCGCCGAGCGCCTGGGCAATGTCAGCGAA
>JAIOHM010000235.1 GCA_019912965.1 Anaerolineae bacterium
CCCCAACCCCTCCCCGCACGGGAGGAGGGGAGTCCATACCCCGCTGATTCCGGGTCGAAAATGGCTTTGCATTAAAAGCGAAGCCATAGCGATCAGTTCTACAACGAATCCATTCGCCGCGTGCCTTCGATTTCCAACACAAAATCTGCACCAAAGGCTAATGCCGGGGTGAGCGCGCCCCGGTATGCCCCATCCAACACCTGCTCAACAACCCGCACACCCGCAATCGCCGTGAACTGATAGGCTTCCCCGGTTTCCAGCCATGCTGCGGCCTGTTTTCCGGCGGCGTTGGATGTGCGGGCATAGATGAATGAACGTCCGGTTTGGCGGGCGTGTTCGCTCGGCCCAATTATCAGGTGGTCAATCTGCTTTCCGGCAAAGTTACGGATGAAGCGGCGTTTGAGCAATCCGCGTAAAGCCCAGCCCATCACGCGCGTCAACCGGATAATGGTGGGTGGAAAGGTCAGATAGGTGGTGATATTCGGGATTTGGGTGGTGCGGTAGCCTACTTCCAGATCGCCCCACGGGATGGGCATCGCCAGCCGTTCGCCGTGTGGAAAGCGAAACTGTTTTGCCCCCGAACCCAATGGAATGGGTACAAGCTGCCCCTCTTGCCGCATCAGATTGCCCACAGCGGCCAGAATTTCGAGGATGGATTTGGCCGTTCCAGCGCTGACGCCGCCCCCAATGTCTGAACCACTGCTCAGGGCATCCAACACGACTTCCAAATGAGTCGCATCCGGGAGATGGTCGGCTACGTATCTCAGCAAACAGTCACTTGGGATGACATCGAAGCCAACACCGGGGATAATGACGATTCCTTTTTCCTGCGCGGCTGCATCATATTTAAACGCATTTTGAAGAACCGGAAGTTCGCCGGTGATGTCCAGATAATGCGCGCCCATTTTCAGACAGGCTTGCAGCATCGGCTGGCTGGTATAAGTGAACGGGCCAGCGGCGTGATAAACCAGCTTTACACTACCGACAATCTTTTCTAAAGCGGCGGTTTCGTCCAAACTGACGGCGGCGTATTCGAGTCCGAGTCGTTCGGCCAGCGGCTTGAGCTTTGCTTCAGAGCGTCCGGCTAATAACGGTTTGTGTCCGCGCCGCACAGCTTCTTCCGCCACCAATACCCCTGTATATCCGGTTGCGCCGTAAATCATCCAGTCAGCCATGATTATGTTCCTCTACATATGAATGGTGCATTGTACAAATAAAATGAAAGCAGTGCTGAAGATGGACAGCACTGCTTTCTGGTAGGTTACCTGCTCTGACTGGAGAGCATGGGGAGGAAGTTAGCTGGTTGGGGGATACCGACGAACGGTATCGTCTTTAGGGGGAGATTGGGTGTCTTCATGGTACATCCGGCCTTCAGTCACCAAGTCGTGTTCGTTGTAGGGTTCGGCCTGGCTATCGAAGCCCTGCCAACCTTTTTCCCGCCACTGGCGAACGCGGCGATCCGTATCAATCGGATGATGATGCCGCAGAATATTCATGGCGATTGAGGCTTCGTCGTCGTTGTTGGCGTGAACGGTCAGCAAGCAGCTACCACGCCGTACTGATTCGGCGTAATAATCCGCATGATCGCTCGGCACGCCCATATCGATCAACGAGGCGGTTAAACCACCGGTCACTGCACCTGCGGTCGCGCCCACCACTGCACCTGTCGCGCCGCCCAGAAGGGCCGCCAGCGGGCCAGCCGCAATAATGGGGCCAATGCCGGGAATAACGATGGCCGTTAAACCAGCCAGAACGCCAGTCACGCCACCGACGACAGCACCCAGACCTGCGCCCTCGCTGCCCGTCATGTTCTCCACACCTTCAGCGTAATGCCCGGTGACATTATTTGCCACCAAGCTCACGTTCTTGGGATCAAATCCGGCAGCCGTCAAGTCGGCTACTGCGTTGGTGGCCGAGTCCATATTGTCATAAACCGCCACAAGTGTTTCCTGGTTAGTCATTGTTTGTACCTTTCTATAGAGCTTGAAGATTCAATCTGCTCATATGGAAATTCTCTGGCAAGAAACTACATTTCCCACTATACGGCGTTCAGCAGGCTAAAGGATGAACCCGGAAGATGGTTTTTAAATAGGACAAATGGGGAAATCTGTGTAGGAATTCGGGGCAGAATATGCAGCGATCCAGCCAGCATTCATCGCCGGATTCGGCCTTAAATGGGCTTACTCACAGCCTGAATGTGCTTTTAAGATGAAGTATCATCCGACAAGCGACACACGAGGTTTTGATGTATATCCCGAAGTCATTCGCGCAAACCGATCTGGCTGTGCTGCACCACTTTATACAGGCGAATAACTTCGCCACACTGGTCTCGCAGGATGAGCAGGGGGCATTGATGGCAACCCATCTCCCGTTGATGCTGCACACGGAACGGAATGTGCTGATTGGTCATCTCGCCCGCGCCAATTCGCAGTGGAAATCGTTTGACTCCGCGCGTGAGGTGCTGGTCATTTTTCAAGGGCCGCACACCTATATTTCGCCCTCGTGGTATGAACAGGCGGCTAATGTGCCGACGTGGAATTATGCAGTGGTTCACGCCTACGGTAAGCCGCGTTTGATCGACGATTCGGCAGCGTTGTATGCCATGCTGCGCGAACTGGTCGATCATCATGAGGCGGGTTTTGCCGAACCCTGGGCTGTAGAGCCGCACCGCGCCCATGCCGAAAAACTAATGCCCGCGATAGTCGGTCTGGAAATCAGCATCACCCGGCTGGAAGGCAAATACAAACTCAGCCAGAATCGGTCGGAAACCGATCAACAGCGGGTGATTGAAGCGCTATCCGCCAGCGATTATCCGCCTGACCAGCAGGTCGCGGCACTCATGCGTGAAGGACACGGGCACGATTAGATCAGGGTTTAAACTGATCATCGGCATGTTCAAGGGTGAAAAATTTCCGTAAATGATCGATGACCACCCGCACATCCTCGACAAAATAGGATGAAATATAGATGTCTTCCAGCGTGACAGGGTCGCGTTCATCGCTCAGAAATTCCTTGAGCGAACCTGCCATGAGGTCAATTACGTCCTTAACTTCCTTGCCACCTTGTCCTGAGCCGAAAACAGGAAAGATGATGCTTTTGATGGGTTCGTATCCAGCAGCGGCTTGTTTTACCTGCGCAGCGTGCTGGGGCGTGCCATCCGGTGAGATGACGCCCTGCTTTTCATTCACTTCGCGCACCGTTCGCAGACAGTTATAAACGGATTGTCGAATATCATCCGGTTCTTGATAAGGGGCAAACTGTTTTTTGGATTCAACCGCTTCGACGGCTGATACATGAAAGATGTAACGGGCTTTGTTCTGCTGTACCAATGTGCTGCCTTGCAGTCCGGCGCTGGTGGGAATGACTTCACACTTGCTGATGGGGCGATTGCTGCCAATGATGGCATCCAACTCATCCTGAATAGTGTCGTTATATTGGCGCGGATTGCGGGTGATGGAGGCGCCCAGCCCGCGTAATCTGGCGGAGATGGAATTGCTCTCGAAGGCACGTGCCATCTGCATATAGTTATTTTCAGAATTGATGAGGACATGAACAGGGGATACCCGTGCAATATCGCCTGCTGCAACATGAATTTTGAAGGTGTGTGACCCTACTTTCAGCGAAAAAGTAGCTGCCTGTGGGTTATTACCTGCTACCGCTTTGGGCTTGGGAAGCAACCATTTAACGACCTCGTTCATAAACTCTTTCTGGTCGTTCTGGGTTCTTTCTTTACAGGTTTTGATGGGCGCACGCAGCATATCCTCGACTACCCGTTGATGGGTTGGGTCGATAGTATCCAGCACTTTTGGCAGTATCCGATATTGTTTATGGGTGATGTCCAGTGCTTTGACTTCTTCCAACATCTGGCTCTCGGTGATGTTATGCCCAACGGCCAGAACCGCGATACGAAACTTTTGCGCCAGCGCGACTTCATGCCGCACCCACTCGGATTGAGCAGTCCGTTCACCAACCAGCACAATCACCACATCACTTTTCAATAAATTGGTGTAGATAATATTGTTCCAGTCCTCGCCGGGGGTGATGTTGTTATCCCGCCAAACGTCGTTGTTGGCATCCTGCGAAAGAAAATACTGTAGGCTTTCGGCTTCACGGACGTTCACATCTTTTTTGTAGCTGATGAAAATACGGGTGATTTCTGGCATGGGTATCCTCGTGCAATAATCGCTGATGAGATACATCTTTTCATAATAATTCCTATTGTAGCAATAGTGGCGATATGCACAAGGAAAACAGAACCCCAAAATGAAGGGGGTATCCGGGCTGGACACCCCACAACTTTGAGCTTGTGATTTAGGGACGGATTCGGTGGAATGGATTTACCAGCCGTAGCCGGGTAGATTGAGTGTATGTGTATCAAAATCGGGGCGATGCTGCTGTGCCTTATGCGATAAAAACAGCATCATGGCGAAGGCGTCGTAGGCTTCTGGGTGTGCCAGATCGCCAACCGTCGCTTTTAAGGCAGGGAGGTGCTGCCAATCACTTTGCGCATAGAAGGTTTCCAGTTCGGGATCGCAGAATAGAATAGCAACATCCGCTTCGTGGTCGCCGCGTATCAATGCCGTTCCTGCCTCAACCACCTGCTGACCATAGCCCTTTTTACGAAATGCGGGGTATGTAAATACGTCACCAAGACAATAAAGACGGTAGGTTTCGCCTGCATGGGCGACATTCAACCAGTTCACACGGGCATAGCTGATGAGGGCATGACGTTCTGCCACTACGACATGTTTGGGATGGCGCTCCGGCAGAAACAGTGGTGCGTCCAGATCATAGATGTAAACATCGTGCCACAACATACGTACAAACGCTCTTATCTGGCATTGATACTCTGCGGGTACTTCATCATTAGAATGATAGGTCGTTAAAACGGGCATGAGATTCGCTCCTAATCGGTGGGTGACTTGAGTATCTCATGCAACAGAACGTATTTTCGCCCTAAACATTGGCCTGTCAGTCAGGGACACGGTATACTATATTTATAACCATATCCCTGATTTTTTTCCTCAAAAACGCCTTTTCTATCCTGTAAAAAGGGCGTCACCAGTTGGACGCCCTCAACAAAATCGGGGTTATTTAGTGGGCAGGTTCGGGGTGAACACCGTTGGAGACGGCTTCACCGCTTCCAAATTGTTCGGCTTCGGTGGAATGTTCAAGGGCGGTCGTGCTGGATGTGCCACCGGTGATGGTGTTTTGCAGGGCATCGAAGTAGCCCGTGCCAACGAAGGCCTGATGCTTCACCGCGCGGTAGCCATAGTCGCGTTCGGCGTCGAATTCAGCGTCCTGCAATTCGGCATAGGCGCTCATGCCCTGTGCCGCGTACTTCCGCGCCAGCTCAAACATGCCGTAATTCAGTTGATGGAAGCCCGCCAGCGTAATGAACTGGAACTTGTAACCCATCGCGCCGAGTTCGCGCTGGAACTTGGCAATGGTCGAGGCGTCCAGATTACGCGACCAGTTGAACGAGGGTGAGCAGTTGTAGAACAGCAGCTTATCCGGGAATTCGCGGCGGATGCCTTCGGCAAACTGCTTGGCCTGCGCCAGATCAGGATGCGAGGTTTCGCACCAGACCATATCGGCATAGGGAGCATAAGCCAAACCCCGCGCGATAGCGGATTCCGTTCCGTTCTTGATGGTGTAGAAACCTTCCGACGAACGCTCACCGGTGATGAACTTCTCATCACGTTCGTCAATGGTGTTCGCCAGCAGGGTGGCGGATTCAGCATCGGTGCGGGCGATAATCATGGTCGGAATATCCAGCACATCGGCCGCCAACCGTGCCGCCACCAGCTTACGGACAAATTCCGAGGTCGGCGCGAGGACTTTTCCGCCCAAGTGTCCACACTTTTTAGCGGAGGCCAGTTGGTCTTCATAATGAACACCCGCCGCCCCAGCTTCGATGAAGGCTTTAGTGAGTTCAAAGGTGTTCAGGATTCCGCCGAAGCCTGCTTCCCCATCGGCAATCAGGGGAACCATCCAAAATGGGCCTTTCTTGCCTTCCATCACCTGAATTTGATCCATCCGCAGCAGGGCATTGTTGATGCGCCGTACCAGATTTGGGCCGCTGTCTACTGGATACAGACTCTGATCGGGATAAGTCTGGAAGGCGCTGTTGGCATCGCCCGCAATCTGCCAGCCGCTAACGTAGATGGCCTTCAACCCGGCGGCGACCATCTGCACCGCCTGCGTCCCGGTCATCGCGCCCATCGTATTGATGTACGACTCACGGTTGAGCAAATCCCAAAGCTGCTCTGCGCCCATCCGTGCCAATGAATGCTCGATATGCACCGAGCCGCGCAAACGCACCACTTCTTCGGCGGTGTACTCACGGACGATGCCCTTCCAGCGGGGACGGGTGTTCCATTCCATCGTGATCTGTTCGGCATTACGGGTTCTCTGCATCATATCCTCTTTCTACAACGTGCACTTTTTTGAGCCGGAAGCCACTCGCTCCCGGCGGTTGACACAAAATCGAAGTACAGGGGTACGGATAACGCACCCTTACAAACCTAAATGGATTGACAGGAACGGGAAAAATGCCTACTGTGATCGTTCCATAGGGTGAACGAATGGTTCACCCTCACTGCCGTTGTTTAAAATCGTTTTGTCTCTGTGGTTCACATTCTCCTTAAAGGTACTCGTAAGCAGGTAATGTTAGAAAATCAACCAGCGGTTCGGTTTTGGACATGGTTGTGAAAATATCGGTGGCCGTCGCAAAGTGCCCGGTTTCATAACGTACCGCGCCGATTTCGCCCTTGATGGCTTCCAGTTCTTCCTGCACAAATTGGTCATAGATTTCGGGTGTAAACGGGCGACCATCGGCTAGTTTTGCCCGGTGATGTAACCACTGCCAGATTTGCGTCCGCGAAATTTCGGCGGTGGCGGCGTCTTCCATCAGGTTGTACAGCGGGACGCATCCATTACCACCCAGCCACGCTTCGACATATTGAATGCCCACTTTGATATTCCAGCGAATGCCGCCTTCGGTGATGTCGCCAACCGGCACTTGCAGCAGATCAGCGGCTTTCACCTGCACATCATCGCGCTGGCGGGCAATTTGATTGGGCTGCGGCATGATTTCGTCAAATACTTCCAGCGCGAGTGGCACGAGGCCGGGATGTGCGACCCATGTGCCGTCATGACCATCCTGCGCCTCGCGGAGTTTGTCGGCACGAACTTTCGCCAATGCTGCTTCATTGACTTCCGGGTTATTTTTGATCGGTATTTGCGCAGCCATCCCTCCCATCGCATGAGCGCCGCGCTTGTGACAGTTCTTGATAACCAGCAGCGAATAATTCCGCATCATGGGAACGGTCATGGTCACCAATGCACGGTCGGGCAGCACCCGGTCAGCGTGATTGCGGAACTTCTTGATGAACGAGAAGATGTAATCCCAGCGTCCGCAATTCAATCCGGCGGAATGTTCGCGCAATTCGTACAGAATTTCTTCGGTCTCGAACGCGCCGAGAATGGTTTCGATCAGCACGGTTGCTTTGATCGAGCCGCGCCGGATGTTCAGTTCTTCCTGCGCCAGCACGAACACGTCATTCCACAGTTGGGCTTCCAAACGGCTTTCCAGTTTGGGCAGATAGAAATACGGCCCGCTGTTCCGCGCCAGCAGTTCTTTAGCATTGTGGAAAAAGTACAGACCGAAGTCCAGCAGACCACCGGGAATCGGTTTGCCATCCACCAGAAAATGCTTTTCGTTCAGATGCCAACCGCGCGGACGCACCATCAGCACCGCTGGCTTTTCATTCAGTTTGTACTGTTTGCCTTCCGGGCTGGTGAAGGTGATCGTGCGGCGAATGGCATCACGCAGGTTGATCTGGCCTTCGATCAGGTTGTTCCATGCCGGGGCGGTGGCATCCTCGAAGTCTGCCATGAACACCTTTGCGCCGGAGTTCAGCGCGTTGATGACCATTTTGCGGTCGGTTGGCCCGGTGATCTCCACGCGCCGATCCTGCAAGTCTGCCGGGATGGGTGCGATTTGCCAATCACTTCTGCGAATCTCAGCGGTTTCCGGCAAAAAATCCGGTAGGTCGCCTCCGTCTAAACGCGCCTGCCGTTCGATGCGTTTTGCCAGCAGTGCATCCCGGCGAGGGGTAAAACGCCGTGCCAGTTTCGCCACAAATGAGATTGCTTGCGGGGTCAGGATTTCTTCAAAACCGTCTAGTGCCTCCTCGGTAATGCGGACTCCATTGGTCAGCTCCAACGTCACCATCTATTTGCTCCTCCAAACAAAAACCGTTTGGTTTCTTTTTCCTGATTAAGAAATCTTAAGGCTAACAAGACCCTAACAAGCAGTTTAATTTGTTGCAAAATGCACAAACTTTTGTGTTGATGTTGTCAGTTTAAAACAAGTTGGCACGAATCTTCTTGACCAGTCCTGTGAAACTTTGCACAAGTTTTTCGTACAGGTTGTAGGAAATCGAATCTGTATTCGATTTCAGATGATGATAGACAAACGTCAGGTGAAAAGGCCGATAGATGATACTCCGCTGCGGTTGACAGACTGTTTATAGTCAGGATAGTCTTGCAAGAAAATTGGGCGTGAAGGGGTGTTCCTGCTACTATGATTTCCGGTCGCATCGAGATGCTGCACGATTTATACAGCCAAATGCGTCAACTGAGAGCCGAAGTGATGGAAGAGGGGATGGTGGCTTTTGAACGCTGGCGGCCTGCCATCAAACGGCGCGATTTTCTGATCAGCGCCCTGAATTTAGCCTATTATCTGGCACTCCGGCGGCGTGACCTGCGTCCGCTTCAAACTGCCCTGATGCCTTGGGGATTATCCTCTTTGGGGCGGGTGGAAGCGCGGGTGATGCCGAATCTGGATGCGGTTATTGCCACGCTGGCGACCCTGTATGGTGAGGATATGCCGCATCCGCGCCTGAGTCTGTTTCATCGGGGTGAACGTTTGCTGCATCGCCATACACAGTCTGTCTTTGGTCATGAACCCCCGAATCGCAAGGGGCGTATTATGGTCACCATGCCCAGCGAAGCCGCTGAAAACCCTGATTTTGTTCGTGATCTGGTGGCGCGGGGGATGGACTGCATACGGATCAACTGCGCCCATGATACGCCGGATGCCTGGGAAGCGATGATAAAACACTTGCGTCGTGCCGAAGCTGAAACGGGCCGGAAGTGCAAAGTGGCGATGGATTTGGGCGGGCCGAAAATCCGCACTCAAGCGGTGTTGAAACCGAAGAAGCGGCGGTTATTTGTTGGCGATTATTACGTGCTGACGCCGGATTTTGAAGCCGTTCCAGATCGATATAAATTTCAGGCCATCTGCACACTGCCGGAAATCTATCAACAAGTCAAAACAGGAGCGCAGGTCTGGCACGATGACGGCAAACTGGGCGCGCTTGTGGAATCGGTAGAGTCCTACGGGTTGGTACTGCGCGTTACTCATGCCAGCAGCGACGGCGAAAAACTTCGCCCCGAAAAAGGATTGAACTTCCCCGATACTGTCCTCAACCTGAAGCCGCTGGCCGATAAAGACCTGCAAGATTTGGATTTCATTGCCCGACATGCGGACATTATCAACTATTCGTTTGTACAGGATGCTGGCGACATCCGACTGCTGCAAGATGCGCTGGCAGAACGCATGGAGCACCCGGAAAAGATGGCGATTGTCGCCAAGATTGAAACCCGGCGGGCAGTACAAAATCTGCCAGAGTTGATTGTACAGGCGGCAGGGCGACAACCATTAGCGGTTATGATCGCGCGTGGCGATCTGGCGGTTGAAATTGGTTATCAACGATTAGCCGAAATTCAGGAGCAAATCCTGTGGCTGTGCGAGGCAGCCCATGTGCCGGTCATCTGGGCGACACAGGTGTTGGAGCAGTTGGTTAAAAAAGGACGGCCTTCGCGCGCAGAAATGACCGATGCCGCCATGAGCGAACGGGCAGAATGTGTCATGCTCAACAAAGGGCCGTACATCCACGAAGCCGTTACCATTCTGGACGATGTACTCATGCGAATGCAGGCGCATCAAATGAAAAAGACGGCGCAACTGCGGGCGTTGCGTTCGTGGGAGAATGATCTGAACCCCTAATTTTGTGGGGTGGATGGTTTAGCCGCAACTTTTGAGCAAAACATCCCGTATAAGGATGTAGAAAGTAATTGAGAGTTCACAGGGGAAAGCAAACATCATGTCCGATCACATCTATGACGATACCGAAACTTACGTAGAGGAAAAACCGAAGCGGAAAGTTAGAGATGTCGATACCTACGAATTGGCCGACATTGGCAACCGCTTAATCGCGTTGATAATCGATGGTTTCATTCTCAGCACCATCACAGGCATTCTGTTTGGCGCGGCGAAGGGGCCGGGGTTCGGCGTGGGATTGGTTGTCGGCGTGGCCTTTCACTGGTATTTCCTGACGCGCATGAATGGTCAGACACCGGGCGCAATGCTGATGAAAATCCGCATCATCAAGACAGATGGCACAAAGTTGCAGGATGCTGACGCCATCGTTCGTCAGGTGGCAACCTACCTGAGCAGCGCCATCATGGGGTTGGGTTACTTCTGGGCGCTGTGGGATGACAAGCGCCAGACATGGCACGACAAAATTGCCAACACCTATGTGGTGAAGGCTGAGTAACACGGCTTAACACTGCTGGGGCGAGATGAACTCTCGCCCTTTTGATTCCTGTGGTTTAAGGTATATCTGTTACGGAAATGCTGTGGGTTTCCGGCGCTAAATGGGGTAGTGTGACCGTAAAAGTTGTTCCCTGATGTTCATGGCTTTCAAAGGTGATTTCCCCACCCAGCCGGTCTACTGCCTCTTTGGCGATCACCAATCCCATTCCTGTCCCGGAAATTGTGCCAACATTCGTCGCGCGATGGAACAATTCGAAGAGATGGGATTGATCTTCTAGCGGGATGCCTATCCCCGTATCCTTCACCTGAAAAGTCGAGGCTTTCTCATCACACTGATACCGGATACTGACTGTTTGACCGTTGGGTGAATACTTCACCGCGTTGGAAACCAGATTGGTGAAAATCTGATACAACATGCTTTCGTCTATCCTGATATGGTTACAGCCACCGTCGCGCTCAAGCACAATTGAAACCGGGTTGGTGTAAACCAGATGCATTTCTTTGATTAGCTCCTTGAAGAACACCTCCAAATCTATATCGCGCGGGTTTAAATGATGCCCGGACATATCGGACTTGTTGATAAAGGTTACATCTTCCAAAAGGCGCGTCAGCCGCTGCACCTGATCGCTGATTTTATCCAAGCGTTCACGGATTTGATCGGGCGTCAGTTTGTCATAATGCATCCGCAAAATATCGGTCGAGGTCATGATGACCGACATCGGTGTACGGAATTCGTGCGAGACGGTAGAAATGAAGCGCGACTTGAGCTGATTCAGGTGCTTTTCCTGCACCAGCGCGGCTTCCAGTTCATCCTGCCAATATTTACGCTGGGTATAGTCCTCGATGGTGAATACAACTTTGCTGATTTCACCCGCTTCGTCAAACAGCGGCGCGCCGTTAATTGCCAGATAAATGCGGTGTCCATCTTCCCATTCAATGGCATGGCGCACATCATAAACGGGTTGTTTGGTACGCATGACAATGGTGAAGGGCTGCTTTTCGTCCGGCCAGGGGTTGCCTTCGTAATCGGTGGCATGCCACGCGGGCGCATCATAGGTGCTGTGGGTTGCATCTGGCCTGCCATGAATTTCGCCCGCCCGCCGATTGCTAAAGCTGATGCGCCCATCCTTATCGACGACGGTAATGCCAGCCGGACTGGTTTCCATAATGTGGCTGAGGAGATCACGTTCCTGTCGCAGTTCTTCCTGAATCAGTTTGCGGTCGGTGATGTCACGCGAGACCGTCACCAGATTTTCGACCGCACCCTCACTATTGACGATGGGACGGGTGAAGGTTTCCAGCCAGATGTAATCGCCGAATTTCTTGCGAAAGCGATAGACGATGCGCGGCGAATTGCCTTCAAGCGAAGTGTCATGGGAAGCACGGATTTCCGCTAAATCATCCGGGTGGAAGTAATCGTAGGGATTGGTATGGAGCATTTCCTCGATGGTGTAACCCACCATGGTCTCACACGATGGACTGACATACAGATATTCCCCATCGGGGGCGTGCAAGCAGATCAAATCGCTGGCGTTGTCAGTCAAAAGTTGCAACCGCATACGCGCTTTTTCCAATTGTTCAGTACGTTCCTGCACCCGTTGTTCTAAGGCTTGGTTGGTGGCTTCCAGCGCGATTTCAGCTTGTTTGCGGGCGGTGATGTCGATAAAACTGCATACCACCCGCACAATTTCCTGATGGGCATTCATCTGGGGTACAGCATCTACCCTCAGCCATACACGGTCATCAGTGGTTGGGCGGTAGACGCTCATTACCACGTTATATACCGGCTGTTTGGTGCGAATAGCCTGTGGAACCGGATGCATTTCGCTGGGGAAAGACGATCCATCCTCGTGCAGCGCCAGCCAGCGCGGATCATACGATGTGCGGCCTAATAACTGGTCTTCGGTCAGCCCCAGCATATCCAGCGCTGCCTGATTACACGATAGAATCTCCGCGTGCGGCCCTTGAATGATAACCCCATGCGAAATCGCCTGGAGGACGGCCTGCAATTCGCTTGCATTTTCGTTGACCATACGCTGCTCGTAAAAAATACCTGAATTTCATTATAGATCGAAAATGGTTTGTATTACGTATGTTTCCTATACATTGCCCAATGCCTGCGCGAAATCCGCAATCAAATCTTCGGTGTTTTCCAGCCCGACCGAGATGCGTACCATGCCCGGTGTGAGTCCGGCTTTTTTCAATTCCTCGGCATTCAACATGCTGTGGCTGGTCAATACCGGAATGCTCACCAGCGTTTCCGCCGTGCCCAAATGCGCCACATTTAAACCAATTTGCAAATGGTCACACAATGCTTTGGCGGCGTCCAGATTTTCCAGCGCAATACATAGCATCCCCCCGAAACCGGACATTTGCTCACAGGCCACCGCATAATCCGGTGACGAGGGCAGGCCGGGATAAAACACCTGCTGCACTTTGGGTTCGTGTTCAAAAAATTGTGCCAGCGCCAGCGCACTCGCATTATGCTGTGCCATGCGGAGTTCGAGCGTTTTCAGGCTGCGGTCGAGCAGGAAAGCATCGTGCGGGCTGGTCGTGCCGCCGAATACCTTGCGCGCGCTGAACACGGTTTTCATCAATTCCTGCCGTCCCATCACCGCCCCGGCAGTCACATCGCTGTGCCCGCCCAGATATTTGGTTGCGCTGTGGATGACCAGATCAACGCCTAAATCCAGCGGCGTCTGGTTAATGGGCGAGGCGAAGGTGTTGTCCTTGACCACCAGCGCGCCGATTCGTTTGGCAGCGGCTACCACCTGCCTGATGGAAAGACAGTCACAGCGTGGGTTTACAGGAGTCTCGAAGTAGACGACTTTGGCTTCTGGAACATATTTCTCGGCTTGGTACAGTTCATCAGTATCCAGCAGCACCACATTGATGCCGAAGCGCGGCGCATAATCGCGCAGGAAGGTGATCGTCCCGCCGTAGAGTGCGCGGCTGGCGACCAGTGTATCGCCGCTACGCAGCAGCGCCAGCAGCACAGTGGTGATGGCATTCATGCCGCTGGCGAACAGCAGGCAGTCTTCGGCATGTTCTAGCCGTGCCAACTTTTCGGAAACCTGCCGCAGGGTTGGGTTATCGTAGCGGCTGTAAAAAAAGGCGTCGGCGTTATAGTCGTTGATGTGGGCGTAGCCATCACTATTTTCAACGGCGAAGGCTGCTGTCTGGTAAATGGGGTAGGTGACAGAGCGTTCGCTGGTATCGCGCGTCCCGTGAATCGCATCGGTTGCTGTACCTCTGGTCATGGTTTAATCCTTTACATTTGTAACGGCTTTTGGCGCTGATTGTAACGAATTAATGCTGCTTATGGCTGTGGCCTTGACCGTCCACTAAGGGCTTGTTACCTTTTTAGGCGGTAAGGCGATTTGTAAGGAGATTTTATGAAGCTGAAATATGTTTTATTGCTGTTGATGATGGGTGTGCTGTTGCTGACCCCAGTAATGGCGCAGGATACTACTAATCTGGCAAGCATCAGTTACGCGGGCATTACGTTCAATTATGATCCGGCGCTGCTGGGCGCGGTGCTGCCATCATCGGTTCCCGAAGTCGCCTATACGGGCGATATGCCACCCGGATCGTTCTACCCGGCGCATACTGCATTTGCCTTTATTCAAGTGCAGCCCGGTGAGGAGGCCATGTACCCTTCGCTTTACGGGCAGTTGCGTATTTTTAAAGCCTCGGAGGTTGCCGGTTTTGGTGACCCGGCATTCCCGGAAGCTATTTCCCGGCTGAATGATCTGGTTGCGGGGGGCAGTGGGAGTGATTTTAGTGCTTTTGAAATCCCGGCGACGGACAGCAGTGTGACACTGCCTTTGCTGCCACCCATCGCCGCCGCGCAGGTTTTTCGGGCGCAGGCCGAATATCTGCCGTTTGAAGGCGGCGTTGGGATTCGCTACCTGACTTATTACTCACAGGGTGTTGATCTGATCACCGAGGGACAGATTTACTACACATTTCAAGGGGTAACACTGGAACAGGGTTATTATATTTCGCTCATGCTGCCCATCAAAACCAATTTACTGCCCACCACTGTTCCGGCGGACTTTGATTACAACGCCTTCATCAGCACTTACCAACAATATTTGCTGGATACCCTCAATCAGTTGAATACAACCGATGGCAGCACCTTGACACCTGCACTGGCCGCATTGGATGCGCTGGTACAGTCGATGGTTCTTTCGTAGCGACGTTTAGACCCGGTTCAGAATTTGCCGAACCTTGTTGATGACTTCCTTGATTTTAAACGGCTTTGCCAGATAGCCAGTTGCGCCGTTGTCTAAAGCCATGTTTTGGATGTTAGCGTTCAGGTTGCCGCTGAGAATAATTACGGGACTGTTCTGTAGGGCTTGCAGGACATTCAGCCCGCTGCCGTCTGGCAGTGTCCAGTCACACAGTACCGCGTCGGGCTGATACGTCATCCCCAGTTTAATGCCCTGCGCTGTGTTGTGCGCCTGAAGCACTTCATAACGCTCATATTCGAGAACTTCGGCGATCATCTGGCGCAGGTCTGAGTCGTCTTCAATAACCAGAATACGTTTCACGATGGTGTTTTTTCCTTTACGAATATGACTCCATCTTAACATTACACACCCTTACAAACGCATAACGGCCCGTGCAGAATGTAAATATCGTATTTAGAAAGTGCTTTATTAAGTGCCTGCTGCCCGATTGGGTCGGGGTTGGCGTTAGGCCTAAATGTGGCGGATGCTGTGATCGCAATGGTACGGTTTTATGAGCGCCAATCGGGTATCCAATGGCAGTGGCAATCTATCAGTAAAGCCTGTCCCGCACCGTTGGGCGGCAGCGAAACCGGTAAAAGTCCGGCGGATCGCACCAAGCGCGGTAGTAAAATCCATATGCTGGTTGAACATCTGTTGGCATCAGCGTGGAGTGAATGCGAAGCTTATCATGAAAAATAAACACCCAAAACGTAGACGTTTGATTCGAATCATCGGACTGTTTGTCATTCTGCTGATTATTGCACTTTACATTGGCATACCATCCATCATGGCAGTATCGGCGATAGTACCGGATCATAGTTCAGCCGGGGAACCACCCCAGGGTTTCAGCGAGATTACAGTATTGACTGATGATGGTGTCGCGTTAGCCGGGTGGTATGCCGAACCAGAAAATGGTGCGGTGATTATTGTGGTTCATGGGGCAGGTAGTGGGCGCAACAGTGTGCGTTCACACGCTATGATGCTGCATGAGAATGGCTTTGGTGTGCTGGCTCTGAATATGCGTGGATATGGCGACAGTGAAGGCGATATCAATCGATTGGGATGGACAGGCACAAGGGACATCAGCGCAGCAATTGATTTCCTGTCAAAACGAGATGAAGTGGAAGCCATTGGTGGACTGGGTTTGTCGATGGGTGGTGAAATCTTATTAGGTGCTGCCTCAAGCTATCCTGCAATGCAAGCTATTGCGGCGGAAGGGGCGACTCATCGCTGCCTTGAGGAGTACACTGCATTGCCAAAAAACCGCCCACTCTACCGAAATTTCACCCACCGTGTATTCACCTTAATGGTTGGCCTATTCAGCGGCAAAGCTCCGCCAGAGCCGCCATTGTTGAACTCGATTGAACAGGCGGAAACAACTGCTTTTCTTTTCATCGCGGCGGGGAATGAAGGTGAAGAGATTGACTATAACACGCTTTTTCATGATGCTGTGCGTGATCACAGCAGCCTCTGGATAATCCCAGAGGTTGGGCATACGAATGGATTGGGAGGTGTTCCTGATCTTTACGAATCACGTATCATCGAATTCTTCAGGGCGGAATTATTGAGAGGGCTGGAGTAGCCAGACGCTTGTCGCATAAGTGGTCGGTGGTGCTCTGGTCATATCACTGATCATAGTATATGCAATCACTGCCTCTCGATCAAAAGGTGTGAAGCAGGAATAGTGAGTAGACTATGTGATAATGCCTGCTTTAGATGCGCGATGATTTATCTATGGTAGACATGCATCAGAACATTCTATAGTCCTAAGCCTGTAAGAATGAAAAAACCACCCTTCGTTGGTGGTTTTTCGTTAGCTTATGGCTCGAATATCATTTATGGACCTGAGGGGATTCGAACCCCTGACCTCCACAGTGCGATTGTGGCGCGATCCCAGCTTCGCTACAGGCCCATGCGGTGCATTGTAGTGGCTGGAAGCGGGCTATGTCAAGGCAAACTTATCCCTTCACCGCGCCTAACGACAGCCCACGCACGATGTAGCGCTGCACAAACAGCGACAGCACCACCGGCAGCATGATAGCGATCAACATACGTGTCGCCAGATAGCCAAAGTGTACGCCGCGCACGGTGCTGGTGCTGGCGACCAGGAATGTATACGGCTTGGCATCGTTGGGGGCGATGATGCTGGCAAACAAATATTCATTCCAGGCGAAAGCAAAGCAGATAATGGCCGCTGCGGTGATAGCAGGTGTCGCCAAAGGCAGCGCCACCCGCAGAAAAATTTGCAGCGGGTTCGCCCCATCAACCAGCGCCGCTTCCTCGATCTCGTCAGGAAAATCGGCGAAGAAATCGCGCATAATCAGGATGGCGAAGGGCAGCGTAAAAGTCGTGTTCACCAGAATCAACCCCTGCACAGTATCGATCATTTGCAGGCGTTGAAGCAAAAGAAAGAACGGAATGATAGTTGCGACGGGTGGCAAAAATCGCTGCGAAAGCACCCACGACACAATATTGCGATTGCCAATGCCATAACGAAAACGCGCTAATGCATAACCCGTCAATGTACCCAGCACGGTAGACAGCAGAGTTGCCCCGACAGCGATGGCGATGCTGTTGCCCAGCGCCAGTGTTGTTTCGCGCGCTCCAAGCCCCAATTCCGCCGACCAGTTTTCAAGGCTGGGTTGAAACTGGAGGAATGGAATGATGGTCGGTTCGAGAGCCTCGCGCTGGTTCTTGAATGAGGTGATTATCGCCCAAACGAATGGATACATCACCCATATGACCGCGATAGCCACAGCCACCCACAATAGAATGCGTGACAGGTTCGAACGACCAATGATGGTGGCGCGAGAGGGCTGCGAAGCGGCTTCTTTGTTCAGGGTTGCCATAAAATTCGTCCTCCAGCTTTACTCGAACCGTGCGCGAACGCGCCAGAAATAAATGGTGCTGATAATCATGGCGATAATCACCAGAACGTAGGCCAGCGACGAGGCATAGCCCATGTTAAAGCTCCTGAGTCCGGTGAGATATACATAATAGGAATAAGTTTGCGTGGCTGATCCCGGCCCGCCGCCCAGCATGGAAAACGGGATGTCTAAAATCTTGAAAGTTTCTACCAATCGCAGCAGTGCCACCGTTCCCAGTGCAGGTGCAATCAGCGGAAAAGTGATGCTGCGGAAGACTGCCCAACCAGAGCCAGTATCCAGACGGGCGGCCTCATATAACTCCTCCGGGATAGACTGCATGGCTGCCAGCATGATGACGAACACGAACGGAGACCACTGCCACGTATCCAGAATGAGTACCGCCGTGCGTGCAGACCAGGACTCTGTCATCCAGCGCACACCCGGCCCGCCCAATCCCCGGATGATGCTGTTGATTGAGCCGCTGGTTTCGTTGAACAGAATCAGCCCCATAAAGCCTAAAGCAATCGGCGCGGCGAATAACGGCATGGTCAGGATTGACCGGAATATCCGCAAACCGGGAATGTCATGGTTGAACAGCCACGCCATGAAAGTACCCAGCACCAGTGTTGCGATTGTGCTGCCGACTGTCAGGAAAACAGAGGTAACAACCGTCTCGCCAACCCGCAGATCACTGCTGATCGAGGCATAATTTTCAAACCCGATGATATTCCACGTTGCCCGCGTGAAATTTCGCATATTGGCATTGGTGAAGCTCAGATACAGCGAGAAGAGCAGTGGAAAAAGGGTGAAAGCGAGAATCCATATCACTCCCGGCATAAGGAAGAAATACTTAGCACGGTTTTTTTTATACATTGCATCTACCCAATAAGTTGATATTTTTGTCAAAAGATCATTGGGGAGCGGAACAAACGCCTCTCCCCAATGTATAACTATTAGCACATTCCTGTGCTGAAAACGAAGGTTTTAACCACCCGGCGTGTAGCCAATACCTTCCTGATAGACGCTAAGTTGTTCGTCGCGCCCCAGATCGTCGTTAACCTGATTCCATTCCTGGGCAACCAGATCAAGCGCTTCCTGTGGCCCTATTTCATCAATCATGGCTTGTCCCAGACGGGTGTCAAGGATCGTCCACATGGTTTCGGTTCCGGGAATACGGAGGTAGGTCTGGTAGACCGGGTGATTGAAGAAGTTTTCGCCGTAACCCGTAATGTATTCAACCGCATCATCGGCGTTGTAACCAGCGGCCACATAATCTTCAACCGTTGCCGTGCCAGTGGGTGCGAACAGGTCGTAGGTCGCTCCCGGATCAACGCCCGTCCAGCCGTAGACCACGTTCCAGAAGTTGATCGACCTGGCGGCCTGCATTGACATGAGGTAGTAAGCCAGTTCTGGCGTATCGGTGAAGGCAGACATCACTGGATACCACGAACCACCTGTTGTGTTGCCAACGCAGTTTGGCGCTTCTTTATTTTCGACAAACTGTCCAGCTTCACGGTCATACCAGCGATCAGAACATGGGATGCGTGCGCCACCCAGTTTGCCCTGAATAGTTGAGCGGCTGGGGTCTTGTGCCAGCGAACCGACATCGCCCCACGAGAACGTGGCGATGGCGTTGCCGTTCAGGAAGTTATTCCATGCTTCGGCCAGCTCCCAACCAAACTGTGCTGTTGAACCCGTGGCAGCCAATTCCTTCAGGAATTCCAGCGCCGCCACATGTCCGGGTTGGTTGATGAGCGGGGTCAGATCATCGGGGTCAAACCAATACACATTGTCGTACTTGGTGATCGCACCGATGTTATCGCCGTCAGCCGGGGTGATGGCAAACGGAGCCGACAGTGACATAAAGTGGAACATGCCTTGCCCGCCAGTACGCAGGTGCAGGCTGATGCCATCATCCGGGTCGCCATCGCCGTTCCAGTCCTTGCCATTGAAGAAGCTGGTTACGGCCAGCAGTTCTTGCCATGTTTTGGGCGGAACGGGCATATCCATACCGGTCTCGGCTTTGAATTGTTCTTGCCATGTCGGATCGGTCAGGATGTCCTTGCGGTAATACAGCATTTGGGCGTCACCATCGTTCAGCGCGCCGTACCACTGGTCGCCCCATTTCATCAGGTTCGCCAGCGACGGGAATACCGAATCGCGTTCCCAAATCGGGAAGCCTTCCTGCTCAAAGAATGGATCAATCGGTTGAACCCAGCCGTTCACCACATAGTCAGCCAGGAACCACGCGCCGATGTTCATCACATCATAGCTGTTCTGGCTGGTGAGGAAATCGGTTGAAGTCGTTGAGTAGTATTGGGCTTGCGGAATCTCGACGATTTCCAGTGTAGCGCCAGTAGCGGCCTGGAAAGCCTCGCGCCAGAAGTAGTATGGGCCAGAGATGCCGCCGCGAGCGCCCGCTTGCTGAACGGCAACCGTCAGCGTTTGACCAGCGAAACGGCCAGTTGCGTCGGGCAGGTTCGCCGCCAGCAGCGCGGCCATCGCTGAATCGCGTTCTGTGTCATCGGCAGCGCCGGGGAACAGATCAGCGGCGGTTTTTCCCATGAAGGTGTCCTGGGCCAAAACCTGGGTTGCACCAAGCGACAATGTAAGCAGCAGTACTAAAAGAATGAGTTGAACTTTCCGTGACATTGTTTTTCTCCAGAAAACTCAATAAAACTATCACTGTCGAAAAACGCTACTTCCGAACATCCTTTGCTGGGCATCACCCCCTTATAAGGCACTACCGCACGATTGGCGGACGATCAATTGAGTGGGCAAAATCTCATTTTGAAAGGGTGCATCGGGTGTATTCAAACGGCGCAGCAGCAGTCGTGCCGCCGTTTGACCTAATTCATAAGTAGGCTGGGCGACCGCCGTCAGTGGAGAAAACAGTTCATCGGCCCAGGGCATATCGTCAAAACCCACTAAAGCAACATCCTGTGGAACACGCGCGCCCAGTTCATGCAGCACATGCAGTGCGCCCAGCGTCACTAAATTGAAAGCCGTAAACAGGGCATCTGGCGGTACGGGGAGCGCCATTAATTCCCGTGTGCGGTCGTAAGAACTCTCGCGTTTATGGTCGCTTGTTTTAACGAGGGTTCTGTCGATAGGGATATGTGCTTCGTTCAGGGCATCAATATAACCCTGATAGCGCTGCCATCCGGTGCTGAAATCGTTGTAGATAATGCCGATGCGCCGTCTACCCAGGCGAATGAGGTGCGCTACAGCCTCATAAGCGCCGTGACGATGATCTACCTGTACCGAATCGACCTCAAATCCCTCAATTTCCCGGTCGAGCAGAATGATTGGAATGCCGTTGCGCTGAATACTTTGCAGCGCCTCGCGTTCCTGATCGGCGTGAGTGGGAACAACGATCAAACCCGCTACCGACTCGGCCTGCATCACGCGCAGATAGGTCTGCAATTTGCTCGAATCTTCGTCCGAATTGCACAGGACGATGTTCATTTGGCGCACATAGGCCACATCTTCGATTCCGCGAATGATGGAGGTGAAGTGGGGATTTTGAATGTCGGAGATGATAACGCCGATGACATCGCGCGATTGGGTGCGTAGACGCCGTGCCACCCGGTTGGGTTGGTAGCCGAGTATTTCGACCGCCTGTAAGACGCGTTCCCGAATTTCACTATCCACTTTGGGATTGTTGTTCAAAACGCGCGAAACGGTTGCCCGCGATACACGGGCATAATCGGCAACCGTCTGGATCGTAACTATTGGCATAAAATGATTAACAATTAATTATAATATTCAGGCGCTAAAAAATCGCAAGAAATCGTTTTCTCGCCCTGTATTTGTTATTGTAAACACAATTGAAACGTTTGTCAAATGGATGCCGATGGCTCGGTTGGAATGCTTGGCGGGGCGAGAGGGCGAGTGTTATAATCGGGAAGTGTCTCCAAAATAAATAGTAATTTTTTATGCACCCCTTTTTATGGTTAGGAGGATTTTTCAAGTGACTTCTTTGGTTTTAACTTTGACTGAAACGCTCCGCTACCGGGGGGCAATTGGTCAATGGAGTTGGGTGCTGCACCGCATTAGCGGTATTGGTGTGGTTTTTTTCCTGACGCTGCATGTGGTGGATACCTCATGGTCAGTGTTTTACCCGGAACTCTACGTCCGCGCGATTGCCAGCTACCAATCCCCACTGTTCACCATCGGGGAATTTGGGCTGGTGGCCTGCGTGGTGTATCACGCGCTCAATGGTTTACGCATCGCCATCATGGATTTTAAGCCCGTGTGGTGGAAGTACCAGCAGCGAGCCGCCGTGTGGGTATTAATCGGCACAGGCGTGATTCTCGTTCCGGTGTTCATCCTGATGTTCAGCCATGTGCTGAAATTTTACAGCGAGCCGGATCGTCAGGTATTGCCACTGGTGACGGTGATTCTGGAACAGCTTCCGTTCGCGGTTGGCATCGCGGCGGCGCTGGTGGGGGGCGTGATTTTTTCCGGCATTCACGGGTTGATCGCTCCAGCCAAGCCGAAAGATAAAAAAGCCAAGCCACAGGGTAGCCGACTGGAAGGCTTCTGGTGGTCGTACATGCGCGTCAGCGGCTTGCTGATTGTTCCGCTGGTGTTCGGACACTTAGCCATGATGCACATTATTCAAGGTGTGTTCGACATCACCGCCGCCGATTTCAGCGTTGTCGGTACAACCACTGCCAATGCCAGCGGTACAGCGGTCGAATTTGTGGCGAACCGCTGGAATTATCTGATTGGCCCGGTTGCCATCTGGCGGATTTATGATCTGGCGCTGCTGGCGCTGGTCGTGGTACATGGCTTTAACGGTTTGCGGTTGGTGTTGACGGATTACACCGCCTTTAGCCCATGGCTGCGCCGGGGCATGATGTACATGTGCGTGATCGGCGCGGTTGTGCTGCTGGTGCTGGGCATTGGCGCACTGTTGAGCACCATCGACACTGCGGCTATCGAAATGGCGACGCAGGCGATGGAAAATCTGCATCAATAACGAAGGGGCAGGGGCGCATCGCGGTGTGCCTCTGCAATTCAGATAAGAGGCGGTGGCTTATGAAGGCTCTGCCCGCAGTAATTTTGCTGCTGGTGCTGTCGGTAGCAGTGCTGCCGCTGACCGCACAGGAAGGTTGTCCGGCTGTGGTGCAAACAGCGCTGGATGCGGCTAAACAGGCTTGCGGCACGCTGGGGCGCAACGAAGCCTGTTATGGCAATACGCTGGTTTCCGCAACCGGATGGAACGATAACAGCCTGAATGCCTTCGTTGAACCGGGCAATATCATCAGCCTCTTTGATCTGAAGGCGCTGGCGACCGCACCGCTGGATGCTCAGAACAACAATTGGGGTGTGGCGCTGCTTTCCTTGCAGGCCAATATCCCCGATTCGCTGCCGGGGCAGAATGTGACCTTTCTGGTGTTTGGCGATGCTCAACTCGAAAATGATGTGTCGCCGGATGAAACCGAACTGCCTGTGACTTTGATCGGGACGACGGTGGGTAGCCCGAATGTGCGGACTGCCCCTAGCACAGGCGCGGATTTGCTGGTGACATTAGGGAACGGCGAATCCGTACAGGTGATCGGACGCACTCAGGGCGGCAACTGGTATCAGATTATTTACCAGAGTGCCGCGCGTTGGGTGAATGCCGAATTCCTGCAACTGGATAGCGACCGGGGCGAACTCCCAATTGTGCCGCGTGAAGAGTGGACGAATCCGCTGTTGAAATATACCGCGCCGATGCAGGCCTTCCGCATTGAAACCGGACTGCGTGGGACGGAATGTGAAGATGTCCCGGAAAGCGGTGTCGTGGTACAGGCTCCCGCCAATACGACCGTCAACTTTATGGTGAACGGCGTTGAAATGTCGGTGGGCAGCACGGCCATGCTGCGCTTGGACGAATCTGAAACGGGTCTGGAAGTAGCGACGCTGGGCGGAACGATTGGCTTGAAATCGGCGGATGTGCTGGCAATTGTCGAACCGGGCAACATCAGCAGTGTGACAGAAGGCAGCCCGCCCACCGAACCCGAACGCTATCAGTATGATGATGTGCGTTCGCTGCCGGTTGATCTGCTGCCAGAGCCAGTAACCCTGCTCCCACCGGATGGGACGCAAGCCAGTGTATTTGCTTGTAACTTCACTGGGAATACCCTGCGAACACCCGTTTCGGCAGATAAACCGATTATCTTTGCCGAGGGATTGGGGTCAGGCACAGCCGAAAGTGCGGCGCAGGTGCGCGAACTTTCCGCCGTGACCCTGACAATGGACGGTCAGAACATACCACTGTGGGATGTTTCTGAGCCTTATGAAAAATCCAGTGCGACATTTACAGCGGAAGGACAGCAAGCTGGAAGTTCGATTCTGTATGATTGGTGGTTCGTTGTCCCGGAGCCTGAACCGGGCGAACATGATCTGGTTTTAACGTGGACATATCAAGAGACGTTTAGTTATACCTGTTCGATTGTGGTGGAATAACGTATGAAGAACAAAGTAGTAATGGTAACGGGCGCGACCAATGGCATTGGTACGATAACCGCGCGTGAACTCGCCCGTAAAGGCGCGCAAGTGGTGATCGTCGGGCGCAGTCAGGGACGCTGTGATCAGACGGTAGCGGACATTAAAGCGCAGACCGGAAATCAGCAGGTCGAAAGTATCGTAGCCGATCTTTCATCGCTGGCGGGGATTCGCAAAACTGCCGAAACCTTCCTGAGTCGTCATCAACAGTTGGATGTGCTGCTCAACAACGCCGGCGCGGTTTTCAACAGCCGGGAAGAATCGCCAGATGGCAACGAGATGACGCTGGCGCTCAACCACCTGAATTATTTCCTGCTCACCCATCTGCTGCTGGATGTACTGAAACAGACGGCGAAACAGGCCGGGGAAGCCCGCATCGTCAATGTATCCTCGGATGCCCATTACGGCGCAAAAAAGGGCATCAATTTTGATGACATCCAGCGCAAACACGGGTACAGCGGATTCGGCGTTTACAGCGAATCCAAGCTGATGAACGTGATGTTCACCTATGAACTGGCACGGCGGCTGGAAGGCACAGGCATTACGACAACCGTGCTGCATCCGGGGTTCGTGGCGACCGGATTTGGGCATAATAACAATGCGCTGTTCCGGCTGGCGATAGGTCTGGTTCAACGGGTGGCAGCGCTGACGCCGGAGCAGGGCGCGGAAACTTCGATCTATCTGGCGTCCTCGCCGGAAGTGAAGGGTGTTACCGGGCAATACTTCGAGAAATCGAAGGTCAAAAAGGCAAGCAGTGTGTCCTATGACGAGGCCGCGCAAAAACGTTTGTGGCAAATCACCGAAACGCTGGTGGGGTTGCCAGCGGTGGTCTAAGGACATTGTTAGGATTGGTTTATGGGGATATAGTTATGTCCCTAAAGTATTTTTTGTGAGGAGTCATCCGAATGCAAACGCATCAATTTGATGCCATTATCGTCGGGGCAGGGGGCGCGGGTTTGATGGCCGCGTTGTATGCCAGCAAGGGCGGCGCGAAAGTGGCAGTCGTCAGCAAGCTGTACCCCACCCGCAGTCATACGGGCGCGGCGCTAGGGGGCATCGGCGCGGCGCTCGGCAATCTGGACGAAGATAAACCGCTGTGGCACGCCTACGATACCGTCAAAGGTGGCGATTATCTGGCTGACCAGAACGCCGCGAAAGTTTTGGCCGAAAACGCGGTGGATGCGGTCATCGAGTTGGAACACATGGGGCTGCCCTTCGACCGTACCCCGGAAGGGCGCATCAGTCAGCGGCGTTTTGGTGGGCATACCAGCAACTTTGGCGAAAAAGCGGTGCGCCGCGCCTGCCATGCCGCCGACCGCACCGGACACATGATTTTGCAAACCCTGTACCAGCAGTGCATCAAGAATGATGTGAAATTCTTTGTCGAATTCCATGTCGTTGATGTCGCCATGAATCAGGGACATTGTGTGGGCTGCGTGGCGATTGAGTTGGGAACGGGCGAATTCCACGTTTTCCATGCCAAAGCCACCCTGTTCGCTACCGGTGGATGGGGGCGTGTGTGGCAGATTACCAGCAACGCCCACAGCCTGACGGGTGATGGCGCGGCAGCCGTTTATCGGCGCGGCGTCCCGATGCAGGATATGGAATTTTTCCAATTCCATCCCACCGGATTGTATGGCTTGGGCGTCCTGCTGACCGAAGGTATTCGCGGTGAAGGGGGCATCCTGCTCAACCGTCACGGCGAACGTTTTATGGAAAAATATGCACCGTCGATTAAAGACCTCGCCAGCCGTGATGTGGTGAGCCGCTCAATTTATATGGAAGTCCGCGCCGGGAATGGCATCGGCGGCAAGGATTATGTCCATCTGGATATTCGCCCGCAGACGGTCAATCGGTATCTGGCGGAAGCCGGAGAAACCCGCCGTGTGGACGAAGCCTTCGTTGCCCGTGTGCTGGCCGAAACGCTGGATGTCTGCCGCACCTACGCAGGTGTTGACCCGCTGACCGAGCCGATGCCGATTCAGCCGACCGCACATTACGCGATGGGCGGTATTCCGACCAACGTGGATGCCGAAGTAGTCATCGACGAAAACTGGACGGTGCTGCCCGGTATGTACGCGGCAGGCGAATGTGCCTGTGTAAGCTGTCATGGGGCGAACCGTTTGGGCACGAATTCGCTGGTTGACCTGATCGTGTTCGGGCGGCGCGGCGGCATGAAAATTGCCGAGTACGTCAAAGGCGCAGATTTTATCCCGCTGCCTGCGAACCCGACAGGCGAATCCGAAGCCGAGTTGAAGCGCATCCGTTCCAGCAAGGGCAAGACGCGCCCCTACCAACTCCGTCAGGACATGCAGAAAATGATGATGGCGAAAGTCGGCGTTTTCCGCGAGGGCAAGGCGCTGGCGGAAGCCGTAGACGATGTAAAGGCGCTGCGTGAACGCTACCGCACCGATTTGACGATTGACGATCAGGGCTACAAATTCAACACCGATTTGATGGAAGCGTGGGAACTGGGCTGTTTGCTCGATCTGGCCGAAGCCACCGCCGTGAGTGCGCTCAACCGCACCGAAAGCCGGGGCGGACACAGCCGCGAGGATTATCAGGAACGCGACGACGAAAAATGGCTGGTGCATACGCTGGTCACGCTCAAGTCCGACAAGGCTTATGCCGATAACAGCGCGACATTGGAGATCAACACCAACAAAAAGGTTGATATGTCGCTGGCAGCCGAAGACCCGCGTTTTGTGCCCAAGCCGCGCGTGTACTAACAGGACGCCAAATGGACGCAACCGAGAAAATGATTCGGCAGGAAGTAGCCCGTTACCGGGGTGCTCGTGGCATCAACCTGATATGGTCTTTGGCACTGGGCTTAATCGGCGGTATTGGCCTGTATCTGGTTTTATCCGGCGCGATGTTAGACCAGACGCAAACCAGCGGTTCGACCAGCGAGTTGTATGAAGCGCTGGGGCCGGATGGTGTTACCCTGCTCGCCGCGGGCATTTTTGCGCTGATGTTGATCATTGGCATCATCTGGACATTCCGCCTGATACGCGATTTGGGATCAGGCGCGCGAGCCTATGAACAAGCCATGCGTGATGAGATCAAACGCCACGCGGCCTCGTCTGGAATAAGCAGTCGTTAAAAGTGGAAAGCTGAGAGCAAAATAATGGATGTTACATTCCGAATTCGACGCTATAACCCGGAAATTCCCGGCAAAGATAAACCGTATTGGCAGGAATTCGCCCTGAATAATGTCAACGAAACCGACCGTGTGCTGGAACTGCTGCACCGCGTCAAGTGGGAGCAGGACGGTACGCTGGCCTTTCGCCGTTCATGTTCACATGGCATCTGCGGCTCGGACGCCATGCGGATTAACGGACGTAATGCGCTGGCCTGCAAGCTGCTCATCCGCGATGTGGGCGAAAAAGTGCAGGTTGAGCCGATTTTGGGCTTGCCTGTCGAAAAAGACCTGATTGTGGATATGGAACCCTTCTTCGATCATTACCGTTCGGTGATGCCGTTTTTCGTCAACGACAGTCCGCTGCCAGCCGATGGACGCGAACGGTTGCAAGCGCCGGAAGATCAGCAAATCTTCAGTGATTCGACCAACTGCATTCTGTGTGCCTGCTGCACCACATCCTGCCCCAGCTATTGGGCCAATGGGCACTATGTTGGCCCCGCAGCCATTGTACAGGCGCACCGTTTCATCTTCGACAGCCGCGATCAGGCCGCCGATGACCGCCTTGAAAAACTGGCCGAGCCGGATGGCGTGTGGCGCTGCCGCACCATTTACAACTGCACGCCAGCCTGCCCGCGTGGCATCGAAGTCACCCGCACGATTGGTGAAGTCAAGCTGGCAATCCGCAAGGGTACGCGCGATGGCGTCATCGACCCGAAGGACATCAAGGTTCACAGCTAACCGGAATTTCAATCGGTTGAAGGGGCAGGCCACTTGTGTCTGTCCCTTTTGATTCATCGTTTTGCCACAATCGATTCTAAGCCTGATAAACAGGGGTTATCAGGTTACATTACGCCGATTACGAACCCTCACTGAACCGTTTACCGACTGCAACCCAACACTGATAACGGTAGGGTGGCAACGCAACGAAGCCATTGCCCTCATTTGCTTTTCGTATTATCGCCGCCTATACTACACCCATTGCAGCCTAGCGCGGCGGGTGACCATGACACGCATATTCATCAGCTATAGTCGAGTCGATAAGCCTTTCACCGAGCAATTTGTACGACGATTGGAAGAAATATTTCGCGACTATTATATTTGGTACGATGATGAGTTGTTGGGTGGCGATAAATGGTGGGAAGAAATCCTCAATCAGATTGCCGCCTGCGATATTTTCATCTATTTACTGTCAAATGAGTCGGTAAATTCACCCTACTGCCAAGCCGAATTTGCCGAAGCTCGTCGCCTACAAAAGCGAGTTATCACCGTTCAGGTACGTGACCGTACCAAAATGAGTGGGGAACTCGGTGACATCCAATATGTCGATATGAAAGCCGGGGTTGATGATGCTAGAGCGCAGGCTAGATTAGTTGCATCCATCCGCAAGCAGTCTGAAAATTTGCCCCGATGGCGGCCTAAGCCACTTTGGGAACCGCGAACTACACGCCCAACTACGGATGCTGATGCTGCTGATGCTGCTGAGGATCGGGTGGATGTTGATACACCGACTTTGCAAGCCCTTATCCCACAAGTTTCTACATCTCCTAGACCATCACGTACTCCTTTGATTGGCGTGGCTGTTGTTCTCGTGGCAGTGATCGCTGTAATTATCGTAGCGGCTGTACTGTCACAGGGGCGGAACAACGGATTACAGGGTACAGCAACATCAGAAAGCACTGCCGAAGTTGGAACACAAGCCGCGGTTATTTCCTCGGCTACACCCGAATCGGCGCAAACCGATACCCCTGTTCCAGCCAGCAATACGCCCACTACTGCCCCGACGAACACACCGAGCAGCACACCTACACCCAGCAATACGCCCGATTTTAATGTGATGGCGCTGACGTTTGAGGCTCAACAAACGGCTGATTTGCGGACTCAGAATGCGGTTGATACGCTGACACAATCCGCCCGCGAAACCCAGTCAACCGCGACAGCGGTGGCACAGTCAAGCGCAACGGCTGATGCCTGGACAGATACCCCAACACCGACAATCACACAGACTCCCGACATCACCGCCAGCTTTGAAGCTTTCCTGACGCAGCGCGCCGCCGAAACCGCTACCCGCAGCTCAGTCAACCTGACCGCAACGGCTGACACATGGACAGATACCCCAACGCCGACTCCTACCCCGACCTACACTCACACGCCAACACCAACTTTTACCCTTATCCCGACTGATACCCCAACGATTACACCGACACCGACACCCACAGCTTTTGGCGGCGGCGCAGGCCAAATTGCGTTTAGCTCAAACGGTGACATCTGTGTGATGGATGCTAATCGGAGCAATGTGCGCTGTTTGACCGATGATCCCCAAAGCGATTATGAGCCGAGTTGGTCACCTGATGGACGCCAGATCGCTTTTTACTCAGATCGGAATGTCAACTACGAAATTTATGTGATGGATGCCGATGGGGGCAATGTACTCCGCTTGACCGATTCTCCCGCTGACAATTACAATTACGCGCCGAGTTGGTCGCCTGATGGATGCCAGATCGCTTTTACCTCATATCGGGATGGAAACAACGACATCTATGTGATGGATGCTGATGGGGGCAATGTGCGCCGCTTGACCGATGATCCCGCAGAAGATCACGACCCAAGTTGGTCGCCGGATGGACGTCAGATCGCTTTTCACTCGGATCGGGATGGCAACTACGAAATCTACGTGATGGATGCTGATGGGGGCAATGTGCGCCGCTTGACCGATGATCCCGCAGAAGATTACGACCCAAGTTGGTCGCCCGATGGACGCCAGATCGCTTTTTACACATATCGTGATGACAACTACGAAATCTACGTGATGGATACCGACGGGGGCAATGTGCGCCGTCTAACCAATAACAATTGGAATGATTTTAGTCCGTCATGGCGTCCAATAATTCATGGGGAGGATGTGCTTGAGGCAGTACCTACAATCGCATCAAATGCAAACAGTGTTACTGCAACGATCAGGAATATAGACGGGAATCGGGTCAATGTTCGCAGCGGGCCGGGAACAGGATATACGATTTTAACAAGATTGTACCCCGGTGATACGGTAACCGTTCTCGCTATTAGCAACCCTACGGGCTGGTTCAAAGTTCTCACTTCTTCAGGACACACAGGTTGGGTCATCAACTCATCACTTCAAATCAGCGGAAATATCTTGACGCTGCCCTATGAAAGCCCCTAGATGATTCTCAACGCATGATTTAAATAATCGAGATGCTATCTTCGGGGCGTCCGAGCCGGATGCCCCTACCGCAATCCACAACTTTCAACCGCAACCCCACTTTTCAAACCGAAATCGAACTTGTGTTCTGGTGCATTTTGCTCTATAGTGTCTGTAGAGATTGAATCCCCTCTCCGGTAC
>JAIOHM010000236.1 GCA_019912965.1 Anaerolineae bacterium
CAGCAGCAGCACCCCATCCGCACGGGTAAGATGTGCTAACCCTGCACAAACTCCTGCTCCCGCAGCATAAACATAACGGTTAGTAATCTTGCCTGTTCCGGCCTGTTTATCAGGTGTAAAAAGCATCCACAGAAAAACCAATCCCAAAGAACCTACTAAAGCATATGGCGCAAACGTATCAATCGCGCCCCAAAATCGCGTATAAAACCCGCTGAATAGCGTCAGCAAACCTGCAACCCAAGCGTGGCGTCGTGTTCCACCCAACTGACCGCCCAGCCAGAACCCGATAAAAACCGTTCCCGCGAACATCAACGCCAACGACCACTGTGCTGCATAATAATTCCCCGGTGCATTCAGTACCCACATCCCGAAAGCCGCACTGAGCGAGGTCAACGGCATCCAGTACAGATGCGAAGGCACAGGCAGCGTATCCGGAGCACCGATATACGTCCACAAATACGGGTCAGTTAGACCCTGCCCATTGACTAATCGATTAGCAGCATTCAGGTGATAAAAAACATCGGTGAAACCCGGCCCCGCCACAATGCCGCGTGTGATGATGAATGCACCTACAACAGCAAGGCAGGCAAACAACAGATTTTCACGACGCGATACGATCACAAATAAGCTCTCAGGGGTTAAACCGGTAAATCGTCACGCGCTCAGAGGCAAAAACCGCTTCCAGATAATCAGCATCAGCCGGATTCCAATCGCCCAGCGCGCGTGCATACTCATCGTACCAGATATAGACCGCGCCAACTTGCTTAAGAAAATCCTGCCGCCAGCTATCTGGGGTTTCCGGGTCATAAAATCGCTCGACCTGCTGCACCTTATTTTCAAAATCGGCTGTCTCAAACCAGTGCCCAATGAACACCCGTTGCCCTGTTGCCGCCACCAACCGCCCACCGCTGCCTTGTCCACGTAAATCGAAAGTCGTCAGCACCAAATCGTTTGGACTGGCTTCTCGTTGCAGCCATGCATAACCCAGCAGTTCATCCGGGTTATAAAAAGCCGCTGTCATCTTGGTCGGATTCATCAGCGCTGTTGCATTGGCAAACACAATGCCCATCAACGCCACCCCGGCCAGTGTCACATAAATAGCCGTGACCAGCACCTTACGCCGGAAACGCGGCAGTATAACCTGTGACCAGCCATAAGCCGCCAGAATGGCCAGCGGCGTTTGTACCCCCAGCAAATAACGTCGCTGCGTTGGGAACGGCCCGTACAGCAGCATCGCTACCAGTGCCACCCAGATAATCGGTATCCACCAGCGATCATCTGCACGGTCTACCATAAATCGCCGCGCGCCCAATGCAATCGGGATGATAAAAGGCAGATAACCCAGCAGATAATAGGTCACCAGCGGCGAAAGGGTCTGATTTTGTGCCGAAAATTGCGCCCACACCGGGTCATTGCTGATCGCCACATATTGATAGACCATCAGCGCACCATAAATTCCCAGCGGAATCACCAGCCACAGCGCCCGTAACCACGACAGCCTTTTTGCCGAAAACACATGATACGCTGCCAAAATCGCCAGTAACGCCCCGAATAACACAATTCCATACGGCTGAATAATGCTCAATGCTGCCAGCGTCAGCGTCAGGGTAATCAGCCTGCGCGCGGATGCTCCCTTAGCCCGCACCCAATCATCAAATGTCAGCATTGCCACAATTTGCAAGATAATCGCCGCTGCGAAGTGCGGCATGAACAACCCACCCAACAGGTTGAATGCATCTGTCAGCCAGAACTCAATCGGGGAAACCTGCGCGGTCATCGCCGGATCAATGAACAGCAGCAGCCAGCTCCATCCGCTGACCACTGTGCCGAAAATGGTTGCCAACCAGCGTTCCCGTTTCTTCTCGAAGAACCGTCCGCTGAATGCCCAGATTGCCAGCACCATACAAACCGTCAGTGCAAACCGGGCGACATGATAAATGAACGGCATCCCAAAAGGGGTAAAAACCGCCACCGCACCCAGAATAACATAAAAACCTTGTACCAGTGGCAGTCCCGGATGCGCTTCATGGGTGAAAAGTAGTTGATAATCGAGTTGTCCCCGGCTGCCCTGCCACATCTTAGCCATATGGCTGTTGAAATCGACTGCCACCCCCGTTGGCACAGCCGGAGCACCGCTGTAGCGCCAGCCTTCAGATGTGCTAACTAACCCCGCGATATATGGCAGCGAAGTAATCAGCGCCAACCCGAATGCAAATAACCATACCGAAACCGGAAAACGCCTCATGAAGTCACACATTCTGATGACAAATCGCCGCGCGCATCAGCATATAAAACCACATCCAGATCATTGAATTGCCGTGTTTCAACCGCCGTGTAATGATCTCCCAGCCAATCCAGCGATTGCTGTAGTTCGTTTCGCCCCTGTGTTGCGTACTGTTTTTCCGCGAAATCGAAGATCACCCACCACACCCGTTGACCGTCACGTCTGGCCTTCTGAACACATGCATCCGCCAGCAGTTGCAGCGACTCTTGTGTCGGCAGTGCCAGTGTATCTTCACTGCTTCCCGGCACGTCTCCAATGAACCGCTGTGTCAGATCGCGCCCATAATAAACCATCGGTAGCGCCGACAATTTATTTTGATGAACCACCACATCTCCCACTTGCCACTGTTCGCGCACATATTCCACTGCTGCCGGAAATGGCGAATTCGGGAACGTCGCCCAACTATATTGGTAATACAATCCGATTCCGACCAGCAAAATACCGACCCCACTCAGCACAACCACAATCGGGCGCGGCAGACCGCCCCGTGTGATTAACCACGCCAGTGCCAGATACAGCATCAACGCCGCCGGAATCAGCGAACGTTCAAGGTACACAGGCTGCCGCTGCGAAACCAACCACATCAATCCAATCGGCGCAGCCACCAACCACAAGGCAAACAGTAGCGGCTTGCGATCAGGCTGAACCCGACGCCGCAAATACACAACAACCTGAATAATCAGAAACAGAATAATAAACAGTGACCCTATAAAAGCGATCATCGAGGCAGGTGCGGGGAAGTCCAGCGCGACCGTAAAAAAGCTGCGTGTGGTCAAAAGCGGTCGGGCAATATTCGGCGGCGTCAGCCAGTAATACGAACGCAGTTTCTCGAACTGTGACGGCAAATTCACCAGCCACGGCAGGTACACAATGACGGCGACAACTGCCCCAAATACTACCCGTTTGAACAGGTCAAAGCGCCTCGCCAAAAGTGGCACAAGACCCAGCGCCACCAGATAAAACGCCGCCAACTGCTGCGTATACATTGCTAATCCAGCAAGAACACCAAACGCTGCCCACCAGCCCCAGTGTTTACGACGCCATCCTCGGATAAAGCACCAAGTTGCTGCCATCAACAGCAAACCCAACAGCGCGTACATCCGTGTTTCCTGCGAATACTGCACATGAAATGGCGCAATCGCTGTAATCATCGCAGCGGCTAACCCTGTTTTTTTATCAAATAGTTCCCGCCCCAGCAGGTACATCAAAACAACCGTCGCTGTGCCTAGCAAAACGCTCCACAACCGGACGGTGAACGCACCCTGCCCGAATATCTCCATCCACACATTGAGCGTGCCGTAATACAGAAGCGGATGAATATCAGATGCACCGCCCGCCACCGGGGTTAGCGTACCATACAGCATCGAATCCAACCCCTTCTCAGCGAATAGCACAGCGAAAGCTTCGTCATACCACAAACTGCGCCCGCCCAGATTGATAACCCGGAGGGCGAGCGCCAGCAAGAGAATAAATACGAGAAGCAGCAGGTGACGTTTGGACATTTGAATATTACTGATCCCAAACGTCGATTTTCTTATTCTCACCAACACCTGGTTTTTTCAGAAGATAAGTCGAAAACTCTGCATTGGATTCAAAACCAATCAGTTCCCACCCTTCGCGTCCCAATTCATTCAGCGGGAAATAGATCGGTTGATCTTTCCATTCCGGCTTGCCGTCACCATTCACCTTGTACTGAATGCCATACGAACGCTTAACTTCCAGCGCCACATATTGCCACGGTGTAACCGGGCCGTTATCAGCCTGTGCAGATTTTTCGACTGCCACCGGAGACACTTTATCCAGATGATCCAGCCACTTCTGTGCCGTTGGATCGTCTTTCACCTTCCGCAGCAGTGTTCGAGCCTTGTCGTACTGCTTCTCGTTAATCAATTCGCGCGCGAGTTCCAGTTCCTGTCGCATCGCCATAAAATAACTCCTCACCTATAAATCGGATTTACGGATTTCAGCAATGTATTATAAAACTAAAATCCGCACTTCACGTTACACCATCAGTACTGCTGCGTTCCTGCCGCAGAATGTTGTACAAGCCCACACCTACCCCAATTAGAATCGCCGTTCGCGCCAGCACCAGAATCGTGAATGGCCCCAGCAGCGCCCCCGTAATCTCCCCACCTGTATCCCCCGTGCGGATGAATAAGAATGGATATTCCGCAAATGTCACCAGACTCAGCAGCAAAATAATATAGATCCCGTTCTTGGTTGGGAAGCACAGCAGCACAAACGGAATAATCTGCATCAACCATTGCGGACTCCATCCCTGCGCCTGCAAAAAGAAAATCAGCAGCGTAATCCCCACGAACGCCACCAATCCCTTATCATCAAACCGCCGTGTCCGTGCGAACACAAATAACCCAATCGCACCCGCGGCGCCCAACCGCAGCCACCCCGGAATCCGCGCCGGATTGCCCTGCACCTCATTCGCCTTCGCCGGTTCGAGTCGATCAGCCAGCGGCCCAAAATTCCCGGTGCGATAATTCCCATCAATCAGCGCCCACACACTCTGGTACGACGCCTTATTAAACTGCGCCGTCAGCGAAGGCAGCGTCATCGCCGCATTCTGCATAAAGAATGGCACATAAACCAGCACCACAATCCCCAACGCAATCAGGCTGTAGCGTAGCACCTTCCCACGTTCCATAAACCGCCACACCGCACCCAGCAGCAGCGCCGGCGTAAACTTAATCAGCGTCCCCACCGCGACCGCTACCGCCGAATTGATATCGCGTTTTTGCAACAGCCACCACAAACCCAGCAGCAGCGCGAATACCACCAATGGTTCAAACGTCCAGGATGTGAACACCAGCGGCGCGATCAACACCGCATAAATCCACACCAGCGCCATTCCCATTTCCGGTCGATACAACTGCGCCCCAATCCGCCGGATCAGCACCAGATTGCCTGCATCGGCAATCAGAAAAATCAAGCCGAGCAGCATGGCGAAACTGCCATAATTCCCGCCCGCCACTTGATAAACCACCACTGAAAGATACGACCATAACGGCGGAAACTCGCTCCACCAATCCCGCAGCGGCATCCCGGTTGTATCCGAAAGGGACGCGATTTGGAAATACGTTTGGAAGTCCCCACCAGCCGCAATCCCGCGCTCCGTTCCTTGCACATTCAGTGGTTGATAAACCATCATCAGCATCAGCCGGAACGCCACAAACAGAATCACCAGCAACCGAAAATCACCCAACAATCCACCAATTGAACTGGTCGAAATTGGCGATTGGGATGAATATCGATTTCCGATCTGAGAGTCTTTACTCCCCTCGCCCTGAGGGAGAGGGGTTGGGGGTGAGGGTTTCTTACTCATCCTGTCCCTCCCGCACAAAAATAACCGCTAATTTATCCTCATAATCCAGCCGCCACCCCGGTTCATCACGCAGCGCCCGCGCCAGACCGCTGTTGACCTCCACCACCACCCGCTGAATATCATATTGATTCAGCGTATCCTGCCAACCCGGCGCACCGGAAGCCGTCGGTAAATAATCCCGCGTCAGGAATGTATCGCCGTACAAATCCGTACGCCCATCCACAAACACCGGAATATCCGGCGCTTGGAACATCAGATACCCGCCCCAGTTATAACTGTTGAACATCGTCCCTTCACCGTCCACACCCTTCAGGTGCTCAACCGCATCCACCGGCAGATAATCCCGTTGCGCCGCATCCACCGTTTTCACATCCAGCACCAGCAGCACCTTTGCCAGCGACAATAATCCAATGACTACAACCAAGATCATATTCAGTCGTGCCATGCGTGGTGTGGCACGTTTAACAGGCTGCACCACCCACCCGCGTTCGCTCAGAATCGCGTCCACATACCGAGTCAGAATTGGAGTCGCCACTACCGCGAATATCGCCACATTCCGCCCCGCCAGTAATCCCATAAATGCAGTACCAGAAGCCAGCACAAAATCCGTCCAGTCCAGCCGTTTTTTACTTGCCCCTGCCGCCCCAAACAACCCGATCAGCAGAAAGATAAACGGCCAGTTTTGGCGCTCATGAAAATTCGGCGTATTCCACTCTTGAATAAAATTTTGCAGCGCCCCAATGCTGATCGTCTGAAACGGCACGCTCAGCATTTGCAAACCATATGGGTTAATCACAATCGCCGCCATCGAAACCACAGTGACCAGCACCAGCTTGCGGGTGCCCAGCCACGAAACGACATTTTCCCCTTGTGGATTAAAAATCCGCCCTAGAATTTCCCCGGCAATCGACCCGAACAGCAGAATGAAGCCGATGGAAAACCCCGCATGCAAATTTCCCCACAACGCCATAATCGGCGGAATCAACCACAGACGGTCTATTTTCTCCCGCTTATGCAAATGCAGCAGATACAGCGCCACCGCACTTAATAGGAACGAAAACATCTGCGGTCGTGGCGACCAGAACACCGCTGCCGTCGCCGCCCCCAACACGATAGCAAACGCCCGCAGGTACACATTTCCGGCGCTCATTTTATAAACGAACCACATGCCTGCCGTCGCCAAACCTGCCACATAAACCGCCAAACCGAAGTTTCCTGCGACTTGCCAGATGCCGTACAAGGCAATCTGCGCCCCCCAACTGTGGTTAATCCATGCCTCACCCGCCTTCGTGAACGAAAACGGATCAGCATAAATCATCCCCTGTGTCAGCGTATACTCGCCGGAACGAATATGCCACCATGTATCGGTATCAATCGGGATGCGTGTCGCCAGCGCGAACAGCAGCATAAATAGGATAATCACTGCCGTCCGTTCAATCGTCAATTGCCGCATAAATGCCTCTAGCGGAAACAACCGCTTTCTATCCCCAAAACCATCACGTAGGCACGCGCTGCACATCTGTACCCATCAGCTAATCATGACTCCACACCCCATGATCAGTTCTTCAGCTCCCCTCTCCAGTTTGGAGAGGGGCTGGGGGTGAGGTAAATTTCGCTTTTTAAACCCTTAGCGAAAACACCCCTACTCACCCAACAAATACAGCAGCACTGGATCATCCACCGGATAGGCCACCTGTGGCAAATACTGGCGCGGAATCGTCAGCCGCAAAAACTGCGCGTAGGCAATATTCAAACTCGCCTCATCATCCCCGTCCAGCGCCCCGCGTTCTAATGCCGCATAAGCCGCCGCTTGATATTGTGCTGCCCCCGCCGCGTCACCATCAAACGCTGCCAATCGCGCCATCCCCAGATGAATCCATGCACTGTCTTTGGCCGTGCTGCCCAACCGTGCCGCCTGTTCTAACCAATCAACTGCCGCATCCCGCTCATCTTGTGCCAGTGCCAGTAGCGCATTAAGCACAGTGGTTTGTGCCGTTCGCGGTTGTGGATGATCCGCCCATAACGCCACGGCTGCATCCACTTCGCCGCTCTCCAATAACCGCGCCATCTGTGCATAAACCGTCAGCTTAAGCGTCTGGCTGGAGATCATAAGTCGCGCGGCTAAAGTATCAAACTCAGGATACAGGCTCGCATCAGGATATTCCCTTAAGATGCGGTCATAAGCCATGTTCGCCGCTTCCAGATTTCCCGCAGCTTCATAAAACAGCGCCAGGTTCAGCCGCAGACGCCAATCCCGCGCGTTCAATTCTGCCGCCCGTTCCATCGCCTCAATCGCGGTCTGCTGCTCGCCCAATTGCCACTTCAGCCCCGCCAGATTTGCCCAGCCCAGCGCATAACCCGGATCAAGCGCGATGAACCGTTCATAAGCCGCAACCGCATCTTGGGCCGCCTGTGTATCCCCTTCGCTGGCTGCCATCCCCAGCAAAAACCCCTGCTCTAGATGATACAAGCTCAGGTTCGGATCAGCCTCAATCACCGGTTGCATCCGTTGCGCCGCCGCCCAATAATCGTTCGTCTCGACCGCGTAACGCATCGCCGCCACCGAATTGGCATAAACCCCGTTGCTCCACAACCCCGTCACCACCAACCCCACCCACAACACAGCCATGCCCATAACAGCGACTCTTTGGGCTATTTTCCCCAAACGATTTACCCTATCCGACTGAATCGCTTTCTCCCCCTCTCTGGTACGGAGAGGGGGCTGGGGGGTGAGGTAAAATTGCGGCGCAACCGCCACCACCAACCCCACCAACCCCGTCAGCGCAATCGCGGGCATCATCGCTGGAACATCCGTCAACTGATGAACCGCAAACGCAACCACCGCCCCGATTGCCCCAGCCAACAGCGTTCGATCCCGCGCACTCATCGCCCGCCAGTTTGACCGCATCGCCCGTACTGTCAGCCATAGCGTAACGGCAAGTGCCGCCAAACCCACCAAACCGAGTTCTGCCGCGATGTGCAGTGGCGCATTATGCGCGTGGCTGTGCGGTTTATCCGGTTGAATATCCGGCAGACGCACCAACCCGCGCCCGTAGGTAAATAATCCCTGTCCGGTAATCGGCTTTTCGATGAATAATTCAACTGCTGCCTGATAAAGCTCCGTCCGCAAACCCGCCGACCGTGCCGAATCGGAAAATGACCGGACGACAATAACCCCTGCTACCGCTGTCCCAATCAACACAACGCTGCTAACAGCCACCACACCGCCCCGAACCAGACGGCTTTGTTTGCTCCACCATGCTTTAAGTTGTGACGGCGAAAGCAGATTATGTTGCGCCAGCAGCAGTAATCCCCAGATCGCGCAGCCCACGGCTGTACCAATCCATGCCCCGCGTGAAAACGTCAGGAACAACAGGACAAACGCCAAACCCGCATAAAGCAGCAGCATGATGCGGTTAAATCGAACCCGTGTCAGGAATGCCCGCGAAAGCACCAGTGGAATCAGAACCACCAGAAACCCACCCAGAAAATTCGGATTGCCAAATGTGCTGACCGGGCGTGGCAAACTGACCGCGCCTAAACCGGATGCCAGCACCTCCCGCACCCAGAATTGCAGTTGCACATAACCGAAAATCAGCACGACTAACCCGCTGATGAGCAGTCCATCCACCAGCGTTTCCCGCTTCAACGCGCCGTTAGCGATCATATCGTGCAGCACATACCACACGCCAATATACACGCCCACATACCACAGGCCGATAGCAATCCGCCGTGCCGCATCCGGATTACCTAACAGAGATACCCCGAATGCCACAACCCACAGCAGCATCGTCCAATCCAGCGCCGTCCGGTGCCATTGCCAACCGCGCCGTTGCCGAATCCATAACCAACCCACCACGCATAAAGCCATAATGATCAATGTGATGGGCGCAAACTGCGCATTTAAAATGCCGTTGAATGTCGCGCCTAAACTCAATGCATAGGTGAACAGCAGGGTAACCAGCATACGCGCGAGAAAATCGGAGCGTTTGAGCAAAATACCAGCCTTCCGGTATAGTTAAGAATTTATCAAAACTACAACGTATGAAACAAAGAAATTCTCTGTGTTCTCTGTGAACTCTGTGGTTCAATCTTTATTTAGTGGATAAAGCACAAAGTCACTCCTGAAAAGGATACACCCGATGCCTGCCCTCCGCACCATAATGCGCCCTTGGTTAGTTGCTACCCTGCTCTGCCTGATCTACATGGTTTTCGTCCTGTTACAGAATAACGGCGATCCATTGGCCTTTGTGACCATCGGCACACGCTTCAGTCAGGGCATCCCGGATGGCTCAGAAGGCTATGATGGGCAGTTTAACTACTACATCGCCCGCGACCCGTCCACCGCCGCCCAATTTATTGATGTCCCCGCCTACCGCTTCCAGCGCATTTTGTTTCCCCTATTAGGACGTGTGCTGGCGCTAGGGCAAGAATCGCTTATCCCGTGGGCATTCCTGCTCATCAATTTAGTCAGTCTCGCAGTCGGCACATACCTGCTGGAAAAGCTGCTCATCGGGCATGGAGTTAGCCGTTGGTACGCCATTACCTATGGCCTGACGCTGGGCATCTTCGGCTCTTTACGCCTCAGCCTTTCCGAACCCCTTGCGTATGCCCTCGTCATTGGTGGAATCACATTAGCCCATCGGGAAAAATGGCTATGGAGCGCCTTGCTTTTTGCCTTAGCCGCTTTGGCCAAAGAAACCTCCCTCTTTTTCCCCGCCGCTTATACCCTCTATCTGCTGTATAAACGACAGTGGCGGATAGCCATCCCCTTCACCTTCATCGGCGTTTTACCCTTTGCCATATGGCAGCTTATCTTGCGAAATCAATTTGGGGAATTTGGTATCGGTTCGGGTGGTGCGCTGTCAACCAGCTTTGAGGTCATCCCCTTTGCGGGTGTCATCCGCATTCTCACCGACTCGCCAGCCGAAGCCCGTGCAGGCTTACTGTTCATCTTCGGCGCAATTTTGCTGCCGTTTGTGTTGGTTCCGGTTGTGTGGGCGCTCTGGCGCTGCTGGGTGGATATGCGCACGGGGAACCTATCTACTTATTGGTTTCTGATGCTGGTCAATGCCGCTATCCTTTTGTTTGTCCCCCTCTCCACTTACCGGGAACCCATCGGCATCTTGCGTTTCATCGTGGGCCTGCAAATCGTCGTCATCCTCTACACCGCCCACGAGCATTGTTACCGTGCCCTCCGCAACACCACCATCTGGGCGCTGACCATCCTGTTTATTTTTGCGCTGGTGTAAAAAGTGGGTTTCCAAAGTTATAAACTGGATAGAGCATCATTACAGAAGGGTTCGTAATACACGTAATGTAACCTGATAACGCCCATTTATCAGGCTCAAAATTGTGGGCTAAACACCGCTCATGCGCAGCACCTTGCCAACCGTTCGCACCATAATATTCAAATCCAGTGCCAACGATTGATGCCGGATGTAGTAAAGATCATATTGCAGTTTAATCAGAGCATCCTCGTCCGTGCTGCCATAGCCGTAACGCACCTGCGCCCAACCTGTGAGTCCCGGTCGAATAACCAACCGCGTCCTGTAAAACGGGATTTTCTCAGTCAGTCGTTTTACATGCTCAGGGCGTTCGGGTCGCGGCCCAACAATGCTCATATCACCGCGCAAAATGTTGTAAATTTGCGGCAGTTCATCCAATCGTGTCTTGCGAATAAACCACCCTATGCGTGTCACGCGTGGGTCGCCCTCTTTGCTGAAAACAGCTCCTGTTTCAGCCTCAGCGTCCGAACGCATCGAGCGAAACTTGTAAATGCGGAAGCTGCGTCCATTCAATCCGGTGCGTTCCTGCCAATAGAAAATATTCCCCGGCGAATCCAGTTTGATGATGAGCGCCAGAAAAGGCAGTACGATCAGAAAAACCGTCATTCCCACCAGCGACAGCAGAATATCAATCATTCGTTTAAAGGTCGGATAGGGATTAAAGATTGAATTGCCGTCAATTGGCAGCACCACCGCCCAATTGTTGATGACATGTTCAACCGGTACTTGTCCCGTAATGCGCTCATACAACAGCGGCATGGGAACTATCGATATTCCGTGTTCATAGGCATCCATCACGCCCTGAAACGTTTCCCCGCTGACCTCATGTGTGGAACTCACAATCAATTCGCTGATTTGCTCAGTATAAACAACCCTCAAAATATCTTTGCCAGTACCCACAACAGGGACATCGCACAGGTCTTTCAGTACATCATCTGGTTCAGCAACCACCCCGCGAATATCATAAACGCGGTGCGCGTGCCGTCCAATCGCACCAATGATGGTCATCGCCGCCCAATCCGTACCCACAACCAATACCCGCCGTGCATCCGCCCAACCATAAAGCACCGGGTTAACCAGCCGCAGCAAACCAATCAGGATAAAGGAGGCAATCCCATAGTAGCCAATGAATAAACGCGGCAGTGCCAGCGGACGTGAGAAAAAAAACGCGATCAGATAAAGCACAAACATTTGCAGCGTAATGATGATCAATCGCTGGAAAGTTGCTGTTCGGCTGGCCGCGATTCGCAGTTCGTAAAAATCATTTGCGCTGGCCAGTACCAACCACAATCCCAGCATGATGATAAACCACAGGGAACGCGGCCATATGAAAGATAGATCAAAGGGTTCTCGTGCAACCAATGCCCAGATACGCAGCGCAATCACCACGGCTATGGTGACAGCAATCACATCACTTGCCATCAGCAGTACACGACGCTCGGAAATCCGCAGTTGCACACGTTTCCGATTTGGGGACGGCGAAAACAGCATGAGTTATTCCGTATCAGGATTTCGGGATCGGAAAAGGACTAACGTAATCAAGAGCGATACCAAACTGACCAATACACCCGGCCAGAGCCACCAGGGTTGGTAACTAAAGCTCACAGTATTGACTGAGGGATTCACTTGTACAGCCCGCATCGCCAGATTAGCTGAATACATATCGTATTGGGAGGCATTACCATCGCTAGCAGCCCAGCCAGGATAGAAGGTATCTGCCAGTACCAACCAGCCTTCACCCTCCACCTGAAGTTGCACATTCACATTATTGCTCGCATCCTCAAAGGTCAGAACTTCCCCTACCGCACTTGCTTCTGCGGGCGGCGTTGGACAGTCGCCTTCACCTAATAAATGAACCTGTCGCGCCGGATTCCAGGTTGGTTCAAGTATTGCTGCAATAAGAGATTCTTTGTCGGAATGCCAGCAAGCTGACTCAACCACCCATGCACGTACACCTCGTTCAAGCTTTTGCAGAGTTCCATCAGTATCATAAATGCCAGTTACGCCTGCCGCTTGCAATAAAGTATCCCGTTGATCCGGATTCGCCTCAATCAAATCGACATATTCCGCAAACGAACCCACCAACAGTGGCTCGAAATTATTCAGCAGTGGAGTACGATCAAGCAAATTGAGATTAGATAATCCACTTTTTCTAAAAGCATCCGCATTATCAACGGCTACTTGATAATCATTAAACAGCAGGAAAGTTCCAAATTTGACATCTTCTTCAGCGGCCTCCAGCCAATATGCCCGTTCAACGGCAGTATTTGCAGGTTGAAGCCGATCATAAAATGAAGCAGATATTGTTGGATTTAAACCCTGGGCTGCATAAATCAGATCACCCGCCAGCACTACCCAAACTGCTGTTATCCACCATCGATACCGATTGCCTGTTGGTGCTTCTGGCTGTAGCAAAGTCAATGCACCTGCTAAAGCACCCAGAATTCCAGTGGTTACAACAGCCTGAATGATAACCTGTACACCTTCAATGCTGGATACATCCGGTGGCAAAAAACGCGGAGCAATCAGTGCTAGTAATGCTGCCCCGATACAGCCTGCTGTTGCCAGACGGGTGCTAAAAAACAGCCAATACCCTCGCCCCCACATCCCAACACCGATGCCAGCCAGTACACTAAGTCCAAACACCGTCCAGATATGCCAGCGGACAGGTGCTTGGAATAAACTAAAAGTTGGAATATTCCGGTATAGAAACGGGAAAATAGGCGAATCTTTGCCGAGCGCAAAAAGATAGGCAATCATCACGATTAGCAACCAGAAAGGCACATGAGCAAAATAGATTGGTCGTTCGCTCTGTCGCAGTTTACCCCATACCCATGTGAGCATTGCCACCAGTGCCGAAATCAGCGGAATCAATCCGATATAAACGGCATCCTCAAAAAAGGCACCTTCTTCGGTGATGTAGCTGCCATCACCAGGATTGCCAAATACATTGGGCGAAAGCAAATTCAAGGTGCGCGGCAGGCTGTAACTAAAGTTCATGGCAAAGTCAAAATCCACGCCAGTTGAACGCTGCGACTGTCGTAACAATTCAGCCGTTGGAATTAACTGCGCCGCCGCAATACCCGCCCCCAACATCAATGCCAGAACAACAAACATTAAACGTCGCCAGTTGAAAGGCCGATGTGTAACGCTCCACCATGCCGAAAACACCCCCACCAACAGCATACTATACCAAGTAGTTTGGGCGTGTCCTGCCAGCAGTTGCAACCCAGCAAATACTGCTAACCATCCCATGTCGCGCCGCTGTTTACGGGTGAGAACGCCCAATGCTGCCCACAATAACCAGGGCATCCAAGCCGCCGCCGAAATTGTTGGATAAGTCCCCAAACGTGCGACCAAGTACCCGGTCATCCCAAACGCCAGAGCGCTGATTCCCCGCCCCAGTTCCGGCAGTCCCAACCGCCCAGTGAATAGCCACATCCCCCATCCTGCGATGAATAGATGCAGTACAGCAGTAACACTCATTTGCCATGCTAACGGCAGAATCAAACCCAGCCAATTCAGCGGATACAAAAACGCTGATTGATAATTCGCCAACAGCGGTGCACCCAGCCCATTATATGGATTCCATAATGGCAGTTGCCCATTCCGCAGCAAATCAAAACCATACTCACGCCATGGATAAAATTGAAGTGAGGGTAACCCCCAGAAAAAAACTTCGCCTAAAAGCAGGCGATGGAAAGCAGTCAGTAGCGCTCCAGCCAATACGATCAACGGCAGGCGTGAAGAAAAACGTTCAGGCATGGGGTTTGAACTTTAAGAAGATAAATGCGCCTATACTTATCACCCATGCTACACCAGAAATCAAGTAAGTTAGCATCGTGATTTGGTTAAAATTCTGCACAGTCTCGCGATCTGGCAAACTCGGCCACCCAACAGGCCAATCAGGTATGTTGATATTTTCGGTTCTCGACTGATAATCCCTATTCGTGTAGATATACACATCATTAATGTGATCTAGCAATTCTAGTCGAGAGTGCTCTATCGGATACGCCGCCACTACATGACTGACATGCCATTGCGCCAATACCACCGTATCAATGATGGCATTTTGATTAGCCCGTACCACATCTCCATCGCTTCTCACCCCCATCAATGAAGGCAGCACAGGATCATATTTTGTACTTGGAACGCCGCTTCCCTGTTCGACGGCCTTCACAATTCCAGTCAGTTGAAACGGATCAACCCCGCCAAATAACCGAAGATGATAAACCTCTACGACCTGCTGTTCCAAACTATAAGTTGGGGAATAAATGCGATCCGCTTGTGCTTCAACCAATCGCTCTGCGAGGGTGCGCTGTCCATCAAGCCAAATTTCTGGCCCACGCCACGTTATCCATTGGTAACCTGTCCAAGCTAAATCAGCAAACACAAGTGCCAGCATGAATACAAAAACTTGCCGAGAATTTATGCGACGGTCAAACGCCAATAGCAAGATGGCGCCTAATACCAAACCAATGACCAGTGTTGCCAACCCCATCACTACTGGAAGTCGTAGCACTAGCAGCGCAAAAATGCCCATTATCACGGTGATAGCCATCCAAGCCACCACGCCTAACTTAACACGAGGTACAATAACTAGTGATTGATCTTCAACCCAATTCAACAACCATTGCAGCCCATACCCCGCTAACAAAGGCAAAAGCAGAACCAAAATTAACCATGCTCTGGCTGGTACACGAAACCATAATAAACCCGGAATCGCTTTCATCAGAGTATTCCACAATAGGCTATTTGTACCCAACGCATATAGAAAAACGCCTACAACCACCATCAAAAGCAAAACTTTAAAGCGGTCAGAAATAAAAATGGCCGCCATTCCAAGCGTCAGCACAGGTAGTCCCAGATAAGTCAATGTCTCAATACCAGGAGGCTGTGAAGGTAAGATCAGGCCAAGCAGGTGAACAGTTTCAAGTGAGAATAAACCAGCATCATTCGAGGTAATGTTGCCTCTGGTGATGTATGATTGCCACATCACCAGTGGCACTAGCAGCGCCGATGTAAGGACAAACATAATTGGCAGCAATAATGCAAAATACCTTAACTGTCGCCGATTTCCCGGCAGTATAAAAACAACAATCCCGTAAACTACGCCCGAAACGAAAGCGAATAGACTGACCCGCACATCAGCCAACAGTAGCGATGCCCCAATCAAACCGAGTTGCAAACTGATCTTAAGCCAGTGTTCCTGCTGAATGACCGACTGACGAATCGCCCACATCAGCCATGGCCACCAAGCTAGTGCATACAGCACATCCAGATGCCCGGCACCTACATGCCCGATTAAACGAGGAGCCATTACGTAAGTTACTGTACTTAAAGCAATTGCTTCTGTTCGCAGCCCAAGTGAACGCGCCCACACCCACATGCCACTGCCAGCCAGAAATAGATGCAGCACAATCAGAATATTCAGATGTAATGATGGCGGAAACAAAAGCGCAAGCCATTGAAGAGGATAAGATGTTTTGTTTAACGGATTAGCAGCAAAAGGCTGTCCTCCCATAGTAGTTTCCCGCCATACAGGGAACTCTCCACGCTCTAGAACTGATTCTTGCAAGAACAACGCATTCGGCCAATGAGCGGTCACCGAATCAGAATAACGAGCAGCAGAGCGTAAAAAAGGCACAGCATCAGGTCGCATTCCAGCCAGCAGCAAAAAACCAGCCACCAACCCAACCAGTGTTAGTTTAAGGCGCATAGACCACTACACTGCCATAGCGGAAAACAGGAGTTAGTGAATCAAGGCAGTTTGTGTGCCCCAATAATTCCTCCTGTGGGCCAAGAATAATATAATCCACGTGATAATCATCCAGCAATTCAATGCATTCTGCTGCCGATTCACCCGCATACCAACGCTCCATAGCAGCCCTTTTTACGTTGGCATCCAGCGTTTCATACGGATGACCATAAACCACTCGTGTACCAACCCAACCCGGAATCCACACACTAACTTCCTCAGAAGCCAGAAGCACATCATCAGATTGTGTACGTGTGCGGAGCCACTGAAAAGCAACCGCATAATCCCGATTTAAAAATGGCCCAACAGACACATTCAGATTCAGCACCAGCAACACTACATAACTTGCCACCATCAATGGGACTATCAAAATCAGCAGACGATAACGCCAGCGTCGATTAATATACTGGAACCAGAAACCCTCTAGGGCACGTGCAGCAAAATAGGCTATAGGGATCATCATCCCAGCCGCGAAACGACGTTGAACATTCGTCGGGAAATAGATTGCGACCACAATAACAACTAACCACAACAGCATAAAACGATCGCCATCCTGATCAAACTGGCGAATCGACCGCACAATACCAGGTACAGCCATTGCAAGTGGAACACCCAATCCTAACATCATCACCAATAAGGATGGCGATGGTGTTAAATTCTGCTGATTCCATTCCCCAACGACCGGGTTATAGGTAACAATCGCGGCATAATACACCGCGATGGGCAATGCAGGTAGAACAATTACCAGTAACCATCGCATCTCACGCATTTTGAATTCACGCTGATGCAACCAGTAACCCAATACATAAAGCGCAATCGCGAACCCAAAAGGCAATAATGCCTGAGGATACAATAAAGCCAACACAAAACTGAGTAAACCACCAATCAACCCACCATTGTTCACATTAGGATCATCATTCACACCCGGTCGAAATGCAGAAATGCAGACACTCGCAAGCAATGCTAAGCAGGCTAAAGTCAATGGAAAATGGACATTTACAAGGCTGCTGTAAAAAGGAAAAATTTCGGGAATTGTAAGATCAGGGAAAGCATTATCACCTGTCAGGGGCCAAAACAACCAACCTAAACCCGAACCAATGGATGCAATCGTAAAAAAAATACGCCGCGCACGAATTTTCTGGGTATGAGGCCAGATTGTCGCCGCCAGATGATAGAGCGCCATATACATAATGAGCGAAGCAACCACCCGTGCTACATGAAACAATGCAATAGGTGGTATGCCAGTTACACTGGCGAGATGACCTAGTGCGGGATAAATGACCTGAATAAGCACACCTGGATGCGGCTCAGATGTGTGCCAGAAGTGGATCAACCAAGAGCCTTCCGCACCCTGCGCCATCTTCGATAGATAAGTCGCGCCATCGCGATAGTTGTTTAGCACACCCATGAACTGCCATTGATCACCCGCGACGCCGCTGAAAGCGACCCAAAGAAAGGGCGAAAAAGCCAGCAAGACCAATGTGCTCCCAAATAAAACCACCCAACGCCATTCCGCTGGAGTAATATGTACTGCATCGCGTGATGATTGCATTCAATCCGCCTTCATTGCTTGGGCACGCTTGCCCCTTGATTCAAGCGCGGTGTATACTTTTACAATAACCGAGTTTTGACACCGCCTGTCATTAAGGCCTTTATCCGCTTGCTCATTTTACACTGAGTTAGGACACACGCCACCAAGAGCGTTTTCATGACACAAGTTGAAGCCCTTTATCACCTTCAAGAAATTGACCTGAATTTACTCCAGCGACAAAAACGCTTGAGTGAGATTGCCGCCGCGCTATCCAACAATCAAATTATCCTTGATACTCAACGCCAGGTTACAGTCGCGGAAAACAAATTAACACCCCAGCAAAGAAAAGTTCGGCAGTTGGAACAGGAAATTCAGTCTAATACCCAGAAAGTCCAACTGACGGACGAGCAACTTTATAGTGGACGAGTACGCAATCCCAAAGAACTTCAGGATATGCAAAACGAAATTAAATCCTTGAAAAAGCGTAACACCGAACTGGAAGATGTTCTGCTGGAAACCATGATGGCAGTTGAGGAAGCCGAAATAGAATTGGCAGATGCTCAAAAACTATTGCAGACTGTTCAGACGTCTTGGGAACAAGATCATGCCCAGTTATTGAGCGAACAGGATACGATTAAAGCGGAAATAACCGGATTACAACAAAAACGTCAACAAGCCCTGCCAGCCGTAACCACAGAAAATTTGAAAATTTACAACACCCTCCGCCCACGCAAAAACAATCAGCCGATTGCCCTACTGATAAACCAAAGCTGCTCAGTTTGTCGTGTGGAACAGGATATGACCATTATTGGAGATGCACGCAAAGGACAAAAATTAACGCATTGTTCAAGCTGCGGACGTATACTATTGTATAGGGGTGGATAAAAGCGGAGGGTGGAAACGTGGGTTTTGACGTTGAAAACTTCGGTATTGGTTTACTGACGGGTTGGGCAACTGCTTATGGAGTGTACCGTGTTCGCCATCTCATTAGCTCGGTCGTTCAATCAGCGTCCCAGCAAGCCAGCAGTGCACAAAATTATGCCACCCAGACTGCCGACAAACGTTATATCAATGATGTTGTGCAAATGGCGCAAACCAGCCACTTGGCCGGAGGTTTCACCCAACTTAGTGAAATTTTGGTGGAACCGCGCTTCCTTCCTGCACAAACCTTAGCTGCGCCGCCCGATGATGATGTAATTCGCAGTGTGTTTCATGTTGTCCCTAACATTTCTGATTACCCTTATTTGGGAGCACCTTACAACCTCGAAACACTCTCAATTGATGATCTGAGCACGGGTGACCGTGCCCTAGCCTTGCTAGGTAATCCGGGCAGTGGCCGCACGACAGCACTGATGTCAATTCTGTTGCGGGCATTAGGACACGTCGAATTTAACCTCCCAGTTGACAAAGTACAGCAGCGTATTGATGCCGAAGAAGCTAAACTTGATGATAAACAACGAGCAGTCCGCATCAAAGAACGCTTGGCGATTGAGCAACGGGCTAAAGAACGCTTGGCGGAAGAACGCGGTCAATCATTTGACACAGATGCTGACGATAAAGCAGGTCTTCATCTCTTCAACCGTTTGATGCCCGTTTATGTCCATCTAGCAGACATCAATGTGCGCGATCCCGAATTTTCGAACGAAGTTGATCCAGCTGAGCCTCTGGTACGAGCCGTCCAACGGCAGATGGGACGCGTAGCGGCAAGCGCACTTCCACGCAATCTTTACCTGCGTTTAAGTCGCGGACAGGTGCTTCTGCTGGTTGATGGCTACGACGATTTACCGGAAAATGAACGTTCTCGCCAATTGAATTGGTTAGCATCGCTCATGGATGCCTACACCTACAATTTCTTTATTGTCGCAGGGCCTTCCACCGGTTATGGCAACTTGACCAGTCGGTTGGGGCTAACCCCGATCTTTCTGCGCTCATGGACTGATCAGGATATGGAAAGAGCCGCCGAACGATGGGCTTCAATCTGGCCTGAACTTGCCAGATCACGCCGCAGTGCTGCTTCCAAGCCTGACGGTGAAACTATTCAACGCGCAAAAACCAATACTCGAGCAACCTCACCATTTGATTTGACGCTCAAAATCTGGGCAAATTATGCTAATGATACCGAAGCGGCTGGTTTTGAAGGGTGGATACGCGCTTATTTAGCCCGACATCTTCCATCAGGTCAATCACTGGATTTAATCCTGCCACAAGTCGCACAGGCGGCAGCCCTTCAACTGGATGAGGGCTACATCACGCAGGCTAAATTAACCGAATTGGTGACAGGCAAAATCGCGCCAGAGGCATCAGCTACAGAGTCCGACGCCAAAACGAAAAAAGTCAAAAAAGAAGCAGCAGAGGATACTAATGCACAAGCCAAATTGCTGGCAATGCTTCAAAAAAGCAGTTTACTCGTCAACTATACGGGCGGACGTTATCAGTTTAGGCATTTTTTTCTTGCAGCCTATCTTGCCAGTCTTACACTCAAAGATGCCACAACGGAACAACTGAGCAACAAATCACTTCTCCCAGCATGGAATCAAGCATTAGCCTATGCAAATCTACACCGTCCAATGGACGAGGTAGTACGTGCCCGGCTGAATATGCCACCGGATATGCTCTACCAGAATGCATTGGAGATTGCCAATTGGTTACCATACACTAGTCTTGATACCGCTTGGCGCGGCACATATCTCAAACAATTAGGAACAATGTTAGTCGCACCCAGCCAGTACCCATTGCTACGTGAGCGTGCAACCGCAGCACTGGTTGGAACACGTGACAAAAGTGTACTAACACTGTTTCGACAAGCTACCCGCAGCCCTAATCCCCATCTTCGTCGTTTGGCATGTTTAGGACTCGGTGCATTTGGGGAACCTGAAGTGGTGAGTGATCTTGTACCACTGCTCAACGATCAGGATGGCGATGTTCAACTCTCAGCCGCTTTGGGATTGGGCGCAGTCCGAACGGAAGAAGCCCTGACTGCACTGGTTGAAGCCTTTACCGAGGGTTCGGAACAACTACGGCAGGCCGTCGCCGAAACCTTTGCCGATATTCCTGCTGAAGGCTATCCAGTGCTCTACGATGCCATTCACGATGAGGAGATGATGCTTCGTCGGGCGGCTGTATTCGGTCTACGTCGCGTCAAATCTGGTTGGGCGCTCATTTCCATTTATCGTGCCTTCCTGGAAGATGAGCAGTGGTACGTGCGGTCAGCCGCCCAAATGGCTTTTCAGGAGCTTCAATACGGTAAAGATAATGGGCCACATGGCTATCCCCCACCAGAATCGATCCCTTGGCTAACAGATTGGGCAGCCAAACGGGGTGAAAACGTCCCGCCGGGTGAAGGAGCAATCCAAATCCTGATGCGCGCGTTGCAGGAAGGTGAACCCTCAATCCGTCTGTATGCAGCCGCTAATCTGGGGCAGCTTGGTATGGCTTCAACTGCGCGGTCACTTTATACAGCCTTGCGGGACAAACAAGCTGATGTTCGCGAAGCAGCACATCGCGCGTTGGCTGAGTTGCAAATGCAAATTGGGGAATCGCTGCCCGCGCCTAATTAACTCGATTCGGGCAGTTGTTCGTTAGCTGAATCGCAGGGAATCACCCGGTCAAAATCCGTGTGAAAAATGTATTGCTGTTCACCGGCTGAAAGTACAATCCGGTAGCCATCCACCTCACCGGGTGAATAGTTTTCACCGGGAATGGGGCAACCCAAACTGGTATCTGTCCACACATAAGCCACAACTTCTACAATCTGTACACGGCGTGTGGGCAGATTCAACTCTTGGGCAACGCGTCGCTGCGCCAAAGCCGCTAATTCGGCTGCCACTGGATCATTCGCCAGTTGCTCATCCAAAGAAGGGGACTGATCTATTGATTCCAGTGTACCGACCGGAGTCATCGCCAAATCACTCGGACGTGGAAGCTCAAGCGGTGTGCTGGTAACAGGCGCAGACGCAGGCGTATCGGTGATTGTCGGCGGGATAAGTTGCTGCGTCGGTTCTACTACAGGTGTACCGCCCGAAGCACAGGCAGCAAGTACCAATAGGATAGCCACAATCACCGATTTGAGCCTGATCGACAAGCGAAACTACTCCTCAGCCTTTTGACCGCCGAGCTTGGATTCCACATCGGCTGTCGAAATACCTTCAACACTAATCATCTTTTCGCGGCTACCTGCACCAGCCACAATTTCAATGCGCTTTTTATCCACTTCCAGTTTTTGTGCCAGCAAATTGATAAGTTCTTCATTCGCAGCTGGATCACCCGCTGGTGAAGCCACCAACCGAACCTTCAATGCACCATCTTCCTGTGTACCGACAATCTCGGTAGCTACGGCACGTGTCACTACCCGTACTGCAAAAGCAGCACCACCTCTAGCATCTGTAATTTCAAATTTCCGATTTTGCGACATGTTATCGACCTTTCGCCTTTATGTCTCTATTATCGCCAGGATGTTCTCGGCTCAACCATAAGACCTGTATATAGGAGGCAGGCTTTGGGCACCCACCGTTTATATACTTTACTGCGAAATAGTCGGGCGCGCTATTGCACTTTACAGCACAACTGGAAGCAACCGCATCAATAGCTGAATAATCAGAAATACGACCAATGGACTAAAGTCAATCATCGAACTTTGGGGCAGCATTTCTCGTATAGGTCGCAGTACTGGCTCCGTAATATCATAAAGCAGTTGGATGATCGGGTTGCTACGATCCACATTTGGGAACCAGCTCAAAACAACCCGTGCCAATAGCATCAGCTCAAATAACCACAAAACCAGGAAAATGATTTGAACGACCAATCCCACGATATTTAACCTCACTTCTCTCGTGTACCGAAAATAGCGCGACCAATCCGCACCATCGTTGCGCCTTCTTCAATCGCTACCGGATAATCATCGGTCATACCCATACTCAAATCCGGCAAGTCAACCTGAAATGATTCTGCCAAACCCAAACGCAGTGCAGTCAATGATGCAAACACCGGTCGAGATTGTTCCATATTCTCCACAATCGGTGCCATCGTCATCAAACCCCGTACCCGTAAACCGGGTAACGTTAGAATCTGACCGACTTCTAGCCAAACACTTTCTCGTACTCCTGGATTGCTTTCCCATCCCGTCGCCCGAATCCCATGCTTCGCTTCTTCCCCAGAAACATTGATTTCCAGAAATATGTTGAGGCGAATATCGCGTTCAACAGCCAGAGATGATAATTTTCCAGCCAATTTGAAGCTGTCTACCGAATGTACCTGTTGGAACAAAGGAACAATATTCTTTGCTTTTCGGCTTTGAATATGTCCTATCATGTGCCACATCAGTAAAACCGACGTTCGAGCATTTACAACTGGGATTTTGTTTTCAGCTTCTTCTACGCGGTTTTCACCAAAATGTTGCACGCCTGTTGCAACCGCTTCAAGAACCACCTCTGCTGGGTGTGTTTTGCTTACTGCAATTAATGTTACTTCATCAGGATCACGGTTAACCCGAACACATGCCTGTGCAATAATCTCTTGAACCCGTTTGATATTTTCTGCAATCGTCATGGTAAAGACAACACCGCTCCAAAGCGTCCGGTACGCCCTTTTTCCGCCCGATGTGAAAAAAATTCATCTGTATGAGTTGCCGTGCAAATTTTAGCAATCTCCACCTGTTCTACCCCTGTGCATTCTACATCCAGTTTGTTAGCAGCCCAGAGATCAAAATAAGCTGTGCCATCACTGGGATCACGCTGAATTAACCCCTCCACTGTACCAAAGTGGTTATAAACTGCCTGAACAACTTCTTCCCCAACTTGATATTGTTTTAGGCCAATACTGGGGCCGATACCAACTTGAATATTCGATGGTTTACAACCATATGCCTGAACCATTGTTTGAACGGTATTTGCTCCCACACCCATCACAGTACCTCGCCAACCCGCATGTGCAATACCAATCACACCCTGTACAGAGTCATGAAATAGAATGGGGGTGCAATCCGCAAACCGCATCGTAAGTGGGGTATCAGGACAATCTGTAACCATACCATCAGCTAATGCCAGCCAACGTCGTTCTAAAACAGGCCCATTGGCAATAATGGTATCTGCACTATGTACCTGCCATACTGTACAAGCACGCATCTGATTTAATTCTAAAGCCTCATACATGAGAACATGATTATGCCGCACAGCCTCAGGTTCATCACCTACATTGCCACCCAGATTTAAAGATGCCCAAGGTGCAGGGCTTACCCCACCTTGACGGGTGAAAACACCATGACGCAAATCAGGCCACATTTCAAATTCATAATAAACCAAATCGTTATGTTCAACCCGCTGCAACCCATTACCTGCCTTCTCAATAACAACGCCGTTTAATATTACAGTCTTTAGGCTTAAAAATCATCTCCTTGATATAGGATTACATGAAGTCGGACACGCGGGCTTTCTTGCAGTGAAAATCAATTCCGTTGTATACTGCGCTTGAATAGTTGATATGACTAACTTTGTCCGGTATGTGACTAACTCAGGTCATTCATAACAGTAGATAGTCACGTTTCCCCATGCTGATTAAGTCATGCATGGGTGTCCAAAATTGCGAGGATTCTCGATGAGTGATCGTGATGAACATCGCCCTCCGGGCAGCATTTCGGTGCTAATCGTAGACGACCACCCCTTATTCCGCGATGGGTTGCACCAGGCACTCATGCTGGAAGATGATATTCGCGTGGTTGGGCAAAGCGAAGATGGTGAAGAGGGGTTACGGTCAGCACGCCGCTTGCAACCGGATGTGGTTCTCCTCGACATCAATATGCCCCACATGAATGGGTTACAAGTCGCTCGACAACTGAAAGCCGAACGCTCTAATATCGCTATCATCGTACTGACAGCATACCACGATGCTGCCCAGGTACTTCATGCAATGCGTGCAGGTGCATCCGCTTATTGTTCTAAAGACATTACGCCAGATGATCTCGTAGACATCATCCGCGATGTTGCACGAGGACAATATGTGGTTGGTAACGAGCGTATGGATGAACGAACTCTGGAAACCTGGATGCAATCCAGTATCGAAGCGATGAGCGGCCCCTATATTATTGATGCTGAAGAACACTTTATTCCCCTAAGTCCGCGCGAAATGGAAATTTTGCAATTCGTGACTAATGGTCTGAGCAACAAAGAAATTGCGGTAAAACTGCGCATCAGCCAACAGACGGTCAAAAACCATATGACCTCTATCCTTAAAAAGCTGAATGTAGAAGACCGAACACAGGCTGCTGTAAATGCACTACGCCGAGGCTGGGTGCGTCTCCAAGATAACTCCAACAATAATCCCTAGAGTGTGTAAAGTATGGACAGAGATATTGCCGATCCAAAAGAAGAACTGATCGAAACGCTCACCCAGGAAATGAAGCGTATCAAAGACAAATTGGTGGAGATTAAAGGGCAAATCGATCAAACCCAGCTCGTGGTAGATCGTGAACAACAGCGAAATGCCGATATTGCCACAGAACTACGCACCATTCAGGATAATATCGATACGATTCCGCGTCAGGATATCCGCTCGAAATATGACGAGGCCATTGATGCTCGTTTCCGCCTGACAACCATGCGTGGTCAACTTGAGAAGTTTCAAGCCAATCGGGAACAGCTAGAACGTGAACAAACCATGCTCTCGCAAATGCTTAATAAACTTCAAGGGGTGACAACCCTCTCTTCAGGTGAAGAAACCCCCACAACAACAGCGCAAAAAGGTGCAGTCAATATCGTGCGTATCGTTCAGGCTCAGGAAGAAGAAAAACTTCGATTGGCACGCCTGATGCACGATGGCCCAGCACAATCGCTCACTAATTTCATTCTTCAAACTGAGATATGTCAACGCCTTTTCGACCGTGATCCGGCACGTGCTGCTGAAGAACTCAATAATCTGAAAACGAACGCCAGCGTCACATTCCAAAAAGTGCGAGATTTCATCTTCGATTTGCGCCCAATGATGCTGGATGATCTAGGGGTAGTGCCTACCGTGCGCCGCTATGTAGACTCATTCCGTGACAAAAACGATATCGACACCAAACTTGAATTGCTAGGTGAAGAACGCCGACTGGAAAGCCACCGCGAAGTGATGCTTTTCCGGGGTGTTCAGGAACTCATGGGACATTCCCGTGATTATGCGAGTTCCAACGAACTCTTGGTGCGTCTGGATATGTCCAACGACCGAATTAAGGTTGATGTAGAAGACAACGGACGTGGTTTTGATGCTGAAGCCGCTTTCACAGGAGACGAAACACATCTTGAACCCCGTGCTCAGGGACTGTTGACTCTCAAAGAAAAATTCGAACTCGTCGGTGGATCGTTATCGGTATCCAGCAGCGAAACTGATGGCACTCATGTTCACATCGAATTACCCTCCAGCGACGAGTCGTTTTAGTCGAAGCATTGATTGAAAATATGCGTTTTCAAACCATAGGGCTATTTGACAGTCTCTCGCATTCGACTACACTAGGTTAATGTCTGTGTTTCACTTGCTTATCCTGCTTCATTTGCGAGAGGCTATTTCCGCCTCCCAGATGAGATACACTTAAGCCTTGAGGGAGGGACTCATGCGCGGTCGCCTGCTCATTCTGGTCGGATTAATTCTTCTGCTTGGCGTGATCGTTGTGGTCGTGTTAAGCAGCGGGATTTTGAATCGTACACCAGCACCGCCATCTAATGGCACACCTGGAGTACAGGTTGCCCAAGCAACAGTAGGGCCAACACCAACGCCCTATCCTTTCGTGCGAATAGTCATCGCGCTTCAGAACCTGCCGCGCGGCTATCGCTTCCCATCAAACATTGAAGAACTTCAGGACATTGTGGATTATACCCTCTGGCCTGAACCAGCCGTACCTTTCAACGCTCTCCGGGAAGACCAGGGTGGAGTGGAAGCAGTGCTCGGCAAGATTGCCCGCACGGATATTTTCCGTGAGCAGCCGATTCTCTCCACATTACTTGTCGAAAACCTGACGGAAATCGCCGCCATTGGTTCAGACGCTGCTGCTATCCTGCCGAGTGATCGGGTAGCTGTATCCATTCCGGTTGACCGTGTGACCAGTGTGGCCTACGGTGTTCAGGATGGCGACCGAGTAGACGTAATTATCTCCATGCTGTTCGTAGATGTGGATGAAGTATTCCAATCCATTACCCCGAACAACGTAACACTTTTCACCATTAAAGAAAACGGTGATATTGAGCTATTAGAAGCTATTCAGGGTCGTCCTGATCAGACTGCCTTCGGCTCGGCCATCATTGGCCCCTCTGAGCGTCAGCGTCCGCGTTTGGTGACGCAGCGCACCGTCCAAGATGCGCTTGTAGTGCATGTGGGTGACTTCCCACCAGACGGCAAATTTATTGGCAAGAAACCAACACCAACACCGGTTCCGCAGGGTACACCAGAAACGGGTCGTGGCACACCTCCGCCGCCCCCCACCGCGGTTCCGCGTCCTGACATTATCACGCTGGGTGTAACGCCGCAGTATGCCGTGATGCTTGTATGGGCGATTGAAGCCAAGCTGCCATTGACACTCGCACTCCGTTCGGCCACTGATGTGTCACAGCAGACTACTCTGCCTGTCTCACTGGACTATATCCTAAACGAGTTTAACATCTCTGTGCCCGGACGCCGTGACTACAGCATTGAACCGGCCATCCGCAGCATCCGCCAACTGTTGGCGGGAGCGGAAATCAGCCTGAACCCAGGATCATAAGTATCCTTAACATAAAAGTTTAGTCGGGGAAGTGGTATGAACAGACCAGGCACAAATCAGGGTGGAGACGCGGACATCATCAGCATCTTGCTGGTGGATGATATTCCCGAAACCCGTGAAAACATCAAGAAACTGCTGGCCTTTGAACCAGACTTCAAAGTTGTTGGATCGGTTGGCACCGGGCGTGAGGGCGTGACAATGGCTAAAGAGTTGCGCCCCAACATCATCATCATGGATATTAACATGCCTGATATGGACGGCATCCAGGCTACCACACTGATTACTGAATCGGTGCCAACAGCCGCCGTCATTATGATGTCTGTACAAAACGACCCCGACTATTTGCGTCGCGCCATGTTGGCTGGTGCGCGCAACTTCCTTACCAAGCCTATTCTGCCAGATGAACTTTACAACACCATTCGCACTGTACATATTCGCAATAAACCAATTGCGGCACAGTATGCAGCAATGCAACAGGCAACTCCGGTAAACATCAGAGACAACAAAACTGGCGGAACCACAGAAGGCAACCGTGCGGGTCATATCATTGTAGTCTATAGCCCGCAAGGTGGTGCTGGCTCAACAACCATCGCCACAAACCTGGCTTCCGGGTTGATGAAAGAAGGCATCCGCGTTCTGTTAGTCGATGCCGATTTGCAATTTGGCGATGTGGGCGTATTCCTGAACTTGCAATCCCAGTCAACGATGGTTGACTTGGCAGGAAATGTTGATGACTTGGATATTGAACTCTTTGACAATATTGTCGTCACTCATGATAGCGGCCTCAAGGTTCTCATGGGGCCAGCCCGCCCTGAATATGCCGAAGTCATTCAGTCCAATCCAACTTCTGTCTCCGATATACTGAAGAAAATTGGAAGTAACTATGATTTCATTGTGGTGGATACCAGCCGCCATGTAGATGAAACACTGCTCTCCCTCTTTGATGCAGCGACAAAGATCGTCGTTGTAGGAACACCTACTCTGGCCGCGATTAAAAACATCAAATTCGTTCTGGACTTGTTTGACCAACTAACTTATCCAGCCGAGAAAACAACCCTGATCCTAAATAAAGTTCCGGTGGATCGCAATCGACAAAAATTCACAATCTCGTCCGAGAAAATTGAGAAATTCCTCAAACGTCCAATTGAGATTGAAATTCCAGAAGACGAGTTGACCGTTTTAACGGCGATGAGCAAGGGTGTATTGATTGTTGCCCAACGAGATCGCAGCCGCTCTCCAGTTAAGGAGCTCTTGGCGCTTTCCGAGTTGCTTTACACCCGCTTGATGGGCGACCAGACCGATGATGATGTTCAGCAAGATGACAAGGCTAAACAACGCAAATCACCTTTAGGACTGCGGTTTGGAAAAGCCTGAAACAGTGAAAGAGTCGGCGATCACAAAATCGCCGAAAAGGTAGTGGTGGAGGATAACGGATGTCTTTATTACGTCGCATCGAAAAAGGTGGTTCTGGTGGTAGCGGCGGTAGCGGCAGTGGTAATACCGGTGGAAACGGCCCGGACACGCCAGGGGGTGAAAACGACGAGTCAAAGTTAGCTGCGATGCGTCAGCGGCGAGCCGCGATTGCCGACCAGCAGCGCCCTGGCCGTAAAGAAAACAGCTACATTGACCTGAAAACGCGTGTTCAAAACAAGCTGCTCTCTGAACTTGATCACCAGTCAATGGATATTACGCGCAAAAACGAAGTACGTTCCCATATTGAAGAACTCTTCAATGCTATTCTTGCTGATGAAAGCATGGTGCTTTCGCGCGGTGAACGGCACAGTTTATTTGAGTCGATTGTCGCTGAAATCCTCGGCTTCGGCCCGTTGGAAATTCTGTTGGCAGATGAAACCATCACCGAAATCATGGTGAATGGCCCCAAGAATGTATTCATCGAACAAAAGGGTATGATTACCCGGGCGAATGTGACCTTTGAGAATGACGAACATGTGCTTCGTATTCTGGATCGTATCGTCGCCCCACTGGGACGCCGCATTGATGAAAGTTCCCCTATGGTAGATGCACGGCTACCAGATGGATCCCGTGTGAACGCTGTTATCCGTCCAATTGCACTGGTTGGCCCAACCATCACCATCCGTAAATTCTCCAAAAAGCCATTGACGGTCGATGATCTCATCCGTTATGGGTCAATGACCAAAGAAATTGCAGAGTTTTTGCGTGCTTGCATCATCTCCCGACTGAATATTGTGGTTGCGGGCGGCACGGGTTCCGGTAAAACCACCCTGCTCAATGTGCTTTCTGGTTTTATCCCGAATAACGAACGTATCGTCACGGTAGAGAACGCAGCAGAACTTCAGCTTCGCCAGGAACATGTCATCACACTCGAATCACGCCCATCCAATATCGAAGGCAAAGGTGCGATTAGTATTCAAGACCTGGTAGTAAATTGCTTGCGTATGCGCCCTGACCGTATCGTAGTCGGGGAGTGCCGTTCCGGTGAAGCGCTGGATATGTTGCAGGCGATGAACACCGGTCATGATGGGTCGCTCACCACCTGCCACGCGAATACCCCGCGCGATACGTTGTCACGTCTGGAAGTTATGTGCCTTATGTCAGGGATGGATTTGCCTATACGTGCTATTCGTGAACAAATCGCCAGCGCGGTCGATATGATCTGTCAACAAAACCGTTTGCGCGATGGTTCACGTAAAATAGAGAAGATCACCGAAGTACAGGGCATGGAAGGTGAAATCATCACCATGTCCGACATCTTCGAGTTTGAGCAAACGGGTATCGAAGGTGGCAAGATCATTGGACGTATTCGCCCAACAGGTCTGCGCCCCAAATTCATTGACCGTATTGAAGCTGCAGGTATTCATCTGCCGCCGTCGGTCTTCGGTATTGGGCGCAACTACTAACAAATTCGTTAGTTTGTACGAAAACTGAAACAAACGGATTATGGGAAGTGCGTCATCTTGACGCGCTTTCCATAATATTCATACAATAAAAGTGAAGTTGAGAGTATCGGAGGTAAATTGTGCCACCTGAACTCATGCCTATCATCCTCGGTGGTGCCGGGGTAATTGCTTTGGTGGTCATTGTCGTTGGCGTCATCAGCGTTCGATCAGAAAAGGACTTGGTAGAAGAACGTTTGGGGCGTTATGAACAGGGTTATCAATCATTCCTTGAAGTTGAATCTGAGGATGATAAGCCAAAGGAAGAGTCGCGCAAGGCATTAGAAGCCATTGATAAGGCTATTTCCAAGCGACCATTTGCCCAAAAATGGCGACAACAGCTTGCTCGTGCCGACATTAAATTGACGGTTGCTGAATATGCTGCGCTCCACCTGATCTCTCCTGTCGTTTTCTTTGGGGCAGGTTATTTCCTCCTCTTCCGGGGTGATCTAATCATGTCGATCATTTCCGGTTTTGTGGGTTTCTTCTTCCCGCGTCTCTATGTCTCCCGTGCAACCAGTCAGCGTCTCATACGCTTTGAACAACAGTTACCTGACACGCTCGGTCTTTGGGTCAATGCGCTTCGTTCCGGGTTCAGTGTTCTCCAGGCAATGGAAGCAATTTCCCGTGATGCACCAGAACCAACAGCAACCGAATTCAAGCGCGTAGTGCAGGAAGTTCAGTTGGGTATTGACGTAGAAGATGCACTTGCTCACCTGTTGGCACGAGTAGAAAGTGATGACCTTGATCTAGTGGTCACAGCCGTCAACATCCAACGCGAAGTCGGTGGTAATTTGGCCGAAATTCTGGAAACTATTGGTCATACCATTCGCGAACGTATCAAGCTTAAAGGCGAAATCCGCGTATTAACATCGCAAGGACGCATCACTGGCTATCTAATTAGCGGTCTCCCAATTGTGGTAGCTCTTTTCCTGTCGGTCATTCAGCCCGGCTTCATGAACCCGATGTTTGAAAATCGGCTTTGTGGCTGGCCTATGATCGGTATTGGTCTTGCCCTGATTGGGATGGGTATGGCAGCCATCCAGAAGATCGTCAACATTGATATTTAGGCGAGGACATCTCTATGATTGGCGTATTAATTATTGTAGTTCTGCTGGTCGTCGCAGGTTTGGTCTATGTTGGTTTTCGCGACGACCGAAATCGTGACCCGCTTCAGGAACGTTTAGCACAATTTGGCGAACGAGAGTTGCCCGATTCATTGGAAGAAATCGAACTCTCACTCCCCTTCCGTGATCGTGTTCTCATCCCGGTACTGCGGCGAATTGCAGGGATAACTACCCGGTTCACGCCGGAAAAACAACTTGAAGAAACTCGTAAACAGATCGAACTGGCCGGGTTGGCGGGTTCTATGGAACCGACCACCTTTTTTGCTATGCGAATTGGGGCAACTATTGGCTTAGGTTTAGCAGCGTTTATGGTCTTCTTCGTGCTCTCGCCCAAGCGTGACCCCAACGCCCTAATCTATACCATTGGTGGGGCAGCACTCGGCTATTTCTTCCCAGTGCTTTGGATTAAAGGAAAAATTAGCAAACGCCAGGATGGAATCCTCAAGGCACTCCCGGATGCGCTTGACTTGCTGACAATTTGCGTCGAGGCTGGATTGGGCTTCGATCAAGCAATGGGTAAAATTTACGAGAAATGGGACAACGATCTGGCAATTGGGTTTGGTCGTGTCTTGCGTGAAATCCAGCTTGGCAAATTGCGCCGTGAAGCCCTTCGTGATATGTCAGAACGTATGGGTGTACCAGATGTACAAAGTTTCTGTGCAGCCGTCATTCAGGCCGACCAGCTAGGCGTGAGTATGACCAAAATTTTGCGCGTACAGTCCGACCAAATGCGTGTCAAACGTCGCCAGCGAGCACAGGAAAAAGCCCATCAAGCGCCTGTCAAAATGATGATCCCAATGGTTCTGCTCATTTTCCCGTCACTCTGGATTGTGCTACTAGGGCCAGCCGTCGTCTTTTTGATCGAAAGCGGTGTCATGGGCAAGTTCTAAGCAACTTATGCCAGATTACCCAACACAGTCTTCTACATCAAATATCCACACCGAAGCCCGGGTTTCGCCTGGGCTTCTTACGCCCCGTAATGTGGTCAAAAAGCTCGTAGAAATCAGCGTTGATCTCCTCTTTCCACCGCGTTGTGCCGGATGTGGACGGATTGATACATTCTGGTGTGCAGAGTGCCAAAACAAATTAGATCAAATACCATACCCTGAGCAAGTTCGACCTTTGCCACCCTTGACTGGTATTACCTCAACAGCACCTCATATGGGTGTGATCCGCGAAGCCGTTCAGGGTTTAAAGTATGAAAACGCCCACTCAGTTGCCATACCACTTGGTGAACGGCTGACACTTCATCTTGCTGCCCAAAACTGGACAGTTGACATCCTGGTTCCAGTGCCGTTACACACTAGCCGTCTGGCAGAACGGGGTTATAATCAATCACAACTACTGGGCGAACAGGTAGCAAAACACATGGCAATCCCCTGCTCACCAGCCGCACTCCACCGCGAAAGACACACCCAATCACAGGTGACGATGAGTGCTGCCGCGCGGCTCACCAACGTGCAAAATGCCTTTTCAGCTGATCCCAATCTGGTCAAAAATCGCGTCATCCTGGTAATTGATGATGTATATACGACTGGCGCAACCCTGAGCGCCTGTGCTGAGGCATTGCTCGCCAGCGGTGCGGTTGCCGTTTATGGTTTAACCGTGACCGTAGCGCGTATTTAACCTGCCCTACAACCATAAGGAGCATATGTCATGGATGTAATTATTCAAGGACACGATCTTAAAGTCACCGATGCTCTGGAAATATATACACGAAAGAAGCTCGATAGACTTGACCGCTATTTGCCCAACATCACTGAACTTCGCGTTGACCTCTCTCACGAACGCACCAAACGCGGTGAGGATTTAGCAATCGCGCAGATCACTATCCGCCATATAAGGGGCGCAATTCTCCGCGCTCAGGAAAAAAGCCCCGGCGACATCAACTCAGCCATTAACTCGGCGGTAGACAAAATGTATCGTCAGATTCAGCGGTTCAAAGGCAAGCACATCCGTAAGGGACGTGAACGCTTCACCGCAACAATAGAAGAACTGAATACCGCCGAACAAATCCCGGATGTAGAGGAATTTGTAGAAGAACCCCAACTGGAGAATGGGCAACAGAATGAAATTATGCGCCGTAAAGAAGTGGCTGTTGCTGCTATGAACGAGGCTGAAGCAGTTGAGCAGATGGAACTGCTCGGTCACAGTTTCTTCATGTTCTTCAATGCCACAACCGGAAGTGTTAATGTGCTCTACAAACGCACATCCGGCGGCTACGGTGTGCTCGTTCCCCGCGTCGAATAAATTCCACTTTAGAGGGTGTCTTGCGAAACACCCTCTAATTCCTCACATCACTACGCCAAAGTTGCCGCAGAATCCAATACTTTCGCAATTCATACCATGCCATAAGCACACTTAAACGCAGCCCATGCAGGCCATCGTGATAGCCCTTTAACGTCACAAATCGCCACCAGAACTGCCGCCAGGGTTGTAAAACATAATTTTGTGCTTTAGGTCGCACACCCTGCTCATACAGAATATGTGCATCATAAGCACTATACCGTCTTTGCTTATCCGCAAATTGAGCGGCGTCTCGATAATTCAGGTGAATGAGATGGTGCTGCATCGTGCCTTCCTGCCCATCCAGTACTACAAGTTCATGCACCTGCCGGACAGGATCGTAATGTGCCCCCCCCACCCGCAGTAGCCGTGTCTGATAATCAGGATACCAACCCGCACCCAATGTCAGCTTTCCAAAAATGTAGTTGTAACGGGGAATACGCCAACCTGCATAAGCCGTTTGTGAAATAACAGTACGAACCTCTACTGCCAGTTCCGGTGTCACACGTTCATCAGCATCCACAAACAGCACCCAATCCGCCTGTCCCTGAACCGCTTCAAGGGCTGCATTACGTTGACGAGCATAATCGTCGAATGTCCGTTGTATCACCTCAGCACCCGCTATTCGTGCAAGTTCGACTGTCGCGTCTTCGCTGAAAGAGTCAAATACGATAATGTGATTCGCAAAACGCAAACTCTCGATGCAGTCTTTGATATGCACTGCCTCATTGCGCGTCAGAATGATGCCAAACAGTATCATATATGCCCTAACGCTTTATCACGAATCTGCTGATATGTTGCCCGGAGATCACTAAAATCTGGCGTTTCCTTCAACCGCCATAGTTTGCGTTCTATGCCCAAAGCAACCATCCAGCGGGCCAGTCTCAATTTCCATGACGGATAATGTTTGGCAAATAAACGCAGGCGGCTCGTCCATAAATTCATGATACTTTGTGCCCGAATCTGTGATGTACTCTGCCCCCCCAGATGAACAACTTGTGCAGTCGGCACACACTGCACATCCCATCCTGCTTTACGAATACGCCATGCCCAATCGATTTCTTCACAGTACATAAAAAACTGTTCGTCAAACATGCCTGTTTGTTCAATCACTTCACGCCGCAGCATCATGGTTGCCCCAAGTACACAATCTACTGGGAACGGTTTTCCTCCCAAATAAAAAGCGCGAGGATAACGTCCATTAAAGCGCCCCTCGATAAATCGTCCCGGCGTTGGAAAAAACTCCACCCATAACTGCCGTAACCCCGGAAATTCAAAAGCGCTGTGTTGAAAGCTGCCATCACCATATGAAAGGCGCGCACCAACCAGACCCACACCGGAGTTAGCCATCAATGTCTCATAAAGTATTCTGGTTGCATTCGGTTGGGTAATCGTATCTGAGTTCAGGAGATAAACGGCTTTGGGTAAAGATATGTTCAATTTACCAAAACCAATCTCACGTAAAGCACAGTTGTTGCCCCCGGCAAATCCTAAATTCGCTGGGCTGACAATCAGTTTTACCTGTGGAAATGCCTGAGCAATCGCTTCGACGGTACCATCTGAAGATGCACTATCAACTACGTACACATCTGCATCCGGCCCATTCGCATTCAGATCAGCGTACAGACTTTGTAGTGCTTCTAGGGTTAAGGCACAAGTGTTCCAGGTGACAATGATAATGGCAAGATCAGCCATCAATTTCCTAACTGCGAAAAATCCAATCCAGTACTGCCAATGAAATCAGTAATGGTTATGAAGTCAGTGGTCGTTACCGCAAATAGAGCATTTTGTCCCAAGAGAGGACGCATCCGAACAGCAGTACTGCTGTTTTCCGCTATCGCTTCCAAAGAATCATTTAGAGATAACCGAGTGCCTAAGGGGACTTGCAGCGGCACAACCAGAATAGCAAGAGGGAACTCAATGCTGGTGTCCAATACCACTACATTCTCCGCAACATCCTCAATCTCATCAGCAAATTCTTCCAGTGCATTTGCTGGAATGCCCGCCGCATCACAATCACCTTCGGCGACTGCTCCAACCAGTTCAGGGATAGTCTCATAATCTGTTACGGTTTCCAGAGCCAGCGGATCAACGCCGTTTGCCCGCATCATCAGGGATGGAATCAGCCAACTATACAGATCATCATAACTAAGACGGCAAAATGCTTTCCCACGCAGAGATGCGAAGGTTGTGACACTGCCACCTTCACCTGCAATGATCGATGCAGCCTCGCCTGTGCGCGCATCTTGGCGTGCGCCGCGCTCCACTTGCAAAGCAGGTTGCCCACAATTCTGCGCCTGTGCCGCAACATAGGACAATCCATTTAACCATGCGACTGCCACTTGTCCGCTAGATGAGTCGCACAGTGCTGCAAGGGCTTCGGCGTCTCGCTCTACCAATTCAACCTGAACTACCAAACCCGATTCTTCCAGAATTGCCGCTTCAAAATCAGCTACTGCGTCGCGTGCATCGACTATATCACCCGGCGGATGAATGATCATTTGCAGCGGGTTACCCTCTTGACCAATCGGAATCGCAGTTGGCAGTGCTGGAAGGGCTGTCGAACGCGGGGTTGGAGTAAGTCTCGGTAAAGGTGTTGGCCCACCCTCGTCACCCTGACGGCGACAGGCAGCAACCATCAACACTAATCCTAACAGGACAATCAGCCGAGGAACATGTTTGGATTTCACAGCGGCATACTCCCTCAATCCGGTGCTCACCCGATTATAACATTACCCACCCGGCTCGTTGGATTGAGCTATCAATTCGATATCGCGCGCACCCACGCGGGCATTGCGAACACTTACCTCGACATCTTCATGAATTAACCCTGCCCAACATTGCTGCGGGTTTCGCGCCTCAATCAAGCGGGTCATCCGCACAGCACCCCACACCACACTTCTTGTACCTGCAGGTAAATAATAATACGTTTTACCACTTACCGGGTCAACCTGTGCGATCAAATCCTCTGCGGAACCAATCGCCCAACGCCAGGGGAAATCTGTTGGGCTGGTCGAACAGTTAAGTCCTACACGCCATGCACCTGATTCTTCAAATGTACCCATAGCGCCCCAGATTTGATCTTGCTGATAAATTGTTCCCGGAGGAGGGCCGCTGGTGCGAATAGGGACAGTTCCGTAATTATCGACCGTGAGCCGGAAGACCAGTAAATCGCCAACTGACATGGTAATTGTTTGGAAACCAAAATCCTCTGGATCATTCGGTACTGCGATCAGTTCACCCTGAACATTAGCCGAGGTGAAATAATGCTCATCGTATGGCATCGGCAGAAAAAGCACATCTATGCCAGTTGTTTGAGCCGCAATTTCAGCCTGCGGATCGCCCCCGCCCTCAACAGTGAGTGAGGTCATTTGCCGCACCCGCTGACCCTCGTCATCCTGCGCTACAGCAACTACTGTGTACGTTCCATTGGGTGGAGGCTGGACACCCAGATCAATCCCGCCGTCATAATCGAATAGATGACGGCCTTCCTCCCCCGGTTTACGACCTTCCTTGACTTCTGGTACATAAATCGGGCCATCAGGCCCTTCCAGATACACAGTCAGGTCAGCAGGTTTGGGCAGATACACGTTGATATAGGTACGATCAGCAATTCCATCCTGATTAGGGGTAAAAACATCAGGTGATACGGTAAAACTGACGAGTTCCGGCAGTTGCTTTTCGCCGTCTTCAATCATCAATATTCCAATTATCTCCTGACTTGCACCAGTTTGCTCATCCTGTGCCTGCAATCGCCAGGTGTAATGACCATCCGGTATCAAACGCCGTTCTACGATTCCCGAAATCGTTTCATCTGGCAGGATAAAACCATCCACCACACCACTGAACAAAACTTTTTTCTCACCCGCGGTGCGTGGTTCATTATCACGAAAAACATAGGATGTTCCGCTATCACCCTCAAATACGAGTGAAATCCGCGCATTACGCGAAAGGGTATAAGAAAACTCGGTTACATCCGCCTCACCATCTGCGTTCGGTGTAATAGTTTCCAGTGAAAATCCGGCTTGGATAATTAGCGGCAAATTCGGCTGCAACAGGGCTTGTCCTCCTACAAGAACAACCGCCAGCACAACCACCGCAACCAGTGCCGTCAATACAATCGAGATTCGCATAGCGCTCCATCCCATAGTAAAACGGATTTCCAGTCTAGCTTAAACCCGCTACCCCGCCAAGTGTGCTTTACTGGAATCACACTCTGGTGTAAACTCATGTTCCCCTGCATCAGCAACATCTAGAGGAATAAGCCACGTTGAGCAACCCGACCATCACTAATGAGTTCCAGAATATACCCAATGCCTTGCTAGACGATCATGGTTTGATCGAATGCCCGGTGATACTGTTACGTGGTCTGGTCATATTCCCCGGTGCGGTTTCGCCCATCGCCATTCGTAATTCACGTGCTCTGGCAGCGGCTCAAGTGGGGCTGCAAAAGCACAGAACCGTGATTGCCCTCACCCAACGTACATCAATTTCAACGGATGTTGAAAACTTATATACGGTTGGGACTGAAATTGCTCTGGGCAAAATGCTGCGAGACACCCATGAAGGACGAAATGTGCTGGCGCAAGGGCGGCGACGTATCAAAGTAGTAGAAATCGTTCAAACCGATCCATATATGGTGGTTAAGGCACGTCCTATCGAAGAAAACAATTTGGTCAGTGACGACACACAGGCTATCATGCAAACTGTTACCACCCTGCTCAAGCAGGTAGCCGAACTGAATCCTGTACTCCCGGAAGATGTCATTGACCATATCCTGTCTGCAACCTATCCGGGTTTAATGGCCGACTTGATTACTGCTTCCTTGGTGCTTAGTCTGGAAGAACGCCAGCGAATCCTCGAAATTCAGGATGTCGATGAACGTTTACAGCAGGTAGCACTCCTGCTAAATCAGGAACTGAATGTACTCGAACTCAAAGACGAGATTAATAGTCAGGTTCAGCAGGAAATGGATCGTAGTCAGCGCGAAGTCTACCTGCGCGAACAGATGCGTGTCATTCAAACCGAACTCGGCGAAAGCGATATTTTCCAGCAGGAAATCAATGAGGTGCGGGAACAGGTTTTCAAAGCCCACCTACCACCGGAAATTCATGACAAGGCTCTCAAAGAACTTTCCCGGTTGATGATTATGCCGCCGATGGCTCCCGAAGTCGGCATCATTCGCACCTATATTGATTGGCTGACCGGGATACCTTGGAATAAACAGACCGAAGACAAACTCAATATTGCCGATGCGCAGGAAGTGCTGGACGAAGCCCATTATGGTCTTCCTAAAGTGAAAGACCGCATCCTCGAATACATCGCTGTTCGCAAACTGGCCGCCAGCAAAATGAAGAGTCCCATTCTCTGTTTCGTGGGCCCACCCGGCGTTGGTAAAACCTCACTCGGTAAAAGCATTGCCAAAGCGCTGGGGCGCGAATTCGTCCGAGTCAGCTTGGGTGGTGTGCGTGATGAAGCTGAAATTCGTGGCCATCGTCGCACCTATATTGGCGCTTTACCGGGGCGTGTTATTCAGACTATGCGGCGGGCTGGCACAACCAATCCCGTCTTCATTCTGGACGAAATCGACAAGCTGGGAATGGACTTTCGAGGTGATCCCTCATCCGCCCTATTAGAAGTGCTCGACCCAGAACAAAATCATGCCTTCTCTGATCACTATCTGGAAGTCCCCTATGATCTCTCCAAGGTATTGTTCATCACCACTGCTAATGATCTCGAACCACTCCCGCCTGCGTTACTCGACCGTCTGGAAATTATCGAATTTTCGGGCTACACAGAGGAAGAAAAACTGGCAATCACCCGTAAATTCCTGCTACCTGCTCAGCTTGAAGCCCACGGATTGGATAACATCAAAATTACTTTTGAAAAACGTGCCCTTCAAGCCATCATCCGCCAATACACCTATGAAGCAGGGGTTCGTAATCTAAACCGCGAAATAGCCAATGTCTGCCGCAAAATTGCTCGTCTGGTGGCAGAAGAAAAACCTTACCCACCACACATCACTTCCAGTAAACTGATCGAGTATCTTGGCCCGCCACTCTATACCAGTAGTCGTGCCCATAAAGAAGATACCGTTGGCTTGGTAACTGGATTAGTGTGGACATACGATGGTGGCGACATTTCCATGATCGAGGTCTCTGTTCTGCCCGGTAAGGGTACACTGCTCATGACCGGACAGCTTGGCGATGTAATGCAGGAGTCGGCGCAGACCGCATTAAGCTATATGCGCGCCCGTGCCAGTGATTTTGATGTTCCTAGCGACGACTTTGAAAACTACGATGTTCACATTCATCTACCAGAAGGTTCTGTTCCCAAAGAAGGGCCGTCCGCAGGCATCACACTGGCTATCGCCATTATTTCAGCTTTCACCGAACGCAAGGCGCGAAGTGACTATGCGATGACCGGGGAAATCACATTGCGGGGCAAAGTGCTACCCGTCGGTGGCGTCAAAGAAAAAGTATTGGCAGCACGTCGGGCAGGGATCAAAAAAGTCATACTGCCAGGGGATAACAAAAAAGACCTGATTGATGTACCCAAAGAAGCACTCGATGATCTAAACTTCAGTTTCGTCACCGATATGCAGCAGGTGATTGACCGAGTACTGCTTCCACCACCGCCAGATGGCCGCAAACGTGATCTGGAACGACAGGAAGACGAGAAAGATGAAAAAGACGAAAAGGATGAAAAACAGGCCTGATTAAAGTATGAACACATCGGTTGAAGATATTCGGCAATTAATTAAATCCGGGCGTGGTTTACAGGCAGATTGGTTTGGCGACCAAACAGCGTCTAATATTCTGGCCGCCACAATGGCTGCAATGGCAAATACCCAGGGTGGTACACTCATATTGGGCATCATCGGGCAAAACGCCACAATCATTGGTGTACGCAACGCCGCCGAGGGAGTCGATTTGCTCCTGCAAGCCGCTCTTTCTATTGACCCTCCGCTTATTGTTCCGCTACCGCAGGTCACCCGAATCAACGGAAAAGCGGTTGTGTTGATTCACATCCCACCCGGAATGCCGCATGTCTATGCGCTGGACGGACGTTATTTGCAGCGTCAGGGCACAGAAAATATAACGCTGAAATCCCGCGATCTGCGACGGCTCATCATTGAGCGCGGCGAAATCAGCTTTGAGGCGGAAATCCCACATGGCGCAAATCTGCATGATCTGGATTTGGATAAAGCCAGAGCCTATGTTGGGAATCTAGGCGGCATTGGGGAAAGCACGGTAGAGCAAGTCCTGGTTAAACGCGGCTGTCTGGTGGAATATGAAGGTGTTCTGCGTCCCACCAATGCGGGGATTCTCCTGTTCGGCAAAGACTCCCAGCGATTCATCCGGGGTGCAGACATCACTGCGGCCCGCTTTGGTGGCGAAACTATGAGCGACACCTTTACCCGTCAGGACATAGGTGGAACACTCCCTGACCAGATTCGCCGGGCTGAAACTTTTTTGGTTGATCATCTCCGCAAAGATATTCATATCGGCCAGTCAATGGCTCGTGCTGAAAGTTTTGAATATCCGCTAGAGGCCGTCCGCGAATTGGTCGTCAATGCTGTTGCCCATCGGGATTATCAGATCACGGGTGATGGTATCCGGCTCTTCATCTTCAGTAATCGTCTGGAAATCACCAGTCCCGGCGGATTGCCCGGTCCGGTAACCATAGACAACATTAAAGACCAGCGCTTTTCCCGGAATCCTGCCATCGTTCAGGTACTTTCCGATATGGGCTTCATCGAACGCCTCGGTTATGGTGTTGACCGCGTGATCGACCTGATGCGTCAGCAAAAACTCCACGCCCCGGAATTTGAGGAAAAAGCAGGCGGATTCCGGGTCGTTCTTCGCAATGAACTCAGCGAAACACAATCGGAAATCAAAACTGTTACGCCATCCATCCAATTTAACGGTATTTATCAGGGCACAGAGATCAACCCCCGGCAGGAAGCTGCACTCGTTTTTCTGCATCGCGAAAGCAGTAACTATCGCATCACTAACAGTGATTTGCAATCACTATGCCCGGAGGTTCACCCGGAAACCATCCGCCGCGATTTAGCCGATCTCGTCACTAAAAACATTCTCAAAAAGATGGGGCAAAAGCGAGGCTCATACTATGTCCTCAACCGCGACGAACTGTGAACTGATCACGTTGGGCGAGACCATGTGGCGGCTCTCGCCACCGGGTCAGCATCAGCGTTTAGAAGCCACCAACAGTCTGGATATTCAAGTCGGCGGGGCGGAAAGCAATGTCGCTGTTGCTGTTGCCCGACTCGGCAAACAGGTCGCTTGGTGGTCACGATTGCCGGATAATCCATTAGGTCGCCATGTCGCTCAAACCATTCATGCTCATGGCGTAAACACGGCTAATGTATGCTGGGCAGAAGGGCGCTTGGGAACTTATTTTGTCGAATTTGGGAATGCCCCCCGACCCACTCAGGTCATTTATGATCGCGCTCATTCTGCCGCCAGTCAGATGCAACCAAATGATTTTCCGTGGGAACAATTACTAGGGGCAAAATGGCTGCACCTCACAGGCATCACCCCGGCATTGAGTCAATCTTGTCTTCAAACTGTGCGCTGTGCATTTACTGAAGCCAATAAAGCAGGTATATCCATATCCTTCGATCTGAATTACCGCGCAAAGCTTTGGACGCCAGCACAAGCCGCCCCAATTCTTGATGAACTGGCTGGACAAGCATCAATCGTTATTGCTGCCCAACGCGACATAAAAACCCTCTTCGGAATTGAAGGTGAACTGGAAACCGTTTTACATCAACTGCATAGCCGCTGGAATGGGGCAACCATTGTTATAACCCAAAGCGCCAAAGGTGCAAGTAGTTTCGATGGGCACAACACCTACCATGTTCCCGCTTTTCATATCCAGAATCCGATTACCATCGGCGCTGGCGATTCCTTTGATGCGGGGCTGCTCTGTGCCCTGTTGGATAACAAACCACTACCTGATGCCCTGACTTATGGGAACGCCCTTGCTGCCCTCAAATTAACCATGCCCGGTGATATTGCCCTTGTTACCCGACATGAGATCGAAAATCTGCTGCAACAAAACCCAACCACCCTCCTGCGCTAAGACCTATGGCCGATGGTAGCCCCCTCCCTTCTGGTATATGATGGTTTGTGGGGATCAATATGGGGAATCAAATTATGTCGCGCATTGGCTTTATCTGCCTGTTCCTGCTGATTTTATCCGGGTGTAACCTGGGCAGTGCGCCAGAAGCCACGCTAGAGCCACCAACACCGGAAACTATCGCACTCACCTGTGATGAAATGGTCACGGAAGCCCTAGCAAAAGCAGGTACAATCTGCGAATCTACCGGACGTAACCAAGCCTGCTATGGCAACAATCTGGTACAGGCAGAATTAGAATCCGGCACCAATGCAACCTTCAACGTTGCTGGAGACATTGCTGACCTGTTCGCTATCAAAAGCCTCACCACATCCCCCTTGAATTTAGAGTCACGCACATGGGGTGTTGCTATCCTCAAAGTGCAGGCTAACCTGCCAGACACACTACCCGGACAGAATGTTACCTTTCTGCTCTATGGGGATGCGGCACTGGAAAACATCACCCCGCAGATGCAAGCTGTTGTTCTGAAAACCGGACTTACCGAAACGACCTGTAGTGATGCACCTAAATCGGCACTACTTCTCCAATCGCCGGCAGGAACACAGGCAACGCTGACCATCAATGGTGCCAGTATCACCCTCGGCTCAACCGTTTACATTACTTCTGAACAATTTAAGGAAATCGAAATCGCAACTATCGAAGGTTCAGCCGTCGTCAGCGCCTTTAATACCACTCGCATCGTTCAGCCCGGTGCAAAAGTTGGTCTGCTGCTTGGTGGTAGCGATGGTTTGGAAGTCGCCGGGCCGCCTTCCGAACCAGAACCTTTCGATGCCCAAGTGATACAGAATGCCCCGTTACCACTTCTGGAACGGCAGATAATCGTACCACCACCCATTACCGAGTCAACCAACACAACCAGCACGCCAGTTTTGCCAACCCGCACGGCTGCCCCGGCGAACCCAACTTGCACCCCACGAGCAGACTGGACATTCACCTATACAGTACAGCGGGGTGATACCCTGTTCAGCATCGCCCAGCGCGTTGGACTGACATTAAACCAGCTTCAAGAGGGCAACTGCATTACCAACCCCAACTTGCTTCAGGCGGGACAAATTTTGCGTATACCCATCCAACTGGTGAGCACAAGTGCCCCGCCCAATACACCTGTACCCACCAACACCGCCGTCCCGACTGGCCCAAATCTGCGTGCGGATAATGTCATCATCAATACAGGTGAATGCACCACAATTCGATGGGATGTTGCGAATGTGAGTCAGGTCTATTTTGAAGGGCAGCCCACAACGGGCAACAGCAGTCAGCAGGTGTGTCCAACCATCGATACCACTTATACCCTGCTGGTTGTCTATCCGGATGGCAAACAAGCACCCTTCACTATTCGCGTACAGGTCGCCTTGCCACCAGAAACCACGCCCGAACTACAAAGATAGTTCGTATTACAACCGCAGGCATTCCGCATAGAAGGTCTGCCCATGTCGTGGTATCCTTACCGACTGCAATTGGGCAGACTTGGAAATGTGAATAATGTGGATTCGTCGTATTTTGTTACTGAGTGTTTTGTTAGGTGCGTCGTGCCAGACGTTAAATATGCCAACTATCACGCCAACCGCTACTGCTACAGTCACGCCGTCCAGTACGCCAACAGCTACTTATACTGCTACAGTTACCTATGAACCGCCAACGGCAACCGCTACGGCGACATCAACAGCGACATTAACGCCGTCCATCACACCGACCCCTTCCCCTGTACTTCCGCCAACATTAACACCTCAAGCGGCGGTTGGATTCGTCTTTGATAACTGGAAACTGGTCGATTTGCCTGACGGAGCGCTCGATGTATTGAATGCACCAGCCATCGCCTTTCTCAATCTGAATAACCGGGACACAGTAGGCGACCGCCGAACACCGCAACCTGCCAACAACATTGAAACGCTCTACTACCTGCCTCCCACCAGTTCCGCGGGGCGCATACCCATTCTCGAACTCGCAACCACCAACGGGAGTCAAATTTTCATCTCTGCTAATGGCAGGTCAATCGCCTATTTTCTGGAAGGTACACCCCAATCCACCGGATTATATGTGCTTGATCTCGAAAGTCGCATCAGTGCGCGTATCCTGCCTATCACATCGCTGGTTCAACGGGGTATGTCCAGTCAACCCCGTTGGTCATCTGATGGTTCGCGAATGGCAATTGCGCTGGAAACAGGTTATGACCTGGATATTTACACGATTGGGCGGGACGGAGCAAACCTGCAAAATCTGACCAACGCAGGCTCATATGATTACTGGCCCGACTGGTCGCCCGACGGTCGTTATATGGCCTTTGTCTCCGACCGTGCGCGCTGCCCAAGCTGGGTACCTGGCGAACCCGGCGCATGCGATCCACTGACAACTGATCCGTTTCCAAGTGGCGGCAATGTCTATGTGTTGGAACTTAGCACCGGAACACTAAATCAAATTTCCGATCAATGGACTTCCGAACCACCTCGCTGGATCAACGCCAACCAGATTGCGTTTAGCAGCGGGGATCCTGCTTTTGGTGACCCGGAGCGTAAACTTTGGCTGGGCGATGTTCGCACCATGCAATCCAGAGAGATCAAACTGGCAGACGGCACCGACAACCCTATTCGGTTATCAGAAGCTTGGTTAGCAGATGGTAGTGCAGTCATTTATCAAAGTGTCAGCAACAACGTCAATGAACTGATTGCCATTCGTGTTGATGGAAGCCTGATTGGACGCACGGATGAAATCAATCTTCCCCGTTATGGTTTGAGCACCTCATGGTCAGTTGATGGAACACGCATCGCAGTTGGCGGCGTAAACGGTCAATGCCCATATGGTGCGCGCGTTCTGGATGGCAACATGAACTTCATTACGCGCGGTACGGCACCGCCCAGCATGTGCCAACCAATGTACTCACCGGATGGTCAATGGCTTACTTTCACAGGCATCAACCCCCGTGTAGATGGACGGGTTGATGTTTATGTCGCCAATCCAAACGGTTCAGGCTCTGTCAACATGACCAGCGGCTTACGGGGCACAATCACCATGCTCGGATGGGTAGGAGGATAGTCAATGACGGTCTCAACCGAGACACGCATTCAGCAGCGCAATGCACAACTGAAAGCCATCACTGAACGAACGCAGATGGATAAGTCTCACATCTATACTGCTGACAAACTGTCGGAAGAAAAAATCCGCTATCTGGCAGATCATTGTCAACACATTCTGGATGTGGGCAAATCTTCACGGGAGAAATTCGCATATTTCAAGCCGGGTCAAGCTGTAACCCTTGATCTGAACCAATATGGTGATTATCCAGATATCATTGACGATCTGTGCGATCTGCAAACAATCGCCCCAGAGTCGTTTGATGGCCTCGTATGTTTGGCCGTGCTAGAGCACGTTTATGATCCGCAAAGTGCGGTCAAAAACATGTACAGCGTTTTGCAAAAAAATGGCTGTTGTTTCGCCTATGTACCCTTCTTGTATCGCTACCATGCCCCTGCCGATCTGGCCTATCAGGATTACTTCCGTTACACCCGTGATGGGGTTGCCTATCTGTTCCGCGATTTTAGCGAGGTAACCCTGTATCCCTGTCGCGGTGGTTATTCGACCATTCTCAATCTCATGGGTTTCTGGAAGCACCGGGTTGAACGCACATTTGGACAAAGCATTAATAAATTCCTTGACCGTGCGGGCGGCTTGCTTAACCGGAATCGTGAAAGCGGGCTGCAGGCATCCGGCTATTTTATTTGGGCAGTGAAATAAAACTTCCTTATGATCGGCGTTCGCCAGCCCACGCTGGAAACGGTATAGTTTGTGGACAAAATCGGCAGGAGTATGCTCTTGCTCCAATAGTTCATTTTTGTACAAGGGGAATGGGAATTCATGTCTCAACTCGCAGACCGTATTGCGGTTGTCACCGGAGGCAGCCGGGGCATTGGCCGGGGCATTGCGCTCGAACTTGCAAAGCGTGGCGCAACATTGGTGATCAACTACAACAGCAATGCTGATGCCGCTAACGAAGTGGTCGAGCAAATTAAGACAGGTGGCGGGCAAGCAATCGCTGTTCAGGCTGATGTGGGCACGGAAGATGGTGCGAATAGTCTCATCAAAGCCACAACCGACGCCTACGGCAAAATCGACATTCTCATCAATAATGCAGGCACAACCCGCGATAACGTGATTATGTTGATGAAGCCCGAAGATTTCGATACAGTGATTCAAACCAATCTCCGCAGCACATGGTTATGCTCCAAAGCCGCCGTCCGCACCATGATGCGGAAACGCTATGGGCGCATCGTCAATATCACCAGCATCAGTGGTATCGCCGGAAATGCGGGGCAAACCAACTATAGCGCCAGCAAGGCCGGAATCATCGGTTTGACAAAAGCCCTCGCACGGGAAGTCGCTTCGCGTGGCATTACGGTCAACGCGGTTGCACCCGGTTTTGTCCTGACCGATCTCACCAAAGACCTGCCAGAAGATATTACCAGCCAGTTGAATAATAACATTCCGTTGGGACGTTGGGGCGAAATTCAGGATGTGGCCTATTCCACCGCCTTCCTCGCCTCGGACGAAGCCGCTTACATCACTGGGCACGTGCTGGTGGTCGATGGCGGAATGGCGATGTAACAGGAGCAAAATCCATGCCGACCATTTTTTCAAAGATCATCGCACGGGAGATCCCATCGGAAATTGTCTATCAGGACGATCAGGTAACTGCCTTCAAGGATATTCACCCGCTTGCGCCGGTTCATATCTTGATCGTACCCAATATAGAAATTCCGTCTGTCAACGACGTGAAACCCGAACAGGAATCCATGCTGGGTCATATGTTCATCGTGGCAAAACAAATAGCCGCAGAACAGGGGATCGCCCAAAGCGGTTATCGGTTACTCATTAATAGTGGCGACGATGCGGGGCAGGAGGTCTATCACTTGCATATGCATCTGGTAGGAGGACACAATCTGGGGCCGCTACTCACAAAACACCATTAAATCGTATCAGGGGCGCGCCACAATGCGCCCCTGATAAACTTCAATACTTACTGCCCTGCTGTAGCCTCAGCCGTAACTTCTGGTGTTGCTTCATCAGGTACTTCGCTGGCAGCATCAGTGGTTGCCTCAGCCGTAACTTCTGGTGTTGCTTCACCGGATGGCTCAATCTGTGCTGGGGCCTGACCAACCAATGCCTGATCAATGGCCGTGTTTACTGAAGCCAGATCGGGCGTCTGCACAATCGTCCCATTAACAAATACTGCTGGTGTACCCGGAATATTTTGCAGTTGTCCTGCATCAACCGCCGCCGTCACAACATCAGTTGCAAATGTGCTCGTCACACACTGACTCCACTGGCTGACATCCAAACCCAAATTGCCCGCCCCTGTGCTCAAACGATTGGCGGAGAATGCTGTGTTGGCATAAAGTCCCTGCCAGGTAAATAGGGCATCCTGCATTTCCCAAAATTTACCCTGTTGACCTGCACAAACAGCCGCTTGGGCTGCGCCCTGCCCATTCGCAATGCCGCCCGTTCCATAAACAGGTATAAAAGTAAACTGTACTTCCCCTGCCCGAACCCGATCCATGATCGAAGTCATAACCGTTTCATGGAACTCACGGCAGTGCGAGCAATCAAAGCTGGAATATTCAACCACTTTCACTGGAGCATCATCGCTCCCGACCTTGGGGAAACCTTCTTCGGTTGTACTCTGCGGCAAACCTTCATAACGTGCGGCGGAAACTTCCGGGATAGGCGCTTCGGCTGGCTGGCTGATGAAGAACAGTAGCACAGCAGCGGCTACCGCCACCACCACTAAACCAATCACGATAGTCATTTGGCGCTGACGTTTCCGTTGTTGCTCGCGTTCCTTACGGCGTTCAACCGTGCGAGTGCGACCCATATTATTTACCTTCCTTTAATCACGAGAAATCATTCACGATAGTCTACTGCGGACACGACAAACTGCAAGCCCTTCTTGGCATCTTCTAAAGCAAGAGTTTACGCCGCCATGCTGCCAAATATTGAAGCCCGTTGGTGATATGACCGGGCAAATGATCGAAAATGACCGGATACTTGACCAGTTTCGCCCGGCCAGATGCCAATGGTGCATCCAGCAAGGGTGGGTTGGCAAGCCACAATCCCACCGGATTATCGGGTTGATTGTATAACGACTGCGCTGATGTCAACTGACCGCCACCACTTGCCACAATCGCTCCTGCTGCGATCAAATCGGCTGTTAGAATATGAATTTGTCGAATATCCTCGTCAGTAACCGGACGTAAACACACACTGCGTAAACGTCCCGTCGCGTCAAAAGCCAGCGTCAGCCCGCCAAAAGCATCCAGATGTGATCCGGCAAATTCGTGGTACAGACTGCCTGAAAGTGTCGTCCGGCGATGATTGAAATAGGTAATAAAAGTGCTGCCAGCGGCATTACGGTATGCATTCATGGGTGTTAGGTCAGCAGGAATACTCAGCACCGGGGCAATTTTTTGTTCAAGGAACAAGGCTGCGTCCACTGCCGAGTCGATAATTTCCGGCGCACGGACATCTGGCAGCCCCTTCAACAGGGCAAGAAACGCTTCCGAATCAGCCTTCGAGAACAAACCCCGTTCATCAAATACCTGCTGGAGAATCGATGTATGTTTCCCATCATAAAGCACAGAATCGGCTGCCAGGAACGCCCGCGCCATATCCACAAAATCCATTTCTCCCACTGGGCCAAGTTCCACAGCGCCAATCAGGATATGCCCGACAATATCCCGTGTAGAATGAATTGCCATCCGGTCTTCCATGGACTTTCGTAACGATTCATAAATCCCCACGAGAATATCGTAGAATGCCCCGGTAAACAGACGGGAATAATTATGGATTTCACGACCAAGCTCAACTTCTGGATTTGAAGGAATATTGGGAAGTTGGTCAAATGGCAGCGATTTGAGATCATTCAGCGCATTCCGCAGGTACACTGTCCGCCCCGGCATTTCCTGACCGCGCTGTCTTAGCCGTTCCGTAATTTGATCGGCCACTACTGAAATGAAATTTACGAGCCGTAGATTGCCCTTCGTCCATTCCAGTAAACGTCGAACCAGTGAGTCATCATGCAGTGCCACCAGCACAGCCGTCATGTCCCCAAAACTTTCGTGGAAAGCTGCCGAGCCAAGCCCAAATGATTCGTTGTATAGATCGCGTACACCGTCTAATATCGCGTGGGCTGTTTCATGGCTGACCACATCTGCGCTCTGGGCGGCGTAAATGAATTCATTTTCCACCTGAAAACTATGAAATCCCAACAACCGATCTTGCTCACTGTAAAAAGCATTCGCGCCGTCTCCGGCATGAGGATCAATCAATAGGCGTGCCGCAGGGAATGACCACGACAGTGTTCGATGAGCATAACGCTCATACATACGTAGCGTGAAAGTCGCATAATAAAAACTGTTGATCTGATCAAATTCCGGCGTACCTGGCCAGTACAGATAATTTCCTTGAGCATCCGGTTTTGCGGGCTTCACCACACTATCCCGAAGTTGAAAACGGGTGTTGACCAATCCCGGTGCAATATCAGCCGCGTTCATCTGGCGAACAGCCGGCTCACTTACAAACGGGTCTTGTGGGTGAACCACCACACTCACTGTGCTTCGGGGCGGCTCTGGTGCAGCATCCTCGTGAAGCGTAAAAGCGCTCATGTTCTTTTGCATCATCACGCCCGGAATATCGGAGCGATTCTGCTCCTGTAAGCGCCGTAAACGGAAGAAAATCGAGGCTTTTTCGTCGGTCATATATATTCCCTGTTCTAAAGGCCAACCTGACAAGTGCGGCCATTTCAGGTAAAATAAGATACGTTTTGAACAAAACTCCACACAAGCGTACAACGCATTCAACGCTCGGAACACCCCAAACGTGTGGTGCAATCTGGCGTTTGAGAGTCCAAAGATAACGAAGGGACAAAAGATGAGCAAAAGAGTGGACAGCTTCGGGGCACGTGGCAAACTCAACACAGGCAGCGGAGAAGCAGTCATCTATCGGCTGAATAAGCTGGTAGAAAAAGGCATCGGTCATATCGACAAACTGCCTTTCAGCATCAAGATTTTATTGGAGAATGCCCTCCGCAACCTGGATAACTTTCAGGTCAACGAGGAGGCCATCACCAATCTGGCGAACTGGAATGCCAAAGCACCCAAGCAGGTGGAAATCCCCTTCAAACCCGCCCGCGTGGTGCTTCAGGATTTCACGGGCGTTCCCTGCGTGGTTGATCTGGCTGCGCTGCGGAGTGCCATGCTAAGAATGGGTGGTGATCCCAAAAAGATTAACCCGGTTATCCCGGTTGATCTGGTCATTGACCATTCGGTACAGGTCGACAGCTTCGCCATGCGCGATGCACTGCGTATCAATTCGGAATTTGAGTTCCAGCGCAACCGTGAACGTTATGAATTCCTGCATTGGGGGCAAAAAGCCTTCGATAATTTCCGGGTGGTACCGCCTGCAACCGGCATTGTTCATCAGGTAAACCTCGAATATCTGGCGAAAGTGGTCATGACCATCACTGATGAAGACGGTAGCCTGCTTGCCCTGCCAGATACACTGGTTGGCACGGACAGCCACACCACTATGATCAACGGTCTGGGCGTCCTCGGCTGGGGCGTGGGGGGTATCGAAGCTGAAGCCGCCATGCTCAACCAACCGATCTATATGTTGATGCCGGAAGTCATTGGCTTCAAACTCACCGGGCAGCTTCGTGAAGGCGCAACTGCTACCGATCTGGTGCTGGTCGTCACCCAAATGCTCCGCAAAAAGGGTGTGGTTGATAAATTCGTCGAATTCTACGGCAGTGGCTTGAGCAAACTCACCCTGCCCGACCGCGCCACTATCGCCAACATGGCTCCCGAATACGGCGCGACAATGGGCTTCTTCCCGGTAGATGATGAAACCCTGAAATTCCTGCACCGTACCGGACGTGATGAAGCGTTGGTCAAACTAGTGGAGGCCTACAGCAAGGAACAAGGTTTGTTCCGCACCGACTCAACGCCCGATCCCGAATTCACCGACGCACTCGAACTCGATCTCAGCACCGTCGAACCCAGCATGGCGGGGCCAAAACGTCCACAGGATCGCGTCCTGCTGCGCGATATGAAGGCCAATTTCGAAAAAGCCCTGCGTACCCCGATTAAAGAACGTGGTTTTGAATTAGCAGAATCGGCTGTCGAACGCACGGCCACCGTTCAGGACAACGGTCACAGTGCCGAAATTGGTCACGGTGTTGTGGTTATCGCGGCCATCACAAGCTGCACCAACACCAGCAATCCCTCGGTGATGATCGGCGCAGGTCTGCTGGCGAAGAAAGCCGTCGAAAAAGGTCTGACGCGCAAGCCTTACGTCAAAACCAGCCTTGCCCCCGGTTCGCGCGTTGTCACTGAATACCTGAACAAAGCAGGACTGACTTCGTATCTCGAAGAACTCGGATTCTTCACCGTTGGTTATGGATGCACCACCTGCATTGGTAACAGCGGCCCACTGCCACAGCAGGTCGCGCAAGCCGTTCAGGACGGCGATCTGGTTGCGGCTGCGGTGCTCAGTGGTAACCGTAACTTTGAAGGGCGCATTAACCCGTTTGTGAAGGCTAATTATCTAGCATCACCTCCGTTGGTTGTGGCTTATGCGCTGGCTGGAACAGTCGATATTGATCTGGACAGCGAACCGATTGGCTATGATAAAGCGGGCCAGCCCGTCTACCTGCGTGAAATCTGGCCGAGCCAGCAGGAAGTTGTGGATGCTGTCCAAAACAGCATTTCGCCCGATCTGTTCAAAAGCCAGTACGGCAATGTTTTCACTGGCAACGAAATGTGGAACGCAATCCCCAGCACCGCAAGCGATGTCTACAACTGGGAAGAAGCCAGCACCTATGTCCATGAACCGCCATTCTTCGTTGACCTATCGCCGGAAGCCTCGCCCATCCAATCCGTAAAGGGTGCGCGCGCCCTCGGTGTATTTGGGGACTCGATCACCACCGATCACATTTCACCAGCGGGCGATATTGCGGAAAAGAGTCCCGCAGGCCAATACCTGATTTCAAGGGGCGTACAAAAGACCGATTTCAACACCTACGGCACACGGCGTGGAGATGATCGCGTGATGACGCGCGGTACGTTCGCCAACATCCGGCTGCGTAACCAGTTGATTCCGGGCAGCGAAGGCAGCATCACGCTCCATGTTCCCAGTGGTGAACAGATGAGCATTTACGAAGCGGCTATGCGCTACAGCAATGAAGGCACACCTCTCGTAATCCTCGCGGGTGTGGATTACGGTATGGGTTCCAGTCGTGACTGGGCAGCCAAAGGCACTTTCCTGCTGGGCGTGAAAGCGGTTATCGCCAAGAGTTTCGAGCGCATTCACCGGAGCAATCTGGTGATGATGGGCGTTCTGCCCCTGCAATTCAAAGCGGGCCAGGGCTGGGATACGCTCGGTCTGACGGGTAAAGAAACCTTCGATCTGGTTGGACTAGATGACAATCTGCAACCCGGACAGGAATTGACCGTTCGCGCGACAGACACTGAGGGAATTGTCAAGGAATTCACAGTTGAAGTCCGCATCAACACCCCTGTCGAACTGGAATACTATCGCAACGGGGGTATCCTCCCTACCGTACTGCGGAACTTCTTGAAGCAGTAGACAAACGATAAGTGTTTATCGTTAGCAATGCCCGGTCAACTGATCGGGCATTTTTATTGCGGCGATTCGTTAAACCTGTGCCGCTGCAATACTTGCTGAAAAATGTGGACTGCCGTCGGGTTTTTGGGCGGCGGTGGAAACACGGGGGATTCACGCTATAGGCAGCGGCAAGAACGTGGAATGCCGCCACCGCCGAGGATTGGCGGCGGCAGTGGCGGCGTTAAATTAACCAATCCAAGTGCGCCACTGTTCCGGGAGGGTTTTGCCCAACGCCTTTAAGTACACACTGGCGCGCCCGCAGAAAATCAACATCGCCTCGCGGTAAATATGCCCCTGCACTCCCGCAGTTGGCTTAAAACCACCGCGATCAATCGGCTTCTTAAGGTCTTCCTCAGAAAGTCCTTTGATGGTATTCACAATCTCTTCGTCCAGCGCCTTGAACCATGTCTTCAATTTCTCGACACTGGTATCCAATCCCGGCTCAGGATTGCGATACGACCAATCGTGTTTGAAAGTTCTGAACGACTGAATATAGGTGTATTCGATCTCCCCCATTTCGCGGCAGAGCGCCCCCAGGCTGACGTTGCTGCCACCGGGGGTAAACGCCAGATCAGCATCCGTCAAAATATCCATCATCTGGGTGCGGAGCGCCTGTGTCATCTCAAAGACTTCAATATGGTCACGGACAAAACTGTTGGTCATGATTATCCCTACGATTCTGTGTATACAGACCTCATAAGTTCATTTTAGCACAAATGATCTATACAAGTCAACAACCACGCGAAACAAACCACACCAATCTGGCAGTTGGCAGCATCACAAAAGCAGGCCATAATTCCCGCACTATGAGCAAACCAAAAGTCACAATTTATACCGATGGTGGGGCACGTCCAAATCCCGGAACAGGTGGATGGGGTGCTGTCCTGATTTACCCTGACCGGGAAAGCGAACTCAGCGGTGGTGAAAAGGATTCCACCAACAACCGCATGGAACTGACGGCGGTCATCACGGCGCTGGATTCACTGGATCAGTCATATGCGGTTGATCTATACACTGACAGCGAATATGTCAAAAACGGCATTACCCAGTGGATCAAAAACTGGATTAAAAAAGATTGGCGCGATGTCAAAAACCCGGATTTGTGGCAGCGTTTGCACACCGCCACGCAGCGCCACGAGATCAAATGGCATTGGGTGAAAGGCCACGCGGGACACGCTTACAACGAACGGGTAGACGAACTGGCGACCCGCGAAATTGAACGGCTGACAGGCAAGTCTATCGTCCGTAAAGTTGAGGTGACACCAACGGTCAGCGCCGATATTCGCATTTACATCAACGCGGCATATTCATTTGAGGATAAACGTGGTGGTTGGGGCGCAGTTATCGTCAATACCAGTGAGCAGGAATTCAGCGGGGCGGAACAGAACAGCAGCGAAAATCAATTGGTTTTGATCGCCAGCAGCACAGCGTTGGAATCGCTCAAATCGCCTGCCGATATTGTGGTTTACACCAACAGTGAATATCTGCAAAAGGGGATGAGCCAGTGGGTGAAAAGCTGGATTAAAAAGGGCTGGCGCACGGCAGCGGGCGAACCCGTCAAAAATCGTGAGCTATGGGAACGGCTGGTGAAAGCGGCTGAACCCCATCAAATTCAGTGGGTTTATCAGAAGAAATACGATACGCCGCAAGCCCAACGCGCTTATGAACTCGCCAATAAACCTTTGCGTTAGGCTGAACTCTTTATTCACCAACTGCTTGCTTAAGACCGAGTTGATCGAACACGCGCAGCATCAATTGGCGGAGTTCTTGTGCCACCGCTTCCGGTGAGTCGCCTGCCAACCCAACGGCGATCAGGCGTTCTGCGGCGCGTAATTCGCCACAGTCTAACGCTAAGGTGGCGGCGCTGCGGTGCAATACCGAACGCGAGGGTTCAAGGTTTGTTTCGGCAATAGCATTTGCTGCATGGTGGTCTAGCTCAAACGCTTCCCGAAACAGGGCTTTGGCGCTGCTCTCGTCCTTACGGCTGCGCGCCAAGATTGCAAACCCAGCTAGTTCCATAGCCTTATCATGAATTGTGGTGATTTCCTGTAAATCCATAGGTGTTCTGGCTTGAAGAATGTCTATGTTGGACTAACCAATTGCTTTGCCCGTATCTCTATTCTAGGCCATAATAGCGCCCTTGACACTTTCCAGTCCTACGGGAGCCTAAACAACCCATGCCCACGACAGCCAACCGTGTTTCGTCCTTTGGCACGACTATCTTTACGGAAATCAACGTCCTTGCACAGAAGCACGGCGCGATCAATCTGGGGCAGGGACGCCCGGATTTTGATGGCCCACCCGATATTGTGGCGGCGGCGGTCAAGGCGCTGCAATCCGGGCAGCATAACCAGTATGCACCGGGGCCGGGTGTGCCGAGTCTAAAACAGGGCATCGCTAACCATGTGGCGCGTTTCTACAATCTGGACATTGATCCAAATGCGGGCGTGGTCATCACCTCCGGCGCGACAGAAGCGGTGTTCGACTGCATACTCGGGTTGGTGGATGCAGGCGATGAAGTGATCGTCATCGAGCCGTATTTCGACAGCTATGTGCCGAATCTGATTATGGCGGGCGCGACCCCGGTTTATGTGCCGCTGCATCCGCCGAGTTGGACGTTAGACCCCGACGAACTGCGGAAGGCCTTCACACCCAAGACGCGGGCGCTTTTGCTGAACACGCCGCATAATCCTACCGGACGGGTTTTCACGCGCGAAGAACTGACGATGATCGCGGAACTGTGCATCGAACATGATGTCACGGTGATTTCCGACGAAGTTTATGAACACATGACGTTTGATGGCACACTGCACATTCCGATTGCCACGCTGCCGGGGATGTTTGAGCGCACGGTGACGGTCAGCAGTTTGGGCAAAACCTTCAGCGTGACAGGCTGGAAAATCGGCTGGGTGTATGGACATCCTGATTTGGTCGCGGGTGTAGGGCGGGCGCACCAGTTCGTCACCTTTGCCAGCAACCATCCGGCGCAGGAAGCGGGCGCATATGCCTTCAGCCTGCCGGGAACGTACTATGAAGAATTGCAGGCGATGTACGTCACCAAACGCGATTTGATGATGGAAGCGGTGACGGGCGCGGGCATGACTGCTCATTCTCCCGAAGGGACATATTTTGTTATGGCGGATTTTTCGAACGTTTTTGAGGGCGACGATGTGGAATTTGCACGCTATCTAACCAGTGAAATCGGTGTGGCCTGCATCCCGCCGACCTTTTTCTACAGCCCGGAGCATGCCCATATCGCCCGCAAAACTGCCCGTTTCGCCTTCTGCAAAAGCGATGACACCTTACGCCTCGCCGGGGAAAAAATGGCGAAATTGAGACGGTAAATTTGAACCGCCAGAACGCCAAGAAAGCAATTATTGCGAACTGCTAATCAACAAGGGAGTTTCATTCATGCCCGAAATTCATTTTGACCGCTACTACCGCTATGAAGAACTGACGCAGCTTTTGATGGCTTTCGATGCCGAATATGCCGGGTTGGTGCAGTTGCAAAGCCTCGGCAAAAGCTATGAAGGCCGCGACATTTGGATGATCGCCGTCACCAATGAGGCGACCGGGCCAGCCAGCGAAAAGCCTGCTCTTTGGGTGGATGGCAACATTCATGCTTCGGAAGTCTCGCCCTCAACGGCCTGCCTGTACCTGTTGAACAAGCTCACCAGCCAGTACATGAAAGACCCGGAAATCACCCGCTGTCTGGATACCCGCGCGTTTTACATCTGCCCGCGCATTAATCCTGATGGGGCGGAATGGGCGCTGGCGGATAAACCCAAAATCATCCGTTCCAGCACCCGCCCGTATCCGTATGATGAAGAACCTCTGGGCGGTTTGGTGAATGAAGATATTGACGGTGATGGACGCATGTTGATGATGCGAATCCCTGATCCGAATGGGCGTTGGAAGCCACACCCCGACGAACCCCGTTTGCTGGTGCGCCGCGACCCGACTGAAACGGGCGGCACATATTATCGGGTGCTGCCCGAAGGGACGATCAAAGATTATGATGGCGTGACGATTCAACTTCAGCCGAAGAAAGAACGGCTGGATATGAACCGCAACTTCCCGCTGGAATGGCGGCAGGAAGGCGAACAACCCGGCGCGGGGCAGTATCCCACGTCAGAGCCGGAAATTCATGCCATTGTGGATTTCATCGCCCGTCACACCAATATCACCGGGGCAATTTCGTTCCATACTTACAGCGGTGTGCTGCTGCGGCCTTATGGGACACACCCGGATGACAACTTCCCGGCAGAAGATTTGTGGACGTTCCAGAAAATCGGTCAAAAAGGCACGGATATTACGGGCTACCCGAACATCTCGGTGTATCACGAATTCCGCTATCATCCCAAAGAGGTCATTACAGGCGTATTTGACGACTGGGTTTATGACCATCTGGGCGCGTTCGCGTGGACGGTGGAAATCTGGAGTCCCCAGCGGCAGGCGGGCATCACTGAATACAAGTATATTGACTGGTATCGGGAACATCCGATTGAAGACGATTTCAAAATGCTCAAGTGGAGCGATGAAAAACTCGATGGCAAGGGTTATGTCGAGTGGTATGCCTTCGACCATCCGCAGTTGGGGAAGGTGGAACTTGGCGGGTGGAATGCATTGTACGCATGGCGCAATCCACCGCCACAATTTTTGGAGAAGGAAATCGCGCCATTTGCAGAGTGGGCACTGTGGCATCTGCTGATTTCGCCGCGCCTCGAACTGCACAGCGTTACCGCCTCGCCATTGGGTGATGGACATTATCAAATCCAGATGGTGGTGCAGAACACCGGTTGGCTGCCCAGCTATGTCTCCAAGAAGGCGTTGGAGAAAAAGGTTGTGCGCGGTGTAATTGCCGAAATTGATTTGCCGGAAGGCGCATCGCTCAAAACGGGCAAGGGGCGTGAAGATATTGGGCAGCTTGAAGGTTGGAATAATCTCGGTGTCGCGTTGACCGCATGGGGATCAGCCGATGTCACCAGCGAACGGGCGAAGGTTGAATGGGTGATCTTTGCGCCCAACAAAGGTACGGTCAAACTCATTGCACGTCATGAACGCGCTGGGGTTGTGCGGACGGAAGTTGAATTGATTTAACAACCTCTTTCGGAGAAACCATTTGACTATTGGAGCTTTTCTCGTGGGCGTAACATGTTACGCCCCTACATAGCCAACGCGACATACATTTCCGAACGGGTTCTTAAAGAATATTTGCCGTAGGGACGAGACATATTTCGTCCCTACAACTGCTATCCTCTCGTTGGTTTTGCACTATTTCGTACCCTTCCGTCTTGTGGCGATTGCACACCCCGATTACACTGATTACATAGCAGAAGCGAGTAGAAAGTTTATTTCATGGTCATCAGTGACACGATGCGTGCCTCGGCATTTGATTTACCCGCCGAACCGCAGATTCATGATAATGTGCTCGGCACGATGGGCAATACGCCGCTGGTACGACTGAACCGGGTGGCGCGCGGCGTCCGGGCGCAGATAGTCGCCAAAGTTGAATATTTTAATCCCGGCGGCTCGGTCAAAGATCGTATTGGCATCACCATCATTGAAGATGCCGAACGCGAAGGCAAGTTGAAACCGGGCGGCACAATCGTCGAATCGACTTCCGGCAATACGGGTGTTGGGCTGGCGATTGCGGCGGCCATCAAGGGTTATAAGACTGTGTTCGTCATGCCGGATAAAATGTCTGAGGAAAAAATCCGGGTGCTGCGGGCATATGGCGCGCGGGTGGTGGTTACGCCCACCAATGTCGAACCAGAAGACCCCCGCAGTTATTACAGCGTCGCCAAGCAGATCGTGGCGGAAACGCCCAACAGCATCCTCGCCAACCAATATCACAATCCGGTCAATCCACAAACGCATTACGACACCACTGGCCCGGAAATCTGGCGGCAAACGGCGGGTAAAGTGGATGTATTCGTGGCAGGTATGGGCACGGGCGGCACAATCACAGGTGTGGGCAAATTCCTGAAAGAAATGAATCCCAAGATTCAGATCGTCGGTGTAGACCCCATCGGCTCAATCCTCCACGACTATTTCTATACTGGAAAGATGACCGAAGCCCACAGCTATAAGACCGAAGGCATTGGCGAAGATTTCATCCCCTCGGTTTATGACTTCAACTACATCGACGATATGGTGAAGGTCAACGACAAAGAATCGCTGCTGATGACCCGCCGCCTTGTCCGCGAGGAAGGGTTGTTCGGCGGTGGTTCATGTGGGGCAGCCGTCGCGGGTGCGCTGCGTTACGCCACCGACCGCGCTCTAGGGGCAGATAAAATAGTAGTCGTTCTGCTGCCGGATAACGGTTCACGCTATCTGAGCAAGGTATTTGACGACAATTGGATGCGCGAAAACCGCTTTCTGGAAAGCGAGTGGGTGGAGACGCCGATTTCCGCCGTGTTGGAACGCAAGACCCGCCATGAGATGGTGGTCGCCCGCTGTGATGAATCGGTTACGGATGTGATCGGCAAGCTCAAGGCCGCTGATGTTTCGCAGCTTCCGGTGGTTGGGGAACGCGATCAATTGTTGGGTCTGGTGAATGAGGTCAGCCTGCTAAACTACCTGCTCCGCCAGCCCGGAAGCGATGCATCCAGCGTGTCGCTGGAAAATGCAGGCGTCATCAACACCAATGTGCCAACGGTGACATCGGAAACTCCGGTTGAGGCCATCATGAGCATTTTCACCACCGAGAAGATTGCGTTGGTGACGGAACGCATCCCCGGCAGCGATGACCGCCGTGTGGTGGGCATTATGACTCAAATTGATCTGCTGGATTTCCTGGCGAGTCGATAGCGGTTAGGATTTGTAGGGGTGAACGCTGTTTGCCCCTACCCTTAGCGAAAACCACCAGTTTATGCCGCAAATCATCAAGTTTTGGAAGCCATTTAATGTTCTGACACAGTTCACCGATAAGGATGGACGCCCAACCTTATCGGATTACATCTCTATTCCCAATGTGTATGCGGCTGGACGGTTGGATATGGACAGCGAGGGTTTGCTGCTGCTGACCGATTCGCCGCGCCTCAAAACCCGTTTGACCGATCCCCACTATGAGCATCCGCGCACCTATTGGGTACAGGTCGAACACATCCCCGATGAATCCGCACTGCAAAAACTTCGGGGTGGGCTGGAGCTAAACGACGGACTCACGCGACTCGCACAGACCGAACTGTTGCCCCGAGCGCCAGATTTGCCAGAACGCTCTGTGCCGATTCGCTTTCGTAAAAATGTGCCGGACTGCTGGATTCAGCTAACCCTGACCGAAGGCCGCAATCGTCAGGTGCGCCGGATGACCGCCGCCATTGGGCATCCAACGCTGCGGTTGGTTCGATGGGCGATTGGGCCGATTACGCTGGCGGGTTTGCAACCGGGAGAGTGGCGACCACTGACGCGCGACGAAGAAAATGCCTTATGGAAAAGTGCGCTGCGGAAATGAAAAGAGGTGAGCCGCTTGGACTCACCCTTTGCTTATGGATCAGGGTAGTACAGATGCAGGCACGACGAGGATACGATTGTTACCCGTATCGCTGATGTATAAGCTGCCATCAGGCGCGACCAGCACAAACTGCGGGGCTTTCAGGTTTTGGGCGCTGGGTGCGCCGGAATTGCCGCTTCCGTCGTTATTAGCTGCGCCACTGGTGAAACTTCCAAACTGACCGAATACCCAATCCGCCGTTGTATCCCCATCATCGGCGAAGTACAGGACGCGGTTATTGTCGCGGTCAGCCACATACAATCCGCCTTTGCTATCCAGCGCGACCGAGGGTGGTTGATTGAAATTATCTGCGCTAGGGGCGCCACCATCATTAGCAGCGCCGGAGGTAAAAATACCGTTGTGTCCATACACCCGGTCAGCAGTGGTGTTGCCATCATTGGCGAAATACAACACGCGATGATTTTCCCGGTCAGCCACATACAATCCGCCAGTGCTATCCAACGCCAACCCACGCGGGAAATTCAGCGTATCCGCGCTCGGTGTGCCGCCGTTGTTCTTCGCACCATTGGCAAAACTGCCAAACTGCCCATACACCCCATCAGCGGTAGTATTGCCGTCGTTAGCGAAATACAACACCCGATGATTGCTGGAATCGCTGACATATAGTGCGCCATCGCTCGCTGCCAGCACCCCTAATGAGAACACGCCAATCGTATCCGCGCTGGGGATGCCATTGCCGCCCACACCATCATTATTCGGCGGATTGGTTGCATAACTGCCGAACTGTCCATACACCCGATCAGCAGTGGTGTTGCCATCGTTAGCGAAATACAACACCCGATGATTTTCCCGGTCGGTGACATATAAACCGCCGTCCGGGGCAAGCGAAAGTCCCACCGGGAAATCGAGCGAATCAGCACTGGCAACACCTGAACCACCCACGCCATCGAAATTGGCAATGTACGAATTCAGATTGCCATATTGTCCATATACCCGATCTGCGGATGTATTGCCATCAGCCGTGTAATACAGTATCCGGCTGTTATTACGATCAGCCACATACACCCCCCCGCTGCTGTCGATGGCAAGCCCAACCGGAAAGCTAAGACCATCGGCGGTATGTCCGGCAGCGTTTGACGTAAAATCCGGCTGACCATAAACAATTGCGGCAGACGGCTGATCTTGGGCTTGTGTGATTGTGACGGTGATGAGGAGCAAAAAGAACAAAACAACCAGTTTTCGAAGCATAACAAATCCTTTTTACTATAGATATGCTCTAACACTATAGCATTGCTTCAAAATCCGATTGGCAAGTGTAGGCGATTTTTTGCAGGTTTTTACAACAAAAATATGCTCCTTAAGCCGGAAATGCGGCCAGCCTGATAAACAGGCCGTATCAGGTTACATTACGCACATTACAACCTATCTGGAAGCCATACCCAAACCGTATCAAAACACAAGATTAGGGTGTGCTGGCCTGTGCTGTTGCTGCCTCTGCCTGCTGTGTCGCCATTTGAATGATGTAGGTTGCGGTGGCTTGCATCTCGCCAAGCTGATTTTCGTCTGTCACAAAGAGGGCTTGTGCGGTGGCAGTAGCTTGCTGGATGAGATAGGTCGCGGTGATCTGAAATTCGTCTGGATTATTCACCACGTTATTTGCTGTATTGTTGGTTGATGTGCTGCCCGCACTGACGATCAGCATTGCTAAGATGCCCAGCCCAAAACCGACCAGCAGCAGCCACCATTGAAACCGTCGCGGTGAATCATTCTTGCGCTTTTCGTCTGATAAGAATCCCATCACACATCTCCCTTACGGTTACTATTTCTATTGCTGATATACGTGTGTATGGGAATGTGGGTTGCGGCTTATCCAAATCTATACAACAGTGGATGGATCTGGTCACACCCATAAAAATGCTTTCAATTCAGTTTTACAATCCTGAAGCCTCGAAGGAAATTTCGATCTTGTGGATACCCACCAGAACGATGTGTAATCGTTAGGAGTGAAGGATCATCATAATATGAACCACCCCGCAGCAATCGCAAGCCGCTTTGCGATACATCAACGCTTTCTGTTCCCCAGCCATTCAGGCACCATTCCCAAACATTTCCACTCATGTGCATAACCCCAAATGGACTGCTCCCGGATGAATACAGGGTAACAGGCGATGTACCTTTCCGATCAGCGCTGCATCGTGCAGCGTCGAATTCATTTCCCCATGGATACTTGCGATAAGTATCGCCTTGCGCTGCTCGCTGCCACTGCTGTTCGGTTGGCAGTGAAATTGTCTCTCCGGTAAAGGCACTTAACCATACACAAAAAGCCATCCCCTCGTACCATGTTACATTCGTTCTCGGACGATCATTACCGGGAAATGTGGTTGGCTGCGGTTCCTGATTTTTTACACGCCAGTCCCGCGCATCTGCGGAAAAATCCCACCATTGGGGATTTGAATAACCATCCCGATGATCGATAAAGGTTTGAAACTGCATGTTCGTTATTGGAAACCGGGCAATATTGAACGAGCCAATTTCATATTTTCCGCCACCGGTTCCGGCAGGAACATATTGACTGGCGTCACTCAACATAATCGTTCCGGCGGAAATGGAACACCATTCAAATGGTTTGGGCAACAGGCTCAAGGTATCAGGCAGATGCTGGGCAGGTTGTGAAATACTTTGATCACCCAATCGCTGGTTGATAGAACCCACCAACCGCATTACCCCGGCTGTGTATTGTCCGGCATGGCGCAAATCAACCCATTGGAAGGTCGCAAACCCAAACGGAATGGCCTCTTTTTCCTCTCCACGCGCCAGGATAAGAAAAACGGGTTTATTTTGTAGCTCAGCAAAATCAATCTCCGCCCGAACCCATCTTGAATTGGTCGCATCTGGCGAGAGAATAACAACCAGACAGCCTGCGTTTAAAATAGCTTCCTCAATCGCCCGTTTCCACGATGATGTCCCCGGCTCAATCCCCTCATCAGTCCATACGGTTAATCCCGCGGAACGAAAATCATCCCGTATCCGTATCATCATCTCGGAATCGGTTCGGCTGTAGCTGAGAAAAATGTGATGCTGCATGACGTTTACCTGCTATAGAAGTCATTATTCGTCTTGATGAAAATTATAGCGCCAGGTCATGGTTCGAATCCGCTAACTTTTGTTGACTTACTAGGAACTTATGTTCTAAAATAAGATTTGATTGTGTAGATGAACGCACCTATTGGCGGCGAAATATTCCACCGCCAATGACATCGCCGCCGCCGCCAAAGATTCGCAAGATTCAAAAAAGGGTTGTGTGAATCTGACGAAATTGACAAATCTTGCGAATCATCACGCGAGAAATGTCATTAAATGACAGATTGACATTGACGACATTTGCGACTTATTTCACCGCCAAGCGTTCGATGTCATCATTCAATCGCCCAAAGCGCGCCGCTGCCCATCCGGTCTGCCCTTCGTAGACCAACTGCACCCAAACATTATTGGCTGTGCGTCCGATGGCTTGAGCAATCGCGTTGAAGGGAATACGCACCAAAGTCTCAGCATTGGTATCCGGGGCGCTCCGCAAACGAACCGTGTAAAGCGCCGTGAATTGCAGTGCATCCGCCGGAGCAACCGCCGGTTGTGAAGCAGTGGTAGAAGGCGCGCCGCCGGAAACGGTGACGAAGCCCGCGCTCACATAACCGATCTGCCCTTTAAAATCGATCTTGTACCAGTCGCCGGATTGTTCCAGCATGGCGTAACTTTCGCCGGGGTTAATCTGACCGATACGCTCAAAATTAGTGCCTGCGCCGCTGCGAACATTGACGCGCGATACACCTGCCGTTACCACCTGTCCGGTTGGGGCAGCAGGCGCGGCGGGTGCTGATGGGACTGTGCTGGGTATGCCGAGCAAAAAGGCTTCATCCCAATACACACCGTTGGGATTCGTGGGCTGGGACTGTGTAGCATACAGGAACAGCGTCACCGTTCCCGATTTGGATTTGGTGAGGACGTTCAGGTAATTCCACTGGCGTAAACTACCCGACCATCCCGACCAGACCACATTCGGGCTGCCGGGGTCTGCCCCGCCGAAGGGGTCAATGCCTACCCGCACCGAACTGGTCAGATCGTTTTCCAGATAGGCCCATGCCCCACCCTGCACATCGGTATCGGGGACAACCGGGACATGTTGATAAATGTAAGCCGTGAATGTGCCGCCGCCGCGTGCCATGTTGAACGAAAACAGGCCAGAGCGTTTCAAATAGGCACTGTGGGGATAACCGGAAGGATGCACATTTTGCCACGAGGCGTCATGTGGCGCGGTGATAATGCCGCCCCACCAACCCTGCGGCGCGTTATACCATGTGGCTGGGTCAAGCGGGTCTTGGCTGATGAGGGTGTAGGTTTCGCTGTCGAAGCCCGGATTTTGCAGCAGATTGGACGATTGGGCAGCGACCGGAACGGCCAGCAGCGCCAGAAACAATGAGAGCATGGTCGTCAAAAATTTCATGTTTACTTCTTTCTCGTTACCAGGGTGTTCCGCAGAAATCTATCGTTCCACCCGGCCATGGTTGGTTAGTGCAGGGATAAATCAGCGCATGGGTTTCACCACTAAAGGCATAAGCTTCCCCATCCTGTTGATAACAAATCGAACCCGAAACCGCTTGCCAGCCCAACGACTGATAGTAGGCCAGCAAATGTCCCCCGCAAATCAGCAGCGCAAACGGGGCTTTCAACTCATCCCGGATGAACTCAACCGCCCATTTTACCCCAGCCGCCGCGTAACCCTTTTTCCTGTATTTCAGTGGGGTCATCACACCGCTAATCCCACCCACATGCAGCGGCAGACCACAAACCGTAATCGTGCGCTCAATGATTTCAAGGCTGCTGACCCAATCTTGCTCTTCGTATACAAACAACATCCAATCCGCGCCTGCCCATTGAATATCGCTCAATGGCGAACCAGCGAATATCACATGTTCACGCTGCTCAAGTTCATGCCTCAGCGCAGGCGGGATTGCTTCAGTGCGAATGATCTGAAAATGCACACCCAATTACTCCAATGCCTGCCGCAAATCAGCAATCAGATCGTCCACATGCTCAATGCCCACGCTCAACCGTACCAACGCGGTATCCACTGGGAACGGGCTGTTGGCGGTGCTGGCATGGGTCATGCTGTAGGGGTGTTCGATCAGGCTTTCGACTCCACCCAGACTTTCGGCCAGCGCGAACAATTTGGTGCGGCTGACCATGCGTTTAGCGGCTTCCGGGCTTTCCAGAATGATGCTGACCATCCCGCCGAAACCATTCATCTGCTTTTTAGCCAGTTCGTGCTGAGGATGGCTTTCCAAACCGGGATAAATCACCTGTTTAACGGCGTGATGATCTTCCAGAAAACGGGCGATTTGCAACCCATTGTAACTGTGACGTTCCATGCGTACCGTCAGCGTTTTGATGCCACGCATGACCAAGAAGCAGTCCATCGGCCCCGGCACCGAACCCACCGCGTTTTGCAGAAATTTGAGTTCGTTGTAGAGCTTTTCGTCATTCAGAGCCAGCACACCGCCCACCGCATCGCTGTGACCGCCCAGATATTTGGTGCTGCTGTGCATCACAATATCCGCGCCAAAGGTCAACGGCTGCTGCAAGGCTGGACTGGCAAAGGTGTTATCCACACCCACCAACACATCACCGGGGGCAGCGTCCGCCAGCGCGCGCATATCGGCCAGCGCCAGCAGTGGATTAGTCGGCGTTTCCAGCCAGAGCAAGCGGGTTTGCGGAGTAAAAGCGTTCTTTACGGCTTCCAGATCAGTCTGGTTTACCCAGCTAAACTTCAGGCCATAACGGGCATACACCCGTTCAAACAAGCGGTACGTCCCGCCGTAAACATCGTTGCCCACAATGATATGATCGCCGGGGTTGAGCAGCCGCAGTACGCAGTCGATGGCCGCCAATCCACTGGCGAAGGCCAGCCCATAGCGCCCCTTTTCAATCGCTGCAATCAGTTCTTCCAACGCGGTGCGAGTGGGGTTGCCGCTGCGGCTGTATTCATACCCTTTATGCTCACCCGGCGCGCTCTGCACGAAGGTTGAGGTTTGGTAAATCGGCGTCATAATTGCGCCTGTAGCCGGGTCAGGTTCCTGCCCGGCATGAATGGCGAGGGTATCCAGATGATAATTTTCAGACATGTTAAACACCCTTTAAGTTGGGGATTGGAAAATGTTTTCGCCGCTAGTATAACACGGCGGTTTATAGCCATCAGCCGTTATCCTTCAGCAAAATACACCAAGAAGCATCATCATGATTGAATCGAAACCCAAACATTTCATCGCCATCGCCGGGAACATCGGCGCGGGAAAAAGCACCCTCACGGGTATGTTGAGCAAGACGTTCGGATGGGAGCCTTTCTACGAAGCCAATGCCGAAAATCCCTATCTGGCGGACTTCTATCAAGATATGCAGCGATGGAGTTTCCATTCACAGGTATTCTTTTTGGGAAAACGGCTGGAACATCACCATCAACTGGTGCTGCATCCCGGCAGCGTGGTACAAGACCGCACAGTCTATGAAGATGCTGAAATATTCGCCCGCAACCTGTACGATCACGGCAATATGAGCGACCGCGATTACGATGCTTACCGCCGCCTATACGAAGCGATCAGCGCCTTCCTCCCCCCGCCCGACCTGATGATTTATCTCCAAAGCAGTGTAGATTCGCTCATCAGCCACATCGCCAAACGTGGGCGAGAATATGAACGGACGATCTCCCCTGAATATTTGACCCGATTGAACACCCTTTATGATCGGTGGATTGACGGTTGGAAAGCCTGCCCGGTACTGCGGATAACAATGGACGACACTGATTTTCAGCATCACCAACCCGATTTGGAACGCATCATCGCGCAGGTAACGGACATGCTGGCAGAACGCGCTTAAACACCCTATGCACTTGTTGAAGGTTGGGGTGGTTATTACAATGATGCCCAATACACGATAATCATAGGGGCAAACGATGAGTTCAATTGAGCGCATGATACGGAAGGGCTTCAACACGGTCGGGCTGGATTTAAAGCGGTTGAAGAAAATCGACCCCAACCTGAAACAATATTATGCGCTCTATCCCGAAGATAGTGTGAAAAATCGGCGGTTCTACAATGTGGGTGCGGGACTGTTCCGCCATCCTGCCTGGACAAATATCGATCACTTCAGCGAATGGTATAAAGGCAACGTCACTGATATTGATTATGATCTGGAATCGCTAAAGCCTTTCCCCATTTCCGATAACTCAGCAGAGGTGGTCTACAGCAGCCATACAGTTGAGCATATTTCCAATGCTGCGGCTCAAAATCTCTTCAATGAAGCCTACCGAGTCCTGAAACCGGGCGGTTACTTACGAGTAACAACCCCTAATATTGATCTTGAATCCCGTGCCTACCTGCATAACGACCGTGATTATTTCTACTGGATTGAACGTTATTCACAGGCAGCAGAAATTGAACGGATTAACATCGACCGCCCCATGAGCGAAGCGTCGATTCAGCAGATTTTCCTTTCGCACTTTGCTTCTTCCGCGTGTCTGCTGCATAAAGATGGCGCAAAAGAACGCATCACCGATGAAGAACTTGACCGCGTTTTCCGCGAGATGCCCTATGAGCATGCACTGGATTATTGCATTTCCAAGTGTGATCCAGAGGTACAGAAAAAGTATCCGGGCAATCACATCAACTGGTGGAATCACGATAAGATGTCGCGCATGTTCCAACAAGCTGGATTTGCGAAAATCTATCGCTCTGGCTATGGGCAGAGTTTTTGTCCCGTACTCCGGCATACCGATTATTTCGATAACACCCATCCCAAAATCTCACTCTACGTCGAAGCCATCAAGTAACTTATGAAAAGTCACTGAATAGTTAAGCAGGCTATATGGACATTTTCCATAAACCGTGCTAAACTTCGTCTATCCTATTTATCTGATTCATCTGATGAATTGAGGCCCAAGTGGCCGATATTAACCTCGACTCTGATCTGCTGAATTACATTGTCAAACGCGGTTTCCACCCCGGCGACCGTCTGCCGACCCTGAGCGAACTGGAATCCCCGGAACATTTGGGAATCAATGTGAGCAAAGTACGGGAGCAGCTTGAGGTTGCGCGGGCGTTGGGGCTGGTCGAGGTTCGTTCTAAAATCGGGACGCGGCTGAAAGAATACAGTTTTACCCCGGCAGTGCGCCTCAGTTTATTCTTCGCGCTGGCGACTGATCTGCACTACTTTGAGCAGTTCAGTGCCGTGCGGACTCACCTTGAGGTGGCCTTCTGGCACGAAGCGTGCAAACTGCTTCAGGAAAGCGATATTCAGGAACTACGGGGTTATATCCTGGCCGCCCGCGCCAAGCTGAACGACCGCCACATCCGCATTCCGCTGGATGAACACCGCGCTTTCCATCTGACTATTTTCAAGCATTTAGAAAACCCGTTTGTCCTCGGCCTGCTGGAAGCCTACTGGGATGCCTACGAAGCGGTGGAACTCAACCGTTACGCAGACTTCAGTTATCACCAACAGGTCTGGGATTATCATGAACGCATTCTTAACGCGATTTGCGCCGGTGACTTCGACGCGGCACAGAAGGCGTTCATCGAACACACCCGTTTGCTGCATCACCAGCCCCGAATGCAGGACATGGAAAACATTGCCATTGAGACCGAAGTCACCGAATAGGCCGAAAGGACGCAGACAGGCTGCGTAAAAGGAATTTTTATGGGTATTGTCGATCTTCAAACTTCAACGCAAACCAAAAGTGCTGGCAAACCAATCATCAATGATTTTGCCCTCACAGCGGCGACCCAGAACGGAACGGGCAGCCAGACATCCAACAATGTGTTGGTGCTGTCCTTGTTCAAAATGGGCATCCCCGTCAACGGCAAAAACCTGTTCCCCTCGAACATTAAAGGTTTGCCGACCTGGTACACCATCCGCGCCAGCAAGGACGGCTACACCTCGCGCCCTGCACAGCCAGAAATTGCGGTGGTGATGAATCTGGATACAGTGGCGGAAGATATTCAAAAACTGCCCGCAGGCGGTGTATGCATCATCCCGCAGGAATGGAGCTACACCAAGAGCCGCGAAGACATCATTTATTACGAAATCCCGGTTACACCGATGGTCAAGGAAGCCGGAATTAACCCCGACCTGCGCGAACGGGTTGCCAACATGGTGTATGTGGGCGCAGTGGCGCAGTTGTTCGATATTCCGATGGACATCGTGTGGCAAGCGCTCCTTAGCAACTTCGGCGGTAAGGAAAAGCCCGCCAAGCTCAACTTCGATATGGTGCAGCGCGCCTACGACTGGACAGCGCAGAACATCGTCAAACAAGACCCGTATCATTTCGCACCGATGCCGGGCGGTAATCAGGGCAAAATCGTCATCACCGGGAATGAAGCCGGTGGTCTGGGTACATTGTTCGGCGGTGCAACCGTCGTCGCATGGTATCCAATTACCCCTTCGACCAGTCTGGTTGACACTATGTTCGAGAATCTGGACATCCGCAAAGACCCGGAAACAGGTGCGAACACAGTCGCTATTGTGCAGGCCGAAGATGAAATCGCCGCTATCGGGGCGATTATCGGCGCAGGTTGGGCGGGCGCGCGGGCGATGACCGCTACCAGCGGCCCCGGCATCAGCTTGATGGCCGAATTCACCGGATTGGCCTACTTCGCAGAAATTCCGTGCGTGATCTGGGATGTGACGCGCATCGGGCCGAGCACAGGTCTGCCGACGCGCACCAGCCAGGGCGATATTCTGTTCATCCATTTTCTGAGTCACGGTGACACCCGGCAGATTACCCTGCTGCCCGGCAGTGTGGCCGAATGCTTCGAGTTTGGCTGGCGCGCCTTCGATATTGCCGAACAGTATCAGACCCCGGTGTTCGTCGCCAGCGATCTCGATCTGGGCATGAATAACTGGATGAGCGAACCTTTCGCCTATCCCAATGAGCCGATCAATCGCGGCAAAACACTGGATAAAGCGAAACTGGAAAAATTCATCGAAGAGCACGGTGAATGGTATCGCTATAAGGACTATGATGGCGACGGCGTGGGCTACCGCACCATTCCCGGCACTGACCATCCACGCGCGGCTTACTTCACACGCGGCACGGGACACAATGAACGCGCGGTTTACAGCGAACGCAGTGACGACTGGATGAAAAATCTCGGTCGTATCAAGCATAAGATCGACAATTCGCGCGATCAACTGCCACAGCCGATTGTTGACAATGATCCAACCAAGAAAATTGGTATCGTCTCGTTCGGTTCCAACGATCCTGCCATTCAGGAAGGCCGCGACCGGCTGGCAGCAGCAGGCATCCAGACCAACTACATGCGGGTACGCGCACTGCCACTGGCGCACAGCGTGATGGAATTCATCCGCGCACACGACTCGGTTTACATTATCGAAAACAACTTTGATGGACAGTTGGCACAGATCATCCGCATGGAAACCAGCGAAAGCACCCAGCACGCAAAATCACTGCCGCTGGGCGATGGGTTGCCCATGACCGCCGACTGGGTATTTGAACAGATTAGCAAGCACGAGGGTAAGTAACAATGGCTCCCAAGACAAATGCACTCAACCTGACTCGTGAAGAATATAAGGGCGGCAAAAGCACCCTTTGCCCCGGATGTGGCCACGACTCGATCAGCAACCAGATCATCAGCATGGCTTACGATCTGGGTATTAATCAACATGATGTGATTAAGCTCAGCGGCATCGGCTGCTCCAGCAAAACCCCAGCCTATTTCATGGGTCGGGCACATGCCTTCAATGCCGTTCACGGACGTATGCCCTCGGTGGCAACGGGTGCGACACTGGCAAACCGCAATCTGACCGCGATTGCCGTCAGCGGCGACGGCGACACGGGCAGCATTGGTTTCGGCCAATTCAAACATCTGGTTCGCCGCAACGTACCGATGGTGTACATCATCGAAAACAACGGCGTTTATGGTCTGACCAAAGGCCAATTCTCGGCTACATCCGATGCTGGGCAGGTGCTGAAATATTACGGCAAGAACGAACTTCCGGCTATCGACCTTGCGTTGGAAGCCATCATCGGCGGCGCGACCTTCGTAGCGCGCAGCTTCTCCGGTGATGCCAAGCAGGTTCAGACACTGCTAAAAGCCGCCATGAGCCATAAGGGTACAGCAGTGGTGGACATCATCAGCCCATGCGTAACCTTCAATAACAATCCCGAATCCAATAAGAGCTATGACTACGGCAAGTCAAACGAAATCGCCCTGCAAGAAATTGACTTCATGCCAAAGGGTTATGTGCCGGAGCGCGAAGAAATCACCGTCGGGGATTACGCAGAAGGTGAAACCATCAGCGTCAAGATGCACGATGGCTCATTCATTCGGCTGAAGAAGGTTGGTGAGGGTCATGACCCCCGCAATCGTGGTGAGGCCATCCAAATGCTGGAAAAGGCGCAGATGGAGCAATTATTCATCACGGGGCTGCTGTATTATGAAGAACCACGCCCGACCCTGATCGAAACACTGTACTGCACCGAAACGCCGCTGGCACACCTCGGTGAAGACAAAATCCGCCCGTCAAAGGACGCGCTGGATAAGCTGATGCAAAGCTACATGTAACCTGGAATTTCCGGGAAACAGGCGGGGCGACCAACTTGAGTCGCCCCGTTTGATTTATAACATGATTTAGGATGCAATCTGATAAAGTTCATGCATATAGCGCAGACGATCAGCCATCGTACTCATCACCTGAAGCCCAAAATCCGGCGATTCTTGCAACAAGTCACGGAACAAATCGGCATCAATCGGCACAAGCTGTACATTGGTGCGGGCAACAGCAGAAACCTCACGCGGTTGGCTGTCAACCAGCGCCATTTCACCAAAGACTCCCCCTTCGCCAACGGTCTCCACCCAATGACCGTTGACCAGAAGATCGACTTCGCCTTCCTGAACAATATACATCACTTCGCCCGCCTGCCCTGCGTGGAATATCGTTTCCCCTTCCACGTAGATTTCAGCGTCAGTCATATCCCGAAATAGATTGATAATTGGCGTCATCGTCAGGCTACCCCACCCTGCAATGCATGATAGTATGCATCATAAAGGGGAATAATATTGAAAGCATCAGCCAGCGGGCTACCCAAGCCTCCAACTTTTGACGGATATTTAGGGATAAGCCAACGCCAGCAGAGGTATCTCCATTTCCTGCGGTGTCAATCCACCATGATGCCCATAAAAATGCTGCTCATAACGGCCTTCTTCGTACCACCAGATAGTTTCCCCGGCATTACCCAGAATAACCAGATTGGCGACCCGCTGTAAAAAGCGTTCAGAGGGGGCATCAGAACCAAAAAATCCCTGCTCAATCAATTCGGACACCCGGCGGACTTCGGCACGTCCCTTCAGCACCGGATGATTAACGAGCAAGTCATAAGCCTCGTCAAGATTTTCCTCTTTGATATACAGAAACAAATCGCGCGGTGAACCTGCTGGGGCGAGCAAACGCCCCTCGCCATCCATTCGCAAGTACTGTTTTATCTCCGGGATTTGCAGATTGAGATAGATGGTGGTTTCCGGCGAAACCTCGTCCTGCCCATGATCGGCGGTGATGAGCAGCAAGGTATCCTGCGTCCCACCTGCTAATTGGCTGTGCAGCAGACGTTCCGCCGCCAGCATAAAGTTTTCTACCTCGGCATCAAAGTGTTTTGATGACGGGCCATATCTGTGCCCAATTGCGTCAATCGGATCAAAATACAAGAAGAAATAGGCTTTATCCTGTTCAGATGTAACCGCATCTGCCAGATTGAGCAAGGCTTCTGGAAGCGTCTTGTAGGGCATCAGCTCTGCGCCTGCCAGCGCCGTATTGCCAAAGGTGGAATTGACATAATCCGTATGCTGCACCACATACGACTTGATGCCCCGATCTTTCAAACGTTCATAAACCGTCTGGTACGGGAAAAACGGCTTCAATGATAACCCCGGCGGAAATTTAATCGTGCCACGTTCTTCGTCACCCGCATATGAAAACATCAACGGCGCAATCATCCGGTCAAGCAGCGGTTCATAATAAAACCATTCGTAGATACCGCTTTCCCCTACTGGAACGCCTAGATGAATACTGGTCACATGGGCAGCGGTGGTTGAAGGAAATTGCGCGGTGATTTTGGAAGCCACCCCTTGATCGAGGAATCGCTTGAGGAATGGATACTTGTCAGCATACCTTTCAAAGAATTTCCAACCAAAAGCATCTACATACAGCAAAATGACCTTGTTATAACGGTTGGGAAGGTCGCCCAGCACATCGATTGGCAAACCCGGTTCACCCTCACCCGTTAGCACGTGTTCAATCAACTGCGGAATGCGCGAGAAGCAGTAAGTGTCATACAACGGTTTGCGAAAACTGTGGCTGAAACAGGACGCATTGACGGCATCAATAGAAGCCTGATTAATCATGAAATAGTTCTCCAAGATGGCCTATGTGAGGAGAGTATAACGCCTGCGGCTACAGATTGGAGGCAATGCCTTTCAAAATGGTCAGCGGAGAAAGCCGCTCTGGGATTTCTTTGCCGCCCAAAACCATATTGACCAAAGCAGTCGGCAGTTTTGGATAACGTGCTGCCAGTGGTATCAGCAGGTTCAACATTCTGCGGTTGAGGCTCAAACGCTGCACCCGTTCGCAGAACGTGAACAATCGTTGATAACGCTCACGCAGCAGTCGATCATATGCTTCTACCCCGGCACGGCTGAAATTCCCCACTGCAAACAGGTTGATGAGGTGTTCGGCAGCGATGCGGCCAGTTTCCAGTGCATAATCAATGCCATCACCCGTCAAGGGGTTGACCAGTCCGGCAGCTTCCCCAATCAGCAGAGTTCGTTCGGCAAAGGTCGGCGCAGTCGCAAAATCAGTACGGATTGGATAGCTCTTGAGCAAACTATGCTGCCGTGCATTTTGCAGCAGTCGTCGCATAGCTGGACTTTCAACGAAGGCTTTAAAGCCTGATTGTGCCGAAAGGGGTGCGCCCCGTGCGCCAGGAATAAACCCTGCTCCGATATTCGCCGACGATTTCGACACCGGAAAAACCCAATCATATCCCGGCAGCGGCACACCATCAAAGCGAAATTGGAACTGTTCCAGCAGCAACTGAATATCCTCAAAATAAGCGCGGGCAGCAACAATCATGCGATGCGGTTTATCCAACAAGCCGAGGGTAGATAGCAGACGGGTACTCGCGCCAGTCGCGATAACCCCCATGCGCCCCCGAAACCTTCCTTGATCGGAGACAACCGTTACGCCATCCTCATCTGTTTCCACATTCCGCACATGAACATCACTCTGAAATATCGCCCCGGCATTCAAAGCGCGTTGGCGAATCAAATCATCCAACACTAAACGGGGAACAACAACAGCATAAGCTGGCGCATGAGGCATATCAGGAATGTGGACAGACATAGTGCGGCCAGATGGTGCCGTGATTTCGAGTTCTGATGATAAACGGCATCCAGCGGCTAGAATCTGTGGCAGCAATCCCATGTCAGCCAGCGCGGGCAAGGCACGCGGTGTCAGCCCATCACCACAGGTTTTATCGCGCGGGAAATCGGCTTTATCCAGCAGCAGCACCTTCAGGCCAGCGTGAGCAAGGTAATAAGCCCCAGTCGAACCACCCGGCCCCGCGCCGATGATGATGACATCATAATTCATGTTTTTGATTCCTCGGTAGGCGAGGATATTATGCGAAATGGATATGAAACACCAGACTACGCCCTATTGAATGTTTATGGAGGTGCAGTTTCTTCATCTGGTGTAGGTACAACTTCCTCGACGAGCAAGCGCCGGAGCACCTTACCAACAAAACTTTTGGGCAATTCCTCACGAAATTCGACTTCCCACGGGACGGCGTATTCTTTCAGGCGGCGTTTGCACAGCGTAATCAATTCTTCTTTGGTCAGCTTCGTGCCGGGACGAGGGACGACATAGGCTTTGACGCGCTGTTCACCACCCTGCCCTGCCACACTCAAACCAACCACTGCCACCTCTTTCACGCCGGGATGTTCATAAAGTACTTCTTCAACATCGCGTGGATAGACCTGATATTTTCCGGCCAGAATCATCTCTTTCTTGCGGCTGATAATCTGGAAATAGCCATCCTCATCCATGCGGGCGATGTCCCCAGTGAGCAGCCAACCATCTTCCGTCAGCGAATGGTCATCTTCCCCCGCCTTGCCCCAGTACCCCATCATCACCTGCGGCCCACGCACTGCCAATTCACCAATCTGTCCGGGAGATAACGGTTCGCCAGTCGCCAGATCAAGGATTCGGGCATCTGTGCCGGGAATCGGAATGCCGATACTGCCAACTTTACGAAGCCCCCGCAGCGGATTGGAATGGGTAACAGGTGCGGCTTCCGTTAATCCATAACCTTCTACTAACCGCCCGCGCGTCAGCTTTTCAAAAGCCTCTTGCACTTCGACAGGCAGAGGCGCTGCACCCGATATACAGGCCTTGATACTGCTGATGCCATATCGTCGCACCCCTTTAAACTGATTGATCGCCATATACATCGTCGGAACGCCGGGGAACAGCGTTGGTTTATAACGTTTGATATGCTGAAGCACATCTGCTGTGATGAAATTGGGCAGGATGACGATCTTCGCGCCCAACGCAATTGGGACATTCATCGCGGCGGTCATCCCGTAAGAATGTGAAAAAGGCAGCGCCGCCATTACCGTCTCATAACCCTCTTTCAGGTCGGTAATCCAGTGACGGGTTTGAAGCGCGTTCGCCAGAATCGCATGATGCGAAAGCATCACCCCTTTCGGCTTATCAGTTGTGCCGCCCGTATATTTAATGACAGCTACTGAATCCGGGTCAACATCAATCTGCGGGCGGGTAGGCGGATGGGCACGGGTCAGGTTCATCCAGAGGTATTCGTTCTTCTGTAAACCACCGGAAAGATGATGCCCCTCTTTTTGTTCACGCAGGAAGCTAAACAACAGCTTATTGAGCGGGCTAATGTAGTCTTTGATATTGGTGAAGATTAAGCCGCGCAGTTGCGTCCCCGCCAGTACATACCGCGCCGTTTCGCTAAACAATGTCAGCGTAATCAGGAAATCGACTTCCGAGTCGATTACCTGTCGTTGAAGTTCCTCTCGATCATTCACCGGACTAGTGGAAACGACAATGCCACCCGCCTTGAGGATCGCGTAATAAGCGATGACAAACTGCGGCGTATTAGGGAGCAGCACCATCACTTTCGTGCCCTTCTCCACCCCTAGCGACCGCAGCGCATTCGCCATCCGGTTTACCTCGCCGTCGAGTTGTTTGTAGGTCAGAGTCCGTCCGCCAAATACCGTCGCCGGACGATTACCAAAACGCCGGACAGCACTGTGCAGCAGGCGGAACAGTGGACGATTTGGCAGACCCAACATAATCGGCACACCCTGTTCATAGTGCTTCAACCACGGGCGCGATGCCAGAAAAGCCGAATTGAGTTTTATTCCCCACCAGCTTGGCTCATCATCCGTGCTGCCGATAAAGCGGGCGATGGCGCGGTTCACAGCATCAGCCCGTTCCAATGGAACAAGATGCCGCGAAACACCAATATTGACATCTTCAGCATCGGGAATGGTGCGGGCAACTTCTTCGAACACCGCTGTTGGATACACCTGATCGCGCTCACCACGAATCACCAGCACTGGCATCCGCAGGTCACGAAACATGCTCCAGCCGTTCCATTTGGACATGTTGTTGAAGTAGATATTCTTCAGCACATGCGCTTCTGCCGCAAGCTGTTTGCGAACCAGACTCCGAATCGGGCGCAGCACCGCCAGCGGCAGCTTAAGCAGCAGCGCAGCCCCCCAGAACAACGGATATTCACCCGTCGCCGCAATCAATACTAACTTGGCGATGGCCTCCGGGCGGCGGTGGGCAAATTCGGTCACAACTGCCCCGCCAAAAGAATGTCCAACCAGAATAAATGGCAACTGGACATTCAGTTTTTCCAGCAGCGCATCCAAATCAGACTGAATTTCCGCCATTGTGTACTGGCTAAAAGGCGCATCCGAACGACCATGCCCACGTACATCAAAGGCAATTACCCGGTAATTATCGGAAAAGGCTTTAAGCTGGTTTTTCCACTGCATGGCATAACCACCATAACCATGCACAAAAACCATTGTTCCAGCCGGACGCTCCGGGATAACTTCGATATAACTCAGGCGAACAGGTGGATTTTCAGAAATAAGTAATTCTTCGCGGTAAAGTTCTAAATCAACTTGCACGATGTATCTCCCAATAAATTTTTCTTTATTATACGGCAAGCAAGGACAACCCCCAAAGATCAGGGCAGGGTAGAAAAGGATAGGTCTAGACTCTTTTAGTTCACATTAGCGCAATTTCCCTTTCAACATCAAACAGCGTAGAATTGCTTATACAGCATTCCTCAAAAACGCCAGAGGTATTTTTCATGTCCGAATTCTATAAGATCAGCGCCGCCGAGAGCCTCGCCGAACTCAACACCGATGCAGCAACTGGCCTCTCTGATGCGGAAATCACCCGCCGTCAGGCCGAATTCGGCAAAAACAGCCTCCCGGCTGGTGAAGGCACAAATTGGGTTAAACTCATCGTCGGTCAATTTACCGACTTGATGGTGATTATCCTGATCGTTGCGGCTGTCATTTCTGCATTGCTGGGGGACACCAAAGATGTAATCGTCATCCTTGCGATTGTCATACTCAACGCTATTCTGGGTATCTATCAAGAATATCAGGCGGAACAAGCACTGGCCGCCCTCAGCGCGATGCAAGTGCCACTGGTGCGCGCTCGGCGTAAAGGCGAAGTGCGGCAAATTAGCGCCGAAGATTTGGTTCCTGGCGATATCGTGGTTTTGGGCGAAGGCGACCGCATTCCTGCCGATGGCCGATTGATCGAAAGCATCAACCTGCAAATTGACGAATCAGCACTCACAGGCGAATCAGTTCCAGTTGACAAAAACATTAAACCTATCGACAGCGATCAAGCTGTTGCAGTTGGTGATCGCAGCAATATGGCGTTCATGGGTACAGCGGTCAACTTCGGACGCGGCGAAATGCTCATAACCCGCACAGGCTTAAAAACCGAACTCGGCAACATTGCCGCTATGCTGCTCCAAGTGGAAGAAGGCATAACGCCACTGCAACGACGGCTGAATGATTTGGGCAAAATGCTGGCAGCGGGCGCCGGCCTCGTCGTTTTCATGGTGTTTATCGCGGGCGTCATTCGTGGTATCCCTATCGAAGATATGTTCCTGACGGCCATCAGTCTGGCTGTTGCGGCTGTACCGGAAGGTCTGCCCGCGTTGATTACCGTCAGCCTATCGCTGGGCGCGGCACGCATGGTACGGCGTCATGCCCTTATCCGTCGTCTCCCCGCTGTTGAAACCCTCGGCTCGGTAACGGTTATTTGTTCGGATAAAACCGGCACTCTGACGAAAAACGAAATGACTGTGACGAAAATTTCCATGCCGGGGCACGCAGACATTATCGTCACCGGGAGCGGTTATTCAGTAGAGGGGAAATTCAAGGCTGCCGATTCACTTAAAACCATTGAAGTACCCATCATCACTGAAAACACCAGCTTACCCATTCACAATTTTGAACCCTTTCAACGCTTGATTGGCGCGATTGCCTTATCAAACAATGCCATCCTTCAGGGTAACGAAGATACGGATGACCTGATTATTCTAGGGGATACCACCGAAGGGGCGCTGCTGGTTGCGGCACAAAAAGGCGGCATCACTCGTGAGGAATTGCAAAAGGCTTTGCCCCGTGTAGGGGAACTCCCCTTCAGCAGTGATCGCAAAGCCATGACAACCATCCACAAGGTAGACTCGAATGAAGCCCACCTGTTGTTGCCCAACACCCCCTACATTGCCATCACCAAAGGCGCACCTGACCAATTACTGGACTGGGCAACTCATGAACTTTTGCCAGATGGCCCGGCTGAGATAAATGCCGAGCGATCCAAAGAATGGCAAACGGTCATTAATCAGATGGCACAGGAAGGGCTTCGTGTGCTGGGCATCGCCTATCGACCATTGGAGGAAATCCCCGATTCGATTACGCCGGAAATTGAACGAGGTTTGTATCTGTTAGGTCTGATCGGCATTCAAGACCCGGCGCGACCAGAAGCCAAAGAAGCTGTCCGCGTCGCGCGTGAGGCTGGCATTCGCCCTGTCATGATTACTGGCGACCATGCCCTGACCGCTGAGTCCATCGCCCGTGACCTCGGCATCCTTCGACCTGGCGAAAAGGCCATCACCGGAGCGCAGTTGGACACAATGAATGATGACCAACTGAAAGACGCTCTCAAGCGGACTTCAGCCTTCGCCCGCGTTTCGCCTGAACATAAACTGCGGCTGGTGCGTGTACTTCAAAGCCAGAACGAAATCGTCGCTATGACGGGTGACGGCGTGAACGATGCCCCGGCACTCAAGCAGGCGGACATCGGGGTGGCAATGGGCATCACCGGAACCGATGTTAGCAAAGGTGCAGCCGAGATGGTGCTGACAGACGATAACTTCGCGTCGATTGTTGCGGCTGTCGAAGAAGGGCGTGTCATCTATGATAACATTCGCAAATTCGTCAAATATTTACTGAGTTCCAATGTCGGTGAAATTCTGGTGATGTTCATCGCCATCGTCGCTGGCCTGAAAATCCCGTTACTGGCTATCCAGATTTTGTGGATCAATCTGGTGACAGATGGACTCCCCGCTATTGCAATGGGCTTTGAACCCGCTGAAGACGGCGTCATGAAACGCAAACCGCGCCCGACATCTGAAAGCATTTTCGCAGGCGGTATGGGGCGGCACATCATCTGGGTGTCCATTCTGCTGACGATTCTCACACTGGGCACTTATATCTACGGTTATGCCGCGCACAGCATGAACCCTCTCAGCCCCTCGTTGGGCATCGAGCAAATGAATACACAGCGGCTGGAACGCTTGCTAGGTGCAGATGCTATGGCACGATTAGTACCCCAAAATTGGGACACGCTTACAGAAGACGAACGTGTTAGCATCCTGATGGCTCATGAGAATGATGAAGCGACGGAGGAAGAAACCAGCGGCGGCATTATTGGGGCTGCCGAACGAGCACCACGCACGATGGCTTTTGTCGTGCTGGCGCTGGCGCAAATCTTTCATGTGATGGCAATTCACGCCGGGGATAAAGTTTCGTTCTTCAAAACGTGGTTCAGCAAGAATCAACTGTTGCTGCTGGCGGTCATTTCGACTTTTCTGCTGCAATTGAGCGTGATCTATATACCCTTCTTGCAGCATACATTCGAGACAATACCGCTAACACTTGGCGAACTGGTAATCACCATCGTGATTGCTTCAATGGTTCTCTTCGCTGTCGAACTGGAAAAATATATGCAGCGACGAGAACAACCAAAAACCACAGTCTGACCAAACCGTGTTTCAGGGCGTCCCGCAAGACGCCCTTTTTATTTACTGATCAATCATTCGTCCCTGCATTTCGCCCGGTATATTCAGACCCAAACGATCAAGGAGTGTGGGCGCAATGTCCATCAGTTGATGACCAGACACACAACCCGCCCCTTTTTGCCCCGGTTCATAAAGCAGGAACATGCCATTAACCGCGTGATTGGCATCATCCGGCCCGGTATCATTTTCAAAAGTATAGTGTTTGCCGTGCCCGATTGTACCCACTGAACGCCAGTGCAAATCCCCAAAATAGGCCAACAAATCTGGTGCGACGTTACAAACTTGTTGGTAAATAGCTTCAGGTTTAAAAACCGATGTGTTCAGGTGTTCGCCATTCGCCCCCGGAATCCCGGCCAGCGCAGCCGATAATTCATCCCGAACCTGTTCATACTGATCAGCAGGCACAATCCCAGTGGGTTCGCGCCCTTCCACATTCAGGAAAACGCGCCCATAATAACCACCGCTTGACCATGCCCGTGTGCGTGACCAATCCACATCTGCGTCCTCGATTTTGGTGAGTTTGCCTTCTGGTGGTGGGGTCTTGAACGCCAACCAGCCGTTTTGCCACAGCCATTCGTTGACGCAGATTCCGCCGTCCATGCGTGTTACACCGTGATCGCTGACCACCAGCACCGCCACATCATCGTCAATTTGTTCAAGCACTTTTGCCATGAACGAATCCATCCGTTTGTAATAATCCCGGATGGCATTCTCAAACGGATTACCCGGTTCATATAAGCGGTGATTTGGGTCATGAAACCGCCAGAAACCGTGATGCATCCGGTCAACCCCAATATTGACGTACATGAAGAAATCCCATGATTTGGCCGTCAATGCGTGACGAACCAACTTTAATTGAATTTCCGTCATATCCTGCAACTGCCGCAGCAGCGCGGGCTTATTATCGGTGCGGAAGCCCTTCACATCGAATTTATAGTCAGGGGCAACGTTCAGCACTTCCTGCTTAAAAACTGCCGGGTAGGTGAAAGCACTCTCAGTCCCTGGCGTCAGAAAGTCACTCACCATATGTCCATTTATGGGGCGGAGCGGATAAGTTTGTGGCACACCGATCACAATCGATTCGCGTCCGGCTTCACTCAGGTAATCCCAAACCCGCTTGACCTTAATGGCCGAACTGTTAGCTGTGACCATATTGCTGTAGGAGTAGTCAGCGCGGTTGCGGAAACCATATACCCCTAGCGAACCGGGATCACGGCTGCTCAACATGCTCGACCATGCCGGAATGGTGATGCACGGAATGCACGAAGCCAATTCGCCCCATGTGCCATTTTCGGCTAACCGCGTGAAAGTTGGCAGATCGGCCTTGAACTGATTGAACATCAAATCCGGGCTGGCACAATCCAGCCCCAGTACCAAAATCCGTTTGGCTTTTTTACGGCGCGAGAAGAAAGCAACCATTTACACACTCAATTTCTGCATGAAAGCGGCGATTGTAGCATACGTCACAATCACCCAATAGCCGGAATTGATCTGTTTGCGGGGTGAATAGAGCCAGCTATACTCGAACGAACTCAGGAGAAAATCATGCATCCCATTGACGATATTCGCCCATTCATCGAGCAGACCTTAACCCGTTGGGGAGTTCCCGGCGCAGCCATTGGAGTCATCCAAAACGGCGAAATTATTTTGTGTGAAGGCTACGGTCTGCGGGATGTGGGGAACAATCAGCCCGTCACGAAAGACACATTATTCCCAATTGCCTCCTGCACCAAAGCCTTCGCCGCCATGACTGCTGGACTGCTGGTGGATGAAGGAATTTTGGAATGGGATAAACCGATTAAGGCCTATCTGCCAGATTTCCAGATGCACGATTCTTGGGCAACCGAACGGATCACCGTGCGCGATATGCTCTGCCATCGGGGAGGCCTCGCCCGCCACGATTTGATGTGGTATGGCGCACACTATACCCGGCAGGAAATTTACAAGCGATTGCGCCACCTGCCGCCAAAACATGATTTCCGCAGCGCCTACGAATACAACAATATCATGTTCATTGTGGCTGGCTATTTGGTAGAAAAACTGACCGGAATCTGCTGGGAAACGTTTCTTCAAACACGTATTCTTGACCCGTTAGGAATGAACACTACCAATTGCTCAACTACGCTAACCCGGATGACAGCCGATTTCGCACTGCCCTATCTGAAAAAAGATGATGTAGTACAGCAAATTCCGTTTTACGAATCAAGTCCTGAAGATGACAGTCTCGGTTTGGCAGGTGCAATGCAGTCGAACATCCCCGACTTGCTCAAGTGGATTCATCTTCACCTCAACAATGGTCAACTAAATGGCAAACCATTCATTTCCGAAGCCAGCCTAAAACAGATGCACACCCCCCATATAGCCAAACCCATGACTGAATTCGAGCATTATCTGGACATCGACATGGCGGGCTATGGATTAGGTTGGGGCATTGACGTGCGGCGCGGCGAAAAGATCATTCGACATTACGGCGGCATTGATGGCTTTTCTTCGATTGTCGCCCTTGTGCCAAAGCACAACATTGGGATTGCGGTACTGGTCAATCTGGATGGCGCAACCGCCGAAGATGTCATCGCCTTTAGCATTCTGGATAAGTTGTTAGGCAAAGAACCTATCGATTATAGCCAGCGGTGGGACAACATCATCGCTGAACGTAAAGCAACCAGCCGAGCTGAAACGATTCCCCAGCAGCCGGATACTCACCCCTCGCGCCCATTGGAGGACTACACAGGTGATTATGAGCATCCCGGCTATGGATTGGTCAACATCCGGCTGGAAAGTGATGGGTTAGTAGCAATGTTGAATGGGCGATTCCCGTTTAAAGTAACCCATTTTCACTACGACATTTTTGACGCCCAGCATGGCCTGTTCGATATTCAGGGCAAAATGAATTTCATGACCAATTGGCACGGGCACATAAACGCAGTTAACTGGCAATTGGAACCCACAGCAGGTGATCTCATCCTCAAACGGGTTAAATAATACGCTGTCCGAACAAACTGGCAGCCAATTCAACCGCGAACTCTCCGGTTCGATTGCGCTCATCCAGAATTGGATTGACTTCGACCAGATCAAGTGAGCAAACCCGGCCATCATCCGCCAGCATTTCCATCAACAAATGCGCCTCACGGACGGTCAAGCCACCAGCCACAGGCGTCCCCACACCGGGAGCAACCGAGGGATCAAGCGAATCCATATCAAAACTGACATGAATTGCATCTACATGACCCAGCACTCGCAGTGCTGCCCGCACCACATCTGCCATGCCGTTCTCATCCAAATCACGCATGGAAAACACCTTAATCCCTGTTTCCCGAACGGCTTTCCGTTCTAAAGGGTCAAGATCACGTGTCCCGATCATCACGATTTGTTCAGGCCGCAGCAGGCGATCACCAACCTGTAAGGGCGGCGGGCAGCGTCCCATCAATGCCGCCACCACCATGCCATGCACATTGCCCGATGGCGAAATTTCCGGCGTGTTGAAATCGCCATGTGTATCAATCCACAAGACCCCAACATGATCGGCACGATGCAGCGCACCAGAAACCGTCCCCAATGCGATGCTGTGGTCGCCACCTAGAAAAACGGCCCGTTCTCCAGCCTCGATACACCCCAACATCGCCGCATAGGTTCGGGTACACACATCCGCGATGGCTGAAGCATTATGAGCATTTGCTGCGCTGTCTAGTTCATGTACTTCTTCCACAATCGGCACTTGGATATTCCCGCCGTCCGTCACCTTTAAGCCAATGCGATCCAGCCGCTTTTGCAATCCGGCGTAGCGAATGGCACTCGGCCCCATATCAACACCGCGACGGTTCTGCCCCAAATCCATTGGAACGCCGTAAATGCGGATGGGTGCATTTGAATAATTTGACATGATGAAATAACCCTTTCAGGGAAAATATTGGTTAACTGATGTTACGCAGACTGCATAAGGTGGACGATGCATACAAACCTTCAGGTTAGTACAGGGTTAGTCTGTCATGCTGCACTTTTACGAACGGTTCTCTATAGTTCAAAAGAGGTCAGATTCAGCCTTTTTTACCTGCTCCCACCTGTTTTTCAGGTGAGCACCAAAGTTAGAATCGTAACTGCCTGACATGACCTCGCAATGGCTGTTCTTGTGCGTAACGTCAGTGATTAAGGTTTATCCACTAAAAGCGCGGTTTCATGGAAACCAACCACCCGGCGCGGAAATTCTTCTGGCTCAAGACCCAAATACCCGCCATGTCCTGCCCCCTCAACTACCCATAAATCAGCATCAACACCTGCGGCAAGTGCGCGTTCCAGCATTTGACGCGCACCGGGCAGCGAGACTTCCAGACTGCCATAGATCAGCAGCAAATGTCGTCCTGCCAGTCCATCAATCATACTGATCGGGCTGAGATTATGAATATCTTCTCTGGTAATCCAGCCGTAGGATCGATAAGCACCCTGTTTATAAAGTTCCTCGAAAAACGAACCGCCCTGCCCAAATCCCATTACGGCGGGATAATCGTGGTAGCCACCCTCTGCCGAAACCGACACAATTTCCGGCATCTGAGCCGCTGCCATCATCGAGGTTGCGCCCGCTGATGAGAAGCCGTGCAAACCAACCCGCGCCAAGTCTACATCTTCACGGGTTTCGAGATATGCATACGCTGCCTGCACATCTTCGGTTTCCCGGTAGCCCAATGAAATCCGCCCCTGCGATGTACAAACACGGGAATTCAGAGTCATCACGTTGAATCCAGCCTGATTAAAAACCTCTGCATAATGCAGTTCCGCACCGCGCCCATTGGCAAAGGCTGGAACGACAATGATGGTCGCACCGTTTGTGCCGGGAATGAAATAACCTTGCTGTTGCAAACCATTAGTGGATGTAAAAGAAACCGACTCATAAGCGGGGTTAAAGCCAGAAGGATCACCACCAATATTGCAGGGCGGATGCGTAATGCCCCACATACTTAAAACGCCCAGCATGAAGGGTACTAACGCCAGCCCGACGATCAGCGAAATCCCAAAGAAAACCGCCAGCCGCAGCCAATAACGGCGCGATCTGGCGGGAAATGAGCTAGGCATCGACACGTGCGTTCAATCAATCCTGGCGAAGCGCCGCCCAATCACCACCAACCCGATGCTCAGGATGTAGAGTGCCATCAAAGGCCCCATAACCAGCATCATATTTACCGGGTCAATCGTTGGCGTAATCATGGCCGCCGCTACCGCTGCCCCTACGATGGCAATGCGCCAGTTACGGAGCAATGGCCCAGCACTGACCAACCCTAACAGCGAAAGTACAAAAAATATCAGCGGGGTTTCAAAAGCCACGCCCATCCAGAATAACAGCGCCGTGACAAACCCCAGATACAAATCGGCTGTCCATTCCGGCTTGAACAGGGTCGGCTGAAAACCTTCCAGAAAGTTGAGGGCTGGGGGAATCAACAAAATCCAGGCGAATGCCACGCCGATCAGGAACAACACAGTTACAGGCGGGATGGAAAACAGCAGAATTCGTTTTTCCTTCTGCGTCAATCCGGGTATCACAAACATCAACACCTGATAGGTGATGACCGGGATAGCGATGATGCCCCCCACGAGAAGGGCAACCCGGAAATAGGACACCACACCACCTGTTGGGCCTAGCACCGTAAAAGGTCTTCCGTACGGTTGCTTCAAGAATTCCAGCACCTGAGTAGCAATCAGAATGCCTATGGTTGTACCAAAAACCAGTGCCAACACTGCCTTAAAAAGGCGCTGACGCAGTTCTTCAAGGTGGTCGAAGAACGACATCTGTGCGCCTTCAGCATCGCCAGTCGTCGCTTCAACATCCGGTTCAGGTGGTGGAGCAGGCGAACGGCGGGGCAATTTCAGCCTGGAAAGCATTATTCTTCTCCGTTGTTATCCGGTGGTGTGATAATCTGCTGCATTTGTTCTCGGCCATCGGTCGCCAATGCGCCCAGCACCCCGTTGATAAAGCGTGTTGAACCATCTGCACCGAACAAATTGGCAAGCTCAATCGCCTCGGAAATGATGACATTCACCGGGATATTGGCTTCAGCCGCAAACTCATACACGCCAATACGCAGAATGTTCCGGTCAATGATCGCAATCTGTGGGAGGGGAAACTCATCAGCGTAGCGCTGGATCAAAACATCCAGTTTTTCGCGATTTTCCAACACCCCCAGAACCACTTGTCGAACATAGCGTTCTGTTTTCCGGTTGACGGGTGCTTCTTGAAATCGGGAGGTCAGCACATCACCAACCTGATGAGGAGCAGAATCCATCTCGTAAAGCACCTGTAACGCAATGCGACGAGCAGCGGTGTGCTCGGTCAGCGCTTCAGGGTGCTTAAGCACTTCTGTAGCGATAATCTCGATACCATCTTCATTTTCTTCGTTCTCATTAAATTCTGGCAGATCTGTCAATTTCAATCCCACGCAAATTTGTCCGTTACCTCTACGAGTTTACAACAGAACCCATCAGGCGTCTATTCAACGTCATCCGGCTCATCGAGGTATAGCAGTGCCACTTCACGTTCATGCTGCAACCGGAACCAATCATTCAACTGGGCACAAAGTTCGGCACTAAACAGGAAAATCGCGGCGATCAGATATGCCCACAGCAACAGCACAATAGCGGTTGCAATGCTCCCGTAAACAAATTGAAAATTGACCACCCGCGAGGTATACAAAACAAACCCGGCTTTGGCTAGTTCCCATCCCACTGCCCCAAAGATCGCCGCCGGCCACACCGCGTCCCAATGCACATGGCGCGCAGGCACATAACGGAACAGGAGCGCGAAAATTACCATATTCAGCCCCATTGGCAGAAAGATCGTACCTACATTCAGCCATGTACTCGGCTGCCCCAACAGCGAAGCAGAAATCAGACGCAGCACTGCTGAAGTAACGAAAGACCCCGTGATCAGTGCCACTAGAATCACGGTCATCAGCAATGCCACTAATCGCTGTCGCCACAAACTACGCCGCGCTGGAACCGCAAAAATCACATCGAGTGAAAAAGTAATATTGGTAAACAACCCTAATGCTGACCAGATCAAACCTGCCAGCGCAATCAGGGTAAACGAACCGCTTTGCTGTAAAGCCTCTTCAATGTTGGTCTGAAGCAGCCGTGTGGTATCCTCTGGCAAGAATAATGATAATGCACTGGAAAGTTGCTGTTGGGCGACCACTGGCCCTAGCAGCCTTCCAATGACTACCGCAAGCAGCAAAGACAGGGGAAATACCGAGAAAATTGCATAGTAGGCCAATGCAGCCGCCTGGCGGGTACCAGAACGCCCAAAATTTGTAACCGCCTGCCACAAATAACCCGGCAGTTCGCGCGTTACATCATCTTGAGAAGACCACCAGCGGCGAAAAAAAGACAACATCGGAACGAACTCCACAGGAGAAACAGCCTATGAAACGAGCATTAATTTTCGATTTTGGCGGCGTATTCATGAAAACAGTCGATCATGAACCCCGCCTGTACTGGGATCGGCGTTTAAACTTGTCACCCGGCAGTGTTGAGCGCATTGTGCATGGGAGCGAAAGTTGGCGACAGGCGCAGCTTGGCCTCATAAGTCTGAATGATTATTGGGCGGATGTCGCCGGACAGCTCACCATCACCCCGGATGAGACACAGCAACTGGCACACGACTTTTATAGTGGCGACCAACTGGACACCGAATTGGTTGCACTGGCACAACAACTACGCACCAACGGTTATCCAGTTGCCCTGCTGAGTAACGACAGCCTGGCACTATTGAATAAACTACAAGGTTTGGGCATTGTCGATCTCTTCAATCCGCTGGTAGTTTCTGCCCAGATTGGTGTGATGAAACCTGACCCGCGTTCCTATCAGACCGTACTGGATCGCTTGCAACGCCCCGCCCCGGAAGCCATCTTCATTGACGATATGCCCGCCAATATCGCAGGTGCAACAGCGCTCACGATACACGGCATCCACTATACCACAACAGAGGCTTTAAAGGCGGCCTTGCAACCGCTGCTAACCATCTGATTCAATAGCAAATTGACCAGATGCCGAATGCCTGAGATTGTGATACCATCTTGAGTAAGGTTTTATCCCACAGGAGCACACACGCATGGAAGGAATCTCGGCTCAACAAATTATCGCCCAACTTGGCCTGAATACACCCCCCGGCCCAATCTGGAATATCATGCTGTATATCGTTTTTATTCTGGCCGTCGTCACCATGTTTATGCAAGGCGACAAGCAAAATACAACCGTCCTCATTATGGGCGCGGTTGGCTTGATGGCAGTGGTTGCAAAACTGCAAATCTTCCCACCGAAAGACCTAGGTGCACTGGTTGTCAACGCGGGCATGTTCACCCTGCCCCTCATTGTAGCAGGGGTAACCAACGCCAAGAAATCGGTCGGCCCAGCCATCTTATGTGCTATCGTTGCTGGAATTTATTTCTTCGGATTCTGGGTATTCATGCAGCGCACCTAAAGCCCTACGACATCCCAACAACCCAAAGGGACTGACCGTCTGTGTAAAGATGAATCGTACCGGATTGATCGGTGCGGAACACGGGGACATCTCCTAGCAAACGCAGTGTGTCTGCGTCCGGATCACCAAAGCGATTGGCGCGATCTGCCTGTACCACCGCCACCTGTGGCTGGGCAGCCTGCAAAAACGCCTCGCTCAGTGACCGGACGCGGCCATGTTCCGGTAGTTGCAGCACACTTGCCAGCGGCCACTGTCCACCCTCCAATAGCGCCATCTGCCCTTCCTGACTCAAATCACCCGTCAGCAAAAAAGATGATTCGCCATAAATCAGACGCAGCACCAATGATTGGTCATTCAAGGGGTCATCCAACGTGGGTTCTGACTGCGGATGCAGAACCTCCAGCCGCGTCCCATCACCAAATTCCAGATTGTATCCAGCACGAACGGTCACCTGTGGATAGGCAGACAGGCGGGATTGTAAGGCTTCATAAACCGGATTGAGGTTGGGATGCCCATTGGTTAGTACCACCCCCACGCTATAACGCTCAAGCACGGCAGAAAGCGCACCATAATCAAATTCGTCTGGCTGGGTAATAACCAGCACATCAATCTCGCGTTTATTGAAAGGCAGCCGATCACCGAGCGCTGTCAGCAACCGGGAAGGAAAACGCCCGCCATCCACCAGCATATGTGCCCCACCCGGTGTCTGCACCAATACCGCATTGCTATGCCCAACATCCAGTAACCAGACATGCAATTGTCCATCTGGACGGCTCAAGGCAACTGCCACTAGCAGCGCCGCCAATCCCACCCCGGCAAAGCTAACTGCTGCAATCACTGCGCGCCGCCGGATAAAACGACCCAGACGCACCGCCCATGTGGGTTGTGTCGCTTGCATTAATGCCCCTCCCATCACAACCACAAAAAACAGCGTAATCAAACGCGCATCAACATGAAATTCCACATCCGCAAATGGCAGTCCCGCGAAAAGCCGCACAACGCCCAATGTGTAGCTCAACAACAGCATATCCAGCCAGTACAAAAGCTGTGCCAAACCGGGGACGATCAGTGCCAGCAGTGTTGCTGCCAGACCGAGAATCAACAGCAGCGTTTGCGCCGGAATAATCAGTAAATTGACTAGCAGCACAACCACTGAAAGTCGCCCAAAGTACAGCACAATCAGCGGCAGCGTCAAAATTTGTGCTGCTACACTGACCACCAGTGCATCATTCAGAAAACTACCCACAAGGTTTGCAACCCGATGGGGTAAAACATGCAGGAGCATCCAGTTAAACCATTTTGACAGGGGAGTAGCAAACAGCGCCAAACCTAATGTTGCGAACAGACTTAATTGAAATCCCACATCCCACAAAATGGTTGGATTCAGCGCCGAAAGCACCAGCGCCACAAACCCAATCGAAGCAGGCACGTAGGTTTTACGCCGGATGAGCGCACCAATCACCAGCATACTGCTCATCAATGCAGACCGCACCACTGCTGCGTTCGCCCCCACCAGAATGGTGTACAGCCCAATCACTGTGATACCGATCAACGCTGCCCATCTGCCGCGAATCCTGATACGTTCCAGCAATCCCATAATTGTGCCGCTGAGAATCGCCATATTGAAACCACTGATGGCAATGATATGCGAAGCCCCAACCCGGCTGAAAGCATTCGCAACATCCGGCGATAACCCTCGATCATTACCCAGCAAAATCCCGGTTAGCAGTGCAGCATTGGGTTCAGGCAGCGCACGAGCAATCGACTCTGCGGCACGGGCTTTCAAATCCAGCAGAGCCGAATACCATGCATCACCATGTCCGGTAGAAATCACTTCTACAGCCGTATCGCGCATCAAACTAAAAACACCATTGCGCCCCAGAAAATCCGCGTAAGAAAATGTATCGCCCTCGCCAGGCACGACCAACAAACCCGTTGCCATGATACGGTCACCATAATGCACATTGGCGGTGGGTGGCGCTTGAATCAGTACCAATCCACTGGTTGGGATGGTTTGACCGATTCGGGTAACTGATTCAGCCTCAACACGCAGTTCAAGACGATCGTCGCGCGCATCTGGTTCAGCAACGACGACACCTTCGATTGTCAATCCGCCAAGGTTATTGTATTGGGCAACATCACTGGAAACCGGGACGAATGCAAATCGCAAACCGCCCAACGTAAAACCGATTAACATGACTTTGAACGGGAACAGTTCATCATCCCGGCGAGTGAACCACGCCAGCAAAAGCGCAACCAGCACCAACCCAACCCATACCATTATTGGTCGATTGGTCGTGTTTGCAGCCAGTAGAATTCCACCAGCCCACCCCAGAGCGAGGTAAATCAGCCGCATAATTCAGCCTGAAACAAAAAGGGTATCCACATTAGATACCCTCAACACGCAAAACCCATAAAATCTATTTCTTGTCGTCTTTGCGGCTTTCGCCCACTTCAACTGACTGTCGGATAACCGGTGCGGGGAATGATGTTGGCATAGTTTGAGGCTCAACCACTCCGGTTGCCCCGGCAGTATTCACTTCGTTGATGCCATTCCGCACCACGCCCAGCGCCTTGCTCAACTGGTTTTCCAACCGCGACAGTGTATCCAGTACATATTGATCGGCCTCACGGGTGATGACTTCGGCTTCCTGCCGCGCAAGTTCAATCACATTACCAGCCCGACTCTGAGCAGCCTGCACCGTTGCTTCCCGATCCAGCATTTGAATGCCTTGTTCGCGGGCCGCCTGAATGATACGTGCGGCTTCTTCGTTGGCCTGTGCCAGAATACGATCGCGCTGTGACAAAACACGGGCAGCTTTCTCAATTTCTTCGGGAATCGAGATTCGCATCTGGTCAATAAGTTCCAGCGCGCGTTCCTCGTCAATCATGGTAAATTTGCTAAAGGGCATATGCCGCCCTTCATCAATCAAATCTTCCAGACGATCTACCAGATGCTGAATATCCATTTTAAATTCCCTCTCAATCCGCTTAATCCCGGATGCTAATATTGTAGCCGGGACTGCTCTGGCTCGCATGTAATTCAGCGAAACGCAGTTTCAGGGCTTCTGCAACAAAGGTTGGTACCATACTGGAAACATCACCGCCCAATTCGGCAATCTCCCGAATAGTGCTGGAACTGATGTGAAGATGCTTTTCGTCGGACATAATCGAGACCGTTTCAATCTCTGGAGCCAGCTTTTTATTTGCCAACCCCATACGGAATTCCAGCTCGAAATCCGAAAAAACGCGCAAGCCCCGAATAAGTGCCATTGCGCCTACTTCTTGTGCATAGTTTACAGTCAATCCCGAATATGGCGCAACTCGGACGTTTGTCACCCCTTTGAAGGCTTGTTCCGCTAACATTACCCGCTCATCAATGCTGAACATCAATTTCTTCTTCGGTATGTCATACACCGCCACGATCACTTCGTCAAAGATTTTTGCCGCCCGCAGTGCCACATCAATATGACCATTGTGAATTGGGTCAAGGGAGGCCGGGTAAACACCAAGACGATGCATTAAATTTGCTCCAAATTAAGTAATGAATGCACTTAACTTACATCAGTACGTTCATTATGCAGCATTCCTACGCGCTGCGCCAACAAGCGATGCTGCTCCTGTTCAAGCGTTGCATCTTCCACATAAATCGTGCGGGCTTCGCGCTGCGCGAGTTCCACCAATTGTGGCGTCATCTCCTGCAAAAGTTGAAGTTTGCTGCCGCCGCTCTGCCGTGTACCTACCAGATCGCCTGCGCCACGCAGTTTCCAATCCATCTCCGCCAGTTTGAAACCATCCAGTGTATCTTCCATCGCCTGAAGCCGCTGTTTGGCCTCTTCCGAGTTGGTATCCGAAAGCAGCAAACAGTACGATGCATGTTCACCGCGTCCTACACGTCCTCTGAACTGGTGTAATTGAGCCAACCCAAAACGGTTCGCACCCTCGATCACCATCACGGTTGCATTTGGCACATTCACGCCAACTTCAGCTACCGAAGTTGTCGCCAGCACATCATAAGCACCATTGCTGAAGGCGTGCATCACTTCATCTTTTTCAGCAGGCTTCATGCGCCCATGCAGCAAACCAACTTTGTGGCGAAAGAACACCTGCTGCAATTCTTCATAGGCTTCAATGGCCGCGGGCGCTTCGATCTTCTCCGAGGCTTCCACCAGCGGATGCACAACAAATGCCTGTCGCCCCTTATTCAATTGCGATTCGACAAAGTTATAAACCCGTTCCCGTTCGACAGGCTGAATCACCTTCGTCTGAATCGGGATACGTCCCGGTGGCATCTCATCAATAATCGAAAGGTCAAGATCAGCATACATCGTCAATGCCATCGTGCGCGGAATCGGTGTAGCGGTCATCACCAATAGATGCGGATTTGTACCCTTGCCGCGTAAAGCCTTCCGCTGTTCCACGCCAAAACGGTGTTGTTCATCAATCACCACCAGCGCCAAATCTTTGAACTCGACACCTTCCTGAATCAGCGCGTGGGTGCCGATCACCACATCAATCGAGCCATCCGCCATGCCACGATAAATCGCCTCACGCTCCGTTTGAGTCAACGAACCCGTCAGCAGTGCCACTACTGGAGGCCGTTCACCTGGCATTTTTTCCAGCGCCGCGCCTATCCCCCGATAATGCTGCTCAGCCAAAATACTGGTTGGCACCATAATGGCGGCCTGTTTGCCATTCGCCAGTGCCAGCGCCATTGCGACCGTCGCCACCGCTGTCTTACCCGAACCTACATCCCCTTGCAATAAACGATTCATAGGTGTGTTCGAAGCTGCATCGCGTCGGATGTCTTCAATCGCACGTCGCTGTGCCCCGGTCAGCGGATATGGAAACACCGCTTGCATAAACGAATCCAGATATTCATCGCTTATCGGTAATGGCTGTCCCGGTACAGCCTGCCATTCGCGTCGGTTGCCCAACACCGCCAATTGCAGCAGCAGCAGTTCATCAAAAATGAACCGATTCTTGGCGTGGTGCAGATGATCCCAGCTTTCCGGGAAGTGCAGATTTTTGATAGTCCATCCCAGATCAGCCAGATCAGCCCGTTCCAGCGTTCCTTCCGGCACATAATCTGGCAAACGCTCCGCCCAATACATGACCGTACTTTTCATTAACTTCCGCAGCGTCCGCCCATTCAACCCCTCGGTCAGTGGGTAAACTGGAACAATTCCAACCGTATGCAAATTTTCAGCATCCAGCGGTTCCCATTCAGGATTGACCATCTGAACCTGATGTCCATACATTGAAACCTCACCGCTCAGGACAACTTGCTGCCCCTTGCGTAACTGCCGAATCATGAAGTGTCGCCCAAAGAATGTCACACCCATGCGCGCACTACCATCATCCACGACCATGAAGAAATCTTTGCGTCCGCTTTTACCAACCCGTATTTCAGCATGAAGCACAGTACCGATAACTGTAATCGGATTATCCGGGTCAGGTGATAATTGGCCAATGCTTCGCAGGTGGGTGTAATCATCATGACGGCGGGGCAAAAACAGCAGCATATCGTTGACTGTGAAGATGCCCAATTTTTCCAGCAGTTTGCCCATACTGGGGCCGACGCCCTTGATGGTCGTTACCGGAGCATTCAGCCCACGCAAAATATCTCTTGCCTCATCCACGCTCATCTTGGGACGTGGACGACGAGGCACACGCGCCAGACGTGGCGGTGGTGGAATATCCATTTCCGCCATTTGTGGTGTGCGCGAACGTCCACCACGTTGGCGTGGGGCTTCATAGACGTCGTAGCTGGTTGAGTTCTCTCGATACCGTGCTTCTACCTCGCCACCATCATTATCATCATCCTCCTCCATAGGCTTTCGCAGCGGTTTACCACCCATTGGCGGACGCGAAGGACGATTATCCCTTTCCTGTCGGGGCGGCGGACGCGAATCCCGTTCCTGACGCGGTGGCGGTGGACGGCGTTCTTGTCTCTCGCGTGATGGGCCGCGCTCCTGTCGTGGCGGTGAGCTCGGCTCTGGTGGATGTACTTCTGCCGAATGCGGCGGAGGACTTGCCGCAGGTGGCTGTTCCACTTTGACCTGATATTCTGGAGGCGCGGGTACACGTCCGGTGATCCGATCCAGCATATAGCCGATACAAGTGTGCCGTTCGGTTTTGCTGTCGGTGGTTTCGTACTTTTTTAGCAGGATGCCCAACTCATCTACAAGGAGATGATGTTCGGGTTTGCGCGCCTGGGTATGGGCATCCTGTGTCCACTTCTCGCTAAATGCGCCCAATCCACCAATGACCGCGCTGTTTTTACAACCCTGTTCCCGTTCCAGCTTGAGAATTTTGACCAGTGTTTCAAGTGCAGATGGCATAAGATTACGACTATCTCCACGCCTGCTTGAGTGTCACCACACCCAGCGCCTTCGGGCCGATGTGCGTCCCGATTGCTGGTGTTACATTGATGATATAAGTCTCAGCAGGAGCAATGTTTCCTAAACGATTTTTGATTTCCTGAGCGCCTTCCAAATTATTGGCGTGCAGCAGTACCAGTTTATCCAGCGGAGCATCTGCCCCTGCCAGTTCAACCAGCTTTTCAATGGCTTTTCCAAATGTCCGTACCCGCGCGATTGAATTAATTTCGCTCTCTATCGCACTAACGATAGGCTTGATCTGCAACAAAGCCGCTGCGCTGGCGGCTGCCCATCCAACCCGCCCGCTGCGGCGCAAATATTCCATCGACTCTGGCACGGCATAAACGTGCTGATTGCCACGTACCCGTTTAATTGCAGCCAAAACCTGTTCCAGACTGCCCGTTTGTTCGACGATTTCCGATCCAACCAATACCTGAAATCCCAACCCCATGCTCAATGTGCCACTGTCAATTAATGTGTAACGATCAGCAGGTAGTTCACTCGCTCCCAACCGGAAGGCATTATAGATTCCACTCAGCGAAGCCGGGGCAGTTACCAGAATCAGGTGGTCGGCATTTTCCGCCGCCTGCTTGATGATTTTTTCCGCCAGACCCGGCGCAGGTGCAGCCGTCGTCGGTTGGGTCATCATGGTAGGCATCTGGTTGTAATACACTTCGCGATTGAGTTCCACCCCGTCATCCGCATAGCTCTTGCCACCATAATTAACGAAAGCCGGAATCACACTGATACTGTATTTTTTCAGCAAATCAGGCGGAATATCACAGGTACTATCAGTAACAAAACGGATATTTTTAGAACTCATCGTCAAAATCTTCCATCTCTTTTTCGAGCACTACAATTCCGGTCGCATCTGGCCCGATCAAGGCTGCCAGCGATGGCCCATACAGGGCGTAAGGGAAATATTGACCGGGGAAATCCACCGCCAGCCGATCCTGTACCATCCGGGTTTGTTCGCTCATATAAGATTTGTGCTGAAGCAGAACCACATCTTCAAGATCAGCAAATTCCACCACGAATTCCACCAGACGGTCAATCGCTTGGGCGCGCGTGCGAACTTTCTCCATCAAAATCATCCGTCCATGCTCGATACCTAGAAAGGGTTTAATGCCCATCATCGCGCTCAGGATGGTGTGCGAAGGGGTCATGATTTTGTTCTGGAGCAAGTAGTTGACCGTCTCGACGTAGTAAATCGAATAGATGCGCTCGATTGCCCCACGTACCACCCGCACCATATCATCCAGTGTAGCCTCTTGTTCAATGGCTTTTAGCGCCACCTTAACCAACATCCCCTGCCCTGCACACATGGTTTGCGAATCGATTACCGCAATTGGGCAGTGACTGCTGAACTGCCGTGCAGCTTCCAGAGCATGGTCATAGCTGGGGAACAATTCACGGGAGGTGTGAATAGAAATAATCGCATCGTAACTTCGGGAAAGACGATCATAAACCTCGGCATATTCTGACTCGCTGGGCGAAGTAATCAATGGTGCATAGGGCTGATATGCAATCAGGCGCAGTGCCTCATCGGGTGTCAGATCAATGCCTTCACGATAGGTCTTCCCGGCAATGCTGATTTTATTTGGCACAACCGTGATCGGCTGCTGATGCAGAAAATGCGGCGTCGTAAAATGTGCGCCGCTGTCGGTGACGATGTGTACGTTCGGCATTTATTCCACGCTGATAATATACGGGTACAAAGGCTGACCGCCGTGAACGATCTGAAATTCCTGGTCGCCATAATCGGCGTTGAGCGAATCGACCAATTCATTGGCTTCCTGCTCACCCACTCGATCACCATAGTATACCGTAATCAGTTCCCGTTTGTCCGCCCCGGCTTTTGCCAGCAGATTTTTAACGACACCGCGCAGCGATTCTCCTGCCGTAACCAGTTGATCATCCACCAAGCCAATGAACTGCCCTTTTTGCACTTTAACCCCATCCAGTGAAACGCTGCGAGTCGCTTTGGTCACTTCGAGGGTGACAATGTTGCCCAAAGCATCTTTCATCGCCTCAGTAAGCGCCTCTAAACCCAGATTATCACGCTCATTAGTATATTCTAACAGCGCAGATACCCCCTGTGGAATCGAACGACTGGGAACAACGGTCACCTTTTTTTCCTTCGCTAACGAAGCTGCCTGCTGCGCTGCCATAATGATATTGGGGTTGTTGGGCAGCAGAATAATTTCGTCATTCGGCAGCGATTGAATCGCAGCGATGAAATCTTCTGTACTGGGGTTCATGGTCTGCCCGCCAGAAATGACCGATGCTGCCCCCAGATCATGAGTAAATAAATGGCGGAAGCCTTCGCCCGCAGCCACCGTCACTACGGCAATACCTTCCACAGGCACAGGGGTAGTTTGCGTCTCGCGGGCGGAACGATTGACTACATAATCCTCATATTGGAGTTGCATATTCTCCACCACAATGTCATCCAGCACCGCACCATGCCCAATTGCATAACTGATCGGCACACCGGGATCATGGACGTGAACGTGGACTTTAATCAGCCGTTCGTCACCCACCACAAGTGTTGACCAGCCAATATTGGAAATCGCTTTCCGCACCGTCTCAACATCCAAATTCTGCCCGCGCATGAGGAATTGCACATCATAACCATAGCCTTCAATATCTTCAGGTACTAATGCCTCCTGCCAACCCGGACGCTGCACCGCGACTGCCTGAGCTGAACGAATCTGAATATCTTCACCGCGCAGCAAGCGCAGCATCCCCTCCATAATAAATGTCCAGCCCTGCCCACCTGAATCCACCACCCCGGCATCTTTGAGCACAGGCAACAAATCCGGCGTGTGTTTCAGGGATTCATAAGCCGCCTGCACTTTAGTTTCAAAAATAGCTTGCAGGTCATTTTCACTGCGGGCACGTTCGACCACTGCTTCCATCGACTGCCGGGTTACGGTCAGAATTGTACCTTCCACGGGCTTGACCACACCCTTATACGCGCGTTCAACCGCATTTTTGCAGGCCTGCGCGAAAATTTTGGAGTCAAAAACAGGCTGGTTTTCCAGTGCTTCGGCAAAACCCCGCCACCACTGAGACAGAATCACGCCGGAATTCCCCCGCGCTCCCATAAGCGCCCCATCAGCAATCGCCCGGCTGACCTTGCCGACATGGGCATCATTCATCTCGTGAATCTGATCATACGCTTTACGCATGGTCAGATACATATTTGTGCCTGTATCGCCATCCGGCACAGGGAATACATTCAACTGATTAACTTTTTCCTGGTTGCTCTCCAGCCATGCCAGCCCTGCTTCCGCCAGCCGCTTCATCAAATGCCCATCACATGCCAGAACCACACTGACAGCCATAATAGAAAATCCCTTCGTCGAGATCGTAACAAATTTAACTTTGCCCGGCTTATACTGTATCTTGCGCCTGCCGGGGGGTTATGGTAGCATCACATTTCTATTCTTTCGTTGAATTATAGCAATAGTCGAGGCGAGTCATGGCGAAGTGTGAAAAATGCGGTAAGGGGCCGATGTTTGGCAACCGCCGTAGCCACTCATTGCGTGCAACCCGGCACAAATTCAAGCCCAACCTGCAAACAGTGCGGGTGTTTGACAAGGGTGTCTTCACCCGTAAAACCCTCTGCACCAAATGCATCAAGGCGCTCTCGAAGGTCTAACCGCCCAAATGTGCCCAAAAGAAAGCCGGTCATCCCGGCTTTTTGCTTTCTAGTGCGCCGCGTAATGCATCAATCCCCTGCGCCACGCTGAACGTACCGTTGAAAACCGATGTACCCGCGATCAACACATTCGCACCCGCTTCGACACAGGCCAACGCGTTTTCAGTATTCACCCCGCCATCAACCTCAACATCAATTGCCCGCCCCTGCGCCATCTCCCGGATTTGCCGCACTTTCGGCAGCATTTCCGGCAAAAAGGACTGCCCGCCAAATCCCGGATTCACCGTCATAACGATCACGGTATCCACCAAATGCATAATCTCCTGAAGCAGCAGCGCGGGGGTATGCGGATTGACCGCCACACCCGCCTTACACCCCAACGCCTTAATGGCCTGAAGCGTTCGGTGCAAATGCGGACAGGTTTCCCAATGGATGCTAATCGTAGTTGCACCCGCCTCCGCGAATGCCTCCAGCAGATGATCCGGCTCAACGATCATCAAATGAACATCCAGCGGCAGAGTCGTCGAACGCCGCGCGGCAGCCACCACTAACGAACCCATGGTGATATTCGGGACGAAGCGCCCATCCATCACATCAATATGAATTAAGCCCGCACCAGCCGTCTCAGCTTCACGAATTTGATCGCCTAACCGCGTAAAATCCGCTGCCAAGATTGAGGGCGCTATCTGAATTGCCAAAGTATTCTCGCTTTCTCAAGGGTTACAACGATTTTGAGGATAGAAAGTTACGACCGAACCAGTGCCGCCATTTCCTGAATCAAAGGGTTTCCAGCATAAACACCGTGATATTCCTCTGGCAGCAGTGCCGCAATCGCACACATAATCCGTTCCGTATATTCCGTTAACTGATTCCCTTTCGCCCGACCTTCCGGCAGACGATACGGTTTGCCAAAAACCACGCGCACCTGTGGACGCAGCGTTTTGAACATCCGGTTCGTCCCCCACAATGCACCGGGAAGAATCGGCACATTCGCGCGGGTGGCAAGAAAGGCTACGCCTTCAAGCCCCTGCATCAGATTGCCCGTTTTGCTGCGTGTTCCCTCTGGCGCAATGGCGAACAAATTCCCTTGTTCCAGAATTTTGAGCGCGGTTGCCAATGCTTTACGATCGGGTGATTCCTGCTCAATCCAAACAGGCGACCCCACATAAAATAGCAGACTGACCGGTTTGCCTTTATACTTCCGCGCCGCAAACGCTGGAGTTGGATAGTTCAGGACTGCCCCAATTGCTGGCGCATCCCAGAATGCTAAGTGGTTAAACGTAAGCAAGAAAGGCGGCTTCGGAATATTTTCCAGCCCGGAAGCCCGATAATTGCTGAAGAGATGCATAAAAATCCGCGACCCGGTATGCAAACCCCAAATCGGGGGTTTAAACAACTTGTCCGGTTCGGACTCCAACGTTGTCACCATAGATATTTTCCTGATGATTCTGCGGACTTCGATAGTCTCTTGCAGACCCGATATACTTAAACCAATCATCACCCGCTATGAAAGGATTATAACGCATGGAATATCGTCGCGTCGGGAAATCCGGCCTGAAGGTCAGTGCCATCTCGCTGGGCGCATGGCTAACCTATGGCAGCAACAGTGTAGAACAGGAAACCGCCGGGGCTTGCCTCCGTAAAGCCATCGAAAGCGGCATCAACTTTATTGATGTGGCCGATATATACGCGCGGGGCGAGGCCGAAAAAGTGGTCGGTCAGGTCATCAAAGATTTTAAACGCAGCGATCTGGTCATCAGCACCAAAGCCTACTGGTCAATGAGCGATAATGTCAATGATCGCGGCCTCTCCCGCAAACACCTCGTCGAATCGGTGAACAAATCCCTGCAACGTTTTGGCACGGACTATGTGGATATCTTTTTCTGCCATCGTTTTGATGATGAAGTACCGCTGGAAGAAACCGTTCGCGCCATCGAAGACCTTATCCGGCAGGGCAAAATCCTGTATTGGGGAACGAGCATGTGGAACGCTGCCAATATCAACGATGGCATAGCCGCAGCAAAACTCCTCAATGCCAATCGTCCAATCGTCGAGCAGCCCGAATACAACATGATTGATCGTGCTTTTGTGGAATCCGGTTTGGATAACGCCCTTGCCAATCATGGCATGGGATTGGTCGTTTGGAGTCCGCTGGCGCAGGGCATCCTGACGGGCAAGTACAACAGCGGCATCCCGGCGGACAGCCGTTATAACACCGTCGAATGGTTCAAAAACCACATCACCGATGAAAAACTGCGGATTGCCCGTGAGATTACCAAACTGGCGGAGGAAATGGGTACAACCGCCGCCGCCCTATCGCTGGCGTGGGTGCTGAAAAATCCGCTGGTTGCCAGCGCCATCACAGGCGCGACCAAAACCACACAGGTTGAAGAAAACCTGAAGGCACTCAACGTCAAATTCACGCCGGAAATTGACGAAAAGATCGAAACCATTTTGCAGAACAAACCGGTTGTCGAAAAGCACAACTAACACACGAGAAAATAGGCTTTGACTTCATTTCTGCAACTGCCAGAAGTTCGCGTATTACAGTCACTATCACCCGATGGGCGACTGCTGTTCAGTACGCGCATCATCCGGCTGTTTGCCTATGGGCTGGTATCCGTCATTTTGGCCTTTTATCTGGTCACTGTTGGCCTAACGGAACAGGAAATCGGCCTACTACTGTCGCTGACTCTGGCGGGCGATGCGGTAATCTCGTTGTGGATTACCACCCGCGCCGACCGTCTAGGCCGCAGGCGAATGCTGATGCTCGGCGGCGGATTGATGATTTTGGCTGGGGTGGTGTTTGCCTTTAGCAGCAGTTTTATCCTGCTGATACTCGCCGCCATCATCGGCACACTCAGCCCCAGCGGAAATGAAGTCGGCCCATTTTTATCCATTGAACAAGCGGGCTTATCACATGTCAGCCCCGACCAGCAGCGCACCCGGCTTTTTGCGTGGTACAACTTGGCAGGTTCGCTTTCCACAGCTTGTGGTGCGCTGGTCGGTGGATTTTTGGCTCAGTTCCTTCAAACCGTTGGCGCTACACCGAGCATCAGCTACCGCATCATCATGCTCATCTATGCAGGCTTAGGCTTAACCCTCATACTGCTGTTCCGTCGGGTATCTGAAGCCATTGAAATCCCCCAACCAGATGCACCAATCGCAGTAGGTCGATTAGGGCTGAACCGTTCCCGAAATATCATCTTGCGGCTTTCCGCCCTATTTATGCTGGATGCTTTCGGCGGCGGGCTGATCGTCCAAAGCCTGATCGCCTACTGGTTTTACGTACGTTTTGGGGTCGATACAGGCACATTGGGCGCAATTTTCTTCGGCGCGAATATCTTTGCCGGACTATCGGCCTTAGCTGCTGCCCGTATTGCCGCCCGCTTTGGCCTCATCAACACGATGGTTTTCACCCACATTCCGTCCAATATTCTGCTGATGCTCGTCCCGCTAATGCCAACCTTGCCGCTGGCGATCATCGTTCTGCTGATCCGCTTCAGCATTTCGCAGATGGATGTTCCGACGCGGCAGTCTTATGTGATGGCTGTTGTAACGCCGGACGAACGTTCAGCGGCAGCCGGCGTCACCAGCATCGCCCGCAGTATTGGTGCGATGTTTTCGCCGCTGGTTACAGGTGCATTGCTCAACGCGGCACTGTTCAATTGGCCGTTCTTCCTCGCGGGCAGCTTAAAAATTGTCTACGATCTGGCGCTCTATCGCAGTTTCCGCGCCCTCAAACCGCCAGAAGAATCATGAATGCCCCAATACCGGATGTGGTTTGTACGGTGCTTCCAAATATTCAATGGTCTCCGCCGATAGCTTGATGTTCAAAGCTGACGCCGCTTCCTCAAGCTGGTACATCTTACTCGCGCCGATAATCGGGCTGGTGATTCCCGGCTTATGCAGCATCCACGCCAGCGCCAATTGTGCCGGTTTGACATCCAACTGCCCTGCCACTTCCAACACCCGGTCAAGCGTATCGAAATCATTGTCTTGATAGTAGAGATAATGGGCGAATCCGTCGATCTTCGCGCGCACCGTCTCACCGCCTTTATCGCGCGTCCGGTTGCCCGCGAGGAAACCCCGTGCCAACGGACTCCAAGGAATAATGCCCACACCCTCCACTCGACACAGCGGATTCATTTCGCGGTCTTCTTCCCGGTAAACCAGATTGTAGTGATTCTGCATCGAAACAAATCGCGTCCAGCCGTGCAAATCGGCGGTGTACAGCGCCTTTGCTAACTGCCATGCGAACATGCTGGAAGCACCAATGTAAAGCGCCTTGCCAGCTTTGACCACATCATGCAGTGCCTCTAATGTTTCCTCAATCGGCGTCTCATGATCCCATCGGTGAATCTGATACAGATCAACATGATCGGTTTGCAACCGCCGCAGCGAAGCATCAATCGAGTCCATAATGTGCTTCCGGGAATTGCCGCGCTGGTTCGGCTTATCGCCCATCGGGTTAAACACCTTCGTGGCGATCACTACTTCATCCCGCTTGGCGAAATCCTTGAGCGCCTGCCCGGTCACTTCCTCACTGACCCCCAGCGAATACATATCCGCCGTATCGAAGAAGTTAATCCCCAACTCCAACGCCCGCTGGAAGAACGGACGGCTTGCTTCTTCATCCAGCACCCATTCGCGCCATTGCGAACTGCCGTAAGTCATACAGCCCAAACAAATCCGCGATACCTTTAAGCCCGTTTTCCCCAGATTGACATATTCCATAATGCTGCATCCTTTCGCCTGAATGGCCTCAATAGGGTGTGGAATACCGAGTTACAATTATGCTGCGCAGGGTTAATTAAGCAAGGAAATTGGATACATGCGGATTGTTATACCCGATGATTATCAAGATGCCGTGCGCAAACTCGACTGTTTCGCCAAACTCGCCGAACACGACGTAACCATTTACAACGATACCGTCAAAGATATTGAGACGCTTGCTGCCCGCTTTCAAAATGCCGAAGCGCTGGTACTCATCCGTGAACGCACCGCCATCACCGACGGCCTTCTTGCCCGCCTGCCCAATTTAAAATTCATCAGCCAGACCGGGAAAGGCGTAGCCCATATCGACCTTGACGCCTGTAAACGACACGGTGTAGCGGTCGCTGTCGGAACGGGTTCACCTTATGCACCCGCTGAACTGACATGGGCGCTGGTTTTAGCCGCCATGCGCCGCATTCCCCAAGAAGTGATGGGCATGGAAAATGGCCGCTGGCAAACTACTTTGGGCGTTGGTTTGCGGGGTCGCACGTTAGGTGTGTATGGCTATGGGAAAATTGGCAGTTTGGTCGCGGGTTACGGACGCGCTTTCGAGATGAAAGTGCTGGTTTGGGGGCGCGAAGGCTCATTGGAACGCGCGCAGGTCGATGGCTTTGAAATCACCGCCAGCAAGGATGATCTCTTTGCCCAAAGCGATGTCCTCAGTTTACATCTCCGTTTGGTGAAGGAAACACGCGGAATCGTCACTGCCGCCGATCTAGCCTTAATGAAAAACTCAGCACTTCTCGTCAACACCAGCCGCGCCGAATTGATCGAAAGCAGCGCATTAGAAAACGCCTTAAAAGCAGGCCGTCCCGGTTACGCCGCCGTTGATGTTTACGAGTCCGAACCCGTGACCGACCATCCGCTGCTGCATATGGAGAACGTGATCTGCACACCCCATCTCGGCTATGTGGAAAAAGACAGCTATGAACTCTACTTCGGTACGGCCTTCGATAATGTGTTAGCGTTTGCCGCCGAAACCAATCTGTAAAGCCTCAACAAAACACCTAAATGAATGATCCCGGTTTTGCACCCTTCCCCTGCGCGCGGCTGAGGGGAGGACATGTTTAAGGAAAAGGGTTGCGGAAAGGGAGTTCATCGTCAAGACTGGTTTATCACCACAACAAACCGGGGTCAAAACGATGAACTACGCACTACTATACCAGTGGGAAAGGCAGTTGAGGAGCGAATTGCCGAGTGTGAACAGTTGGCAAGCGGCCAATATGGCGTTGTTCAGTTATGGGATCATCAAGGCGCAGAGCTGCCAACAGG
>JAIOHM010000237.1 GCA_019912965.1 Anaerolineae bacterium
ATACGGATACGTACTCTGTCTCGTTCCCCCTCCCTATAGTATGGGGAGGGGGTTAGGGGGTGGGGATTTTTATCCGTACTAATTTGTTAAACTGAATTAATAATGGCGGATTTTTAACAATGGCTGTAGTCGAAACGCGAAATTTACAAAAACATTTTGGTGATGTAAAAGCCGTGGACAGTGTAGACATCACCATCCACGAGGGTGAATTTCTGGTGCTGCTGGGGCCAAGCGGCTGTGGCAAAACCACCACCATGCGGATGATCGCCGGATTGGAAAAACCCACGCGCGGCGAAATTCTGATCGGAGGAAAAGTCGTCAATGATTTACCCCCGCGCATCCGCAAAGTGGCGATGGTCTTTCAAAGCTACGCGCTCTATCCCCACATGACCGTTTATAACAACATCGCCTTCCCGCTGAAGGCCGAAAAGATGCAGAAAAACGCCATTCAGCGCAAGGTGGAATGGGCAGCGGGCATGTTCAGCATCCAGCATTTGCTGGCGCGCAAACCGCGTCAGTTATCCGGTGGTGAACGGCAGCGTGTGGCATTGGCGCGGGCGGTCGTGCGCGAACCGGATGTATTCCTGCTGGATGAGCCGCTTTCCAATCTGGACGCCAAGCTCCGCGCCCTCGCTCGTGACGAACTCAAGCAGTTTCAGCGGCAGTTGGGTGTCACCACCATTTACGTCACCCATGATCAGGTCGAAGCGATGGGCATGGGCGACCGTGTAGCCGTTATGTCCGGCGGACGCATCCGTCAGTTAGGCACACCGCAGGAACTTTATCGCACCCCTGCCGATACTTTTGTTGCCACCTTTTTGGGTTCACCGCCCATGAATCTGGTCGAGAAAGATACCTGCATCATCGGTTTTCACCCCGAACATATTCTGCCCACCGAAGTGCTGCCGGATCTTCAAGACCCGCTGCGGGTTCCTTTCGAGGTTACACGGGTGGAATACTTGGGTTCAGAACGTTTTCTGTATGGTTTGGTAGACAGCGCGAAGGGCAAAACCAAAATTGTGACCGCCATTCCATCGCTGGTGACCCTGCCCATCGAAGCCGGACGCACCTACAACTTTGTGGTCGATCAGCACGATTTGAGCTTCTTCGACAAAAAGACCGAACTGCGGATTGCCCCCGTCCCGTTTGCCCATGAGTCCGCGAAGGTGGCAACATGAGCGCGACCACTTCCGTACAGCCTACCCCGGCAAGCGGCGAAAAAAAGCGCTACTGGCTGGATAACGAACGTTTCCTGAGCATGGCGATGCTGCTGCCCGCCGTGCTGTACATCATTTTGCTGGTGGGCATTCCGTTCGTGCTGGCGATTCTGTTCGCCTTTAGCGATGTGACCGTTGGCAGTCCACAGTTGGATAATTTTACGCTGGATACCTTTGGCACGGTCGTCAAAGACATTAACTTCCAGCGGGCGCTGGCCAATAATTTCATCTTCACCATCATCTCGCAGGCCATCATGCTGGTATTTGCCAACATCTTGGCGATGGCGTTAATCCGTAATTTTCCCGGCAAATGGCTGGTACGTTTTATCATTTTGCTTCCGTGGGCAACCCCCATCGCCATTGGCACAATTGGCTGGTTGTGGATGTTCGACTCGGTTTACAGCCCGGTTGACTGGCTTTTTCGCAGTGTGGGTTTGCTCAAGCAGATCGGCGTAGTCGGCAGTGAAGGTATTCTGAAAAACCAGACCAATATGTACTGGTTAGGCGAACCCGCGCTGGCGATGTTTTCGGTCATTGTGGTGCAGGTGTGGCGAATGCTGCCCATGTCCACCGTAATTTTGATGGCTGGGTTGACCTCAATTTCGCCCGATATTCGGGATGCGGTGGCCGTGGATGGCGTCGGTTGGTGGCGCGAATGGCGCGAAGTCACGCTGCCCCTTTTACGCCCGATCATGATGGTGGCGTTGTTGTTCGGCATCATCTTCACCTTTACCGATATGACCGTTGTCCGGGTGCTGACGCGCGGCGGGCCAATTAACGCCACGCAGGTGCTTTCCAGTTGGGCGTACTTCAAAGGGATTGAAGGTGGCAATCTGTCCGAAGGCGCGGCTACCGTGATCTTCATGCTGCCCGTCCTTTTGGGCGTGGCGCTGATAATGCTGCGGATTGCGCGGCGGACTGAGGTGCGTTGATGAAATTACAACAAGCCGGAAAACTTGGCCTCAATTATGCCGTCATCACTTTTTTTGTGATCTTCACGGCCTTTCCCTTTTACTGGATGCTGATCGCTACTTTCAAAAGCAGCAGCGATTTATATAAACCTGCCAATAACCCGTTCATCTTCAATCAGCCGCCCACAATGGAAAACCTGAATCTGCTGTTCAACCAGACCGACTACCGTCTGTTTGTGTTTAACAGTCTGTTTGTAGGTCTAATGGTGGTGCTGATTACGCTGGTGCTGGCTGTCCCGGCGGCCTATAGTCTGGCGCGTTTGGCTGGACGTTGGGGCGAACAGTTGGGTATTGTCATGTTCATGGTCTACCTGATTCCGCCCACGCTGCTGTTCATTCCCATGTCGCGGGTGGTTGCCATCCTCGGTCTGCGGGATTCGGTCTGGTCGCTGGTATTGGTCTATCCCACCTTTACCGTGCCGTTTTGCACATGGCTGTTGATGGGTTTCATGAAGTCCATTCCGCCGGATGTCGAAGAACAGGCAATGGTGGACGGTTACAGCCGCTTTGGTGCGATCATCCGCGTGATGTTCCCGCTGGCGCTGCCGGGAATTTTGACCATCATCGTCTTCGCCTTCACGCTCACCATGCACGAATTTATCTACGCGCTGGCCTTCATCACGGCTACTTCTCAGAAAGTTATCAGCACAGGCGTAACCACCGAACTCATCCGGGGTGATGTCTTCTTCTGGCAGTCGATCATGGCCGCCGGATTGCTGGTAGCGGTGCCGGTCGCGCTGGTTTACAACCTGTTTCTGGATAAATTCATCGCCGGGTTTACGTTGGGCGCGGTGAAGGGCTAACAACTTCCAGTCGCCGACCGGTTGTTTGGGTATGAAAATGCGAACACTTTTTTATTGACTTGCTAAGAACTTATGTGCTATGATGGGGTTGGTAGTGACTGCACCACTAACCCCAAAGATTCGCAAGATTCACAAAATCCATCTGCGAATCTGACGAATCTTGCGAATCATCCCCTCAAACCCATCCCTGCGGATTAAAGAACCACCAATGACGAACCACCTGCAACTAAATTATACAATCTCAGCGACAGTTTCCCCTGTACCCGCCCGCCAATGACAAGAC
>JAIOHM010000005.1 GCA_019912965.1 Anaerolineae bacterium
GATACTCGTCGGTTCTTCGGCGTTAATTTCCTATACCGTCCAAAATCATGTCGGTCAGAAAATCAGGCAGTTCATCCCAGCGGGTTTCCAACGTTTGATCACCCATGATGTGTTCCAGAATAAGGCCAAGCACCATGCCAGAGATTGCCCGCATCGTCAGGCTTATATCAACGGGCTTGAGGATGTGTTCCTGTGCCCAGAGTTGAAAATACTTCTCTGCCATTACAAAAGTCGGCTCAATGATCTTGTGGTAGTGAAGCTCTCGCAGCTCCTTGTTGACCATGATTTCCGAAATCACGACCCGGAATATTTCGAAATTATCGGCCTTGAGCACTTTTAAACGATGCTGCAAATAGGTTTTCATAAAAGTGCGAAAGTCTATTTCGGTAAACTTCGAGAAGTCTTCATCACGCTGGTCGGATTCGTTCATCAGGTCAAGGATGCCGATCATCAGCGCCGTTTTGTTCTCGAAGTAGTTATAGATGGTGCCATCGGCGATGCCTGCTGCTCTGGCAATATCCTTAATGGTGGTGGGATGAAAGCCTTTTTCGGCAAATACCTTTATGGCAGCTTCAAGAATCTGGTTTCGACGGGCGGCGATAAGCTGTTTCTGAATAGGATCAATGGTTTTTTCAGTCATCTCAACACCTTATTGAATGGCTGTTCATTAAATTGAATGACTGTTCATTTATCAAGATAAGATAAAATTGCAAACCTGTCAAGGGCTTTCGGCGGCGCGGACAGCAGAGTCCATAAAGCCAAACGCCGCACAGGAAATCCCGTACGGCGTTTGGCAGAAGGAGGTACTCGGATAATAGCGGTAGAGGCGATGGCCCCTACAGTTATGGATTAAGCATCGTAGTAGAGGACGAACTCGTAAGGATGCGGACGAAGGGCTACTGCGTCCACATCATGTGTGCGTTTGTAGGCGATGTAGTCCGCAATATATTCCTCGGTAAATACGCCACCTTTGGTCAGGAAATCGTGATCGGCTTCCAGCGCTTCCAGCACGCGATCGAGGCTGCCGGGTACGGTCGGCGTGGTGACGGCGTGTTCGTACAGATCGTAGTCTGCCGGGTCGCCGGGTTTGATTTTGTTTTCCACTCCATCCAACCCCGCCATGAGCAGCGCGGAAAATGCCAGATAAGGATTGCAAGTCGGGTCAGGGAAGCGGGTTTCGATACGTTTGGCCTTCGGGTTCTGGCTGTACATCGGAATGCGGATGGCCGCCGAACGGTTACGCGCGGAATAAACCAGATTGACTGGTGCTTCATAACCCGGCACCAGACGGCGGAAACTGTTGGTGGTGGGGTTGGTGAAGGCCAGAATGGCTGGCGCGTGTTTGAGAATGCCGCCGATGTAATGGAGAGCAGTATCGCTCAGGAGCGCATAACCCTTTTTATCGAAGAACAGCGGTTTGCCGCCCTTCCACAGGGATTGGTGAACATGCATACCCGAACCGTTATCGCCAAAGACCGGTTTGGGCATAAACGTCACGGTGTAGTTATTTTGATAAGCCACATTGCGGATGATGTACTTGTAGATCAGGAGCTTGTCGGCCATCCGCAGCATTTCATCGAACTTCATGTCGATTTCGGCTTGGGCGGCGCTGGCGACTTCGTGATGATGCACTTCAATATCCACGCCCACGCTGATGAGGGTTTGGGTCATTTTGGAGCGCAGGTCTTGCATTTTATCGGTGGGCGGAACCGGGAAGTATCCTTCTTTGATGCGGGCGCGGTAGCCCAGACCGGGTTTGCCCATGTTCCAGAAAGCCGACTCAGAATCGACTTCATAAAAGGATGTGCGGTTGGTAGCGTCATAGGCCACGCTGTTGAATATGAAAAACTCGGCTTCCGGGCCAAAGTAAGCGGTATCGGCGATGCCAGTGGATTTCAAATATTCACCCGCCCGCTTGATGATACCGCGTGGGTCTTTGGTATACGGTGCGCCATCAACATCGAAAATATCACAGAACAGGCTTAAGGTCGGGGTCGCTGGAATGGGATCAATGAACGCGGTTTCGATATCCGGCTTCAGGTTCAGGTCGGACACATTGATTGTTTGGAAACCCTGGATGCTGGAACCATCAAAGCCGATGCCATTTTCAAATACATCCGGGTCAAAACTTTCAATCGGGATGCTGAAGTGCTGGATAACACCCCGCACATCCGTGAACTTCACATCGATTTCCTTGACGCCTTGTTCACCTGCCCATTTGAGCAGAGCCGTCGGGGATTTTTTAGCGGCAGCAGTTGGGGTGAGGCTCGACATGTGAACTGCACTCCTTTGTTGAACCTGACTAAAATTGACCCTATATTGCGGATTATAATGAACCGTAATGCTGTCTGGCGTAGCAAAAATGACCAAAAAGCACTTCTTTTCCCTGTTGAGAATCGCCAATTCGTTATACAGCGTAAGATAGAATTCTGGCCTAGGGTAGGCGGCATTGGGCAATCTGACGCGAATTCTGCCCGAATTGACATGGATAGATTGACTAACGGTTTGGATGCAGGCGGCGAAACAGGAACAGACAAAAGATCATCCAGAGCGCGCCAGCCGCGAAACCCGCCAGCACATCGCTGAAAAAGTGGACGCCCAGATAGATGCGGCTGAAGCCAATCAACGAAATAAGCAGCAGTGTGACCATAAAAATCCCTATTCGCAGCCAGCGATTGCGTGCCTGCTGATAGAGGAAATAGCCTAGCAAACCGTAACAAGCCACAGCCGCCATCGCGTGACCACTGGGGAAACTGTAGTTGGTGGATACTGCCAGCGGTTCTAAAAAAATGGGGCGCTCGCGGGCGAAGATGGTTTTGAGAATGGTATTCATCAGATAACCGCCAAGCCAGGCGACCAACACCAGCATTACATAAGTCCACCGCCGTCGCAGTGCCGCGAAACCTGCCAGCCCAATAGCTAATCCGGCGAGGATTTCAGACCCCAACAAGGCAACACGGTAAAAAAATTGGGTTACTGGTGGAGTTGCACGGGTGTAAAGCGCATCAGCAATCTGCTGGTCAAGATCAACCATCGGCGTATTTTGTCCAACAGCATAGGCTAGCGCGGCGAAGAACAGCAGGCACAGGACGATAACGGCTGTCAAATTTGGTCGATAGCGGGTTATTTGCCGTACAGTCATTTGCTCGATCCTGTTTCCCCTTTTTCAAGCATTATATTAAAAATCCTGCGTTCATGAGAAATGGTTGATCCTGGCATTATGACCGAGATCGATCTCCGTTCATCTGTAGCGACCAGAACTTTTGTGTTATGCTAGGTGTTCGTGAATGTGTGGATGGAAGGCAGCAGTATGAGCGCGATCTTTGAAGGAAGATTTTCCGACTCACCCTACATAGAAATGGTTTGGCGGGGTCGTGTTGAGCAGGATGATTCCCCGGTCTGCCCTGCTGATGTGCGCTGGAATCTGCTGTTTACAAAATATAATGGAAAGATACGGGTATCCGCCGAAGGGGCAACAACGCAGTTTGTACCCAAAAATCTGTTTGAAGGTGCCGAGTTTCTGGTCATCAAATTTAAGCTGGGCGTATTCATGCCGTACCTGCCCGCCGGAAATCTTCTGAATGGGGATGCAATTTTGCCCGAAGCCGCCAGCCAGTCTTTTTGGATGAATGGGTCGGCGTGGCAACTACCCGATTTTGAAAATGTCGAGACATTTGTAGATCGGATGATCCGTGAAGGTCTGCTGGTTCGTGAACCTGTCGTGAATGCTGTACTGCAAGATCAACAACTGGCGGTTTCATCGCGCACGGTGCGCCGCCGCTTCTTGTATTCGACCGGGCTGACTCCCACCATCATTCAACAAATTGAACGCGCCCAGCAGGCAGCATCGCTGCTGGAAAAAGGCGTTCCTATCATCGAAACGGTTTATGAAACTGGCTATGCCGACCAGCCGCACCTGACCCGATCCCTCAAGCGATTTTATGGACAAACCCCTGCTCAAATCGCGCGGGTGAGTCAAGCGGAGTAAGTTGCCTATTGTAACCATCCACCTAATGGGATTTTTCCAGCATCTTGCAAACCTGATTGGAGCATTCCCTTAGGTTACAAAGTCCCGGCTGTCGGCGTGGCGCTCCCAATCCCCACTCGACAAAATCTCCTGCATGGTGCTAATCACGGCGCGTACTTCGTCATCCGTGTTGTAAAAATGGGGCGAAACCCGGATGCCCGCTTTCTCGCGGTAGTCGATCAAAATCTCGCGCGCCAGCAGTTCCCGGCTGACCTCGTAAGCATGAGGCGGATTGATGGTGACAGTGCCGCCGCGCTCATCAGGATTCGCCGGGGCGGTCAGGTCAAATCCGGCCTGCGCTGCCAGTTCGAGCAATAACGCCGTCTGCCGTTTGCTCTTGGCGCGGATATTGTCTACGCCAACCTGTGCGATGATGTCGATTCCCGGCTGAATCGAATGCAGCGACGCCACCCCAAACGTCCCGTTCAGGAAACGATAGGCGTCATCCCGCAGTTCGATCTCGTCCACCTCGAAAGCGAAAGGGCGTTTATGGGCGAACCATCCGGTAATCTTCGGGCGCATCTCCGGGCGAAGATCAGGCCTCACGTACAGGAACACCCCACCCGGCCCGCCGCACATCCACTTCA
>JAIOHM010000026.1 GCA_019912965.1 Anaerolineae bacterium
GGTCTTACCACGTCGGGGTTCCCCGCTGCTCACCTGAAAGGCGGCACGGGTTTGCTATGAGAGAAACGGCGCAAGCCAGAAGCAAACCCGTAGCCGCAGCCGCTGGCGGCTGTGAGACAGCGGGGTGGCGTGGTACTGTGCAATAAGAAATGCACCTGAAAACAGGCGGCATTGGAGCAGACGCGACGTGATGATCAGGCTAAAAATTAGGGGTGTTGGAAATCGAGGAGCAACCTGTCGTCGAGCTACGCGCCAGATTGCTCATTCAATAGAATCAATGAGATTACTCTGTGATGGTCGTACAGATTCCCTCTCATACATTCTTTGATTAATTGGGAGACTTGAACCATTAATTGCTTAGTTCAACCCTTCATTTGTTCAAATCAGAAGTCCTGTTCAGCTAGAATATGCCCGAGCAGAGCAGAAAGATACCAACACCATGCGTAACTATTGACGCAATTAGACCATAACGCATCCGTACTAATCCTACGATAATCCCTTCATACAAGGTAAACAACACTAACGGCGCTCCAACGTTCGTAACTGTCGTCGCCAGAAAGGTATGGGCAAAGGAAAATAGTATTCCTGACAGTAGTGCTGCGCGAAGTGGCGAGGTATGAAGTTCGATGAACCCTTGGAAGTAACCCCGAAACAGTAGTTCTTCGTAGAAGTTCACTAGTAAACAAAAAACCAGCAATATAGGTATCAGTCCAAATGAAACCGTACCCCCACGCTGATCAATCGGCACAATCTGATACAGGAGGATAACGGGTGTAGCGATCACCACCGCGCCTAGTAAGCCCGCAAAAACGCAGACTAATGGCTGTGCTTTGAACCAGACGATAAGCCGACGCAGGTCTGGTTCATACCAGTTGATGGCAAGTGCAATTCCGGCTGAGGCGAAACCGAGCAGCAGCAACAATATCGGAAGTTCACGAACCCGTATCCAGAACCAACCCTCCGAGCCAAGGCTCCAGAGTTGGAGTGGAGTCATCGTATCCCGAAGCAGAATCAACATGATGATATAAGCGAAAATGAGCGATTCAGTGCGGTTTTTAGGCAGGGTGACTAAAAACAATGAACTGACTAGCAGTCCCGGCAGGGAGCGCAGCAGGTAGCTTAAAAACAGATTTACGTCCATAATTGACCTCAAGATAGTGAATACTATGTTCAATAATCAACATCATATTCAAAAAAATCGTGGTTGATATAACGACTTGTTGAGCTGTGTCGGTTATCAGACATAAATGGCAAAAGTGTCATGAAAGGTCAAGAGAATATGCCTAAGAAAATAGATCGCCGTGTTTTGCGTACTCGCCAGATGCTGCGAGATGCTTTAATGGAACTCATTGTTGAAAAGGGTTATGAAGCCATTACCATACAGGACATCACTGACCGTGCGAATGTTGGGCGCACAACTTTTTATCTACACTATCAATACAAGGATGACTTATTGTTTAATGGGATGCGTGAAATGTATCTGGAAATCATCCAGCAGATTGAACCCGGCAAGATGGATGATCCCGCAGATTGGGCACATGTCGCGCAGTATGCTGATTTCTACAAGGTAATGATGGGATCAAAGGGCAGTCAGCAGTTTACGGTGCAGTTACGGGAATTTTTGGTGGAGCTTGCACAAAAGCATGTCATCAAAACTCTGCAACCTAATAAGGAGAAATTGCGCTTGCCGGGAGGATTACTGGCACATTTTATTGCAGGGGCAGAGGTTGGTATGGTGACATGGTGGTTATCTAATTCCAGGCAATACTCGGCGGAGACAATGGCGAAATTGGCTCAGACATTAACACTACAGGGTCTAGGGTGGGGGATGGGATTGGATTCGCCCTCCACAGATCAACTCTAAGGTCCTTATGAAAAATTTCCCCGATATTTCTATCCTTGCTGTCCGCCTGCCTAGTTCACGCCGATTCTTGCCATCCAGTTCTTGAATTCCGTCAGCGTAAAATCTTCCAGTCCGCTGGCACAGGTGAATAATTCCAAGATACACAGGTTGTATAAAATTCGAATAAAATACCGACTGCATTGTGCTATACAGTCGGTATCACAAATCAGACTGGATATGAGTTACTGAACTCGATAGTTTCGCATGAGTCCCAGATCTTCGTGTTCAAGGTTGTGGCAGTGAAAGACATATAGACCGGGATCACTCCCAAAGCGCATGAGGAGTTTCACGCGCTCTCCAGGCATCAGCAGCACCGTGTCTTTCCAACCGTTGTCAACATAGCCAGCGCTGACCGTCTCCCATCCTTCCCGGAAGGCATCGTCAACAGTACGTTCCAAAATCTGGAATTGGACACCGTGAATGTGCATGGGGTGTGCCATCTGATCTTGTGTTTTGACTTCCCCATTCGCCATATTCATATTCTCCATGTCATGTCCGCCATGCTCACCCTCCATAGCGGTTGTTTCACGCTCATTCACCACATTGATGAATTCCCAGACTTCCAGCGTACTGGCCTGCACGATCTCGTCGTCTGCCACCGCATCCATTTCAAAGCTGCGCCCATTCAATGACCAGACTTCATTGAGCATGGCAATTTCGAATGTGCGTGGTGCATCTGCATTGGCGGCATCGCTCAGGGTATAACGTTCGATGGTCGAGAGACGTTCGGGCAAGGTCAATGCTTCGGTTGACTCCTGAACAACATTCACCTTCAAAACTGTAGTCTCTTCGCCATGAGGCAGGGTCGTGGTCTCTGGCATTTCCATACCGCCCATCATCGTGCCGCCCATCTCCACGCCCGTAAATGGCAGGCTTTTCAGAAGTAACTGACTTCCAACGGTACGCCCATTGAAATCGGCCCAGAGTTCAACCCGTTCTCCTGGACTGAGGGTGATATAGGGATGTTCCGTAGGTGCTTCCAGTAAACCTCCATCGGTTCCGATCACGGTCAGTGGTGTACTATCCTCCCAACCCAGTTTCAGAATACGGAAGTTTGAGCCATTGAGCAGCCGCAGGCGATAAGCCTGAGTTTCAACGTCTAATTCAAACTCTGTTTTTCCGTTCACCAGAATATTGTCGCCCAGAAAACCCATCATCTCGGTCATCATCTGCGTCATCATACCGCCCGTGATGTAGACCAACTGATTCTCGGCATCAAACGACCTATCCTGAAATACCAGTGGAATGTCATAATCCCCTGAAGGCAGTCCTGCTGCCGTTTCTTCATCATCAGTTACGATAAAGAGTCCTGCCAATCCGTTGTAAACCTGATTGGCGGTAGCGCCATGCGGATGTGGATGGTACCAGTATGTGCCTGCACGATTGATGACGTGGAAATCATAAACATAGGTTTCACCGGGAGCAATCGCATAGTGGGGGTGGGCATCCATTGCTTCGGGCAGGATCAATCCGTGCCAGTGAACAATCGATTCCTCGGCAAGCTCGTTGACGAAATGTATGCGAACATGTTGCCCTTGTCGAACGCGGAAGATTGGCCCGAGGTAGGAGTCGGGGATGACCTGCAAGGAGGCTGCATCACCCTGAATGACCTCCCCTTGATAGGTCCACACTCTGGTTGGATTGCCTGACAGGATGGGAACTTCACTTTCAACCGCCCGTAGACGCACTTCAAGATCAGGAACTTGATCTGATTGGACTAGAACTCTGCCTACGAACGGCAACCCGGGGAGCAAGTTACTGGCGGCGAGACTGGCTGTCCCGACACAGGTGATTTTCAAGAATTCTCGACGACTTACTGAAGGGAATTTCGCCATGCTTTCACACTCCAAAACCATACTCAATCAAATGTCAGATGGCTGTCGAATACAATAAAGTTAAGCTTATTGCTTCTCAATCTGTTCTTTGTAGAGTAGCGGTTTTGAGGCAGGGAGAAACGCGCCAAATGGCGTGTTAACCCAATTAGGGTGTTGCCAGTTTAAGAAGCTGGAAGTGTTTTTGGATGGAGCTGATTGAGATACACATCCGGGTCTTTCTGAAAAGCGCCCTGACAAACCGGACAGCAAAAGTAATATGTTTCATCCCGATGGATCACGCTACCATAAGCCTGCTGGGGCGCAATTAACACGCCACAAACCGGATCACGAACGGTTTCACTAGGTTGACCCAAGTCTGACAAAGGAAGTGTAACAATCATTTCAGCACCTTGGTTTGGTCTACTGGAAATCTTAACAGTGCCCTTTAGATGCTGAACCCGCTCGTGAATACCCACTAACCCAAAGTGACCTTTTTTCGCCATGCAATCGACACAATCTGGAACTTGAAAACCAACCCCATCATCGGCCACTGTGAGGCGGATTTCGTCAGGCTGATAGTCAGCAGCTATCGTGATGGTCTTGGCATGACCATGCCGTTGGGCATTACGAACCGCTTCCTGCGCCGCACGAAAGAGCGTAAGTTCCCACTCTTCATCCAGTCGGCGTTCATTGCCTAGTACTTTGACACTCACATCGGTATCAACCTCATTTTCAGCGAGCATTTGAAGGGCAGGTATGAGGCCGAGTTCTTCCAAAGCTGGGGGACGGAGATCGGCAATCAGGCGGCGCAATCCCTCGACCGTTTCAACCGCCTGTGTCCGCGCCATTTTAAGCATACCCGCCGCGCGCGCTGGATCTCTCTGAATCCAATTCGAGGCGAGATCAATACTTTGAGCAATTGCGACCAAGGACTGCACGGTATCGTCATGGAGTTCATGAGCAATTCGGGCACGCTCGGTTTCCTGTCCGTCGGTCAGCGCATAGCGATAGGCTGTTTCATCCTCATGCGTCCGGCGAACGTGCCCCGCCATACTTGCCATTGTACGCCTCAAAATACCAATTTCCGGGATGCCTCCACAGGGTTGATTGAACGCTACCAGATTACCTTGAGCAACATCGGTGGTCTGTGAAGCTAGGCGCTGTAAAGGATTTAGTACCCGATATATGAGCCAGATATTCGTTACGAGCAAGAGCGCTAAAATGGTGATTACAACGTGAAGCCAATCGTTCAACTTTGCCCTCCCTCACTCAGGACAATCAGGCCGCGAGTTACAGCCGCAGTAACTGCTTCAGTACGGGTCGCCACATGCAGTTTTTGATAGATGTTTTGGAGGTGTCCCTGCACCGTGCGATCAGAAATAAAGAGGTCTTTGGCGATTTGCTTATTCGTCAATCCGCGTGCCGCATATCTGAGAATTTCGATCTCGCGATCTGTCATCCCTTCAATCAGTGCGGAAGTATTCTGCTCATACTGAGCCGCTCTTGCCATTACTTCGGCACTGAATGCCGTTCGACCTACGGCAACATCCTGGAGTGCTCGAAATAACTCGGAAAATTCGGCGGTCTTCAAGACGAAGCCGTCCGCGCCTGCATCGAGCAAAGCATGAACGTAGGCAGGGTCATCATAGGCGGTGAGTACCAGCACACGCACATCTTCGTTCTCATGACGGATGCGGCGAGTTGCTTCTACACCGGTGAGTTCAGGCATGTGGATATCCATAACGACTACATCCGGGCTTAATTCACGGGCCAGCTTAACCGCTTCCACACCGGTTGTCGCTTCGCCGACAATCTCAACATCCATGCTCTCCAGATACATACGAGTGCCTTGTCGGACAATTTTATGATCTTCTGCAAGTAACACTCGAATCATAATGGTTTATCCATTTCTTCAACTTGTATGGGAGGACACTGGACACTTCCATAGGAGCAAAATACACAGCAGTCCCCGGATTTTGGTCGTAAAATTGTATCGCAGTTCGAGCAGCGATAGAGGAATTGACACTGATCGGTAGGCATGGTTTCGTTTTTGGAAAACCCACATTGCGGGCATGTGATAACCGATTCAAGTATCATTATTGTTTCTCCTAGTTTCCAGTATCACAGCAATGTTGAATTTGAAACACCGCCAAATGGCGCATATCCGACCCTAAAACGCATGTTAAGCTCTATCCTGAACGTATTTACCATCAATCAAACAGGAGTTTTCTGTATGGAAACCAAAACTTTCAAAGTGCCAAACATGACCTGCAACGGCTGTGTCAGCACGGTCAAAGGCGAGATCGAGCAGCTTACAGGTGTGATCAATGTGGATGTCAACAAGCCCGCACAGCTTGTCACAGTGGAATGGAATACACCGGCATCGTGGGACTTGATTGAGCAAGCGCTGATCGGAATTGAGTACCCGCCTGTGCCAGCCGACGAATAAGTGGCTGCTGCAAAAGCATAGACTGGCTCAAAACATAAAAATCCCGTCTCTCATTTGAAGACGGGATTTCTTTTATAGAGGTAACGCCTGAATAAGGTTTAGGTGTGTCGTTAAAACATGCTTCTCGGGCTTACAAGCGGCATACAGGCAGATATTGAACAGAGGCAGGCTGAATCTTGTTTTCGCTTCTGGTGATCAGAAGTGGAACGAAATTTAGACAACACAAAGAACGCCAATAGGGCAGCCGGGATCACAGCAAGGTAGCTAAGATAGGTAGCAGGAACTAGACCGATCATCTCCTGTAGACGCCCTATGCCAATGTATAGCAATCCAGCAATCCCTGTACTGAAACCCATCAGCATTCCTGAAGCTGTTGCCATCGCGTTAGGCGCCAAGTTCTGCGCGCTAACAACCAGTAAGGGTAAGTTCGCATGAACCAGTGCCCCAGTCAGAATGATAGCGATATAGAACGGTAATGACCCAGGCTCTACGGAGAACATCCAGAACATCGGAATAGGAGCAAGCAACAGGGTTCCACTCACAAGCAGCCGTTGATCAATCCGATTACTCAGGGTAGCAGCCCCCAATCCACCAAGCGCGGCTGCTAGCGAAAACGCACCCAACGTCCATCCAATTAATGGATCATCAGGGGCAATTTGATGCTTGGCAACCAGCCACAAAGGAACAGCACTGTTGAATGTCACAAAGGCGAGACCGCTGAGAATACCGACAACGCTCAATAATCCCACTGGCCCCCAGATAATTCGAATATCAAATAAGCGGGGTCGCTCTTCGCGTGGTAGGGGTTTGTGAGTAGGTGCTAAACGATATACCAGTAGTCCCAATAATACACCAGGGATCATGAGCCAAGGCATCGCTTCGAGTCCCTGATTAGAAATCAGATAGAGAATAATGACTGGTCCCAAAGCATAGCCAAGCGTGCCACCGGTGCTGAACAGACTAACCGCTAGTCCTTTATTGTGTTCCGTTCCCGCCCGAACCAGACTGGCTCCCGCTGGATGGAGTGCACCTGAACCTAAACCACCCATGAAAAACAACACAAACATGAGGGCAATTGTCGGCACTATTCCGACGAGGCTCAGGAGAACCGCATTCAAGATAAGGCCCAGCGCCGCTACGGAGCGACGGCCAAATCGATCAGACAGCGCCCCAAATAGTGGCTGTGTCACCGATGCACTGAATGATAATGTAGCAACGAGTAGGGCAATGGCACTTTCTGTCAGACCAAAACGCGATTGAAACACTGGGAGTAGGGCCATAGGCATACTGGTGAGTGTATCCATAGATAGATGAGCTATCGTGAGTAACGCAGTCAGATAACCTCCGCTCAACACCGCATGTTTCATTAGCCCGGCAAATCCAGACATCATTCAGCCTCCATAAAATTTAAACTGGGGTTTGATGAGATTATGGTTTTATCTTAAAGGGTTCAGGGTTTCAACGGACGCGCTATTTAGCGTGTTTATGAGATTGAATAAATTTCTCTTTACCATGGTCTGATGAATAATTATGGGATGTTTGGGGCGACTGACAACATCATTACAGTATGTATTAGTCTTTTCGGAGAAGCTATGCCACACGTATATTCTTTATTATTCCTTGAAAGCACTGGATGATGCTCGCAAGTTGAGTCAACCTCATTTGGCTTCGTTCGCAGAATCTGCTCTTTCGGCTCAAACTTCGCATTATGCCAAAGATGAAAGTTCTAAAGTGTGCTTACTCACCATCTCTTAGCCCCAATGCATCGCGGATCGCCGCACGCCGCAAGCGATGAAACGTGTACGCTAAGTTTTCGGCTGTATGTGGTTGGTGCTTTTCCAGCCACCATTGCACCAATGCGATTTGCGCCCCCGCCAGATAGGTCGCTAACAGGTCGAACGAGATGAGGCTATCGGATTCGGCAAAGGCAATGCGTAGGTTGGCTTCGATTTCCTGTGCGCTCCAGTCCCGGATGCGCCGTAGGATTAGCGGTCCATCCTTACCCTGAAAGATGGAATGCAATCGTGACCGTGCTTCTTCGAGATGCCGATAAGCCCAGATTATTCCCTCTGGTGTTTCAGGTGATAGCAGTTCTTCTCTGGAAAGTGGGTGGGGGTAGAGCGGCCCAGACTGGAATTCGCCGACAACAACTTCATGGCAACCTAGGAATAAGTCGTCTTTGCTGCTGTAATGGACATAAAAGGTGGTACGTGCCAGGTTGGCACGATCTACAATATCTTGAATCGTAATCGCATCATAGCCATGTTCGCCGATCAGGTCGATCAGTGATTTTTGCAGCAGTTCGCGCGTGCGCTGTACCCGTCGGTCTGTCTTCGTCATGAAGCCTCCTTAGATGAGCCATTGTATTCACCTTGCAAGCACACAATCCCGTGATATTTTTGAACAATTCACTCATATTGTTCATAAACTAACAAATCCCACGCTTTGATAATTGAAGTTCGCCCGCGAAAAGATGTAGTCTGGCATGAAATGTCTCACATTATGCTAGGAGAAACAATCATGTTACAAACTCACGATGGGCCGGATCAGGGATCGCCCTACAGCACACCTCGCTGGGTTAAGGTGTTTGGGATTATAGCTCTTGTCTTAGTGCTGCTTGTTGCTGTCGTACTCATCACCGGCATCGGTAGCGAACACGGCCCAGGACGCCATATGCCATCCAGCGCCGCCGATAGCGACACAACATCCACCGAACAAGCGGTGGAATCCGATAGTCCCAGTATTCACACATCGCCCATCGAACACAGGCCACAACGGCCATGACTATGACACCAATCCTCCGCAAGTTCGCCCTCACCGTCCATCTCACCTCCTCGGTTGGCTGGATCGGAGCGGTCGCTGCCTATCTAGTGCTCGATATTACTGTTGCAACCAACCAGGATGCTCAGGCGTTGCGTGCCGCGTGGATGGCAATGGGAATTATTACCGGATACGTCATCGTCCCCTTCGCCCTCACCTCGCTGCTAACTGGGCTTGTCATGTCACTCGGTACTAAATGGGGTCTATTCCAGCACTATTGGGTTCTGATTTCATTTGCCCTAACCATCGTCGCCATCATCATCTTGTTGTCGGAAACACAACTCATCAACCGCATGGCAGACATTGCAGCAGATCCAACAATGTCCCTTGATTCGCTCCGCGCCTTACCAAACACCCTACTCCACTCGGTTGGTGGCACGTTGGTGCTGCTCGTAACCCAGGTGCTGAATGTGTACAAGCCGCGCGGACTGACCCCATATGGGTGGCGTAAGCAGCACGAACAGCGTCTGATACGCCAATCTATAGATGCAGAGGCTTAAGCAGCAGTGCCCCGGCTCCTAGTCAGGATCGCGTAATGGTATAAAACGCGAATTTATTCACTTCACAATACAGTTGTGCGTTAGGCGTTGGTTCTATAAACGATGAAAAACGCCGGTCACTCAACCGGCGTCTTCTCAATCAGTAGGTGCGTATTACGCATTACCCCAGCGCATACCCATACCGTGTCCGCGTCCCATCATTCCCATGCCGAAACTTCCACCATGACCCATGCAGGGGCCAGAGCCTTCGCCAGAAAACATCGGCATTTCAGCCATATTTTCGCGCATCCATGTCAGGTGTTCGTCGGCCTGTTCCTGCGTAATGTTACCCGCTGCGACGCTTGCAGCCATATGTTCTTCGGCGTGCGTGAGCATTGCATCATAGACTGTCTGAAGCTCGACACCCTGAGCCTCGGCAATCTCAGTTAGTGTTTGACCATCGCGCAGGGCAGCATAAAAAGCATCTGGCTCAAGACCTAACGCCTCGGCGACGGCGACCATCATCGATTCTCCGTCACCCAGCATCATGCCATGACCAAAACCGCCACCCATCATGCCATGACCATGCATCATACCGGAACCAAAATTCCCGTCGTGCATCCAGCCGGGGCCAAAAGGTGCCGGGTTATCGCCACCATCCTGAGCCATCACCGCAAAGGCACTCCCCGCGATGAGTGCAGCGATAGCGACCAATAGGATCAGTGATTTGCGTGTCATTGGATAAACTCCTGTTCTGTAGATCATTTACATTTGACCTAAGATTGCCACAGGTGTTTATGGTGTCCGTGTTGCTTGTATGAAGTTTCTGTAAAGTTTACGCCAGCGGCAGCGTAAAACTAAATTGGCTGCCCTTGCCCAGCCCATCGCTTGCTGCATGGATACTGCCGCCTTGTGCTTCGACCAGATGTTTTGCCACTGTTAAACCAATCCCGCTGCCACCGCTGGAGCGAGATCGGGATTTATCCACCCGATAAAAACGCTGAAATATTTGTTCAAGATCACGCGGCTCAAGACCTACACCCGTATCCCGTATCGAGAAGCAAAGCTGGTCATCACTTTTAACCACATCAATACTAACCTGACCGCCAGCAGGGGTGTATTGGAGCGCATTCGCCAGCAAATTCGTCAGGACTTGCGCCGTGCGATCCGCGTCGGCACGAACAGGCGGCAGGGTTTCAGGTACAGTCACATCCAGCGCGATCCCTTTTTCACGAAACTGGGGACGTATACGTTCCACAACCGGCAAGACGATGTTGGTTGGTATACAGGTGGTCACCTGCAATTGAATCTGTCCAGCCTCCGTGCGTGAAAGTTCCTGTAAATCCTGCACCAGCCGCTGCAACCGACCCGCCTCATTGTGAATAAGCTGGAACGTTTCCGGGGTAGCCGGAAGCACACCATCCTGCAAGCCTTCCATATAACCTTTGATGCTTGCCAGCGGTGTTTTAAGTTCATGGGTGACATCGCCCAGCAGT
>JAIOHM010000027.1 GCA_019912965.1 Anaerolineae bacterium
GCGTCGGTCACAATCACGGGTTTACCATCTATAACGGCAGGTTGGTTATCCACAGGTTTCTCCATTATCTCCTGTTCCACAGGGGTTTGTTCTTGAGCCACTTTTTGTAACATCTCGACGGCAAGCGGCACATCCGTTCCCCAGGGACGAGGACGACGCAGAATTTCCGCGCCATTATACCAACCGATCATGACGGGCTTGCTGCCCACATCAAAGCGCGCGGCGGCCTGGGGGTTTGTGGTGGGGTCAAGTTTGGCAAAGCCAATCGTCGGATGATCTTCCAGAGCTTTTTTGAAGGCGGTGCTAAAATCACTCCGCAGCCCTTCACCATTGGAAACCAGAATGAGCGTAGGCTTTTGCCCCCACAGTTGGCTCTCCAATGTCGCATCCGTTAGAACCATCAACTCAGCCATAAAATCCTCCCACTACGGTGAATAGACGCCCCGATTATGTCTTTCATTACCTTACAGCGGAAAATATTTACCCTTCCGTCATCTGCTCTGGCACAGCCGCCGATCCTTCGGATTGTGTCTGCGGGTCTTCCTTCAACTTCATCACCCGGAAGGATTCCGCAAACGCGTAACCGTGATTTTTGCCTTCCTCAGCGTCCCACTTCCGTACCATATCGCCCACTTCCGGCCCCAACTGCGACTTATGGCACAGTAGCGCCTGAATTTTACGATCCTCATAAGCCGAAATATCCACATAGGTATCGGCCTGCACCGGGAACATCAAATACAATTCCGTCACATCATAAGGTTCGTAGCCTTCCGCCAGCAGTTCCGGGAAAATCGGGCGTGTTCCGGCGCTGGGGAACACGGCATAAGTTGCGGCTTCCCCAGCGGCACGATGGTCAGGATGGTTGATGTAAAAATTCCCGGCGAAGATCAACGACGGGTCTTGCAGCAGCACGCGCTCCGGGCGAACCTCGCGGATAATGCGCGTCAGATCGCGCCGTAGTTCCATCGTTGGTTGCAGCACGCCATCGGGATAGCCCAGAAATCGCACATCCTTAACACCGAGGATAGCGGCGGCCTCACACTGCTCCTGCTGCCGCTGCTGGACGAGTGCCTTCAGGTCAGTATCCGGCTTATTGCTGCCCGCTGAACCATCGGTCACCATACAAAACGTCACCTGTGTGCCTGCTTCAACCCATTGGGCAATGCTGCCCGCTGCCGCGAATTCGATGTCATCTGGATGTGCCGCAATCACCAGAATGCGTTCAGGAGTAGCCATAACCCTCTATCCTTTGTTCGATTATGAGATGCTGGCTATTCTACAACTGTTCGCCCCAAATCGTACTAGCCGAATGGCGGGTATAAACGCTTTTTCTTCTCAGGTTAGCATCATGTTATACTCTAAAGGGTGAAAGTCTCCCGCATATTAGGGGGCAAGTATGAAAAAAGATAACGAACTTGAGCGTGCTCAACGCATCCGCGATGCACAGCTTTCAGCCCGCAGTCCGGGTGAGTCCAAGATCAAGGGATACGACTGGTCAAAACACGCCCAACGCGCGCAGAAGATTCAGCGTAAACGACAGGAAAAACCCCTGCTGATCGACCTGTATGAGATGCTGCCCTCCCGCTGGAAAGGCTTGCTCGTCGGCTTGGGGATTGGGCTTTTACCCCTGCTGGCTGCCCAGATTTTCTTGCAAGGTGAATGGAAAATTCTGGGTTGGGTCGGCTTGCTGATCTGTGCGATCATTGCCTATGTAATTGGTGCAGCCACCCAGGATGAATCTCCAACCCAATAGATATTATAACGATGGGATTTTCCCGCTATGCTTGATCGATTGTCTTCTGCCGCCCGCCTGTGGCAGCGTTGGATCGAACCCATTCCCGCAGTGGTCGACGACGAAGCCCGGCGTCAGGCGCGTTTGTTAGCCTCGCTCCTGTTGGCAAGTATCATCCTCGTTCTGGTCATGCTGCCTATCCCCATGTGGATTAATCAACGCCCGTTTTGGCAAAATCCCGAAAGTATCACAGGACTGATCGGTGTCATTGTTTGTTTCATCGGCTATCGTTTGAGCCGCGAAGGCAGGCGCTATCCAGCCGTTGGGCTTTCCATTGTTTACGGAACGGCTGCTATCCTCGTTCCAGCCCTGACGCATGGCGGCGCGGAAGGGCTGCACGCCCTCTATTTTCTCGTTGTGCTGGTGATCTTCGGTAATCTGTTTCTGCCTTTCCGCCTGCTGCTGGCGACCTTTTTTTTGCAAGTGCTGATGGTGCTGATTGCCCTGAACTGGATGCCCCATATCACCTTTCACGAAGCGCTCAGGCCGCTTAATTTTAATGTTTTCACAGGCTTGATTGTGGTGCTGGTTATGTTGCACCGCAGCCGCCTGGAACATGAACGCGCCCAAAAGTTGGCCGAAAGTGAACAACGCTACAAAGACCTCATCCGCACCCAGCGCGATATTATCTATGAGCAGTCTGCGACCGGGGAAATGCTCTCGATCAACGAAGCCGTCCAGCCCATCCTCGGCTATACCCCTGCCGAAGCCGTCGGTATGAACGTCAAAGACCTGCTGCATCCCGACGATTTTCCAGATGCACTCCAATTTCTGGAACGGATGAAACGCCATGAACCACCCACGCCCATCAATTACCGCCTGCTGACTAAAAGTGGAGAGCCGCGCTGGATTGAAACCCACATGACTCCCCATTATCAGAATGGCAAACTGATACGGATGGCAGGCATCACCCGCGACATCACCGAACGCAAACAGGCAGAAGAAGCCTTAAAGCAGAGTGAAGAACGCTACCGGATCATCTCCGAATTGATCTCGGATTATGCTTTTTCCTATGAGGTGCTGCCGGATGGGAGTCTGGTTGATGAGTGGATGACCTCCGCCCCCCTCATACGGGTAACGGGCTACACCTATGAGGAAGTGAAGGACACCATGAAGCCCCTCCATCCCGACGAAATGGAGCGCGTGAAGGAACTACAACAGAGGACGCTTCAGGGCGAGGAGACCGACTCCGAACATCGAATTATTACCAAAAGTGGCGAGATGCGCTGGGTGCGTGTGTTCCGCACACCCATTTGGGATGAGCGTGAAGGGCGGGTCGTGCGTTATTACGGTGTTGCTCAGGACATCACCGAACGCAAGCTGGCCGAAGAAGCCTTGAAACACAGTGAAGAACGCTACCGTATAATCCTGGAATTGATCTCGGATTATGCTTTTTCCTATGAGGTGCTGCCGGATGGTTCGCTCATAGAGGAATGGATTACGCGGGCATCCTTCCAGCGGGTCACGGGTTATGAGTGGGAAGAAATCAACCTCAGCCAATCTTTACTCCCTATTCATCCAGATGATCAGCATCTCGTCACGGATTTGATGAAACATACCCTTCACGGCGAAGCGACCGACTCCGAGCATCGCATTATCACCAAAAGCGGTGAGGTGCGTTGGATACATATGTATCGAAAGCCCATCTGGAGCGAAGATGAAAAACGGGTCGTGCGTTATTATGGCGTGGCACAGGACATCACCGAGCGTAAACGGGCAGAAGAAGCCTTAAAGCAGAGTGAAGAACGCTACCGTCAGATATCCGAACTCATCTCCGACTACGCCTACTATTACCGCATCGACCCGGACGGACGCCGCGTTCGGGAATGGATTACCGGCTCTTTCACCCGGCTCACGGGTTATCACCCCGACGAAATATCGGGCGAAAATATCGCTATCCTCATTGCACCGGAATATATCGAACAGCTTCAGGAAGACCGTCATCGTGTAGCGCAGGGTGAATCCGTCAGCCGGGAATATCGCATGATTACCAAAGAGGGTGAACCGCGCTGGTTGCACATTTATCGTGTGCCTGTGCAGGATGAAAATGAAACACGGGTCATCGGCTACTTCGGTGTAGCGCAGGATGTTACCGAGCGTAAACAGGCCGAGGCGCAAAAGCTCAAACTGGCGCTGGAACAGGATCGCAGTCGTCTGGTCGGGCAGTTTGTGCTGGCAATCTCTCACGACTTCCGCACTTCACTGGCAACCATCGAAACCAGCCGTTATCTCGTAGAACGCACCCTGCAAAAAGTTGGCGAAAACCCGGTACAGGCCAAACTGGATACGATTGAACGGGCTGTAATGCATATGGGCAAACAACTTGAAAATCTGCACATGGTTTCCTCATTGACCAACTCACGCCCTACTCGCCGCAACCTGAACCAATTGGTGGATGCAGTAGTCAATGAACAGCGTGAACGCGCACAACATAAGGAATTGAGCCTGATTTTCACCCCGATGGTCGAAACGTTGTGGGTGATTATCGATGAAGAAAAAGTCAAACTGGCGGTTCAACACCTGCTCATCAATGCCATGTCCCATACCCCCCCCGGTGGTCAGATCACTCTCCGTACTTACAACAGTCCGCAGGGCATTTTGCTGGAAGTGCAGGACAGCGGTAATGGGATTGAACCGCGTGATCTGCCCCATATCTTCGACCTGTTTTATCGGGGGGATGCCTCACGCAATCAGGAGTGGGGCGGTGTGGGCTTGGGATTGACCATCGTCAAAATGATTGTCGAAGCCCATGACGGCACACTCAGCGTAAACAGCAGCCCCGGTGAAGGCAGCACCTTCACCATCATCTTGCCCGGCGAATGGGATGTAGTCGGCGCATCGGATTAAATGCGAAGCCTGTCTGGTATTCGCCCGCTTCGCTGAGTATCCTTGCGGCATGAAAATTGATTCCATCAGCAGTCCATATTCCCTGTCACCCCTGTTGGCGAGTGCAGCCTTGCTCTTGAGTCTGGCTCTCGCCGGGTTGGCGCTGTTAGCAGTCTCGTTTGGTCATGTACTGGGGTCGCGCCAGTTAGCCTATTACGCCGGACGTGAGGGCAATTACGAGGTATATCTGACTGATGTCGGGCGCAGTCTTGTCACCAACCTGACGCGCAATCCCGGTGAGGATACCCGTCCATCGTGGTCGCCGGATGGTGAACAAATCGTGTTTTATTCACAGCGTGACAGCCGGATTGATGTCCACATCATGAATGCTGATGGTAGCGATTTGCGGCGATTAGCCCAAACGGGCAATACCGGTAAGTATTTGTATCCATCATGGTCGCCAGATGGCGAGTGGATTGCCTTTGCTTCCAGTTACCAGCGCGACGCGGGCATTTACCTGATTCGCCCGGATGGCAGCGGCCTCCATCGCCTGACCACCTTTCGCGCCTCCCTGATTGTCTGGTCGCCGGATAGCCGCCGCCTCGCCCTGATGGCTGACTGTGACAATAATTGCGATCTGTATGTGGTCGATCAGGATGGAAGCAATCTGCGCCGCCTGACTCGCAATGGCGTTTTTGATACCTATCCCAGTTGGTCGCCAGATGGTGAGCAATTTGTGTTCATGTCCAACCGTGACCAATCGCTGGAACTATACACGCTCAGTCTGAACTGTGACGAGAAACAACTCGGCGGTTGCGATGTCCATCGCCTGACATTTAACCGCGATTTTGATGGTTTCCCGGTCTGGTCACCGGATGGTCAATCCATCCTTTTTAGCTCCGACCGCGATGGCAACTTTGAGATTTACACCCTGTCTGTCGGCTGTATTCCCAAACCGGAAACCTGTGCTGCCTCCACGCACCGTCTGACCAATCGCACTGGCAGTGACCTGAGTCCCGTCTGGTCACCGGATGGTTCGCAGATTGCCTTTATCGCTGTGCAGGATATTTATGTGATGAATGTCATATGTTCCGGTTGTCCCTCGTGGCGACTGGTGGGTGGTGTCCTCAGTGACCAGACTTTAGCCTGGCGTCCGTAACAGGGCTACTACTAATTTCCTACGCGAAATTCAGCATTTTTTCGGAAATGTCAGGGACATGTTAAGGTGTCCTCGTGTACACTGAAGTTGAACATTCAGGTTGTACCCCAAAAACCAGCACGAGGTTCACATGTTAAGCGAACGCCAGCGGCTTGATGCCCTCTACAGCATCGTCAAGGCATTACGGAATCAGGATACAGATACCCGTGCCGCCCTTCAAACTGCGCTCAGGATGGCGAGCGAAGCCATTGGCGTCAAACATGGCTGTGTTGTCACCTTCCGCAAGGATGACCGTCTGGATGATGTGATAACGCTGGGATCACAGGACGATCCAGAAGTGACCCGTAAATTATGGCAGCGCTTGATCGCGCGCGGGCTGGTAGGCTTCGTGCATCATGGGCGGCGCACCATCATCGTGCGGGACATCAGCACCGACCCGCGTTGGCCGAAGGTGGGTGATTCGCCCGCGCTCCCCAAAACAGGTTCGGCCATCGGGTTGCCGATGGAAAAAAATGGGTACATGTACGGGGTGATGACGTTGATCCATCCCGAAATCGATTTTTTTGATGATGCGCTGGTGGAATGGCTGGGCGCGATCATTGACACAGCCTCGTCAATCGTCGGTGGAGCCATCATCCTGAATGCCACACCCAAAGATGAAAGCCATTATCGCTGGCTGTTCGAGGATGCGGTGATGCCTATCATCATCACCGATCTGGACGGCTATATTGTGGATGCCAACCGCCGCGCCTGCGAAATGCTGCGTTATAAACGGCAGGACATGCTCAAACTGCCGATCAGCGCCATTCACCGCATGGGTACAGGGCAGATAGGTGTGAACCGTTTTGAATCCCTTCAGATGGGTAACGAACTGGAATTTCGTTCAACCGCTTGGCCTTCGGAAGGTGCAGATATTCCGGTTATGGTGCGTGCCCGCCGGGTATTTTTCGATAATTATGATGTCATCGCCTGGGTTGAGCAGGATACTTCCGCTCAGATGGAACTCGACCAACTGCGGCAGGATTTAACCGCGATGGTCTACCACGATCTGCGTGGCCCTTTGCATACCGTCTACAGCAGCCTTGCCACACTGGGGCGCTTGCTGAATGGCACGAATCCCGCTGCCGTTAATGATCTCCTGCAAGTCGGAATCCGCAGCACCCGTCAGCTTTCCCGTATGATCGAAAGCCTGCTGGATATTCAACGGCTGGAAGAAGGCAAAGCCGTCCTCGATCCCAAGCCGACTTCGCTGCACAGCTTATTGGCAAACGCCGCCCAGTTGGTGCAGCCTTTAGCCTCTGAATCCAATCAACACCTGACGATTTCGGTGGTGGATGAATTGCCCTTCGTCACCTGCGACTCGGACATGATCTTGCGCGTCGTCACTAACTTGATGGAAAATGCCGTTAAGTACACCCCGATGGGCGGGAAGATCACCCTCAGCGCGGAACGCACCCCGGAGGGCGTCCGTATCAGTGTGGCGGACTCCGGGCCGGGCATTCCCAAACACATGCAGCGGCAGATTTTCGACAAGTTCAGCCGCGTGAAATACCGCGATGCGCCCAAAGGCTTAGGGTTAGGTTTGGCCTTTTGCCGCCTGGCAATCGAAGCGCACGGCGGGCAAATCTGGGTGGAGAGCGAACCCGGCAACGGTTCGGCCTTCCTGTTCACGCTGCCCGTGCAGGAACAACCACAGCCCGAAGTCGCCACCGCCTGACAAACTCAACGCTGTTGCTGTAGAATCGAACTGAACCAGATGAGAAACTATACAACGCAGTTAGCAATAAGCTGAAGTGGGTAAACTGGCTGGGCAATTTCGTAGAACCTCGTTAAAAACAAAAAGTGGAGATGGTTTGTAACCATCCCCACTCGTACCTCATACCTCGGAACGCAGCACTACTGTTGTGCCAGCGCACCCACCCGGTCAGGTTCGCTGAAGCCGAACACACTCCAGTCACCTTCGTTCTTGCCGCCTTCCACGCTGCGGACACCTGCCACCGGCTCAGTGTAGGAGATGGTGACCAATCCGGCGCGGAACTGTACTGCTGCCTTCGACGCCTTGCCAACCGTGACGGTCGCTTCGAAGTCGCCTTCGGTGTCGCCATCTGCAAAGTCGTAGCGCGTCACCACAATCACATATGTACCCGCTTCTTCCGTGCGATATTGCAGCATCGGGTTCGAGTCACCGTTGGAACGGTCGTCATTTTCGGCCATCACTTCATCATCCAGCATGATACCGACGTAGGCATCCAGATCGCCGCTGACCGCCTGCACATCCACCGTAATCACAGTGTTGGCGGGAACGTCTTCCAGTGTGATCGTGCTGAACGGATATTCGTCGTCAATCGTACCGGTGTAGACATCACCCAACGGTTGGTTGTTGGAAACCGGGCTGTTACCGTTGTTGTTAGCACCTGCGTTTTCCGATTCAAGGCTCAGAACAAACTCGCCTGCGTCGTCCGCAAACACACCAATGTAGTAGTCACCGTCGTCGGGCAGTTCCAGTTCGACCAACGCATTCGTATCGCGCTTGCTGGCGTTGTCATTCTCGCCCAGCACATTGCCGTCCGCATCGATCACCACCAGATAGGTATCCACTTCTTCGCTCTCGGCATACAGGGTTACGAAGTCGCCTTCTGAACCGCTGAACCCGTAGATGATGGCGGTTTCCATATCAATGGCTTCGCCTTCAACCGCGTCACCATAGCTGATGAAAATCGTTTCGCCGCCTTCTTCCTGCCCGCCGCGCGCCACATCTTCCAGTGAAACGCTGTACGATCCGGCCTCATAACCCAGCACGGCGAAGTAGTAGAAGTCGCTGTCCGGCAGTGTATAGCTGATTTCCGAGTCCGTGTCATTCTTGTTGATGTTGTCGTTCTCGGTCAGGATGTTGCCCTGCGAGTCGCCTAGCCGCATATAGACATCAATTTTGCTGCTGGTGGCCTGGATGACAATTTCATCACCCGCTTCACCATCGAACACATACAGTTTGCCTTCCGCCGGGTCGGCGATACGGCCATTGTGAACGTCGCCGTAGCGCAGGGTTACAATATCATCTTCCTGCGCGGCAACGGGTAAGCCGACCGCGAGGACGACCAGCATGAAAAGCATAATCTTGATCTTGGACATGGTTGCGATAGCTCCTTGTTTGTTATGGTTATCACTTTACCGGAGATCGCCGGGGGTAGCGTCTGACGGAGGGTGGATTTCTCTCCCGCCCTTTGGATGGATGGTGCAATTCCGCCCAAAGACGGAGGCTGAAAACAAAAACCCCCACACCAGATTGGCGCAGGGGTTGAGCCTGAAGGAACGTTTGCTTACTGCACCGTCACCGCGATGCTGTCCGTTTCGATCATCCCGTTCGGCCCGTACACAAAGGCATAGATCGACCCCGCGTAATTGCCCATTGGCACATACCAGGTTGCAGTCGAACCATCATTCGAATTGTGATCTGATGTAATCACATCCGGGTTGCCGGGTGTGCCAGCCCCAATCCCGCTGACAGGCAGGAAATAGTATTCGATGGAGGTGAAGTTCGCTGGAGCATTCGGCACACTCAACGTGAGGGTTGAGCCGCCTGTCAACTTATAGCATCCATCGGATACATACGTCGCAGGGCTGAAACTGACCGCCCCATTGCCGTTATACACCGGGAACGGACACGGCTCTGCCCGAATCGGCACGCTCAAATACCCATAATCGCCCGTCCCATTCGCCCCGTACAGCGCAAACGCTACGCCATGTGTATAGTCGAGGGGCACAGTCGCCACGAATGACCCACTGCTGCCGAGGTTATTGGCAATCGTCGTACCACCGCCGCCGTGTTCATTCAGCAGCACCAGCGAAAGTAACCCGGTCGCCTGTGGAACATTCCAGCTTACCGTAAGCTGTCCGCCGCGATCTGCCACACTGCTGTTCGCCGTGAAGCTGTACGGCACAACCCCGCCGTTGACCGCCACCGTCACGATAGCACTGACCAACTGTCCGTTGCTGCCCACAATATCGCGCCCGCTGGAGTCCCGCAGGAACAGATTGAAAGTCGCCATTGGTGCATAGGGTGCGCCCAATGCTGGCATCGCCATTGATCCGGTCGTTGGCAGATTGGGGAAGCTCTGACCATTTGTGCCTGAAGGTGGAATTACAGTAATCAGCACACTGGCCGCGCCGCGTGTATCCCATTCCAGCATCTGCGGGCCACCGGGAATCGGCGCACCACTAACGCGGAAATAGACAACCGAAGGCGTTGGCGCACTTGGTAGGTTAGGTACACGAAGCTGCTGCCCGACCGCAATATTGTTCGGATTGCTCAGGCAGTTCGCCGTCGTCAAGGCGCTCACACTGCTGTTGGCGCGGCGGGCAATATCCGCCAGCGTATCCCCGCTGACCACCGTATAAAGCGGCCAGTCCCCGCGCGGAACGCAGGCCGTCGGCACAACCCCGCCGCTGGTCGAACCGCCCGATGTAGCAGGCCGATTGGTCGCTGTTGGCTGAGGCGTATTCGTCGGCGCATGGGTTGGTGCGGTCGTTGGTAAAATAGGCGGCGTATTCGTCGGCAGTGCTGCCACCGGAGTAGTCGCAGGTTGAGTCGAAAGGGAACAGGCAGCCAGCGCCATAACGAGCAGTGCTGCCGCCAGATAACGCAGTGTAGACATTGAAGTCTCCTCATGATTACAAGCCACCTTGCATCATATAAGAAAGCCTTCATCAAAACATTGTCTACTAGACCGATTCTGCCTCCGCCTTCAGACGGATAACCTACTCCCTGTTACCGAAGCTGCTCCCACTGAAATTGAATGTCCAAAGTTGATTCAGAGATCAACTGAATTTTGTAGTACTTTCCAGCGGCTGTACGAACGACGGCAACTTGGGTAAATGGTTCGCCAGTATAAGCGTTTTCAAAGTCTAAATTGTCAATCATTGCTAAATGGATTGTTTCATACGCTTGGTCAACATATGACATGCTGGTTTCAGGCCGAAGAGGAACGAGGATTGTATGCGGCTCTGATTTCCAGTAATAATCGAAAGTCACATCCGAACGGCGATCATCACAGGACAATATTGGCATCGGTGTTGCTATTGCCCCGTTATCCAGATCAAAACAATCATCATTTTCTATAGAAACGAGATATCCGCTAGGAGCAGGACTTCGACTAAATTCTACAGGTTTTGGAGCGATCATAATTGCAACAACAAAAATCACCAACGGCAAAATAAACAGAATGGACAAAAAAGTGACCCGCTTGCTAAACGAAATCTCATTACTCATCACCTAGCACCTAGCACTTCGCACCTAGCACCAAACTCAGAACGCGGAACTCATGAGCGCCTGCCGCACCGTCTCCAACATTTGCAGCGCCCCTAAATTACGCACCACATACCCATAATACAAATTCGCCGGACGGAAATCCCCCGCTCCTTTGAACCCACGCGGCGGAATCGATGGATGGATTCCATCAAGGTCTAAACCCCGTTCCGGCAAACTATCCATCGCGTAATGAAAATCCCAGTACGGCACAGCGAAACGTTCCGCTGTATCCCGAACCACCTGATTGTAATCCGCCACTCTGGCTTCTTGTCCCGGCTGTTCAGGAATCGTGCTGATAACCGGAATCACACCCATCTTGAGCGAGGTATCCACAATTTCCTGCAAATTGCCCTCATAGATCGAGGCATCAAAACGGGGTACATCGTTCGTCCCCACCATAATCAGCGCGATGATCGGGCGCGTCAGACGGTATTCGCAGCGCAGCGGACTTTCCCCCGGCTGACAAACAGTTGGGTCGGCAAATTCGGGGTCAAGGAGTGCGGGTGCTGTCCAGCCCACACCTGCCGCCAGCGAAACCCGCGTGAACGGGTTGATGCCGTCACCCATCGCCGCCGCACCGAATAGGTCGATCACGCTCTGCAAGTGTTGAAAATCACCGAGATTATAAAGTCCCTGCCCGATGCTCTGTAAATAATGCATCGAAACCGTGATGCTGTCGCCCACTTTGGCGAACACATCCACCCGGTTGCCCAGTTCCACGCCGCGCACGAACGTTTCTCGCAACCGCTTGACCACCGCCCCCGTCAGCGGATACGGCAGATACAGCGCATCCAGATCAGTGGTGATCGGCAGCGCGGTTACATCCGTCAATACCTCAGCAAATTCGCTGATAATCCAGCCTTCCGCCTCGCCTGCCCGCACGTTCAGCCAATAACTGTCCGCCGTCCGCCCGATCACCACCAGCGGCGATACCGGATCAAGGAAACTCACCGTTTCGCTGATGATTGACGGTTGGGTATGCAAACGCAGACGCGTATCCATCACGATGACATAAGCATTGGCATCCTGCATCCGGGCAGCATAACCGGGCAGTAAAATCAGCAGGGTGAGCAGCAAAAAGACGGTGCGGCGCATCATCATCTCCGGGAATCGATTTTACATTCCCCATTGTACCTGTATCTTCCGGGCTGCTGACCGACTGTTCCCCACTGTTTAACAGGCACTTGGACTGCGGCTTTCAACACCCCCGAACCACAAAACGAACGTCTGTTCCTGTTTACAAATTCAGCTATAATAAACCTGTACGGTTGCCACTCCCAGGATAGAGCATGATTACACCACGCGATTTTGTAGACCGTTGGGGGCAAAGCGCACTGCGCGAACAGCAGGGTTCACAAAGCCACTTTAATGAACTCTGCCAGCTCGTCGGTCACAAAACCCCAACCCAGATTGACCCCAAAGGCGAATTTTTCACCTTTGAAGAACAGGTGCAAAAAGCCACTGGCGGCAGCGGACGCGCCGATGTGTGGTACAAAGGCCATTTCGCGTGGGAATACAAAGGCAAGCACAAGGATTTGGATGCGGCCTACGCCCAGCTTTCGGCCTACCGGGGCAGTTTAGGCAACCCGCCGCTGCTGGTAGTCTGCGATTTCCTCGAATACCGGATTTACCCCCAATGGCCGAACATCAGCGGGCAGCCGATCATCTTCCGCAATGAAGATTTGCTGGAAAAAACCGCCCAGAATTACATCCAGTGGCTGCTGAACGACCCCGATAAATTCCGTGAACTGCGCCAGAGCGAACTCGAACGCCGCGAACAACTCACGCTGAAGTTAGCCGATAGGTTTGCCCATTTAACCGACTCCATGCGCCAGCATCCCGAAACTGGCTGGACGCCCATGCAAATCGCCCGCTTTCTGACCAAGTTGGTGTTCGCCCTGTTTGCCGAAGATGTCGGTTTGCTGCCCAAACTGGGTCGGAAAAATGACCCCGACGCGCTGCCAGCCCTGCGTTATATTGCCGAACGCGCCGGGGAGGTGGAAGACTCGTTCATGTTTGCCATGAGCGATTTATTCCGGGCGATGGACGGCCAGACCAACCAATTTATGATGCAGTATGTCCCCTATTTCAACGGCGGTATTTTTGCCGAATCCGCTCCCGGCGCGGATGACGGCTTGGAAGTGCTGGATTTGACGCTGATTCCCGAAGGCATCAGCATTTTGCGCGAAGTCAGCGCTGCCGATTGGCGTTACGTCAATCCCACCATTTTTGGCACATTGTTCGAGGGCGCATTGGACGCGGGCAAACGGGCGCAGTTGGGCGCGCACTATACCGGGGAAAGCGACATCCGTTTGGTGGTCGAACCCGTTTTGATGCAGCCCTTATATCGCCTCTGGGACGAAATCCGTGCCGAAGCCGAACCCCTGCTGCAAAGCTGGTTGGCGCAGGGAACCCCACCCCGCCAGCGGCAGGATGCTCAAGACCGCCTGAAAAACCTGCATGACCAGATCATGACCCGCTTGGAGCAAACCCGTGTGTTAGACCCGGCCTGTGGGAGTGGCAACTTTCTCTACATGAGTCTGCGTGCGCTCAAGGATTTGGAGGCGCAGGCGCGTAAATTTTTCGAGCCTTTGGCGCTGCCTTTCCGCGATGTCGTCACCCCGCGCCAGCTTTACGGCATCGAAAAAGACGAATTCGCCGCCAACCTCGCCCGCGTCGTCGTCTGGATCGGCTACCTCCAATGGCGTTACGAGGATGAAGGCGGAACGCTGCACGTCCATAACCCACGCAAGGCCGACCATCCCCGCGCGCTGCCCAACCCGATTTTGAAGGACAAAAACACGCCGGATGAACCCGACCGCATCATCTGTGCCGATGCCATTTTGCGTTATGACGCCGAAGGCAAACCCTATGAACCCGAATGGCCGGAAGCCGATGTCATCGTTGGCAACCCACCGTTTTTGGGAGCGAAATGGATGCAATCAGAGTTAGGGGAAAAGTATAAAACTGATCTTTGGAACGTCTATGATGGCCGCATCAATGGAACGTCCGACTTAGTTACATACTGGTTTGAAAAATCACGAGCATTGATTGAGAAACACACAGTAAAACGTACGGGACTTCTCGCAACCAATACTATTCGTCAAGGTGGAAGCGCGGAAGTTCTCAAACGCATTAAAGAAACCGGGGATATATTCCTAGCTTACACTGATCATCCTTGGACATTAAAGGGTGCTTCACTTCGAGTTGCTTTGGTGGGATTTGATGATGGAACTGAAACAGAACGAGTGCTAAATGGTGAGTCAGTAGTTGAGATTGTTACAGACCTAGCTGCTAGCGTTGATTTAACAAGTGCTGAAGCCTTGCAAGAAAATCTTAATATTTCTTTTCGAGGACATGAACGTGGTGGCCCATTCCTCGTAAACGCTGCTAAAGCAAAGGATTTTCTCCAAGAATCTGAAAATGCCTCTATTGTTCATCCTTGGTATTCCGGTCAGGATTTGGTTGGAAGAAGTCGTGATGAGTGGGTAATTGATTTTGGAGATCGAGAATTAGAGGAAGCAGAAAAGTATAAGAAAGTATTCTCACATCTCAAAACAGAGTGGGACAAAGAAACCGATACCATTCGTAGGGAGAAATGGTGGCTGCATCGTCGTTCTGCGGGTGATTTACGCACAGCTATCAAAGCCCTCAATCGTTTTATTGCCACTCCACTTGTATCAAAACACCGCCTTTTTGTGTGGCTTGACGTTAAAGTGCGTCCAGACACGCGGCTCATTGCTTTCAGCCGTAGTGACGATTATTTCTTCGGAATTCTGCACTCATTCATACATGAAATATGGGCATTACGAAAAGGTGCTCAGCATGGTGGGGAACGCCCTACTTACAACAACACATTATGTTTTGAAACCTTCCCCTTCCCATACCCACCCGGGAAAGAAGATGTGAACAGTCCTGTTCATCAGGCCATCAGTGTTGCCGCCAAACAGTTGAATGAAGAACGCGAATTGTGGCTCAACCCGCCGGAGTTGGTGGCGTTGGGCGCGGGCGCGGATAGTCCCGCCCTGCGCGAACGCACCCTCACCAATCTCTATAATGCCCTCGTTGCCCACCGCGCTGATTCTCTCCCCCTCGCCATGAGGGAGAGGGGGCAGGGGGGTGAGGGTAAAAACGGTGAACGCATCTCCAAAGTCGCCCGCGATTTCGCGCCCCGGCTGGCACAGTTGCACGATACGTTGGATAAAGCTGTCTTAGCCGCCTATGGTTGGGACGATCTTTTTGAACGCCTCCGCACCCATGAAGGTGACGAAGAACTCTTGCGCCGTCTGCTGGCCTTGAACCGGGCACGGGCAGGATAAATTCTAACTTTTCAGTTGGAAAGATTCTGACTATACTTAATCAAACCAAGATTAGATTATTTGAGGAGTGCACAAAAAATGGTCGATATGGCACTGGCACATGGTGTTTCTTTTGAACTGACCGCCGAACAAAAAATGCTTCAGAAGATGGCGCGGGAATTCGCAGCCAACGAGATCATCCCGGTCGCGGCGGAATATGATGAACACGCCAAATTCCCGGAAGAAATTTTTCATAAAGCCCGTGAACTCGGCATCGTCAACATGAACATCCCGGCGGAGTACGGCGGCATCGGCGCGACCGTGTTTGAAGAATGTCTCGTCGGTGAAGAACTGGGTTATGGCTGTACCGGGATCGGCACCAGCATCACCACCAACGGTTTAGGGTCGCTGCCCATTATTTTGAGTGGCAACGAACAGCAGAAAGCCTATTGGCTGGGCGAACGCATCGTCAATCAGGGGCAGTTCGTGTCCTACTGCGTGACAGAAGCCGGTGCGGGCAGCAACGTCGTCGGGATGCAGACGCGCGCCGAACGCAAAAACGGTGGCTACCTCATCAACGGCTCGAAAATATTCATCACCAACGCCAGCCACGCTCACTTCTTTACGGTATTCGCCAAGACCGACCCCGCTGCCGGACATCGTGGTATGACCGCCTTCATCATCGACCGGAACACCCCCGGCGTCAGCGTCGGCAAGAAGTTTGATAAGCTCGGCCAGCGCGCCAGCGATACCGCCGAAATCGTGTTCGAGAATGTCGAAGTGCCGGAAGAAAACCGCATTGGTCAGGAAGGACAGGGTTTCTATCTGGCGATGCGCGTGTTCGATTACAGCCGTCCGGGTGTGGCCGCCGCAGCCGTCGGTTTACAGCGGCGCGCGCTGGAAGAAAGCGTCAAATATGCCCGTGAGCGTGAAGCCTTCGGTCAGCCGATTTATCAGCATCAGGCCATCGGTCACAAAATCGCGGATATGGCGATCAATTACGAAGCCTCACGTTTGCTGACGTGGCAGGCCGCGTGGCAGGGCGATGCGGGCATCGCCAACCCCAAAGTTCCGGCATATGCCAAAGCCTTCGCTGCCGACATGGCGACCAAAGCCGCGGTGGATGCCGTGCAGGTGTTCGGCGGTTACGGCTTTATGAAGGAATACCCGGTGGAGAAGCTGCTGCGCGACGTAAAAATCTTCCAGATTTACGAAGGCACCAGCGAAATTCAGCGCAACATCATCGTGCGCGAACTCTTCCGCAGCTAGGGATCGTTGTCGTTTTAACATTATCCGTTTACTGTGAAGGGGATGCTTCTGCGTCCCCTTTTTCGATGGTGATGGGAGATCAACCCATGTCCAGCAGCATTAGAGATGCAAAGAGTCTAAAACCCAACCGCCGCGAATTTTTGTATTACCTCGGCGGCGCAGGGCTGACGGTGCTGCTTGGGCAAACCTGCGCCAGCCTGACGTGGTTTGCTAAACCCCACGTTCGATATGGTGTGGAAAGCGGTGTTTTCCTGCTTGATCTTGAGAATCTCCCCAAAACAGATGGTCAACCTGTGTGGCTGCCAGAAGGCAACAGTTGGCTAGTGCGGTTGCCGAATAATCTTTTCTTGGCCTTACATGGGCAATGTGTGCGGGATCGCACGCTTGTTAAGTGGGTGTCGCTTAATAACCGCTATGAATGTCCCCATTCTGGATCGAAATTTACCCTTGATGGCACGTACATTGAAGGCCCAGCACGGCGCAATTTAGACCGCTTCCGCGTTGAAGTCACTACGCCAACCGGCACATATACCACCCTGGCGGACGGTTCACCTGTTTCAATTGCTGACGCCCAATCTATCGTCCTCGATACCCGCTATAAAATTCTAGGCGCGCCGAGGGTTTAGCCTAACCGAAATACAATTCGCCTGCTGTAGGGGCGGACTAAGCGCAGCGCATGTCCGCCCATCTAAACAATAATGTACTGAATTTATTTTCGCTTATCCACATAATAATCACGGTTAGCTTTCCGTTTACCCACTCAACCATTTCCCAACCATCGCCCAACATCCTTAACCATTGCCGCCCCTGATTTCCGTTAGCGTCAACTCGCCCCAAAACGTACCAAATGGATTACCAAATGGTCACCCTTTCCCCCTCCAATCCTGCTATGCTGTTGATATGACCTGCCTACGGTTTTGTGATTCAGGCTACCTGTTTTTATGGTTTTGCTGACGGCTGATGGCTAAAGGCTAAAGGCTAAAAGCTAACGGCTGATGTGGCGGCCAAACGCACTTCCGCCAATGACATCGCCGCCGCCATCGCCGCCACTTCTGTCTCAAAGATTCACAAACTGCACAAAATCCTGTGCAGAATTTGAAGAAATTGCAGAAATTTGCGAATCTTCCCCGCATTTTCTGGAAACTGGTAACTGGTAACTGTCCCGACACTGCCTTCTGCATTTGCTAAAAGCTACGTGTGAAAATGAGGCAGCACATCGCGCGCCATTTTTTCAAGGCCGCCGATGTCGTCCTGTTCGGCCCACATCAACATAACACGTTCGACACCCGCCTCGACATACTGGCTGATGTAATCCACAATGGCGCTGCCCGTACCGATCAGGCGGTTGCGGTGGTCATCCGGGTTGATTCGTGCGCGTTTGGCCTCCAGTTCCTCGTCAGTTTCGCCGTAGACCACCTCGATCATCAGTGAGCGTTTTACGTCGGCGGGTTTGCGCCCGTTCTGCTTGAGGAGTTCATCCAGCAGGATGTTGCGCTCCTTGACTTCCTCAACGCCCCGGTGAACGGCATTCCATTCGTCGGCATATTTGGCGACCAGCGGCAGAGTCTTTTTCATGCCGTTGCCGCCGATCAGAATGGATGGGCCACCCGGACGGTGTGGACGGGGCAGCAAAATAGCTTCTTTCAGCCAATAATGCTTGCCGACCCAATCAATCGGTTCATCACTTTTGTACAGGCGGGTAGTAAGTTCGAGGGCATCTTCCAGCATCTCGAAGCGGGTTTTCATATCATGGAAGGGAACGCCAAACTGGGTATGTTCGCGTTCGTGCCAGCCCGTTCCCAATCCCAGCACCATACGCCCCCCGCTGAGATCATCAATGCCAGCAGCCATACGCGCGGTCATCGCCGGATGCCGGAAAGTAGTTGGCGCAACCAGTGTACCGAACTCGATGCGCTGCGTCTGGGTAGCGGCATAAGTCAGGGAGATGAAGGTTTCCAGTGATTCCTGATCGGGCGGGCCGATGGTGTAATGATCGGAACGGAACACACATTGATAACCATAATCCTCCGCCGCCCGCAGTAAACGCCGCCAGCGTTCCCACGTTAAGCCCCACTGCCCTTCGATCATCAGCCCGATTTGCGTCATGATTTGTCCTGCCTTGAAAGGTCATATAGAATTAGGATACGTTAAACCGCGCAGTCCGCTTCCATGATCTCCTCTGTTTCACACCATTCTACCGAATCGTATGAGAGGATGCCGGGCGATGTCTACAATCCAGTTTTTTGCCTGTATTCCCTATAACTCCCGCTTGCTGATTCAAAGCCGTGAATCCGGTTATACCCTGCCCACGTTCGAGACGCAGGAAACGATTTTCTGGCAGACGGTTGACCACATAAACCGCGAAATGCACGCCTTGACCGGACTCAATCTCACGACTCTGCGCTGCCTGCGAACGGATTATCAGCAAAATGATGATCGGATAGTTCGTTATTATGCGCTGGAGAATCATTCGCCTGAGCATTTGCCAGACGGATTCCGGGCGGTGAGCCGGGATGAACTGGATGGGCTGCCAGATGCTCAGCGGCAGATGGCGCAGGTCTGGTTTGACTGGTACACGGTCGATCAAACGGGCGCGCCAGCGTGGTACAGACCCGGCTGGTTTGCGGGAGCTTCGGATTGGATCAATCAGCAGTTGGCACGCCTCAAACTTGAGCTGACCGCGCCGATTGAACAATTGCGTTCATGGGAACGTTCGGCTGTTCTGCGGGTGGCGACCGACCGGGGTGCGGTGTACTTCAAAGCCCTGCCGCCGATGTTCGCCCATGAGCCGCGCCTGACCTACTGGCTGGCGGAGCAGTATCCGGGGGATGCACCGCGTTTGCTGGCGGTGGATGCCGCGCGCCGCTGGATGTTGATGGCGGATTTCGGCGGGCACACGCTGGATAAAATCACAGATGTAGCTGTGTGGGAAGCGGCGGTATTCAACTATGGGCAGCTACAGGTTAAGCTGATGCAGCGGACGCATGAACTGCTGGTGCTGAAGTGTCCTGACCGCCGCCCGAATCTCCTGCTGGGACGCATTGAGGCGATGCTCAATCAGACCGCCGATCAACTTTCGGGCAGCATCACGAAATTCACCGAAGCTGAAATCAATGTGCTGCGGATGCGTTTGCCGGAATTTAAGGGAATTTTCGCGGAACTGGCGCGGTTTCCGATTTTGCCGACGCTGGAACATGGCGATTTCTGGCAGGGTCAGGTGGTGGTGAAGGACAAACGATTCACTTTCATCGACTGGTCGGATAGTTCGGTGAGCCATCCGTTTTTCAGCATGAACTTTCTGGAAGAGCCGCATAACGAATTCCCCGGTGACGCAGCAGAAACCCGCCAAAGGCTGCGGGCGGCCTATCTGAAAGCGTTCACAGGGTATCTTGCGATGGAACGGTTGGAGAAAGCCTACACGTTGGCGCTGCAACTCGCGCCGCTGCATCATGCACTGATCTATCACCAGCACATCCTGCCGAAGATGAGCATCAAATGGGAGATGGACAACATGATTCCCTTCTATTTGAAGGCGGTCATTGGCAATTAAGGAAAAACAGGGCGGCTTGAGTAACGATTCACAAAAGCCCTGTGCGAATCCTTTATCCGCAAACGGCCTTGCTCCCTTTTCCATAGTGGATAGGGGAGCACAGCAGGGCTAGAGGCAATCAGGCGCGGGCTGATTTTATGGCTGAACGCCGGGTTCGCATTCGGCAGCGGCATCCGTATCAGCCGGTTCGCCCAAAACTGCCTGAAGTTCCGGTACAACGCCTTCCAGCGCGTATTCCAGACTCAAAATGGTGCTGAACTGAAGGGCATCGTCGTAGGCTTCCGGGATATAAACCACCCGCCCATCTTTCACCACATCAAGTTGGCTGATGATCGGATCGGCCTCAATCGCTTCCCGGCCACCCTCAGCAAATTGCAAACCCAGAAAAATCAGGATGTCCTGATCGAATAAATCAATGCGTTCCAGACTGAGGTCGGCGTAAAACTGCTCACCTGCGATTTCGTTCAGTTCTTCCGGCACTACAAAACCAAGCTGGGTGAAAAAGCGTCCCCGGATATCCTGATCGGAATAGTAACCATAGGTGCGATCCTGACCGTAGTTGTAGGCAACCACGATTGCTTTACAAGTGAACTGCGGATTTTGCTCACGCGCATCGGCAAACAAATCCTCAATGTGGCTAATCAAATCATCGGCTTCGTCGGCCTTGCCAACCGCAGCCCCAATCAGACGGGTGGTTTCGTACCAGGGCATCCCGAAGTTGATGTAATCGGGTAACTGGGCGAGGGTGGGGGCGATTTGCGACAGGGCATCATACTCTTCCTGCGTGATTCCAGAGTCCACCGCGCTGATGAGGTCGGGATCAAGCTCAAGAATCGCTTCATAATTCAGGCTGCCAAACGGCATGTTTAGCACAACCGGTTCAGCGCCATCGGCTTCATCCTCCGCCCACGGGAAAATGGCATCCGACTCATCGCCATACCAGTAGCGTACAGCAACAGGCACAATCCCCAATGCTAACAGTGGGTCTTGTTCGGTAAAGCCGATGGAAACAACCCGCTGTGGGGCTTCAGTGATGGTGGTGCTGCCAAATTTATGTTCAATGGTGATGGGAAACGGTGCATCGGCGGTTTCCTGTGCAGCGACACGGGTGGCAAACAGGGTGACAACCAGCAAAAACAGGCTCAGTAGCTTTCTAACGGACACGATCAAAAACTCCTTTGTGAAATCCAGTACATTCAGCGAAGCATAGCCGGGATGCGGCGGGGTTTTCTACGCAGGCGATTAAAGGCTGGATTTCAACGCACGGCGAAATGCCTGAAGTCTATGCAACTAGGTTCTGCTGAATCTACAAAAATCTGAGTAACCGATGCCCGCTTCGGGTATAACGCTGGTTAAATTCGGGGCGGCGGCACAGCTTAACCAGCGATCAAACGTCAGCATTAAGGAGGATGCTCAAAATGACGTTTTGGCATACAATGGGAGAAGCTATCTGGCATCCGAACACAGAAGGACGGAACATGCCGCGAAAAACATGGTGGATAATCATCGCGCTAATGCTGCTCAGTTTACCGCTGGTGGCCTTCGCGCAGAACGACGAAATTCCCGTCACGGTTGGCGAAACCGTCACTGGTGAACTGGTCACTGATGCGCCCTGGGCGCTTTATGCTATCGAAGCGCAGGCAGGCGATACCCTCGATATTACGCTCACCTCCGAGGCGTTCGACAGCTTTTTGACGCTGATCGGCCCGGATGGTGATGTACTCATCACGGACGACGACGGCGCGGGCGACAGCAACGCCCGGATTGCTGAATTTGAACTTCCCGAATCCGGCACATACATTATCCGTGTGGACAGTTATAACCAACTCTCCACCGGGGAATATACGCTGCTGGTAGAAGGTGACGTAAGCCCACCGCCGGAAGTTACCCCTGAACCGACTGCCGCACCGACTGATGCGCCCCCCGTTTCTACAGGTGGGACAATCGGCATCGGTGAAACGGTGGAGGGATCGGTTGATGCATCAACGGGTGCGCTGGAATACACGTTTGACGGCACATTGGGAACGGTGGTCACGATTGAACTGACCTCGCCGGATTTCGATGCCTATCTGACACTGCAAGGTGCGGATGGCACGCTGCTCACCAGCGACGACGACAGTGCGGGCAATCTGAACGCGCGTATCGAAGATTTTCCGCTGCCCATTGACGGCACGTATACCGTAACGGTCAGCAGTTATGGCGGTGGTGCGGCTGGCAGTTTTAGTCTATCGGTCACAGCCGACGATGGGGAAGCGCCAACTGCTGAACCCAGCGGTGAACCGACTGCCGAACCTTCACTTGAGCCAACCGCCGAATCACCGGGGGTAATGGCATCCTTCAGCGGCAGATTGACCGATGAACAGCTATCGGCGCTTTATGAATTTGAAGGCCGCGCGGGCGATGTCATCAGCTTTACCATGACCTCGGATGATTTCGATGCCTATCTGACGCTGCAAGGGCCGAATGGTCGCACCGTGATTGAAGATGACGACAGCGGCGGTGGGCGTAACGCCAGTATCGATAACTATACCCTGCTGGAATCCGGCACTTATACGCTGATCGCCAGCAGCAACACCCGCACCCGTACTGGCAGCTTCGTGCTGAACATCACCGGTACATCGCTGGTGCTGACCGGGATTGGTGAACAACCCACGCCCGAACCCACAGCCATCGCCCAATCCGGCGGTGAGGTGGAACTCAACAGTCTGGTGAACGGGGCGCTCACCCCTGAATCGGCAACCGCCACCTATACCTTCACCACCAGCGGCGCGGAAATCGTGATGATTACCGTGACCTCCAGTATTTTTGATCCATTTGTGACTCTGCTGGATGCCAATGGCGACGAACTCGCCAGCGACGATGACAGCGCAGGCAGCCTGAACGCCCGCATCAGCGATTTCCAACTGCCGGGTGCGGGAACCTATACGGTTGTGGTCAGCAGTGCCACCGGGGCAACCAGTGGCGAATTCACGCTATCGATCAATACCGCCCAAATTCAACCGACAGCCGAGCCAACCGTCGAACCGACCAGCCTGCCACCGGGCAGCAGCATTACACTGGGCGATTCGATCAGCGGTTTTCTGGATGGCGATGAACCCATTCACTACACCTTCGAAGGCGAAAGCGGTCAGGCCGTGACGATCACCCTGACCTCGGATGATTTCGATGCATACCTGCGCCTGCTGGATGCCGATGGCGACGAACTCGACACGGATGACGACAGCGCGGGCAACCTGAATGCGCGTATCGAGAATTTCACGCTTCCAGCCAACGGCACGTATACCATCGAGGTTGATCGTTTCGATGACGGTGTAACGGGTGAATTCGTCCTCAGCCTGACCTCCGGCGGGGCGATTGAACCGACAGTTGAACCGACCAGCGTCCCCGGCGGCAGCGAAATCGCCATCGGCGGCTCGGTGACCAGTGAACTGGAACCGGGTCAGGACAGCACGATTTATACCTTCGAGGGCGAAGCCGGGCAGCTTATCACCATCAACCTGTCCTCGGATGACTTCGATGCTTATGTGACGTTGAATGACCCCAGCGGCTTCTATCTGACTAGCGACGATGACAGCGGCGGCGGTTTGGACTCGCGGATTGCGGTGTTTACCCTGCCCGAAAACGGCACTTACAGCATCGTGGTGGAAAGTTTTGACGGGGAAAGCGGTCAATTCACCCTGAGCCTGAGCACGCCGACGATTGAAAATATCGCCTACGGTGACAGTCTATCCGGCAGCATCACAGCCGAAAGTTCGTCGATCATCTATCTGTTCGACGGTTCAGAAGGCGATGTGATTACCATCAGCCTGACCTCGCCGGATTTCGATACTTATCTGACGCTGGCGACTACTGGTGATGGTTTCCCATTGGTCGAAAATGATGATGGCGGCGGCGGCACGGATTCGCACATCGGGCCGTACACACTGCCATCAACCGGGGAGTATGTCATCACCGTCAGCAGCTACTCCAGCGATGTCAGCGGGGCTTATACCGTCAGCTTGAACGAAGCTGAATTAAGCACCATCGCTTATGGCGACACGGTAGAAGCCACATTCGACGACGAAACCCGCGCGGTCTACTACAGCTTTGAGGCCGCATTGGGTGACATTATCGATGTCTCGGTTGATGGCGATATTGACACCACGCTGGTCATCACCGGGCCGGGCGGTTATGAAGTGTTCTTCGATGAAGACGGCGGCGCACGCTTCAATCCGGAAGCCAACCGCCTGATTCTGAATCAGGAAGGCACGTATATCATTCAGTTGAACACGGCCTTGCGGGGTGAGAGGGGTACGGTCAGTCTGACGCTCTCACAAGGCGAGGTACGCACGCTGGATGACGGCCCACAGGAAGTACGCCTGGCTGAATCGATCTCTCAGGATGTGCTGACCTTTGAAGGGAACGCCGGGGAAACGGTGCAGTTGGTCACGCGTGTGGTTTCCGGCGCGGAAACCAGTTCACCCAGCATTACGGTAACACAGGGGGAAGCTACGCTGGCAACTGGCAGCGGCAGTGATGTCACCAATCTGATTATCGAATTCACTGTGCCAGAAGATGGCACGGTGACGGTGCAGATTTACGACTACAGCTTCACCGCGCTGGTGCTGGAAGTTAGCGTCGAACGCCAATAATCTTCGCATAAGTTCTCGAGGGGCGGTTCACGAGCCGCCCCTTTGCATTTCCCACCGCCCAATCGTGCTAGACTATCCTCAAATGACCACTAGCGAGGGATGCATTTTGAAATCCTCAACTGCCAATCTTGTGCTTGCGCCGGATGCGCCGATTGATCTGCAACTCCATACCACCTACAGCGACGGCAAATGGACGCCTGAAACCTTGCTCGATTATCTCCTCAGTGAAGGTTTTGCTTTAGCCGCCATCACCGATCATGATCGGGTGGATACGATAGCCGCCATGCAGCAGCTTGCCATCGAAAAACAGATGCCACTGTTGATTGCCACCGAAATGACCACCAAATGGAACGGCGGCATTACTGATATGCTGTGTTTCGGGTTTGATCCATCCAGAATGGCCTTGCAGGAATTAGCGCAGCAGGTTCTCCGCCGCCAGCAGGACAACACCCGACAGGTTTATGCATACCTGCAAAGCAAAGGTTATGGGAACGATGTCGATGAACTGACGCCCATGCTGGAAAAACCATGTGCTCAACAGCCGCATGAACTGTTTGGGTTTATGGAACGGCAGGGTATAGCGGACGATTTGATGATGAAGTTGGCGAAGGAAGCCGGATTTCGCTTGGAAACCAACGATACAGCGGCAGTCGTGGATGCTGTCCATCAGGATGGTGGTGTGTGTTTGATCGCCCATCCCGGACGCACAGATGGCTTTGTGACTTATGACGCCGCTTTGTTTGATCAACTGCGGCAGGAAATGCCCATCGACGGTATCGAGGTTTATTACCCCGCGCATACACCGGAACAGATCGCCGTGTATGAGGACTATGCCCGAAAGCATAACTTGCTGACGAGTTCCGGTTCAGACTCGCACAGTGCGGATAAAAAGCCGATCAAATATCCGGCGGAACGCAGCCGCGCCCTGCTTGAACGTTTGGGCATCCAGATTAAATAGAGAGCTTCATGATCCGCCAAATCTATGCTGCTTACGACGAAACAGGCGTCTTTGTTTATCAAGCCTTCAGGCCGGAAACGGTGCAGGCCGCGCTGGAAAAAGGCACATTCGGCGCAGGGTTTAATATGCAGCGCATGACGTGGATTAAACCTTCCTTTGCATGGATGCTGTATCGCTCTGGCTATGCGACCAAATTACGGCAGGAAGCTGTTCTAAAGATCAAGCTCTCGCACGAAGGTTTTCTGACTATCCTGCGCGAGTCGGTGGAAACCACCTATAATCCACACATCTACGAAAGTGAAGCGGCGTGGAAGGCAGCCTTAAATGCGTCGAAAGTCCGTCACCAGTGGGATCCCGAACGGTATCTGACATTGGGCAAACATCCCGAACGCCGCGCTATTCAGATTGGCATTCAGGGATGGGTAGTGGATCGGTACGTCAACGAGTGGATTATTAGACTGCAAGATGTCACCGAACTGGCTCATGCTGTGAAGGCCGCGAAAGATAAAAAGCAGCCTTTCCCACCCGTGCCAGAAGAACGCCTCTATCCGGTTGACGCCGGATTAGAGCGACAATTAGATATCACCAAATAAAAACGGGGCTATCTGTTTTATGGCGGATAACCCCGTTCCCTATAAACTTCTCTTGCTTACCCCGTCGGCGTTACGGTCAGGCTGTAGCCGCCGCTGGTGTAACCATTCTGATCACCATCCCGCACGACCACAATCTGGAATGTGCCCGTACCCGGCAGCGCGAAACCTTCGATCTTTGCTACATCCTGTGAGGCTTCGGCGTAACCGCTGCGGAGGATCTGCCCGTTCGCATCCCGAATATCAATGCGCGGAATCAGCGTGCCGGAGGTGCGCTGGGCTACGAAATCCAGTACCGTCCCCTGCTGCCCCTCAATCGTCCAGATTTGCGACCATGACCCGTTGGTGATTTCGCCCGTGCGTGGTTCGTTATCCACCGCCGCCGTGCCGACTGGTGCTTGTGCAGCAATCGTCTCCGCCCCTGCACCATCCACACGAACGCGCAGGGTATAGCCGCCCGTCGTCCAACCGTCCTGATCATTCACCCGGCTGACGCGTACGGTGTAGCTGCCGGGGCCAGTCAGTTGATAACGGTCAACGGTTGCTTTTGCCGAACTCCGGTCTGCATAGCCAGAAATCAGCGTTTGCCCGCTGCCGCCCAGCAGTGTAACCACTAGCTGCACATTCCCGCTTAACCGTTCAACCGTCACCGTGATGGTATCGCCCGCCGCTGCCGCCAGCGTCCAATCCTGATACCACACTGCACCCAATTCACCCGTCAAATCGGTGTCATAGGCCGCCGCGCCGACCGGGGTTTGCAGCGCCGGATTATCTGCGCCGAAGCCCAATATTTCAACGTTCAGTTCGTATGTACCAACCGTATCGTTATTGAAGCCGCCATCCCGCGAAACCACAATCGTGTAGGTTCCGGCGGTGGGCAGACTAAAACGGTCAATCCGCGCATTGTCATTGCCGCTGCTGTAATCGCTGTAACCTGTGGTCAGCGATATGCCGTTAGCATCCAACACTTCCAGCAGTGGAAACAATGTTCCGCCTGTGCGCCGCGCCGTAACGCGAATCTGGTCGGCGCTGGTGGCGTTGTAGGTGTAGCGGTGATACCAGCGCGTCCCGGTGATCTCGCCCACCACAGGCGCATCCGTCGTCACTTCGCCCAAAACAACCGAATTGTTGGGATTTTCCAGCGCCGTCGCCAGCGGTGTGACGAAGATGCTGTAGCTCCCGGTTGTGACTCCAGCTTCGCCATCATCCCGCGAAACCACTACCGTATAAGTCCCGCCCGCAGGCAGCGTATATTCCCCAATTTCTGCCACCGCTCCGGTACGATCAGCCCCGTAGCTGGTGCTGATTTCCGCATTGGCCGCATCCAGAATCACGACGCCCGGAATCAGGTTGCCATCCAGCCGTTCGACGCGGATGCTCAAGCGGTCAGCCGACGCCGTTTGCAGCGTCCACGACTGGCTGAAGGCTTCATTGGTGATGCTGCCCTGCGCCGCCACACTGTAAACCAGATTATTTCCCGCTGCCGTTGTCTCCGGCGTGGCTTCCTGCGCCCACACCGCACCGACCGAAATCAGCGCCATCATCAACATGATCAACCATCGACTACTTCGCATAGCTTTCCCTCCTTACTGCTTTTCTCCAACCACCCATTCTACTCCCGTTTTCCTCTGCGAACCTTTTCCCCTATGTTAATAATGAACACTCTGCGAAACCTCAGTAACTCCAGGAAAATAGTGCGAAAATCACGCAACCGAAGTATTGATTCCCTCCCTCGTTTACGGGGGAGGGTTAGGTGGGGGTATCCGGTTACTTTCCTGAGTCTACCTCCGTGTCCTCTGTGTTTCTGTGGTAAAAAATCCCCTTCTTGACTTTAAAGCCACTTGAAGGTGCATACTACGAGTCGACAGGGTTTTCCGAAAACCGAAAGCAGAGATGAACATGTTCAAAATCGGTGATTTCTCCAAATTGTGCCGCGTACCCACTTCCGCCCTGCGTTACTACGACGATTTAGGGCTGTTGAAACCGGCACAGATCGACCAATTTACGGGCTATCGCTACTACGCCGCCGACCAACTGCCGCGTCTCAACCGGATTCTGGCGCTAAAAGATTTGGGACTCTCGCTGGAACAGATCAAAGTGGTGCTGGATGAACCATTAGCTGCCGAGGAAATCCGGGGGATGCTCCGGCTCAAGCAGGCCGAAATTCAGCAAAAAGTGGATGAGGAACAGGCGCGGCTGCTGCGCGTCGAAGCCCGCCTCAAACATATTGAACAGGAGGGCAAAATGCCCACACAGGATGTTGTACTCAAAACCATCGAAACCCAGCATGTACTGTCGATTCGGGAAGTGATCGCTGCGCCGTCGGATGTCGGGACTCTGCTAGGGGAAACCTTTATGGCGATTTCGGCACAGGGCATTCAGCCCATCGGCGCGCCGCTTGCCATCTTCCACGACGAAGAATTCAAACCCGCCGATCTGGATGTTGAAATTGCGCTGCCCGTCGCCGCACCCGTCAAGCAAAATATCGAACTCGACGGCGGACGGATGCTCACCGTGCAAGATTTGAAAGGTTTCTCGCTGGCGGCCTGCATCATCCACAATGGCACATTCGATACCATCCCGGATACCTACAACGCCATCGCCCAATGGATTAGCAGCAGCGGCTACCGTTTCGCTGGCCCATCGCGCGAAGTCTATCTGACCGCGCCCGATGCCGAGGGCAAATCCGTCACAGAAATTCAGTATCCGGTGGAGAAAGCCTAATCATGGAAAAGCGCGATTTCCGCAAAGAACTCAAACAGCTTTATAACCCACCTACCAGACAGGTCAGCGCGGTTATCGTCCCGCCCATGAACTTTCTGATGGTCGATGGCGCGGGAGACCCGAACCAGTCGCAGCCCTTCGCGGAAGCCACCGAAGCCCTCTACAGCCTGTCCTACACGCTCAAGTTTGCCAGTAAAGCGGCAGGCATCGATTACGGCGTCATGCCGTTAGAAGGTTTATGGTGGGTGGAAGGGAATAATTTCGATCTGCTGTCAGACCGCAGCCTGTGGCGCTGGACTCTCATGATAATGCAGCCCGACCCCATCACGCCGGAAAGGGTTACATCTGCCGTTGCCGAAGTGCGCCGCAAGAAAAATCCCCCCGCGCTGGATCGTGTCCGCTTCGAATGTTATGACGAGGGTTTAGTCGCCCAACTCATGCACATCGGCCCGTACAGCGCCGAAATGCCGAACGTCGAACGCGTCCACAATTACATCATCGAACAGGGCAATGCGCTCGTCGGCAGGCATCACGAAATCTACGTGGGTGATCCTAATCGCACCGCGCCGGAAAAGCTCAAAACCATCCTGCGCCAACCCATGCGCCCCGCCTAAAACCCACCCGCTAGGGCACATCGTCGGATGTGCCCTAAAATCCATCACTAATTGGAGTTCAGATGTTTATTCCTCAAACTCTGCTGAATCCAAAATGGGGTCTTTCCAATTGTCCGGCGGCTCAATTTTTGCGTCCACACCCGCATGTTCATTTAACAAATAGAGAAGGTGACTGCCGCTGAGTAATTCGATAGGTTTACCCTCGGCAAATTCAAAAGCGGACTTTCCAAACCCACTTGTAGTTACCAAAATGCCTTTTGATGCCCTTCATTTTGAAGCGTTCCAAACAAATCGCGGACTGCACTGACCCCAACAGTATGTTTGTATCGCTTTGCTTGGATAACTACTTTGCCGCCAAAGCTTGGATGTGGATCATAAGCGCTTTTCCAACTATCCCCCAACCCGCTTAACATTCCCCGCCCCTCAAAACCGTTGGTGAACTCGTCTCCAAAAACGTACCAAATGGTCACCCTTTTTCATTCCAAATCTGCTATCCTGTTCTTATGAATACTTTGCATTTTCTCTCTGTGTCCTCTGTGAACTGTGCGAAGCCTCCCGCTTGCGGGAATGCGGTGAATCGCTTTTTTCCCTTCGTTTTATGTATTTGCTGAAGGCTGAAGGCTAATGGCTAAAAGCTAACGGCTACTTGGCGGCCAAACCCAATCCCGCCACCGCGCCGCCGCCGCCACTCTTTGCGCGCAAACCCATTTCGCAATCGCAATCGCCGCAATCGTCGCAAACCCTTCCCGTATTTTTCTGGAAACCAATAACCAAGAACGAATAACCAACAACCAAAAACGATGCACCTAGCACCTAGCACTTCGGACTTAGCACCAATGACAGCGCCAACCTCCCGCATAGCCGCTGCACAATGACAACCTTGTCGCGCGGCGGCATCCTCCCGTGTCGCCGCTGCACACTACGGCGCTCCCCGTCTCAACCGCTGACAATGACATTTGCGACATGCCTCCCTCCCTCATTCCCGCCGACAACCCCTACGGCAATTGTGCAAAAATTGAATCCTATCGCTTCATATCTTTCTCCTCAGACTTGCAACTGCCGAACCAGAACTTCCCGCCTTTTACTCGTCACTTTTTTCTCAGTACGCGGTACTTTACTCCGCATACACCCATGTTTCGCGCCCGCTGCGGAGGCCGACGCGGATACGCCGGTAAGCAGTCGTTTCGTAGATGTCCATCCGCGCGAGTTCTTCGGGAGTCACATCCAGCACTTTCCCGGCAACAGATTTACCCGCTTCCGGCACGATAATCGGAAATGTGCCGTCGCTCATCACGATTTCGGATTTAAAGTAATCATCCAGCACATCCGGTGCGCCTTCGATTTCGCGTCCGATCACCCGGCGCTGCACATCCGGGTCTTGCAGTGTGCCGTAAACAAAAAGCTGTTCCATTTCGGCTTCCCTTTATTGATTTGAAAGGTATCTTCACGGCATACTATACAGGATGAACAGTACTGTAAAGAAGGCTATGCGTGTCTGAAAAACTCAATGTCTTCATCAGTTATGCCCGTGAAGATGGCCGCGACTATGCCGACCATCTGTACCGCGCGTTTAGCGAACGCGGCATCGCCGCATGGCGTGATGAACGCAACATCAATCCCTATCAGGACTTCAGCGGTGAGATCGAGAAGGCCATCGAAGACTCGACCCATGTGGTTGCCTGCCTGACTCCTTCGATTGCCCAGCGTAAAGACAGCTTTGTCCGCCGCGAAATTTTGTATGCGCAGGGCTGGCAAAAACCGATCACCCCGCTGTTGATGCCCGGTTTTGATAAACGGCATATCCCAACGCTGATTAACCATCTGACGTGGATGGAGTTTCAGGAGTTTGGTGAAGACTTTCCCCACCTACTGCAACGCTTGGGCAGAAACGAAACCTTTGTTCCTTCAACTCAACAAGACCCCTTTCAGGATTATCTACACGCCCTTTATAAAGATGTGGTGTCCTTTTTGGATAGCACCGTTTTTTCGCTCATCACCCTGCACAGCGAAGCAACGCCCGAAGTCGTGAAACCGCGTGAAGTCCGGGCGCGGGCATTACCGATGGGCTTTAAAGGATTAGCCGTCAAACAGGAGACTTCACAGCCTGACCAAAGTTATTTCGATTCGTTCCATAACGCTTACGATTACTTTGGTGGGCGACTGCTGCTGTTGGGTGATCCCGGCGCGGGCAAAACCACTACCTTAATGGCGTTTGCGCGGGAAGCGATTGCCCAACGTTTGGATGATTCGACCCTGCCTTTACCCATTGTTGCGCCGGTTGCCAGCTACATAACCGGATCAGGACTCTCAGTGGGTGGTTGGCTGGCAAATCTGAATAGTTACCTCAATGCCACCACCATTGACCAACTGCTTCAGCAAGGCAAACTGCTGCTCTTGCTCGATGGTCTGGACGAACTGGAAAGCGAATATGTCGTCACGGGCGGCGCGTCCGATGAGATCACTGGTAAAGAAGGCGCGGTTATCGAACGTTTCGACCCTCGCAAGCGCTTTCTGGAAAATCTGGCGCAGCTAAACCCGGTCAACAAAGTTCTGGTGACCTGCCGCGTCAAGGATTTTGACGAGATCAACACTCAGGTGAGTTTGAACGGAGCCATTACCCTTCAACCGCTGGATGACGAGCAGATGGCGGAATATCTGCGCGATCAGCCAGCCCTTTTGTCAGCTATCCAAACGGACGAGGGTTTGCGGGAGATGTCTCGGACGCCGCTGCTGCTCAGTTTGCTCACCTATGCTTATGCAGGATTGGGGGCGAAAACCGCTGCGTTGGGTGATTTAAGCAAAAGCCCCGGTGAACTGCGCTGGGAAATTTTCTCGACGTATATTCAGCGCCGTTACGAACGGGAACAGATGCGAAGCAGCCATCCCCCTGCTTATTCATTGGAAGCCATTTATGAGGTTTTGGGGCAGGTATTCTTTTATTACATGACCAAAGTCTTTAAAACATCTCTAAAGCGGCGGATTGTTTTCAACGGCACTGAATTCCCGATACAGCAGAACGATGCATTTGTTGAACTGGTTCAGCGGCTTCATCTGATTGTTCCGGTTCGCCCGAAAGTATATCGGTTCATCCATCTGCTCCTGCGTGACCACTTCCTGCTGGCTTACTGCCGTAAGATGCTCCATTCCTCGGATACAACCCCGCGTATCGAAGCCGCGCAAGGCTTGAGTTTGGTGAAAGACAGTCTGGCAGTTGAGACGCTTATTGAAAGCATCAACGATACTGATCCCATTGTTCGGGCAACGGCAGTCAAATCATTATCGACGTTGGCAGAAGTGGCGTCCGATACGCTCATGGAATTATTTGACTCAACGACCAATCCCCGAATGCGGCAGGTAGCGGTTTCAGTTTTAAGCCGTTCGCCCAAACCGCCGCAGCGGGATTGGTTTCTCAACCTTCTGTCTGATTCAGATGATATTATCCGGCGCTTGGCAGTGGAGGCGCTCTACTGGTGGCAAAAGAGTGATGAGGTTGTAACTGCCTTGATGCGGGTTGCACCCGAAGACCACAATCTTTGGGTACGCGATAGTGCGCTTCGCGTTTTGGCAAAGTCTCAAAATGTTCGGGCTGTTGATATTCTGGCGGATGCACTTTGGAATTCGCGTTATGACAATGCTAAATTCGATGCCATGAAGGCGCTTGCGGCAATGCCTGTTGAACAAATTCGAGAACCGATCCTGCGTGTTGCTGACCGCGTTATAAATCTAAGTCTTTTACGGGATTTGATCGTGTTGTTAGGTGAATTGGGTGATGTGCGTGCCATTCCGATTCTGAAAACCCATTTACAGCATCCAAACAGCTTTGTACAGCGCGATGCAAAAGCTGCCCTGGAAAAGCTCGGCTACAAAGAAGAAACATAAAAGGCACAAAAACCGATGCAGTCTTTGTGCCTTTGTTTTGCTGTGTTACAAACCTACCCCTTCGTGATGCGCTCTGCACCGCCGAGATACGAGCGGAGTGCTGTTGGAATGACGATGCTGCCATCGGCCTGCTGATAGTTTTCGAGGATGGCAATCACCACGCGCGGAGTCGCCAGGCCTGAACCGTTCAGCGTATGCACAAACTGTGCTTTTTTACCCTCCGCTGGACGATATTTCACATTCGCCCGCCGTGCCTGGAACGCCTCGGTGTTGCTGCATGAGCTGACTTCCAGCCACTCTTTTGAACCCGGTGACCAGATTTCAATATCGTATTTCTTAGTGGCGCTGAAGCCCAAATCACCCGTCACAATTTCCAGACGGCGGAAAGGCAGTTCCAGCGTTCGGCAAATATCTGAAGCGGCTTCGGTCAGCGATTCGAGTTCGGCATAGCTGGTTTCCGGCGTGGTGAATTTATACATCTCCACCTTCTCGAACTGATGCACACGCTTGATGCCGCGCACATCCCGTCCGGCGCTCATCTTCTCGCGGCGGAAGCACGGTGTATGCGCCACGTAGTACAGCGGAAGCTGTGCCTCATCCAGAATTTCGTCGCGGTGCATATTGGTGATGGCGACTTCGGCGGTGGGCAGCATGTAAACATCCGCATCGGGGTCGAAGTACACTACGTCCTTGAATTTAGGAAACTGCCCCGCCCCATACATCATTTGTTCCTGAACGAAATAGGGAACATACAGTTCAGTGAAACCCTTTTCGCGCGCCTTATCCAAAAACAGGCTGATGAGTGCCCGCTGCAACCGTGCGCCCCAGCCCTTCAGGATGTATGCCCGTGAACCTGAGAGTTTGACACCGCGTTCAAAGTCGATGATGTCTAACTCCGTGCCGATTTCCCAATGGGGTTTCGGATCGAAATCAAATGCGCGGATTTCGCCTTCCTGCGGCCACGGGATATTGTGTTCTTCGCTGTCGAATACCGGGACGCTCTCATGTGGCAGATTCGGAATCCACAGCATGTTTTCTTCAAACTGTACGTCAACATTTTTAACATGATCGTTGATGGCTTCCACGCGGTCGCCCATGCTCTTGAGCGCGGTCATCAGGTCAGCCATTGCGATGTCGGCGTCTACCGTTGTGAGGCCCGTTACCTTTTCTATGCCGTCCATAATCTGTACCGCGCCGTTGTAATCACCGCGATCAATGGCTTCGGTCACCCGCAGCGCCAGCGTCCCGCGCATCACGGCATCCATGCTTTTATCGCCGCGCAGCTTGCCCATGCTTTTGTTCAGCTTGTTGCGTGCCGCCTGAATCTGTTCGCCTTCCGTCAGCAGTGCCCGCCGCTGTTTATCCAGTTCCAGAATGGCGTCGATCCGTGCTAACGCCGCCGGATCGTTCAGCTTACCGATTTGTTCCTTCACCCATTCCGGTTTTTCCCGGATGAGGTTAATGTCGATCATGATCCTTCATCTCCCGTAAGTTAGGTATGAGGCACGCGGTATAAGTAGAATGCAGATTGCTTATACCCTGTGCATCGTTGCTTATTGTCGTGGTTTATGCGGGTCAGTATCGTCCTTTGCCCATGCAGGGTCGTCATCTTCTGGCAGAGGGCGTGTCAAATCTGCCCGGATTCGCAGCCCTGCCGCGATCAGCCCAACGATGATGACCGCCATAATCAGCAGGTCGAATACTTCGCGCGTCATGAATTGCATGTAGCCATCAGCTTTCAGCTTTCAGCCTTCAGCTAAATGCTGCTTCAGCAAGAGATTTGCTGACCGCTAACTGCTGATTGCTGACCGCTATAAAATAAAAACGCCTGCCCTGAACCAGAGAGGCGTTGAACATCTGAAAAGAACCTCGAATGGCGGCGGGCGGGAATACCTATGTACTGGCAGAACTAGAAGACGAGGAGTCGTCGCGCCAAAGCGGCAGCTTAAAGCTGAATGTCGTCCCCACGTTTTCTTCGCTCTCGAACCAGATTTTCCCGTTCATAGCCTCAATCTCGTGTTTACATAGATACAGGCTCAGGCCGTAACCGAATTCACCGATGATCTGCGGTTGTCGCCCACGTTCAAACAATCCAAACACACGCTCGAACTCTTTGGCGCGGATACCATAACCCTGATCGGTCACATCCACCTGCACACTCTGATTTTGCGCCGAAGCGTGCGACAGGATAATGATCGGTGTGGCCTTCATACTGTACATAATAGCATTCCGCAATACGTCATGCAAGATGTTCGTCAGGCGGGAAGGCGAGGCATGAACATACATGCCATCGGGGATGGTGGCGGTGATGCGGGCGCGGTAATCCTGTGCTTCGGTTTCCGGGTCAATCAGGTCGATTTCATCCAGCCCTTCCAGAAAATCTTCGATAAAATCGGCAAGATTGATCTTCCGCCGTTCCGCGCGCACGATCTCGTTTAACTCACCCGTCCGCACCTGTTCGAGGCGCTGAAACAGGCTCATCAAGCGTTCGATGCGGTGCATGTGCGTCGAAATCAACTGCACGAATCCACCGATCCGGCGGCTGACCTGCTCAACCGATTCGTTGGCTTTGGGCACTTTTAGAGTCTGGGTTATGAGCGTGGTATGGCCTTTAGTCGATCTGGCCGCATTTTCCACTTCGTCACGGAAGCGGTCGAGCAGTTCGCTCAAGGCCGTCCAATCCAGCGACTCGATGGTAATCATGGTGAAGACTTCGCCGCCTGTCCCATGCACTGCTGCCGCCCAACAGGTCACATACTCACCCGCGCGGTAGATATGAAAGCGTACCGGGCGTGCCGATTCCAGAGCCTTTTTGCGTGCGCTTTCTGCGGTATTATCTGCTCCCACCACTTTGGTGTTGAACAATGCCACCGCCGCTGACCACCCATTAGCCCGAATCAGCTTCAGATCAGTACCCAGAATAGTCCGCGCCGCAAGGTTATCCATCACCAGTCGATCTTCCTTGTCGAAGATCATCACACCTTGACCGAGGCCATCCAGTACCGATTGATAATTAAGCTGCTTATCAAACACCATCGCGTTCGGTTTCTCGCTTCTCATATAAGGCATGGAGATACCATACCTGTTGGGGATGAGGTTTACAAACGATTGTATCCGCTTTTGGGATTCGCGCTATGCGGAAGGAATCATCCCCAAGCGGCTTTTGTACCAGCGGGCGGCCAGATGCGATGTGCCACGCGCCAGCGCATAATTGACGGCGAAGCCAATGCCTAGCCCGATGAAGGGCACCAGCTTGGCAGCGGCTTTTTCCGCAATCATTACCAGCAGACGGCGGACGACCCGCTGCGAAACCTGCTGCGAACCCATCACCACCATATCATGCGCCGAGACACCGAAACGCAGCGACAATGCCTGATTCAAATCCAGCACATGCTGATTATCGCCTTTGCTGCCGTATGCCCACGCGATGAAATGCAGCGTTTCGGTTTGCAGGCGGGCGGTGGTAATCAGATCAATCGGCAGGCCGATGGGCAGCAGGGGTAAACCGCCGACACTGGTGATCGCGCCGACGATTCCCGCACGTACCGCTTGCCGATGGATAATCCGGTTGACCAGTTCGTCATCCTTCAGGCCGGGGTTAGCGGCTTTCAAGCCTTCAAAACGGCGCAGCAGTTCGCCTTCTTCCGGTTGCAATAATTTTGCCCCACGATAAACCACCCACACCATCAGCCCGACCATCACCAGCGTCGGCAGCACACAGCACAGCAGCAGATACGGAACGAGGTTATTCAAATAGTCGTTGAGGTTCATGTAAGTCACCCAGTCTATTGAAAAACAAAGCTGTCCGATAAATTCTGTAAGCCTATCCGGTTAAATATAACCTGATTTGCGCGTGTACAATAAACAATAGCATTCCGACGCCCCAAAGGATCGACATGGCAGACAAACATCCTGATACTTCCCATCATCTTCCCGTTGTCATCATCGGCAGTGGCTTAGCCGGACTAACAGCCGCAGTCCATCTTGCCGAACGCGGAATCCCGCCGCTGGTGCTGGATGCCGATGCGCTGTGGCCGGGGGGCAGACTGGCGGGCGGCGACCCGGATACTTTCACCTACAATGGGCGCGAATGGGCGTTTTCATCTGAGCACAGCGTTCATGCCTTGTGGGGTGGGTACATGAATATGCGGGCGATGCTGGAACGCTTTGTGCCGCTGGAATTGCAGGATTCGACGGGCGAGGAATGGATCAACCGTTGGGGGCGGCAGGTGCGGCGGGTGGAGGCGGGACGGATGGTGCGCTTTGGATGGCTGCCCGCGCCGTTTCATTATTTGACGCTGCTGTTCAGCGCCCGCTTCTGGACAACGATTACGCCGCTGGATTTTTTGTCCGTGCCGGGGTTTTTATTCAGTGTGCTTTGGACGGTTGGGCTTGATCCCATCCATGAAGAAGTGGCGTTGGATGGCCTGATGATGCGTGAATATTTTCGAGGGTGGACGCCGAATTTGCGGGCGACCTTTACCGGATTGGGTGTCAATTTGTTGGCAGCCCCGGCAGAAGATATTACCTTAACCGGGTTCATCGCCGCGATTCGCTTTTACACCATGCTGCGCCGGGACTCATGGCAGATGGCCTTTTTCCCTGATAATTCACACGACTGCCTGATTGAACCGCTGATCGCGCGGATTCGTTCAGCCGATGGCGAGGTGATGCACGGTGTAGAAGCCGTACAGCTTCAACACGATGGTGATGGTTGGCGTATTCAGGTGGATATGCGGCAGCGCGGCATCAAATCCATTTATGCCCAACGGGTGATTGTGGCGACTCATGCGCCGGGAGCAGAACGTTTATTGAAGGCGGGCGATACCGCGTCAGAGGCCGAAAAATTACGCTTTCCCGGCGCGGTGCGGAATGCAACGGTTCGCCTGTGGTTCAGCCAAGCGCCAGAGGGCGGCGCTCCATCCGGCATGTTGACGGGCGATTTTTTGCCGGATAATTTTTTCTGGTTGCACAAACTCTTTGACGAATTCCGCGTGTGGCATGATGAAACGGGCGGCAGTGTAATCGAACTGCATTTGTATGCGCCCGATTCGGTGCTGGAACAGCCAGATAATGTGCTGCTGATCCGCTGTGTAGACGAAGTGCAGAAGGCATTCCCGGCAGTACGCGGCAGCTTTGTGAAAGGGGTTATCCGGCGCAACAGTCGGGTGCATACTGCATTCCGTGTGCCAACGCACGACAGCCTGCACCTGCAAACGCCGTGGGAAAATATTCTGGCCTGCGGCGACTGGATTGGTTACGACTCGCCTTCCTTCTGGATGGAACGGGCTGTCACGACCGGAATCGCTGCCGCCAACACCGTTTTAACTGCACATGGGCTGGAAACCTATCCCATCTTACAGCCACCCGAACCCGAAGGTTTGGCGCGGGGGATGGCCTTTGTGGTGCGGATTTTCCGGCGAACGATTGGTCGTCTGCTATTGGGTGTGGCACGAATCCTGAATCGGCTTATACGCCGAGGGTAATATCCCACGCCGCCAGATCAGCCAGAAAACGATGCGCCGTCAAATCCAGATGGATGGGCGTCAGGCTGGCATAGCCATTGTGGATTGCCCACAAATCTGTGCCTTCTTCGTCGGTCATGCCGCCGGGTTCCGGGCCAACAATCTGGCAAATATTTTCGACGCGGGTCATCTCATCAGCATAAATGCGTACACCCTGCCGTGTCAGCCGCAAACCTTTGACTTCCCCATTGGGCACATTCAAATTGAGTACCGTCAGCGGCGGCCACTTTTTTTCCAGCACTTTCCGTACCACCGAAACGGCGATCTGCGCGGCGGCTTCATAATCCTCAACCTTATCCGCATCCCGGTTGACCAGCGACACCGCCACCGCTGGCACACCTTGAATCGTGGCTTCCAACGCGGCTGTGACCGTGCCGCTGTAGGTGATGTCCTGCCCCATGTTGCCGCCCCGGTTGATGCCGGAAACCACAATGCGCGGCGGCCAATCGGTTATCAGACCGAGTGCGGCCAAAGCAATACAATCAGCAGGTGAACCGCTTACGGCAATCGCGGGTGTGCCGTCAGCCAATTGTGTTTCGGCGATAGGAATATCTGTAAAGAGGGTCTTCTTGTGGCCGCTGGCGCTCTGGTTGCGGGAAGGCGCAATCACCTGTACCGTGCCAAAAACGCGCATAGCCGTCGCCAGCGCCAGAACACCAGAAGCCTGTACCCCATCATCATTTGTTACCAGAATGTCGGGCATTATGTTGCTCTCAGTTTTGCGTCAAATGGATTTTGCCAATAGGCATCTTAAACGACTTCAGCCGGAATTGAATAGTGCCAAAACCAATCGTTCATATAAGCGTAAGTCGTTTGGCAGCACGCGGAAATATTGACTATGATTGAATACAGCTAAGAACGCATAATCGTGGAGAACGCGATGTCCACCAAGCCGCATGTTTTCATCAGCTACGCCCGTTCCGATGGACGCGACGAGGCCGAAAATCTCTACCGTGCGCTGCATGAACGTCATATCAGCGCATGGTATGACCGCCGCAACATTGAAGCCGGGCAGGACTTCAGTGCAGAAATCGAGGACGGAATCGAAAAAGCCACCCATGTTGCCGTATGCGTCACGCCGGGGAGCAAACGCGATACCAGCTTCGTCCGCAATGAAATCCAGTACGCCCGCTTGGTGAACAAACCGATTATCCCGCTGCGTTTTGAAAACATCGCCCCGCATGTCACCATCAGCACCTATTCCTACATCGACTTTTTTGGTCGAGAATGGACGGACGCCGTAAAAGAACTGCTGGATTGGTTGGATAAACCCCTCAGCGATCATCCCGAATCGCCCGCGCCCAAAGAAATTGACCCCTTCCGCAAACATGTTGAGCAGCTTAGTCATTTCACCGTGCGAATCCTCAAGCAGACCGTGTTTAACGCACAGGTCGTCATGCTCCGCAGCCAAGATTCGCCGGATGCCATCGCTCACGAAACGTTGCCCACCATCTACCAAACGCAGCATCCCACGTGGTTCAGCGGCGACGAGAAACCCGCCGAATTCAAGACATTTGCCGAAGCCTTCACCCATCATGAACAACGAGTGCTGCTCTTGGGCGCGCCGGGGGCGGGCAAAACCACCTCATTGTTAGCCTTCGCCCGTGACTGTGCCTATGCCCGCTTGGAAGACTCCAAAGCCTTGCTGCCCGTTTACGCGCCTATCACCCGTTGGGATGGCTCAACGCTGCTGGTCGAATGGCTGGCGAAAGAGGCTAATTTGCCTGTCGAGGCGCTGCGGACGGAAATTGAAGCAGGCCACGCATTGCTTTTGCTGGATGGCTTGGATGAACTGCCCGATGAGGTGGCTGACCCCAGCAAGCCGATGAGCCGCCCGCGCGATTACCGCGTCGATTTTATGCATGTGCTGGCGATGATCCCCAAGACGCCGACGCTCATTACCTGCCGCATTAAAGATTACGACAACATTGTCAAAAAGGGCGGCGAGAAAATTGCCCTCAACGGCGCGGTGACTCTTAAACCGCTGACCGATGAGCAGATCAAAACCCACTTGAATAACCAGCCGGAACTTTGGGCGGCGATTGAAGCCGATGACCGCCTGCGCGAGATGGCGCGGACGCCGCTGCTGCTCACCCTGCTGACGGTGGCCTACCGTGACGCAGGTTCAAAAGCCCGCGAATTGAAAGGTGTAAAAGATTCAGCGGATTTGCAGGACAAAATCTTTGAAACCTACGTCCACCAGCGTTACCAATTCGAGCAGCGCCGTTCCCCCAAACCTCTCCCCCTCACCCTCGAACAAATTTACGCCCTGATGGGTCAGGTAACAATTGCCATGTTCGGTGACCCTGATCGAATGACTGCATTTAGAAGCCGGAAAGGTCAGGTCGAAATCACTCTAGCCTTGCCTCGCCGCGTTCTAGGAGACGAACAGGCTGAAATTTTCCTTGAATTGGCACAAAGGTTGCATTTATTAGTGCAATTTCGGGAGGATGCTTTCCGTTTTGTCCACCTGCTGCTGCGCGATCATTTTGCGGTTTCATACTGTTTGTCGCGGCTGATAGATACTCAATTAGAGGATGAACTGCGGATAGCAGCAGCCTTGACACTAGGTGAGATCGGAAGCTCTGTAGTGGCTGATGCACTGGTAGCAATTCTTCAAAATGATAATGAAAAACAAGAGATGCATTTATTATCGGCATGGATGCTGGGACGAATTGGTGACAAACGTGCGATTGAATCACTCCTTGAATTCATAGAAAGTGACGATAAAGAGATTCAAAGTGTAGGACTGCTTGGGCTCTGCTTTGGTGAAATTGATTTCACTAATTATGTGCAGCTAGTACAACCGCTCATTGGTTATCTTGATAAAGATAATGATGCGAGTATAGGTGCAGCATTGGTGTTAGGTCGTGTAGGACAAAAGGCTTTTAAGGTTTTAGTAGATTTTCTCCACAGTAATGCGTCAGATGAAGGGAAAATCTACGCTGCATTAGCTTTAGGGATGATGCAGAAAACAGCCAAACAAATTCAAGAACTGGAGGTTGTTTTCCACGATTTACAAATACCCACTGAAGTACTGAAAAACTTAGATGAACTTAATTCTGACAAATTGAGTGAACGAATTTCAGACCTTACAGCTTACATAGGTACTAATACAATACATGGCGGATATGCTGCTGGTGTATTGTTAGGAAACTCAAGTGACCAGCTTATACAAGGCGCTATTGGTGCATTAAAAAGTAGTTTTCCTGGTGTCAGAAAAAGTGCAGTTTCAATGTTTATGTTTAATCCTGATGCTCGTGTCGTGATTCCTCTCATTGAGAGACTAAATGATGAGATTGTTGATATCCGCAAGAATGCGGCATTCGTGTTAGGCGAGATTGGCGATTACCGTGCTGTGCAGCCGCTGATATCTTTACTAAATGATCCTGATAAAGAAGTTCGTAAAGAAGCCCGTGCAGCATTGCGGAAATTAGGCTATGACCCCGCCACGGAATGAGTCGTCTACCTATTTCCCATTACTGCACACACGCCAAAGGCCAAAATCTGTTGCCTGTTTTTACTCGTTACTCGTCGCTTTGCCTTTTCCCTAGCACTTCGTACCTAGCACCTAGCACCTACGAAGTACCAACCATCCCCCAACCCGCTTAACAATCCGCTTCCCTCAAAACCGTTGGTAAACTCGTCCCGAAAGAGTGACCATTTGTTCACCCTTTTTCCCTCCAAATCTGCTACACTGTGCTTGTGAATAGCTTTTAGGCTGTATTTCCTAATCGCTAAAAGCGAATCGCCAACCGCTAAACAGCAAGTATTGCAGCGGCAGGCACATCCCGAATCGCCGCAATATATTTTGTCCGACAAATCCAGTCCGACAACCATACCGGGGACGACGATAACCACACTGCCAATGTCCGGCTAATCAGCACCCCGAATCCGATATACACGCGGCGTTTCAAGAAACACCCCACCCCGTCC